>JANNUH010000059.1:0-6069 GCA_031395015.1 Desulfobacterales bacterium | reverse complement strand
CGCAACCTTTTATCAACCCATGTCAGGGTGACCACAACCTTTAAAACCGAAGATGAATCGACAATTAATATCAGAAACAGTTCCATCCCGACATTAAACCAGCAAGCCATATACAGAAGCCTGAATATAAAACAACAACCCCTGGGCAGAATAAAAATAAAAGCCCCTCTGAAAAAACTAGTTACCCAATCAAAATGTAGTGAGGAAATTTCGAACTGAAAATCGATATCCAATTGATTTTACTATATATTTGATTTTTCTTTGTCGAACTTGGGTTAAGGCAAAGTGAATGGGCCACAGGTTTTATTTTTGATACACCCGCATCTCTGAATTCAATCATGGATTCCCTGCTGCGCCACGCCCATATAACCGGGACAAGCAGCCGTGTCTTACGTTATCTTGATCGTCCCATGACAAAATCAGGGCGACCACATACCAGATCCATGGATACTGTTGTAACACGCATCACTGATTTTAATGATGGCATTCGTCTGCGTCATTGGGTTGACCAGAACTCTGTGAAAATTTACAATGAACAAAATAATCATAGGGTTGAAACAACCATTAATGATCCTGGAAAATTCAAAGTGTTTCGCCATAAACAGGGGTAGGATGAAAATGAGGCTAAACAACGCCTTCCCATATGTAAGGGTGTAATGGATACCCCCTTACGGGCAAAAGTGTCCCAAGATGTCAACAATCGTTTAATGGAGGACCTGGCAACCCTTCAGGAAAAAACTCCGATTCGTGATCTCATGGATGATCTGATTGGTTCTATCAGAAAAAATGGCCGCAATTTCCGCGGCCTTGATCCTGTCGGAAAAGACCGCAAATTTATTTTGTCCTTATCTGATCCTGCATTTATGATTTCCGGATTCAGCAACAAAATGCTTCGGAAAAAATTATCAGATACACCATTTGGTTCAGGACGTACGGACAAACAATTATCGGCAAAAGTCAGCCGTCATCTAAAACTACTCAGAGTTCACGGAATCATCCGTAAATTACCAAGACAGAATAGATACCAGATGACGAATAAAGGGATGAAATTAGCGAATGCCTTAAGCGCATTATTAGCCGCATCTACTGATCATCTTGTGAAAATGGCTGCATAATTTTCTTGTTTTTTATGATAGAAATTCAGGAGTAAGGCACTAAAGCCCATGGCCGCAGGCAAGGTCCAGGACCCGGCCTCCCCGGAACCGCCGCCGGACCCGCTTTGCCGTTTCCCAGGCTTCATGGAGTTCTTTTCTCGGTAGAACTCCGGCACGGCAGACGGCCCGCGCAATGGTGTCAAACAAATTTTTGCCCGGGAAAAGGAATTGCTGCTGAGGGGTCAGCCTGTTTTTTGAGGAGGGCTTCATGGGTGAGGATTACCAGTCAATGGGGAAATAATCTTTTAAAAATTTTCCGCACCAGTGCTTTCCGGTCAGGATGCCGTGAAAAAAGGGATCACAGACCCTGGCTGCGCCGTCCACGATATCAAGGGGCGGCTGGAAATCGTGGATCTCCTGCTTTTGCCGGGCCAGGGCAGCCGGGTCTTCATCCGTGACCCAGCCCGTATCCACTGCATTCATATAAATCCCGGATTTGGCCAGATCACCGGCTGCCGTGTGCGTGAGCATGTTCAGGGCTGCCTTGGCCATATTGGTATGGGGATGGCGGCTGTCTTTTTTAAAGCGAAGGAATTTGCCTTCCATGGCAGAGACATTAACCATGTGTTTTTGCCCGGTGTTGTCCAGTTTCATCAGTGCTTCCATCCGGTTGCACAGCACAAACGGCGCCACGGCATTGACCAGTTGGATTTCCAGCATTTCCGAGGTTTCGATTTCTCCCAGCTTCAGGCGCCAGGAATTGATTTTCCGCAAGTCCACCTGCTGGAGGTCGGCATCCAGTTTTGCTTCCGGGAAAACCTCGGGCACATTCAGGGTATGGTCATAGGAATAGGGGATCTGGGACAGTTGGGCCGACATGCGCAATCCCACGCCGGGCGTTGCGCCGTTCCAGGTCACGGGCAGGGCGGCTTCCCGGCCTCCAGGGTCAGTCTGCCCATGTTCCAGGCGGTTGAGGCAATCCTGGTATTGACCGAGAAGGGGTTGGGCGGTCATGGGCAGATCCGCTACCTCCCGGCGTTCATTTTCCATGAGATGGGCATAGAATCCCGGCGGCCTTCTGACCGTCTGGGCCGCATTATTAATAAGAATATCCAGGCGCTGATAGGTCTGTTTGATATAGTCGCAGAAGAGTTCAACGCTGGGGATATGGCGAAGGTCCAGGCCAAAAATATGGAGCCTGTGGCCCCAGTCGGAAAAATCCTTTTCCCTTGAAAACCGTAAAGCCGAATCTTTGGGAAACCGGGTGGTGGCGATGACCCTGGCTCCGGCCCGGAGCATCATCAAAGTGGCCTGGTAACCGATTTTGAGCCTTGACCCGGTGATCAGGCCCACCTGCCCTTTAAGGGAGGCGGTCTGGAAGCGTTTCTGATAATTAAAGTCTGCACATCTGGGGCACAGGGCATCGTAAAAATGGTGGAGTTCTGTAAATTCATCCTTGCAGATATAGCAGTTGCGGGGGCTTTCAAGTCTTTTGCCCGGTTCCGGGCTTTTTGGCTTGCCCCTGTCCAGGGAAATCTGTTCCGGAGCGCGGAAAACCTCAGCCTCCCGTGCTTTGCGGATGCCGGTGTCCCCCCTGAGGCAGCGTTCCTTATGCACAACAGCCATCCGGCTCAGCTTTTTTTTGTCCTTGTTGCGCTTTTTGATCTCTTTTTTGTCTGGCCGGGATATTTTCCCGGCCGCTGTGATCAGGGCAATCCGCTCCGGTTCCGACAGCCCGGCCAGGAGTTCGGATTCCCTTGCAAGTTTTTCCAGGAGGGGAATGCATCTTCGGATGACAGTCAGGATTTCCTGTTCATCTTCCAATTTTAAGACAGTACTGTTCTGTTCCGGGTCGATGGGGCTCACCTTTATATTATGGTTGCGGCACTGTTTAAAATATTGGCCGACCGTGTTTAAAAGAATGAAATTATTATAGATTTTTCGTGCCTTTGTCAATCCGAGGGACGGGAAAACTTTTTTTGACCACGGTCTTTTCTTGACAGAGTCAGACAATTATCGCATACCAAAAAGACACCTGCATAGGCCACTTCAATCAGGAGAAAAAAAATGGGACAGAATAATCTTGTATTTTTGGAAGTTCTGGAATGGTTTGACAAGACCGGCAAGGAAATTGTCCAGCGCATTCCTGCCGAAGGCTCGGCTGAAATCAAATTCGGCGCCCAGATGATCGTCCGGGAAAACCAGGCCGGGATTTTTTTCTATAATGGAAAGGCCCTTCATGTCTTCGGGCCTGGGCGGCATACCCTGAAAACCGGTAATATCCCCATTCTCAACAAGATGCTGGCCATCCCGTGGGGCTTGACCAGTCCTTTGAGGGCGGAAGCCTATTTCATCAATATGAAAGTCTTTCCGGATCTGAAATGGGGGACCCGCGACCCTGTGGCCTTCAAGGACAATGAACTGGGCCTGATTCGCCTCCGGGCATTCGGCATGTTCAATATCCGGGTCATCCAGCCCCTTTTATTCATTAATTCACTCATCGGCACTGTGGACAGGTTTACGACCACTGATATTGAAGAATATCTAGGCCGGGTCATTGTCTCACGGTTCAACGATTATATGGGGGAAAACCTGGACACCATTTTGAATCTTCCGGGCAAATATGAGGCCTGGGCCGGCGGACTAAAGAAAAATTTAAGGGATGAATTCAGCCGGTTCGGCCTCGGGCTTAACGACCTGTTCATCAGTTCCATCACCCCTCCCGAGGAAGTCCAGAAGCGCATGGATGATAAAAGCGCCTTGGGCCTCTTTGACGACATGAACAAGCTCATGAAGCTGAAAGCGGCCAATGCCATGGAAAAAGCAGCGGAGAATCCCGGAACGGCCGGGCAGGCCATGGGGATGGGGCTTGGATGGATGATCCCTCCCATGGTATCGAAAATCATGGATGAAACCCCGGCCGGGCCGGGAAAGGAGAGCCCCTTGCCCAAATGTCCGGATTGCGGTTCTGCCGTTCCCGAAGATGCTGGGTTCTGTCCCTTCTGCGGTCACCAGATCATGGTGTTTTCACAATGCGTGCAGTGCCAGAAGAATCTGTCTCCCAATGCAGGGTTCTGCCCCAGGTGCGGTACCAAGGTGGAGACAAAACAAACATCCCGGTTCTGCAAGGCCTGCGGCACTGAAAACCTTATCCATTCAAATTATTGCAACCACTGCGGTGAACAACTTTAATTTTAAAATCGACATGCACTGCCCCCGCTGCGGGGCACCAGTGGTGCTGGATGAAACGGAATGCATTGTCCAATGCGCTTTCTGCAAAACAAGGCATATCCTGCATACAGATCCCTTTCCCTGCTATTATCTGGAACCCGGCCCTGAAGCGCCTCAGGGCCATGAAACCCTATACGTGCCCTATTGGCGGTTTAAAGGAATGGAATTTTCTATGGAGGAAATTTCACCGGGCTTCAGGGTGATCGATCATTCCTGTCCGGCTGTTAATAAGAAAGGGTTGCCGCCCTCCCTCGGGCTTCGCCCCCAGACCCGACCCCTTAAATTCATCCAGAAGGACACGGAGGGTGTTTTCCTGCCACCTGAGATTTCCGGGAAAACCGCCTTAAAACAAATGGCTGGCGGGGGTGACGACAAGGTATATATCGGAGAAACCCTGAGCCTTGTGTTTATGCCGTTTTACCGAAATTCGGGCGTTATCTGTGACGGATTGTCCGGAAACCCTTTGTCCATGCCATCAACAGACCTGCCGACAGATAAAAAATCACCCGACCATCACCTTTCCTTTACCCCCTGTCTTTGCCCGGATTGCGGATGGGATCTCAAAGGCCGGACAGATTCCCTTGTGATTCATTGCAGCAACTGCGCCACATTCTGGTTGATCCGCAATAAAAAACTAAACAGGCTTGAAACGCATTTTGCAGATTCAGACCTGGATACAAAGATCCTGATGCCTTTCTGGCGGCTCAAGGTGGAATTTAACCTACTCACCTGCTCAACCTATGCGCATTTGATAAAAATTGCCAATATCCCCAAAGTTGTCCAGGAAGAACATGAAAAGCAACACCTGTATTTTTATATCCCGGCATTCAAAATCAACCCGAAACTTTTTTTAAGAATCGCAAAACAGATGACCCTGGCGCAGATCAGCCCGGCCCCAGCCGCAAAACCCACAGAGATTGAATTCCACCCGACCGATCTGCCTCTGGACGAAGGGGCCCAGGCCGTTTTCCCGGCCCTTGCGGAAATGGCTGGCCATAGAAAGGAAACCATTAATTCCTTAAAAAAAGAAAAACTGAAGATCCATGCCTTCAGCCTGATCTATATTTCTTTTCAGGAATCAGGAAGTGAATATATCCAGAAAGAAATGGGGATAAGCCTTCCGAAAAACGCACTTCAAAAGGGCTTTAAGCCTTAAGCCCTTTTTTAAAAAAGCTGTTTTTATTCAGGGTATGCCTTCTGATGATTTCGTTTTTGGAAAGACTCCTGCTCATCGGATTTTCAACACCAAATTTTTTGCGTAATGAATTTTCGTAATGAATAACAGTATGTTATGAGTGGCGGTTGACCGCCACTAGTTTTTTTAAAGAAGTGTGGTTCTCAAATAATCGTAGGCTCAGAGACAAATCGACAATACCCGATTTTGAATAGTATTGGCATGCCTTATCAAATACCCCTAGAAATTTTCCAGTATCGGATAATTAAACATGAGTCGGAAAAACTGCTTGTTAAAATTTTTATATTATAGAACTAAACCGCTACGCGGTGGTTTTTCCTCAACCGATCCCAAAATAATGCTTCTTTTCTTATCTCAACAATGATACAAAATCATCATGATTGTTGCCCTATCCAAAGATCATTTTTTTTCTTTGTTTTTCGTACAGCATTGTCTACCAAGGGTTTCAATAGAATCTCCATAGCACAAACAAGTCTTGGTTTTATTACCATTTTTCAAGTGGTTTAGTTCAATAAATTTTATCCTTCATCTCATAATTCTCAGGTTCTT
>JANNUH010000058.1:0-70432 GCA_031395015.1 Desulfobacterales bacterium | reverse complement strand
CGCAACCTTTTATCAACCCATGTCAGGGTGACCACAACCTTTAAAACCGAAGATGAATCGACAATTAATATCAGAAACAGTTCCATCCCGACATTAAACCAGCAAGCCATATACAGAAGCCTGAATATAAAACAACAACCCTTGGGCAGAATAAAAATAAAAGCCCCTCTGAAAAAACCAGTTACCCAGTCAAAATGTAGTGAGGAAATTTTGGGCTGAAAATCGATATGCAATTGATTTTACAATATATTTGATTTTTTTTGTCGAACTTGGGTTAAGAAAAAGAGATTCAACTATTCTGAATTAATGGAAATCCAATTGTTGAATATCCAGCATAAAAGTCTTTCTATCCCTGACTGCTCCTGTCTATTCCTTTCAAAGGCATTGTCAGCAAGGCTACTAACAGGGGAAGCTGCCATGAGAAGAATCGCAAAGGATAGCTATATCAAAGTTCATGGCGTTTTATGGATATTTGATCAGTTGGTGGAAAAGTATATTATTACTGATGAAACACAGGCCTATGATAAACTGACGCTGTTGATGACATTGAATTCCAGGCTGCCGACATCTGAATGCAAAAAACGATTGAAAACATGGGAATAAGGGTAACCCCAACATTCATGCAACGAAGGGTCATTTGTCCAAAAACCTATAGTTTTTCATTCAGCATTATTCGAGACAGAAAAATTAATCAAGAATTTTAGTTGGACATAATCTCCTTTATGTCTAACAAATAAAATCTAACAGCTCGAAACCCATAACCGTCAAGCCTTCCAAGCCTCACCTTGAGTAACCTTGAGATAAAAGAAAGTTTACCTCCAAGCTTAAATTTTCGGCACCACAATGGTCCGTTCAAGATTCGGGAGCCACTCATTTATCTGGTGATCCCAGGTTTTGACGACCACCTTGTCCGGATAAAGATAAAGTGAATTGGTCCAGATGTCGCCTCGGTTCATGTCCTTGTTGTGGATATTGGTGACCTGACCTTCATACACATTAATTGGCGAGGCAAAGCTTTCCTCCATGGGCGGGGTGTGAGTATGGCCGGACACCCACATGAACACCTGGGGGTTCTGTTTCAGGATGTCATGGATGTCTTCATAGGGCTGGGCAATAAAGCCGGGGGTATTGATCCATCGACGGTAATCTTTCAGGGTGCCCTTTAAGGGACCATGGAAAATGATGATGGTCGGGGTTTTTCTGTTGGCCTCAAGTTCTGAGCGAAACCAGGCGAGCTGCCGATCCGACATTCCGGAAAGAAAATCAACATGATCCGATGAAAGGAAAATCAGGCGATAGTTTCCCACGGTTTTGCCGTAAAAATAGCCCGGCAGATTAAAGGTTTCCTGGAATTTTTTGAGCTTTGCCTCCTGAATCTGCCTTGGGGCGACCACGAGTCCGCCTTCAGGCCCGGCCGGGGTTTCATAGATATAATCATGATTTCCGGCAATGGGGAAGAAGGGTTTTTTGAACTTGGAAAAGAATTCTTTGGCCAGGCGGTATTCTTCGTCACTGCCCCAGTCGGAACAGATATCTCCAACGGCAATGATCATCTCAACATCTTCCCAGGAATTGATGGTCTCACGGACTAATTCCTTTTTTTCAATCAAGCGGCCGGGCAGATGCGGGTCTCCCAGGATGACCAGGCGATAATAGGGCAGTTCTTCGGCACCGGCCGGTATTGGACAGGGCATGACAGCGACCATAACGGCCAGAAGAAAGGCTGTGAAAGCGATGGAACAGTTTTTTACGGGGTTGATCACCTGAATCCCTCCTCTTGCTTTTTATCATGGGCTTATTTATAACCGATCTCTGAAGTTTATAAAATATTTCAAGGTTTGGAAATGAAATACCGGGTAAAAAAAAATAAAAATCCTTTCAGAGCGGATGCATCCTGGGATATGGCGCCGTGGAACGGCACTTCCGCACTGGCGTTAACCCATTATATGGGCTCAAGGCCGGATCATTTTCCCCGGGCGGAAGCCAAATTAATCTTTGATGATGAAGCCGTTTTTGTGATGTTCCGGGTCCAGGACCAATATGTCAGGGCTGTGGCGGAAAATCACCAGGACAATGTCTTTGAGGACAGTTGCGTAGAATTTTTCTTTACGCCGGGGACGGATGTTTCCGGAGGGTATTTCAATTTTGAAATCAATTGCGGCGGAACCATCCTCTTTCATTTCCAGTCGGGAAGGGGAAAGAACAGGATTGTCATTCCAAAGGAGGAATGCGAAAAGATTTCCTGTGTTCATTCACTGCCGTACAGTGTTGACCCGGAAATTCAGGAGCCCGTGACCTGGACGGTTTCTTACCGGCTTCCCATTCCTCTGCTGGAAAAATACACAAAGGTGACCCCGCCTGCTTCAGGGGTTCAATGGCGGGCCAATTTCTATAAATGCGGGGACAAGACCTCGCATCCGCATTGGCTGACCTGGTCGCCGGTTGAGGCGCCAAAACCGGATTTCCACCGGCCTGAATTTTTCGGAATATTGGAATTTGAATGAGGGACATGAGATTGGATAGGGAAACCGGCATCATGGAGAAAATATGAATAAAAAAAAGAAAAGAATCTGGTGGGGCGTTGGAGCGGGCCTGGGGATTTTGCTCCTGCTGGGCGGCGCCTATCTTGTTAAATTTTACATTGAAATTCGGAAAATGACGCCGGTGGAAACCAGAGAAATCATTGAAGGGATTTTTGCAATCGAGGATGGCTATGTTAATCTGTTTATCATCAAGGCGGGTGAGTCCTATATTGCGGTGGATTCAGGCAATAATGCCGATCATGTTCAAAGGGAATTGAACCGGATGAGCTTAGACCCCAAAAAGGTTATTGCAGTTTTTTTGACCCATTCGGACGTGGATCATACGGCCGGTTTGGGTCTTTTCCAGAATGCCGTCATCTATATTTCAAAGCAGGAAGAGCAGATGATCAATGGCCGGACAGCCCGGTTTCTAGTTTTTAAAAACAAGATAAAACACCCGTATGAACTGCTGGAAGACAAACAGACCCTCAATATTTCAGGCCTGAGTATCAAAGGGATATGGACGCCGGGCCATACACCTGGTTCCATGAGTTATCTCATCAACGACACCTGGCTGTTTACCGGAGATTCCATGGGTCTGAAAGAGGGAAAGATCCTGACATTTAATGATATTTTCAACATGGATTTAAAGACCCAGGAAAAATCTTTAAAGATGCTTGCCCATGTGGCAGGTGTAAACACTATTTTTACAGCGCATTATGGTTTTACCAAAGTTTTCCCCTATTCTTTTGCCAGGTGGAAAGATTAGGCATTCATCTGGTTTTCATGGCAGGATTAAAATCCCTGAAAGATCTATGGCTGTATAAATCAGCATCAGACATAGAACCCCATTGACCCCATTTCTGAACGAATCGTTTTGCAGTTTGTTTTTAATGGCTGAGCCGGACAGGGCCCAGGTGGATGTGGCTGCAAAGGCAACACATGCAAAGAGCAGGGCAGAGATGAGAAGAAGGTCTATCCGGTTTGAAACAGGGGCCAGAAAGGTTGAATACAGAGTTATCCCGTATATGGTCACTTTTGGATTGAATAATTGTAGAATAAAACCTTTTTTAAAGGCTTTCGGGGCCTTGTTGGATTCTGAAAATGAATAGCTGGTGCGCAGGGTGGAGACGGCAAGATGGATAATATAAATTGCGCCCACCCATCTCAGGTATTTTTCAGCTTCCGGCAGCAGGGCCAGAAGGCTGCTTGACAGAAACGCACAGGCCATCATGACCAGAAAAAATCCCACCGTAATCCCGGCAAGGAATTCAAGGGTCTTCCGGTAACCGTAAAGAATTCCCATTGAAGTGCTGGAGATATTGTTGGGTCCGGGGGTGAAAGTGGATATCAGTACAAATGAAATTAATGGGATAAATTCAATATTCATGGGGCACCTCTTGAAAAATAAATTAATATACTGTAGCGTTTAACATTCTTTTGAGCGTTATATTAACTTTTGAGCAATATATTGTCAAGGTGTTTGTTATATGGAACAATCCGTTGAAACCATTGCCGCCAATCTTTCAAATCTCCGGGAATCCAGAAATCTCAGCCTGGACCAGCTCTCCGAGCTGACCGGGGTCAGCAAAAGCATGTTAAGACAGATTGAGACCGGCCGATCAAGCCCGACCATTTCCATCATCTGGAAAATTGCCAACGGGCTCAAGGTTTCGTTTACGTCCCTGCTTCGAAAACCGTTGGTTGATGCAAAGGTCAGATCTTTTTGCGGGGAAAAACCGCTGACCGCGGAATCAGAGCGTTACCGTCTCTTCCCCATGATTCCCTTTGAACCTGAACAGCCCTTTGAAACCTATTATATTGAAATTGATCCGGATACTGTGTTTTCTGGTGAACCCCATAAGGGCAATGTTTATGAATATGTATTTGTTCTCAAGGGCAGGATGCGGATTGTTGTGAACGGCAAAGCCTTTGACGTGAAGGAAAATGAATTTCTGCAGTTTCATGCCGACTGTGCCCATGAATATCAGTGCCTGGGTGAAAAAACAGCTTCGGCCATCATGCAGATCAGTTATCTTTCTTAGTCCGGGAAGAACCGCCTTTGGCTGAATGTTTTTGGTTGACAGGGTCGGTCAATTATATTACAGCTATATTGAAGCTATATTGAGAATTAAATGCAAATACCATATTTTCAGGAGGAAAAATGAGAGAAGTTGTCATCGTTGCAGCCTGCAGAACGGCTATCGGTAAATTCGGAGGAACACTCCAGCCATTAAGTGATATTGATTTCGGACCCATCCCCATCAGAGAAGTCATCAAAAGAGCCGGGATTACCGGAGACCAGGTGGATGAGGTCATTTATGCATCCGGTTACAGAACCGGGGATCTTCCCATCAATTCCGCCCGTGTCGTGGCGGTAAAGGCCGGGATTCCCATTGAAAAACCCCAGTTTACCATCAGCAAAGCCTGCGCCGGCAGCGTCAAGGCCGTTACCCTGGCCACCCAGGTCATCAAATCAGGGGATGCCGATATCATCATTGCAGGCGGTATGGAAAGCATGAGCAACGCCACTTTTATGCTGAAACAGGCCCGTTGGGGATACCGTCTCGGCCACGGTCAGCTCCAGGACCAGTTGATTCTCTTTGATCCCTTAAGCGGGAACACCATGGGCGAGACTGCAGAAAATGTTGCGGCAAAATACAATGTATCCAGGGAAGACCAGGATGCCTTTGCGCTCAGAAGCCAGCAACTGGCTGAAAAAGCCATCAAGGAAGGAAAATTCAAGGAACAGATCGTTCCCGTTGAAATTCCTTCCAAAAAAGGCGCTATTATCTTTGATACGGATGAGCACCCCAGATTCGGAACCACCATGGAAAGCCTTCAGAAACTGAAACCCGCCTTTGTAAAGACCGGCGGTTCGGTCACGGCAGGCAATGCCTCCGGTATGAACGACGGCGCTTCCGCCATCATGCTGATGTCAAAGGAAAAAGCCGATTCCCTGGGAATTAAGCCCATGGCCACCATTGTTTCCTATGCCTCTGCCGGTGTTGACCCGGCTTTGATGGGCATCGGCCCCATCCCGGCCACACGACTGGCCCTTGAAAAAGCCGGGCTGACCATGGCGGATATAGATCTGATTGAGCTGAACGAAGCCTTTGCCTCCCAGGCACTGGCCTGCATGCGCGAGCTGAATATGGACATTGAAAAAGTCAATGTAAACGGCGGTGCCATTGCCCTTGGTCATCCGGTATCCGCTTCCGGAGGCGCCCTGGTCACAAAGCTTGTCTATGAATTACAAGCAAGAAATTTAAGATATGGTCTTGTCACGCTTTGCATCGGCGGCGGTCAGGGTCTTGCATTGATTGTGGAACGTAAATAATCGTCCCACCAGATAGTAAAAAAACATATAAGCGGCACGCAGAAGATAATGTCTGTGTGCCGCTTATGTTTAGGGGTGGGTGATGGTTTGTCTGTAAATGATATTTTTCTTTTTCAGGCTGTTCAGGATAAATTCAACGCAGGCCTCATTCTGCCCGATATATTCCGGCACGATAATGCCTTTTTGAGTAAAGAGTCCTTCCTTTAAAAGCCTTAAGGCAGCCGTGGCCGTATATCCCGTGCATCTGGCCATGGAATGGATTTTTGTTTTTGGGTCATATTGGTCAAACAGATCCCAGGTATAGGTTGTCTTTTTGCCATCTTTTTCACCGGCCACAGAGACCTGCATGATGGTGAGGTCTTTTTCTCCGGGTTTGAGTTCCCACTGGGGAAAGAGAAGTTTTGCCGTCATATCTATGGGACGGACCATCTGACCCTTTACCGATACCGGTGTTTCACTGAAAAAGCCTGCCTGCCGCAACAGCTTCACCTTGTCAATATGGCCCGGATACCGCATGGTTTTTTCCTTCATATTGGGGATATCCAGGGTCTTGATCAGGGAGCGTAAGCCGTCGGTATTGAACACTTCCAGGGTGCCGACCTCGGGAAAATTGATGAATTCAGGTTCGCTCAAGGCCGGTCTTTCAATAACCTGCCCGTTTTCCACATAAAAGGCGGGCCGGAGATATTCTTCAATCACATCAATGGGGGAAAACACCGCTTTGTACTCCCAGGGCTGGGTCCGGACTTCCGGCAGGCCACCCACATAGATGATGGCGGTTTCGGTTTTATCCAGAAGATGATGACCATAGCCCGTGAGCATATTGCTCATGCCCGGTGCAACCCCGCAGTCCACAACGGCGGTGACGTTTTTTTCCTTTGCAAGGCTATCCAGGGTCAGGGCATCTTCCGGGAAAAAAGCGATATCCACCACATTTTTTCCGGCATTGATAATGGTTTCAAGGGTTTTGTATCCCATGAATCCCGGAACGGCGCTGATGACCATATCAAAGCCGGAGATAAGGGTTTTTAATTTTTCCCGGTCGGACAGATCCTGTTGTATGGTTTGAATCCCGGAATGGTCTTTAAATTTTGCCAATGTTTTTTCGCTGACATCGGCTACACTGACGTTCATATCCTTGTCTTCGGAAAGATCAAGGGCCATGGGGCCGCCCACAAGGCCGCCGCCAAGAACAATAGTTTTCATCATATTGCCTCAATTATTTTTAAGTTAAATGCATGTAAAGGGTGATTGCCTTTGCCGGGGCATGGGGATTCCCTTCCCGGAAGGATGGCATCAGAGGCCGCTGAAGCGGTTCAGAAAATGGACGTGGAATCGGGAGATATATTTTATTAAATGCATGCTCTTTTAATTTTTCGTATTAATCCCATAAGTCCGGCATTGTGCATAAAAAAAAGAGTCCTGTCAACCACAGGTTTTTTGTTTTTCTTTCCATACTGTGTAGCCGATGGGGATCAATGACACAATCACGATCACAATGGCGATCTTGTCGATATGGGTGGCCAGATCGAAACCGAATTGGGTTTTGGCCACATTTCCCAGAAAATATCCAGCCAGCACCATGCTCCAGACCCAGGTATAACCACCTATAATATTAAACGTGATGAATTTTCGGATCGGCATGCGGGTAATGCCTGCCACAATCGGTGCAAAAGTTCTCACAATGGGCACCCAACGACCGACCATGATGGCAAATACACCCCATCGGTTGTAAAAATTTTCAGCTTGTCTGAGATAGGTTGTCTTAAAGATCGGAATTCCCAGGATATGCCTGTCTTTCCAGCCGTACATGGCATGACCGAACCATGTTCCGATCCAGAATCCCACCTGATCACCGATCACTGCACACAAGGGAACAACGGTCAACAGGAAACCAATCGGCAGAAGCGTTCCGCCTGCGGTTGAAGGAGTAGCTGCAAATATGCCACACAGCACCAGCAATGAATCACCCGGCAGCAGGGCAAAAAAACCGGTTTCTGCAAAAATGATGAGGCAGATAGCGGGCAGACCGCCGGTCATGATCAGCCATTGAATACCTTCAGGTGTAAAAATCCAGATCAGATTGTGCAGTATTTCCATCCCGCTCCTTAGGCCTTTATTAGAGGCTCGTTCATTTGTCCTTTAACCCGGTTTGAAAAGGGCCCGGGTTGACCCACTACCCGTTCCGGGGCAGCAAATGGAATGGAGTATACCAGATTTGATGGAAACCCCAAAGCAAATAACTTAAACATTTCAATCCGGTTGGATGGGGTTTTCGTGACCTATATCAGCCCTGCCTTTACCATCAAACTCTTTTTTCGTCCTATCTCTCTTTTTTCTTTCTATCCGAGTCAATCTCCATAAATCTCCTCAATTTCCCGGGCAAATTTTTTGTAAATACTGGCCCTCCGTATTTTCATGGTGGCCGTCATTTCTCCGTCATCATGGTCCAGTTCCTTGGTCAGGAGTAAAAATTTTCGGATGTTTTCCACCCGGGCAAACTTGGCATTGGTGATGTTCACTGCCTCCTGGATCAGGTTTTTCACTTCCGGCAATCCAGACAGGGATTTAAAATTGGTATAGGAAATCTCTCTGTTGGTGGCCCATTTCCCCGCATTTTCAAAATCAATCTGGATCAGGGCGGAAATAAATTTTTTCCCATCCCCCAGAACAATGGCCTCCTTGATATAGGGACTGACCTTGAGTTCATTTTCAATGAGGGAGGGGGCAATGTTTTTACCGCCTGAGGTGATGAGGATATCCTTTTTCCGGTCCACAATGGACACATGCCCATCCGGGTCCACTGTTGCGATGTCTTCGGTCATGAGCCAGCCGTCTACAATGGTTTTGGCTGTGGCCTCCGGATTCTTGTAATATCCCACAAAGACAGAACCCCCTTTTTTCATGAGTTCCCCGTCAGGAGCCAGTTTGTACTGGATGCAGGAGACAGGCTTTCCTACAGTGCCCAGTTTGATATCATCGTCCATGTGGATAAAAGAAAGCCCGGTGCACTCGGTCATGCCGTATCCTTCCTTGGTGCGGATGCCAATGGCGTGAAAGAACAAGAGTTCTTCCGGGCTGACCTTGGCAGCCGCAGACAGTGTCAGACGGGCCTTTCTAAGGCCCACATAATTTTGTAAAGCCCTGAATATCAACCAATACCCCGCCCACCAGGCCATGTTTAACCCCAGGCTGATTGTTTTACCTTCCAGGCGCTGGCGGGCTTTTTTATAGCCAATGGCCATGCAGCTATCAAAAACCCATCGCTTAACCCGGCTGGAATCCTGGATATTGATGGTAATGGAAGAGTGCAGCTTTTCCCAGATCCGGGGAACCCCCAGAAATACTGTGGGAGCGATTTCTCTTAAATCATTCTGGATGGTGGCAATATTTTCAGCAAAATTCACAGTATTTCCCTTGAATAAGGGCAGGTATAAACTGAAAATCTGTTCTGCCACATGGCATAGGGGCAGATAGGAAACAATGGTGTCTTTGGGGCCGATGTCCATGGCCTCGGCAGCCGCCCAGGTGGTGGCCTCCACATTCCTGTGGTTGACCATGGCCCCCTTGGGAGGGCCCGTGGTGCCCGAGGTATAGATCATAATACAGATGTCTTCAGAATCTCCTTTTTTAACCTCTTCCAGAAACAGATAGGGGCTGGTCTTGGCCAGTTCCCTGCCAAGGTTCTCCACCTGTTGAAAGGAAATAATTTTATCTTTGGGATAGTTGCGCAGCCCTTTCATGTCCTTGACAATGATTTTTTTTACCAGGGGTAGATCCTGGATCACCTCAAGAATCTTGTCGGTCTGCTCCTGGTCCTCGCACACCACCATGGTGGAATCAGAATGGTGTACCACATATTTCACTTCAGGATAGGGGCTGGTGGGGTATACCCCCAGGGTGACCCCCCCCAGGCTGATGCAGGCCATGTCTGCAAACAGCCATTCCTTGCAGTTTTCACTGAGGATGGCCAGATGATCCCCCCGCTGGAACCCAAGGCTCACAAGTCCCAGGGCAAAATTGCGCACATGGTCCAGGTAAAGGCTCCAGGTGATGGGCTGCCAGATTCCGAAATCCTTTTCCCGCAGGGCCACCTCATCCCCGAATTCTGCCACCCGGTCCAGAAACACCCGGGGCAGGGTTTTATTTGTCAGCTCAGCCATCTTTTCCTCCGCTTGTAATGTTTTACGTTGCGGTAGCTTATCTCTTCCCCATGGCCCATGCCCAAATAGAATTCCTGGACATCCCGGTCCCCCAGCAAAAGATCCACAGGCCCGTCCAGGACGATCCTGCCATTTTCCATGATATACCCATAATGGCTCATTTCCAGGGCCATCTGGGCATTCTGCTCCACCAGGAGAATTGAGGTTCCCTCTCTTTCATTGATCTGCTTGATGATCTCAAAGATCTCTTCCACCAGCATGGGTGCAAGCCCCATGGAGGGCTCATCCAGCATCATCAGGCTAGGGGTTGCCAGCAGAGCCCGGCTGATGACCAGCATCTGCTGCTCACCTCCACTCAAATAGCCTGCCAGACGCTTGTATCTTTTTTTTAATATGGGGAAATAAGTAAAGCACTTGTCCAGCCCTCTGGCAACCTCTTCCCGGTTTTTCTGGGTATAGGCTCCGCAAATCAGGTTTTCTTCCACTGTCAGGTCTTCAAAAACCCGACGGCCTTCCATGACCTGGAAAATACCCTTTTGCACAATTTTGTGGGGGGTAAGACAGGAGATGGTCTCTCCCTGGAAGGAAATGGTTCCATTGGTGATTTCTCCATCCTCCAGGGGTAAAAATCCGCTGATGGCTTTCAGGGTGGTGGACTTGCCTGCCCCGTTGGACCCAAGCAAAGCCACAATACTGCCCTTTTGGACTTCAAGGGAAAGCCCTTTTAATACCAGGATGATATTATTGTAGAACACCTCTAAATTATTCACTTCAAGAATAGGCGACACAAGAGCCCTCCTGCTTTATATGATCTTTACTCCGGGCAAATAGACACCGGAGCCGGGCATAAACCGTCCGGTCCCGGCAACCTGTTTTTATTCATCCAGCTTGATCCAGTCGGAAGCTGCCACAAATTTCCCCCCTTGGGCTTTATATACTTTTCCCGAGGCAGTGGCATTGGCGTTGGTAAAACTGACCACACCGTTCAATCCGCCCGTATCCCAGCCCCTTACCTTGGGGAGCATGTCTTTAAGGTTTTCACCGGTGATGGGCAGGCCGGCATCCTGGCACATCTGGGCCAGTTTCACATAGATCATGCCCGTGAACCACCCCTGCATATAGGAGTTGGGACGAAAGGTGGTATCTGGGTGGTGCTTTTTATTGTAGGCATGGATGGCCCGGATCATGGGAACCTCTGTCTCATCCCAATAGGCATAGGGAGATACGCCCATGTAGCCTTCGCCATCCGGGCCCAGTTTGTCCAGGAGCATTTTGTCCATTGCCCAGAAGGTTCCCATGAAGGTGATATTAAGGCCAAAATCCTTTGCCCCCCGGATCACTTCCGGGATGGGCGGCACCACATATCCCTGAAAAATACAATAATCCGGCTGGGTGCGTTTCAGATCCAGAAGTTGGCTGGTGGTATCCACGGCACCGACCTTGGTCACCTCTTCAGCCACCACTTCAATGCCCAGCTCCTTGGCCTTTTTGAGGGCATAGGGAATGGGGTCCTTGCCAAATTCCGTGTCACTGTAAAAGAAGGCCACCCGATGGGGCTTGTTGTTTTTCTTGGGCTGGGCTGCAATGTATTTGAGCAGAACACCAAACTGCTGGGCATAGGTAGGGCCGCTTACAAAGGTATAAGGATTTGTCTGCCGGTCGCTGAGTTCTTCGGAAAAACTGGTGGACCCATAGAGCACATGATACCGGGAGTTGATTTCCGGTGCCAGGGCTTTACCCACCCCGGTGGATTCCCCATAAAACATGACAGGATTGTCCTGGGCCATGATTTTTTTAAAGGAGGCAACCGCCCGCATCAGGTCATATCCGGTATCCTCATAAATATATTTAAATTGTTTGCCCCCCACGCCTCCCTGGTCGTTGGCATAGCCCAGAGCATCCATGAGGCCCTGGTTGATATGTTCGCCGGCAAAGGCAAACCGTCCGGTAATGGGCTGGCTGGCGCCGACTTTAATCACATCTTCGGCAAAGGACAGGCCCGGACTCAAGGCCAGGGTTAAAATTAAAGCCAGTGTTAATACCATTGTTTTTTTCATGATCACTCCTTTATTTAAGGGTTATGGAACTTTCACAAATCCCATGAAGCGTTATACAAAATACTTTCTTCATGGTTTTGTAAAATTATTTTCTCTGACCTGGTGCTACAGATTAATGTTCAAAGGGCCATAGATGAAAATAGTTTTTCACCCGTCTCCAGATTTCAGCCAGGCCATGGGGCTCAAACACCAGAAAAATGACAATCAGCAGCCCGAAAATGACCTGCTGCATGGGAAAAAGAAAACTCATGGCCGTTGGAAATATAGTGACCAGTGACCCTAAAACCGTGCTGATGACTTCGGGTACAAAGGTCATGAAGATGGCCCCCAAGATGGAACCCAGGATGCTTCCCATACCGCCCACGATCACCATGGCCAGGTATCGGACACTTTCCAGCAGGGGAAAATGTTCCGGAGTCACTGTTTTTAAAAAATTCACCCAGAGGCATCCTGAAATACCTGCCATGAATGAGCTGATGGCAAAGGCATAGGCTTTATATTGCAGCAGGTTGATGCCCATGAGTTCCGCTGAGATGTCCCGGTCTCGGATGGCAATAAAGGCCCGGCCCACACGGGTTCTGAAAATATTTCGGGCAGCCGTCACACACAGGACCACCAGGGTGAGGGTCACAAAATAAAATTTAAAATCATTGTTCAGGACAATTCCGAAAATTTTGGGGGGAGAGAGATTAATTCCCCGGATGCCCCCGGTCATGGACTCCCAATGGATAAAAACAAATTCAAGGATTAATTGGGCTGCCAGGGTGGCAATGCAAAGGTACAGACCTTTCAGGCGCAGGGAAGGCCCTCCCACAATAATACCGAAAAGGGCTGCCATGAGGCCGGACAGAACCAGGCACAACAGAAAGGGCAGGTCAAACCGGGTCGCTAAAATAGCAGCAGTATACCCGCCCACACCGATGAAGGCGGCATGGCCCAGGGAGATCAGGCCGGCAAATCCCGTGAGAATATTCAAGCCCACAGCACCGATGATGGTAATACCGGCAAGATTAGCCATAAACAGCAGATAATCCCCGGCCACAAAGGGAAAGACCAGCAGCAGGATAAAGAGAATCCCCAGCCAGAATCGGGAGGTGGCATTGGCAAAAACAGCCTGGTCTGATGCATAACTTTCTTTAAAAGCTCCGATGCGCATGGTGATCTCCTGTTAAAGCCGTTCGATTTCCCGGGTGCCGAAGAGGCCATAGGGTTTGATCAAAAGGATGAAAATCAGAACAACAAAGGGTGCCAGGTCCTTGACCCCCCCTTGAAAGTATGGGTCCAGATACCCGCCCGCCAGATTTTCCACAATTCCCACGATGAACCCGCCGATCACCGCTCCTGTGATGGAATCAAGTCCTCCCAGGATCACAATGGGAAATATCTTGAGCCCGATATGCCCCAGGGTTGGCTGAACACCGCCGATATTGCCGATGATGATCCCCCCCAGGGAAGCGGCAATGGCACCAAAGGCCCAGGAAATGGTAAACATGGTTTTAACATTGATCCCCATGGAAAAGGCAGCCATCTGATCATTGGCCGTGGCCCGCATGGCCACCCCTACCTTGGCGTACTTGAACAGGAGCAAAAACACCACCACCACGGCCATGGCCAATAAAAACCCGTAAAAAAGATTGGACCGCAGCACGATTTCCCCTATAATGACAGGGCTTCGGGGGAAGAGCGGTGGAAAGCTTCTAAAGCTTGACCCCCAGATGATTTCTGCTACGCCCAGGAGGATGGAACTGAGGCCGATGGTCACCATGATGATGCTGATATTGGGCCGGCCCAGCATATGCCTTAAAATCAGCCGCTCTACCAGCATCCCCAGCAGGGCTGCACAGACAACCACAAGGGGAAATCCGATGAACACAGATAACTTCAGATATACCATCAGAGAATAGAGAATATAGGCCCCGATCATCATGAATTCACCCGTGGCAAAATTAATGATATTGGTGGCTTTATAAATGAGTACAAATCCAAGGGCAATGAGGGCATAGATTCCCCCGACCAAAAAACCGCTGGCAATGAGCTGCAGGAACATATCCATATTCATCCTTTCCCCAGGTTTTCGCTTTTTTTCTGGCCCAGGTATGCCTTGATGACCTCAGGGTGTTTTTGAACTTCGCCCGGGCTTCCCTCGGTGAGTTTCTGACCAAAATTCAATACCAGAACCCGGTCGGAAATATCCATGATCATTCTCATGTCATGCTCGATCAGGACGATGGTGATATCCTGTTCTTCCTTTATATCCAGGATAAACCTTGCCATATCTTCGGTCTCTTCGGCATTCATGCCGGCAACAGGCTCGTCCATCAACAGAAGTTTGGGACGCATGGCCAGTGCCCGGGCCAGTTCCACCCGTTTTTGCAGACCATAGGCAAGGGAGGAGACCGGCTGGTTTCGAATGGTTTCAATTTCGAGAAAATCAATGACTTCTTCTTCAATTTTCCGGC
The DNA here is from genome assembly GCA_031395015.1 of Desulfobacterales bacterium. GTDB lineage: Bacteria > Desulfobacterota > Desulfobacteria > Desulfobacterales > Desulfobacteraceae > Desulfobacula. The sequence goes on along the minus strand of JANNUH010000058.1, from coordinate 55,891 downwards.
GAAGGGCCATCTCTTCTCTGTGGGCAGCCCCCCAATACCAGAGGCTGGACAGCAAACCCGTCTTCAGATGGGTTTGGGCTCCCAGTTTGATATTATCCAGCACAGACATGCCATGATACAGGGCAATATTCTGGAAGGTTCTGCCCATTCCCAGGGCGGCCCGCTTGTCTGGATGCAGGCCCGTCAGGTCATTGCCCTGGAAAAATACTTTTCCATTGTCCGGACGATAAAACCCGCTGATGATATTCAGCACTGATGTCTTGCCGGCCCCATTGGGCCCGATAATGGCAAAGATCTCTCCCTCGTTTACATCAAAGGAAACATCGGACAATACTTTTAAGCCGCCAAAGGCCAGAGATACATCGTCAATGGAAAGAATTTTCATCTTATCTCCTTAACGCGTTGGTTGACTACCTGAATCAAGTGAAACACGATCGATAAATTTATAATACTAGGAACAGGCATAGCTGTTACTAAAATAGTTTTATCAGTATGTAAATCAGCAGACAAACCAAGTTGAGGTAGGGCAAGAGACCAAATCCTTGTAGGCAGATAACTTACAAAAAAAATTTTGCTTAAACAGGCGCGTTAAAAAGCCCTGTTTCAACCCAGATGACAGCATGCCTGACCAGCCTGCCGCTATCTTTTAAATTCAATTTGTTTTTGATACGCTCCCGATGGGTGCCAATGGTTTTTACGCTGATGTTCAATCGTCTGGCGATCTCACCCGAGGCATGTCCTCTGCCGATGAATTGAAAAATTTCCATTTCCCGGTCGGTGAGATTCTTTAACGGAGATGCTTGCAGGGCTGTGGGCTGATTCCGGAATTTGTTTAAGATATGACTCATGATATTGCTGCTGACGTAGAGGTTGCCGGCCAATATCTCCCGGATGGCCTTGACCACAGAGGTGGAAGCTTCCTGTTTCATGATATATCCCTTGGCCCCGGCCAGGATACACCTTTCTGCGTGGAGGGATTCATCGTGCATGGACAAGACCAGGCAGGATATCTGGGGATACTGGTCGTTGATCTCCTTGACCAGGTCAAGACCATTGGAATTTTTCAAGGACAGATCCACCACCACCATATCCGGCCTGTGTTTTTCTATGACCGTCCGGGCACCTGCCACATCTTCCCCATGGCCACAGACCTCCATGTCCTGTTCCCTGTTGATCAATTCCGTCATCCCCATTCGGAAAATGGGGTGATCCTCAACAATCATTATTTTTATTTTTTCCAGGACCATGGGGCCTTTATTTTTAGGATTAGGTTTCAAGGTCAAGGCGCACCAGGGTTCCTCCCCTGGGGCCGGGGGTTATATCAATGCAGGCGCCAATGGTTGCCGCCCGATAGGTCATGATCCTAAGGCCCATGCCCCTGGAGTGCTGAACACCTGCCATTCCTATACCGTCATCCTCAATTTCCAATCTTATCTTTTGCCCGGCAAGAGTCAAGCCCAGAAATATATTCTTTGCCCTGGAATGTCTGGCTGCATTGTGGGCGGCTTCATGGGCAATATAGTAAATATGGGTGGCCAGGCGGTTATCCTGGATGGCTTGCCCCCCTGTACACTCACAAATGCAATGAATTTTAAACACCTCGGTGATATAAGTGGCCAGGTTCCGAAGGGACAGATCAATTCCATGTTCCGACAGGTTGATGGAGGATAATCCCATGGACAATTGCCGGGTCTTGGCAATGGTATCTAAAATAAGCTGCTGAATTCTGTCTGCGTCTCTTGTCTCGTCAATGGATTTTTCCGCCAGTTTTTCCTTGAGAATTTTCGTCATCACCTCAATGCCGATGAGCTGGGGACACAGGTCGTCATGGAGATCCATTGCGATTTTCTGGCGTTCCTGGTCGCTGATATTTAAAATCTCCCTCTCAAGGCGTTTTTGCTTTTGGGTCTCAACGGCCATGTTTCCATGGTAAACTTCAATGGTTTCCATAAATTTATTAAAAAAACCAGCCAACTGGCCGATTTCATCCCTTGATGCCACTGGCATTCGAACGCTGAAATCCCCCGAAGCTCCCAGAGCAAACCGGTTCATCAGATGCCTAAGGGGGGATATGATAGACCCATTTATCCACAAAGAGGTGATAAAAACCAAAATCAGGATCAGGCAGACCGTTAACAGGATAATATTACGGATGAAATCAAGGGGAGCGTACATTTCGTCCAGATAGCTGGAACAGGCCACTATCCAGTCATATTCCGGAATGTAGTTAAATAGGACAATCTTATCCCGGAAAAAATCTTCTCCAGGGTTTTTCCATGAATAGACAAGCTTTCCATTTTTCATTCGGCAGATATCCTGGATAAAATATTGACCGTCTTTGCCCTGGGCATCCATATAATTCCCGGAAAGGGTTGGGTGAACAATGATATTGCCCCGGCTGTCCAGCACATAGGCATAGCCGGTTTTCCCAAAGGAGAGGGAGAGGATGCTATCTTTGAAATCAGACACATTGACCAGCTCCTTGAAATCTTCTCTGTAGGAGGAGGCCGAGACAATCCAGTCCCAGGGCTGAAAATAGCTCATATACAAAGCCTTGGGCTTTTCATGCTCTTCTTCCGGGTTTTTCCAGTCATATTCCAGATATCCCTCTTTGAACCGGATCTGGTCCCGGACAAAGGCGTGATCCAGAAAGCTATTTCCAGCAACCCCGGGACGTGGGTGTATCGGTGCAATACCATCGCTTTTGACACAATAGAGATACCCGGTTTTGCCGATGGTCTGACCCAGAAGCAGTTTTTTGGCCATGGCTTTTGCTCCAGGTTCCGTAAGCCGGCCCAGGGTATATTCCCCATAAAGGGTTGCAAGAATCTGCTGATTGCTCTCTGCCACAGCCCGCAGATGGTTTTTAATGGAGGTGGCGGCTGCGGTCTTTACCATATTGAGGATGGTGGCTGTTGAATTTTTCAATTCATTTTCGATATTGGCCTCAATGGTGGACTTTACCTGAAAATAGATAACAGCCCCGCCAGCCAGGATGGCTATGATAAAGATCAGGGTATATCCCACCAAAAGCTTGGAACGGATTTGAAGATTTCTGAATGCAGCCACCATTGTGAAACGCTTCCCCCACGGTCGTTTTAAACAAACAGTCGTCTTGCCCTGGTCCTGTCGATTATTCCCAAACATCCTCCAGGGCTAAGCAACCTGTCGGATAAAAAAACTCATATGGAATTATTCTGGAAAATATCATGGGTCTTTATTTGCTGGTCATACACTTCATAATGATCTGTTCCAGGGCTTTTAAGGATTTGGAAGATCTGCCGGTTGTTTTCTCTTTCTTGATATTTCTCAACAATTGCCTCAGTCTCTGGTGTTCCAGTCCCGGACAGGCATGGATAAACGCTTCCTGGATAGCCGGGTCACCCGTTAATAAACTGTCCAGCCACATCCGGGTCTCTTCAATGATTTTCGATTCAATGGGAAGGTCGGCACTGATTTGCAGCAAGGCATGGCGGATGGGTTCCGGGTCCACATCCCGCATCAGGGCTCCGATGAATTGCCTCTGCCTTCTGCCTGCAATATTTGATGTAATGGATCCGGCTTCCATCAGGGCTTTGTGCAGATCATCGGGAAGCGCCATACGTTCCAATCTCTGGATGGGCAGTCTCAAGAGTTCCATGCCAAGTTCCTGGAGTGCTTCAGCCTCTTTTTTTATCTGTGTTTTACTCTTTTCTTGAGTGTCGTTTTTCATGGTTGCCGCCGGGAATATATCATCGTCTCTTTAATTATTTTATGATATCCTTTACTTTGCTTTTTAAAATTTCCAGTACATTGCTGCCGCTCTTTTTTGCAACCCTGTGGGCATCCTCCACAATTTTTTCTGCATGAGCGGACATGGCCGCTTCATCGGGTAAAGCGATGCCGGATTTATCATATTGCCAGGCAAGAAGTTTTTTAGCAAATGCAACCTCCTGTTTCCGGATAAATCCGTTCTTTCCAAAAATAGCCATAAATGAGCCTCTCCAGGATATCACGGTCAAACCGGTTCATTATACTTCTTTCAGGACTTTGACAGACATTTTTTCAACAAGAGCCTTTGTCTTTTCCCGATATGAAAGCATATGGGGTGAGGAGAGATGTGCCGTTAAATCCTCTAAGCTGTTCCATTTTTCAATTATTGTGACCCCGTTAGGATTCAACTCCTGAGGGGGCAGGCCTGTCGGGACATCAACCGTCGGCACATACTCAATACATCCCTTCTCTTCAAGAACCTTTGGGATATTGGATTTAAAAATTTCAATAAAGTCGGATAATTGCCCTTGTTTCAACTGTATGGATGCGATTACGTTTATCATTTTATCATCTCCTTCACTGTTTTTTTTGCCTCTGATCTGAACTGCTGATGTCTCAGATTCAAATTTTTATAAGATAGACCATCTGATTTTTTTTAACCTTTTTTCATCCATTAATCAAACACCATCTTTTTTCCTTTGGCTGCCTTTGATTGGTAAAAAAAACTTGATGCCCAAGTGGAAAAAATATTACAGTTTGCAGAAAGGCTTGGCCAGCAGCAAAAAAGGAGACCTTATGAATTTATTTATTTTCATTACAGCCGTGGGGTTGATCCTTTTGATGCCGCTTGCGGGAATTCTTTTAACCGGCGGGATGATACAGCCGTATCTTGATTTTCCACCGCAACCGGTCATTACATTCCATCCGCCCTTTTCAGCACCTGTGTTTCTTATCTTCCTGGTCTTTATTCTGGTCAGCGTACTGCCTTTTCTTAAAAAAGGGCTTGCCGTTAAAAGCTGCACTTCCGTTCCATATGACCTCTCCCTGCCATGGTGGGGGATCTCAGCCTTTCTGGGTCTGGCTGCTTTCTGGGTCCTTGCCTGGACCCGCCGGCCCTTTTTTCCCTTTTTCCAGCCCCATACCTTTTTCCCTTTGTGGCTGTGCTGGATCATCTGTTTAAACGCCTTGACTTACAGGGCTTCAGGGCAATGCCTGCTGCTGAAATCCCCTTTCAGGTTTATGGCACTGTTTTTTGTCAGTGCGTGTTTCTGGTGGATCTTTGAATATCTGAACCGGTTTGTGGGCAACTGGTATTATTCCGGCAGCAGGTATTCCGCAGGGACCTATTTTGTCCTGGCCTTCTTGAGTTTTTCCACGGTGTTGCCTGCAGTTGAAAGCATGAAAGATTATCTTCTGACCTTTTCCAGAAAGCCCCATGCCTTTACCAATGTGAAAAAAGGTGATTATACCCTTGTGACGGCCTATGCTTCTGCCTCTCTTGTCTGCGGATTTTTCTGGGAAATGTTCAATTTTTACAGTCTTGCAAGATGGCAGTATTCCATTCCCTATGTGCAGGTGCTTCACCTGTTTGAAATGCCGATCCTGGGATATGCCGGATACCTGCCTTTCGGCCTTGGTTGCGGCCTGATCATTGGCCTTGTCCTAAAGCCCCAATAGGGCACCAGGATGTTTCCGGGATTTTGCTTTACAAGCCAATGAAAGTCCTGTATTTTAACCCCCTTTTGCACCCGGGAAAAATGTGAACTTTAGGAAAACAAACCATGTCAGCGATCTTCGGTATTGATTTCGGAACATCCAATTCAGCATTGTCCATCAACGAAAACAACAGGGTGCGGATGCTGGACGTTGACAGGGGAAACCCCATTTCCAATTCCTTGAAATCCATTCTCTATTTTTTAAAGGAAGACGGCCGGACCGCCTCCTATGTCGGGTATGAAGGGATCAACAAATATATTGAAAACGGGGCCGACGGCAGGTACATGCAATCCATCAAGACCTTTCTGCCGGATCCGGCCTTTGAAAAGACGTCCATTTACGGGAAACGCTACACCCTGGAAGAATTGATCTCCATTTTTTTCAGGGTCATGAAAGAGCGTGGCGAAAACCTTATTGGCCGGGACGTATCCGACCTGGTTCTGGGGCGTCCAGTGATCTTCTCCGAGGACCCGGAGCGGGACCGCATCGCCCAGGATCGCCTGGAGAGGGCCGCCCGGCTGGCCGGATTCAAGAATATCGTTTTTCAACTGGAACCCATTGCCGCAGCCCTGGCCTATGAAAACAGCCTTTCACCGGGAGTTGAACAGATTGTTCTGGTGGGAGATTTTGGTGCAGGCAGTTCGGATTTCACCATCCATAAGGCCGGGAAACATGCAGGCAGCCGGACTGGGCGGGAAAAGGATATCCTGTCCGTGGGCGGTGTCTATATCGGCGGGGATCTGTTTGACTCAGCCATCATGAAAGAAAAAATAGCCGCTTATTACGGGAAAAACGTCCAGGCCAGATCCATGTTCAGCGACAATTATTTCGGGCTTTCCCCGGTTGTGATCCGAAACCTTTTGCACTGGCATCTCATTCCCCAGCTTCGGCGGCCGACGACATTGAACAATATCAAAGAACTCAAGGTCACGGCAAGTTTCAGGGACAAGGAGCTGATCAACAACCTGGAAAACCTGATCCAGGCCAATTACGGTTACCTTTTGTTCCAGTCCATTGAAAAGACAAAATGCGATCTGTCCGGTGAGGAGGCTTCGCACATCCGGTTCCATGATTACGGCATCCGCATTGACGAGCCCTTGTCCCGGGCCGAATTTGAACGCATGATCCGTGAAAAGGCCGCCGCCATCGATACCTGTATTGATTCAACCCTGGCAGATGCAGGCCTTGTTGCTGCCGATATCGATGTGGTCTTCCTGACCGGCGGGTCTTCTTATATTCCCCTGATCCGGGGCTTGTTTGAAAAACGGCTGGACAAGGACAGGATCAGGACCGGCAATGCATTTACCAGCGTTGCCTATGGTCTGGGATTGTACGGCAGCCTGATGGGATAGTGCATCCCTGTGCAATCCGGCTTATCTGCCAGCCAGGAGTTTCAGCATATCGGCAGCGTTGTCTGCCCGCAGTATGGCATTCCGGTGGGAGGCTTTCAGAAACCCTTCTTGTTCCGCATTGTCCAGCAAGGCATCCAGGGGTGCATAATAATTGTTGATATTGAGAAGCCCAAAGGGTTTGGAATGAAACCCCAGGATAGACAGTGTATAGATTTCAAAAAATTCCTCAAAGGTCCCCACACCGCCCGGCAGGGCCACAAACCCGTCGGACAGTTCCACCATCAGGGCCTTTCTTTCGTGCATGGTGGGGACAACATAAAGTTCCGTGAGGCCTGGATGGAAAATTTCCTTATCCCGTAAGGCCTGGACCGTCACCCCGACCACCTTGCCGCCCGATTCCAGGGCACTGTCAGCCAAGAGTTTCATAAGGCCTGTGTCAGACCCGCCATACACGCAGGTGAGGCCACGCGCGGCCAGCGCTCTGCCCATTTCACGGGCTGCCCGTGCATAAACAGGGTCAGCGCCGGGGTTGGAACCTAAAAAAATGCAAACTGATTTCATGATGTTCTCCAACGTAGGGTTGGGAATGAAATGAATGGGCTCATTTCATTGGGTTTTCTTACAATTTCCACCTATCGATCAACAATTTGCCTCAGGCTCTGCTGCATGGCTGCTTTAAATGCCATATCACTTGCCAGGAGCTTGTAAAGTTCCAATTCATTTCGCCGCTTTTTGAGCATGACATCATCGAATATTTTCTGGAATGCCAGCAGTCGGTTATGGGTATCACGGTTGTTTTTATATTTTTCGTCAAAGTCTGGATGCGCTTTGATATTGTCCGCAATGGTCAGGAATTTAACCCGCTGTTCCTCGGGTGTGGCGCTCCAGCCCTGGAACCAGCGTTCGTTAAAATTCCGGATGATTTCATCCAATGGGTCTTTCTCATCTTCACCGTCATGGGCGCCACGCGGATTGGGATTCTGGGGGTCAAGCTCACTTGCCGATTCATCCAGCCGGATATGATGATTGAGTTTCACACGGGAAAGACCATAGGATGAAAGATCGATTGATTCAAGGAGTTCATCTATTTTCGCTGTATCCGGATCTTTGACGACCAGTTTTGGAATCAGGAATTTTAAAAACCAGAACAGTTTTTCCCAGATCACAATCTCATAGGGCATGATCGATGCCATCTGCCCGTAAATTTTGACAAACTGCTTGGCTTTGATCTTGAAATCGGCCTTGTCCGCTTCTTCAAGCGAAAGCCCGGTGTTAAATCTTTCTGCTGCCGTATCAATGATGGGGCTTAGGCTTTGGGCGTCGGCATTGGAAAAATAGCGTTCCACAAAATCTTCCACTTCTTGCCATTCATACACCCCAACCAAGTCCAGTGCCTCTTTTAATTCATGGAGCACATTCACATCAGTTGCCCTGGAAAGGCTTGTGGCCGTGTAAAACGGGTCAAAGGCATTTTTAATGTCCTCAACGGAATTAAAAAAATCCAGGATAAACAGATCCTCGGTTTTTTTGCCCAGGCCCGGAGCTGAACGGTTCAGGCGGGACAGGGCCTGAACCGCCATCACATTCTGCAGTTTTTTATCCACATACATGGCGGTCAGTTTGGGCTGGTCAAATCCGGTGAGGTATTTATTCGCCACTACCAGCAGGCGGCAGTCGTCCTGGTCGAACCGTCCCCGGGTTTCGCTTTCGCCAAAACCGTTGATGGATGCTTCAGTATACTCGATGCCGTCAACGGCTTTGCTGCCGGAAAAGGCGATCAGCACCTTGAACGGGTTTGCCTTTTTGTCCAAGAGCCGGGCTATCGCCTTGTAGTACCGGATGGCGGTCTCGATGTTCTGGGTGATCACCATTCCCTTGGCAAGACCTTTGAGCTTTTTGGTATTCACTACCTGGGGAATGAAATGCTCCAGGATGATCTGGGCCTTGATGTCAATGGTCTGCTGGTGGCGCTCCACAAAGGCCCGCAGCTTTTTCTGGGCTTTTTTGCTGTCAAACAGAGGGTTGTCTTGAATGGATTTCTGGATTTCATAATAGCTTTTATAGGTGGTGTAATTGGCCAGAACATCCAGGATAAATCCTTCTTCAATGGCCTGTTTCATGGAATACAGGTGAAAGGGGGCAAAGCTGCCGTCTTCCTGTTTTGTTCCGAATTTTTCCAGGGTGGTGTTCTTGGGGGTTGCGGTAAAGGCAAAATAGGAAGCATTGCCGCGCATTTTCCGGGAAGCCATGGCCTTAAGAATTTTGTCCTGCACATCCATTGCCTCTTCATCTTCATGGTCTGCCTGGCCCATGGCCCGGTTCATGTTGTCATGGGCTGACCCGCTCTGGGAGCTGTGGGCTTCGTCGATGACCACGGCAAAATTGCTGAGGGAAAGATCACTGATGCCATCAATGATAAAAGGAAATTTCTGAATCGTGGTGATAATGATTTTCTTTCCCTGTTCCAGGGCTTTTTTCAGCTCTGCCGCCCTGTAAGCCGGGGCAATGATATTCTTTACTTCGGAAAATTCCCGGATGGTTTCCCGGAGCTGCTTGTCCAGAAGACGGCGGTCCGTGACCACCACCACTGAATCAAACAGTGGCCGGTCCATGGCCTTTGCACCGGGAATTTCCGGGTGTACCGGATAGGTCTCAATAAGCTGATAGGCGGCCCAGGTAATGGAGTTGGACTTGCCCGACCCGGCCGAATGCTGGATCAGATAGGTATGACCCACCCCGTTTTCAGCAGCATGCCGGGAGAGTTTCCGTACCACGTCCATCTGGTGATAGCGGGGGAAAAAGAGCGTGCGTTTGCGTAACGGATCATTTGCCTTGCCGGAAAGCCTGACAAAATGCTCAATGATATCGGCAATGCTTTCCTTTCGGAACACATCTTCCCACAGATAACTCGATTTATGGCCACCAAAACCTTCCAGGTTCGGGGGATTTCCCGCCCCCTGGTTGTGGCCCTTGTTGAACGGCAGGAAAAACGTGGCAGCCCCGGCCAGTTTCGTGGTCATGTAAACCTCGTCCGTATCCACAGTCATATGAACCAGGCACCGGCCGAACTGTAAAAGCGGCTGATGGTTGTCCCTGTGGGTTCTATACTGCTTTTGCCCGTGAAATCTTGCGGTCTGGCCGGTCCAGGGATTCTTCAGTTCCAGGGTGGCAAAGGCAAGGCCGTTGATGAACAGCACGAGATCCATCGCCTCCGAAGGATTGTCCAGGGAATAAGGCACCTGCCGGGTGCTGGAAAAAATATTGCGCTTGAAATTATCCTTTACTATATCTGAACTGCCGGCCAAGGGTGCAGGATACATCAGGGTCAGGTGGGCATCGTCCACGCCGAGTCCTTTTTTGAGCAGGTGGAGCAGCCCCTTTGTCTTGATCATCCGGTCCAGGCGTTCAAGAATTTTGCGCTGCCATTCCGCCTTGTCCCTTGTGTTGCGCGAAAGCTTTGCAAGTTCTTTTTTCTGGGTGGTTTCAAGAAAACACCAGAATTGTTTTTCATCCACGGCAAATTTGGGTTTGAAATTTTTTGAATATCCCAGAACATAGCCGTGATGAAAGGAAAACGGAACCTGTGATTCTTCCACTTTGTTTTCATCACCAGGCGCTGCCTTTAATTCTTCAAGGCAGGTGCCGGTTAATTTTTTTTCAATGGCGGCCTCCAGGGCCTGTTCATTGGTCTTGCTGACCATGGCGGTTCACCTTCTTTTTAAGGGTTCCGGTTTATCCAACAGGTTCATGATAAGTTTGATCAGGGTCTCTTTTTGTCTTGGGTCGGATTCGGCCACCAGCAAGGTCAGGGCGGCGAGACCCGTCTCATTGATCACGGGCTGTCCGTCCGGGTTTAAAAGACGGTTGTTGCGGGCCAGAAAATCCACAAACAAAAACGCACCGCTGCGCTTGTTGCCGTCAATAAAGGGATGGTTTTTCACCACAAAATAGAGCAGATGGGCAGCCTTGCTTTCAACGGTTGGATAGGCATCCCTTCCCATGACGGTCTGATTCAGGTTGCCGAAAATCCCGGCCAGCCCATCTTTCCCTGACAAACGGGCAAACAGCGGCGAGGCCTCTCCTCTGGCGGTCAGTTGGGTTTTGAGAGCCATGAGGCAGGCCATGGCATCTTCCGGTGCGGCCAGGGTTCCGCCGGGCGTTCCCGAGGGTTCGGAAAGCCGGCCTTCGTCATATTGCTGGAGCCATAAAAAGGTCTGGGTATACCGGCCCAGGATATCCACCAGCCCCCGGCCCATGTCCGTGGCAAGGGCGGGAGATTGGGCCGCTTTCCGGATCAGGGCCAGGGCCTGTTCCAATTCCGCTGCATTGTCTTGAAACCGTTTCCGGTTGACGGTAAAGCCCTGCACCAGATAGTCCCGCAGCCGCTGGGTGGCCCAGATGCGGAACTGAACCCCGCGCCTGGAGTTGACGCGATACCCCACGGATATCACGGCATCCAGGTTGTAATGCCTGAGCCGCCGTTTGACCTGCCGATTCCCTTCGGTTTGAACTGCTAAGAAATCCTTAGCAGTTGAATCCTGCGAAAGCTCCCCGGATGTGTAGATATTTTTAAGGTGCATGAGCACATTTTCCGGCGTGGTGTCAAACACCTCGCTCATCTGGCGCTGGGTGAGCCACACCGTATCGGTCTCAAACCGCACCTCTACCTGGGTTTCCCCGTCTTCGGTCCGGTAGATCTGGATACGGCTGGCCTGGGTCATCTCAATCCCTGTCATGCCACCGTCTTTTCAGGCGTTTGCACCGGCACCCGGATCTTCCCGGTCACGGCCGCATTGATCAAAGTGGCCTTGTATTCCCTGAGCCGTTCGATCATCTGTTCCTGGCCGGCTACGGCCTTGTCGATCTTGGCTGATTGGGTCTGGATGTGGGCGACAATTTTATCTTGTTCCTCTCGATTTGGAAAACCAATTTCCATATTAAAGAACATGTGACCATAGAATCTGAGACGGGATGAGTGCAAGCCGGTAGAAATTTTATTATAATGTTCAATATATCCTTTTGTCTTGAGTAAATATTCAAGATAGTTAGGATTAAAACTGTCTTTTACTCTCTGCCTGAAAACACCATAGGAAGAACTGACGATGCCTGGCTGGTCTGCAACGCCTAATGCTCCCATCCATGCCCACATGATGTTAAACACAAGATCATTCTCCTGACAGGTTTTTGACCCGGAATAGTCTTCAGCCATGAACATATTGACATTTTTTTCCGAACGAGGTGTGACGCCGGTCATGTGCGAAACCGATAGTAATTCTTCTTTGCCCGTGTTTGATCGTTCGTTTACTTCGGAAAATAGATATTTGGCCCGTTTTATGATCCAATGTGCCGGTATCTCCCCGATCCATTCCACCCCCGAGTCACGCAGGGGGACATTCGGATCAAGGCCTTTGGTTACGGCGGTCTGGATCAGAATTTGTTTGCGCTCCTTGAGCAGTTGAATCTGTTTTTCCTTGATGGCAAGGGCCTGGTCGATCTTGGCGGTTTTACAGTCAAGGAAGGCTGCGATGGTGGTTTGTTCTGAGAGAGATGGGAAAGGTAATTTTTGAATACCAATAAAATTGGCATTCGCCCTAGGCATTTTCGATCCATATGTTGATGAATCTACTAAATTAATAAATATTGAAGATGAAAGTAAATATTTAAAATATTTTGCGACCTGACTATTTGTGACTCTGTAAACAAGAAATTCTGTTGAACAAAGTCCATCCATATCGGCTAAGGCAACTTTAGCTAAATAGGGCCTCAATTTCCCAAATAGGATATCATTTTTTTTGAACTTATTGGCTAACCCTTCAACTGTAGTAAAACCCTCAATAAATTTTCCTGTCCAAGACTCGACATTTTCCATTCCATAATAAAGATGTGTCATATTTTTGCTCGAGACTTTTTCAGACACAAGTATAAGCCTATGTTTCAGTGGTGATAGATCCCAATGCTCCGGAATCTCCCCAATCCATTCCACCCCGGAATCCTTGTACGCCTGGTATCTTGGCAGGGCAGGCAGCAGATCATTCATGGCTCACCCCTGTCACGTCTGCCGCATCAAGTCCTAAGATCTCTGCGATCAGGCCTTCAGCCTCCTGTTCCAGGGTCAGGATGTCTTTTGCCACCTCTTCCATGGTCCGCAGGGGCTTGTGGCGGTAAAAATATTTGTTGAAGCTGATCTCATAGCCGATTCTCACCGAATCCAGGTTGATCCAGGCTTCGGGTATGTGTGGACTGACCTCTGCTTTGAAATACCGGAGGATATCATCTTTAAGAGGTACGGATTCACTGTCGCGAAGATCCGGGCAGGGCTCATAGGTGAGATATTCCCCTGTTTTGGCTGTGGGGAAATATCCGAAATCCGGCAGGTCCGTTTCTTTGCATCCCAGATGGTCCAGAAGTGTGGAAAGCTTGTCGCCGACCAGCCTCACTTTTTTATCAATGACTTTTTGGGCAGATTCATCATACCAGGACACGGCATTTAAAATCGCTTTTTTTTCAGTGGCGGCCAGGCTGATTTTTTTTGCTTTCAGGGCCTTGTCCACCAGGGTTTTGAAGGTATTGAAGTCATTGTATTCGCCTTCACCCAGGACCGTCGTCAATTCAAGGGCGGTTTCATAAAGGGTTCGCTGGTTGTTCCAGGTGTCTTTTGCAAAGAGTTTTTTGCGGGTCTTTGTATTCAGGGCAATGCCGGTATCTTCACAAAAGGTCAGGATTTCTTTTTCATGGGTTTTTAGGGTTCCGGCGATATAGACCGCCTCCCCGAACCTGTCATAGATCCATTTCATGGGCTCAAACAGGGCTTTGTCAAAGCGCAGGGGGGCGATATTGTCTTTTGTGAATTTTGCCTTTCTCCTGTCCGGCCGTTCTATGGTCACCTTGAAATATCCGAAATCACTGTTGTCAAAGATCAGGGAGGCAATGGGGTTCCCGTCCGTGTCCGCACCCGGTTCAATGACATCCATGTTCAGGCAGATTGCGACAATTTTCTTGATATGGCTTTTGGCAAACTCGCAGTTCTTATTCCCGAGATTTTTCCTCAGCTTTTGAAAACAGGCGCTTGCATCAATGAGCTGGACCTTTTCTTTGCGCCCGGCAGCCTTGTTGTTGGACAAAAGCCAGACATAGGTGGTGATGCCTGTGTTGTAGAACAGGTTGTTGGGAAGCTGGATAATGGCTTCGAGCAGGTCGTTTTCAATGATGTGGCGACGGATATTGCTTTCACCTGATCCTGCATCGCCCGTGAACAGGCTGGACCCGTTATGGACGGAAGCGATGCGCGAACCTGAAGGGCTTTCATCAATGCCTTTCATTTTGCTGACCATTTCCATTAAAAATAAAAGCTGGCCATCGCTGGACCGGGGGACGGCATCCGCAGTCCGGGTGTTTCCAAAATAATCCGTAAGCCTTACCCTGAACCGCGGATCAATGACATTGGGGCCGTCCTTGATATTTTTTTGTTCACTGGCCCAGCTTTTCCCGTAGGGCGGATTGGAAAGCATGAAGTCAAACCGGTTGCCGCTGAATTCATCCGTGGTCAGGGTGGAGCCGGGGCGGATACGGGAAGGATCATTTCCCTTGATCATCATGTCGGATTTGCAGATGGCATAGGTCTCGTCATTGATCTCTTTGCCGTAAAGATAAATATACCCGTTATCCTTGGTGCGGCCGGTTTTTCCCTTGATGAAATCCTGGGATTCGGTGAGCATGCCGCCGGACCCGCAGGCCGGATCATAGATGGTGATAACCGGGGGAAGCCGGTCTTTTACGGGTTCAAATACCAGGCGGGTCATCAGCTCAATGACTTCTCTGGGCGTAAAATGCTCACCTGCCTCTTCATTGTTTTCCTCGTTGAATTTGCGGATCAGCTCTTCAAATACATACCCCATGCCCAGGTTGGTCAGGGCGGGCATGAGGTTTCCGTCCGGGTCTTCCTGGTCAAACGGGGTGAGATTCAGATAGGGGGAAGTGAATTTTTCCAGGACATCCAGGAGTACATCCTTGGCCGCCATGTGCCGCACCTGGGCCTTGAGATTGAATTTGTCGATGATTTCTTGGACATTGGCGGAAAATCCTTTGAGATAGTCCTCCACGTTTGCCAGCAGGATCTGCTGGCTGTTGGTGGCCGTGCTGTAAAGCTTTCTTAAGGTCCATTTGCTGATATTGTAAAATACATAGCCCGAAGCCGCTTCAAGGCCTTTGGGATCCAGTTCGGAAAGATTCATGTCGGTTTTCTGGAAGGAAAGTTCTTCAAGCACCTTGTCTTTGGTCGGTTCCAGAAGGGTGTCCAGGCGGCGCAGGACCACCATGGGCAGGATGACATCCCGGTATTTGCCCCGGACAAAGATATCCCGCAGACAGTCATCGGCAATGGACCAGATAAAGGAAACGATTTTATTGTGTACAGCTTGATTCATCAGCATTCCAAATGGTTAATGGATTTAGCTCAGCCTGCCGTCTGCATATGATTCCCGGAGCAGGGGAATGGCACAGATCAGGTCATATACCAAGCTATGGGAGAACACAATAAGTAATTCTCCCTGAATTATGGCCCAACCTTTATTTTGGGAAAAATTTTACACCCGGTAAATTTTCGAAATCCGAATCTTGTGTCCAGATCAGACATTCATAAGATTGAGCAGTAGACAGAATAATGCTGTCAGCCATGGGAAGCTTATACTGTAAGCTCAATTTCGAAGCCTTCATGGCAATACTTGTAGTAAGGTCTATAACCGTGCCTTTCTGCATTGCAGCTACGACTTGAAGGGCCTCATTTTCACTGGATTCGCGTAACACCACTTTGAATACTTCATATATGGTAATGACCGGTACGATTAACGATGACGGATCTTGAAGAGGGGTTGCGAATTTGTCTGAATTTGAGCCTTCTGAAAAATATTCAAGCCATCCCGAAGAATCGACAATATTCATAGCCTGTCGCCCTCACGTATGAAGTCTATATTAATGCCTTTCAGGAATCCTCTTAATTCGGATATATCTTTGTCAGGTATCAACTCTATTCGTCCATTATATTCGATAACCGTCATTTTCTGTCCGGGGCGAAGTTGAAGAGAATCCCTTATTTTCTTTGGGATGACAACCTGGTATTTAGGTGAAACAATAACAGTATTCATGACGACCTCCTTATCGATAGCATTTGGGTATTACAATACTATTATCGTTATCGCTCTGTCAATCATTCGGTTCCAGGATTTTTTCATATCCGCTATGAAATCCTGGGGCTGGATGGTTGTCTCCTGCCCTCTTTATCTTGGGCGATCATCAAATCAAGATACTCCGGAATAGATCCGCACGGCATATGTGTGCGGGGCGCGATCCATAAACTGGTGTAAGGAACGAAGCCGTACCGCGGCCCCGGATTTGACCTCAACGGGGACGATCAGATTCTTGACAATATGTTTCGCTATTTTATATTGGTAAACGGAATTAATATCCTTTGTTCCAAAACAATTCTTTCTGGAACCGGCCAAAATAGTTCAGCATTCCTGTATATAGAACCTGAAGCTTTGGAGATTTTTTGGTATTGGGTGCCAGGGGCGGCTTAACAGAAGAGGAGGGGTATAGCAGATACATCAGCATGGCTTTTTCCATTACTTTCAGTGCTTCCCCCATCAGTCTTAATTTTTAATCACGCCCAGGCTGCCAATAAACCTGCACAAAACACCAATCAAATATGCTCGGTTTGGTTCGGGTCCAAGTGCATGATCACCCGCCTTCGAGATATTAATGAAAAGACCTCTACCAAGAATGTTTATTTTATCTCCAGCCTTCAAAACAATGCTTCAATGATAGGCAATGCTATCCTGGAACACTGGATTGTTAAATCTCATCTTCAAATCCTCCAGAAGACATGCTAAAATGAAAAAACGTTCGACGAGAAGGCTTTTTATGAATTCCAGAAGGGGACAAAACCCGATATAAGGAGAATTGGCCCATGAGTTTTACCATAACCCCCATCGGGCTGTCCATTGTTCGGCTGGCTAAGAGAGACGGCAACCGTCTGACCATTAAAGGCATTGATGTACTCAACAGGACCCCTTTATTGGACATTAAACCCTATGTCCCTGCATTTGATGCAAAAGAGGTGACGGCCGTCGGCTGGCTTGAAGGAAATCAGGAAAAGGCGACCGCGTTGAAATCGGATAACCGGTTTATCGAACGCTGAGGTGTTACAGATATGCCGCTTATGGTTGAAATTCTTTGTGGTTAATAAGCCCAGAACTCAGCGATATATTTTGCTGCGGTAAAAAAGATAATACAGGCCAGCATCCATTTGATTCCCCTGGCAGGGACAAATTTCTGACACCTTGCCCCAAGATACATTCCAGCCATCCCTCCGAGTCCGAACAAAACACCCAGCAGCCAGTCCGGCGCAATGGACATATCCGGATAAAAAGGTGCGATGATCCGGTAGAAGATTACACCGGCCATTGATGTGATAAAGGTTCCCATGAGTGCGGCTCCGGCCACGGTATAAACCGGCAGTCTGAAAAAGGTGACAAAAAACGGGGCAATGATGGCGCCGCCCCCGATACCGTAAATACCGCCTATGATACCGACAATGAAACTGAGTGTGAAAATACCTGGGAAAGACACATCAAAGGATTCATCATAAAAGGTATATCCCAGCCGTTTTAAATTGAAATGGGTTATTTTTACTTTTTTAAAAACCATGGGGTCGGCTGTTTTCTGATCTGCTGAAATGGGCCGATGCTGTTTTATCATGTCCTGAAATTTTTTTTCACTGTCGGCTTGACCTGCGGTGGATGCATTTTTTTTCAGCAGGTCCCGCAGCATTTTAAGTCCGATGTATAAGAGAACGGCAGCGGCAAACAGCTTAAAATGGGTGGGGTCCGGAAGATAGACCACCCGGACAAAGGCTCCGATAAACACGCCGGGCAGGGTTCCTGCAATCACGATCCAGGTCAGCGGCCACACCATCCGGCCCTCTTTATAATAGCGGTAAACCCCGCTGGGGATGGCCACGATATTGAACAATTGGTTGGTGGCGCTGACCGAAGGGTTTGTATATCCGAGAAACGACATTTGGAACGGCAGAAGGAGAAAAGCGCCGGACACTCCCCCCATGGATGTGAAAAAGGAAATTACAAAGGCAACCAGGGGTGGAATCCATGGCGCAACCACAATTCCAGCGGTTTGAAAAAACATTTTGACCTCCGGCAGTGATAGATTGCATAAACACGATTAAAATATTTTTCGTGTTAGAATATAAATGATGTGATCAATTGTCAAGGATATTAAAACAGGATATTGAAAAAAGGCCGGAACCCATTTTTATGAATTCCGGCCTGGTGTTTATTCTTTGTCTTTAACTTTTTTGTCTTATTTCATACTCATTTGTGCGGATCGAAGCGTATTTTTCATGAGCATGGCAATGGTCATGGGTCCTACACCGCCTGGAACAGGTGTGATTTTCCCGGCAATTTCCTTGGCTTTTTCAAAATCCACATCGCCTTTAAGAATTGCTTTTCCGGTTTTTTCATTCATTCCGACCCGGTTTACACCAACATCAATCACCGTTGCGCCGGGTTTGATCCATTCTGGTTTTACAAGATCCGGAACACCGGCGGCAACGATCAGGATATCGGCCCGTTTGCAGTGGGACGCCAGATCCTTGGTGCGGGTATGGACGATGGTAACCGTCGCATCTGCTCCCTTGCCTTTCTGGGCCATCATCATGGCAATGGGTTTACCCACAATATTGGATCTTCCCACAACCACCACTTCGGCTCCTGAAGTCTCAGTGCCGGAGCGGACAATCAATTCCTGGATACCCGCCGGTGTGCAGGGTAGAAATTTAGCCTCTGCTCCACCGATCATGAGCCGCCCCACATTTACCGGGTGGAAGGCGTCAACGTCTTTATCCGGGTTAATGGCATTGAGTACCTTTTTTTCATCCACATGTTTTGGCAATGGCAACTGTACCAGTATTCCATGAATTGCAGGGTCATTGTTGTATTTATCAATCAATGCCAGAAGATCAGCTTCCGGGATATCAACGGGCTGGTCATCCTGTATTTCATGAAAGCCGAGACTCACTGCCGTCTGGACCTTAAGTGTCACATAACTGATGGACGCAGGGCTTGATCCCACAAGAATGGTGACAAGTCCCGGCACTTTGCCATATTTTGCCTTCATCTGCTCGACTTCTGTCTTGATTTCGGCAAGAATGGCCTTTCTTATTTCGGTTCCGCTGATAATTTGCGCAGTCATTTTATTTTCCTTTCATTTTTAGAATACACCCTGGACCTTACCGGTCTCAACATCGACATCAACCCTCTTGAAAGCAGGATTTGAACTTGTACCGGGCATGAGGGAAATAGCGCCGGCCACAGGAACAATAAAGCCTGCTCCGCCATAGGTGAGAACTTCACGGATGGTCAGTCTCCAGCCCGTGGGCACGCCTTTCAGGGCCGGGTTGTCGGAAAGAGACAGATGGGTTTTTACCATGCAGAGACCCATGCCTGCGAGTTTCGGATCAGCCTGGATTCTGGCAAGGGCCTTATTGGCCTCAGCAGAATAGTCAACTCCGTCTGCGCCATAAACTTCTTTTGCAATGAGCGCGATTCTGTCTTTAACCGGCATATCCAGTTCATAAAGGAATTTGAATTCATTCTTTTCTTCACAGGCTTCAATTACCGTTTTTGCAAATTCAATGGCCCCTTCTCCACCCAGCTCCCAATGACGGGAAAGAGCAACCCTTGCGCCTTCTGCTTCGCAAAGCTCGCGGACTTTTTCAATTTCAGCCTTTGTATCTGTGAAGAATGCATTAATACAAACAACGGGTGCAATGCCGGCCTTACGGACGTTTCGGATATGATGAATGAGATTCCCACAGCCCTTTGCAACCCAGTCTACATTTTCCGTCAGATATTCTTTGGGCATGGCTTTTCCGGGAACGGGAACAGGAGCGCCGCCATGGCATTTCAGTGCCCGGATGGTGGCAACTACAACGGCACAGTCCGGTTTAAGGCCTGAGAAACGGCATTTCAGATTCCAGAATTTTTCAAACCCGATGTCTGCGCCAAACCCGGATTCCGTTACATGGTAATCGGCCAGTTTAAGACCGATTCTGTCAGCAATGATGGAACTCTGACCAATGGCAATATTGGCAAAGGGACCGGCATGGACAATAACCGGCTGTCCTTCAAGGGTCTGGATCAAAGACGGGTTGAGCGCATCCACCATCCAGGCCGTCATGGCGCCGGCAACCTCAAGATCTTCCGTGGTAACGGGGGCACCTGTTTTGGTATAGGCCACAACAATCTTGCCCATTCTTTCACGCATGTCTTTTAAGTCTTTGGCAACGGCCAGAATGGCCATGACTTCTGAAGATACGGCAATTCCGAATTTTGATTTCATCATATAGCCGTCGGATTTGCCGTTTACGCCGTCAATACCGATGATGATATTTCTCAGGGACTGGCAGCAGAAATCCATGATCCAACCCATTTCCACTCTGGTGGGATCAATGTCCAGCCTTTTCATACCGGACAGTCTTTCCAGTTGCTCATCCGTATAGTTTCTTTCATGCTGGAGCCGGGAGGTCAATGCAACCATGGCCAGGTTATGGGCATTCATAATGGCGTTGATGTCGCCGGTAAAGCCCAGTGAGAAGGGAGTTAAAGGAATGCACTGGGCAAGACCGCCACCGGCTGCCGACCCCTTGATATTCATGGTGGGTCCGCCCGAGGGCTGACGAATGGCGGCGCAGACACTCTTGCCGAGTTTCCCCAGACCCTGGACAAGGCCCATGCTGGAGGTGGACTTTCCTTCTCCCAGAGGGGTCGGGGTAATGGCAGTTACATCAATGTATTTCCCGTTGGGTCTGTCTTTCAGGCGTTCCAATACTTTTCTGAAATCTATCTTGGCAATATAATGACCCTGGGGTAACAATTCTTCCTTTGTCAATCCAAGCTTTTCGCCGATTTCATAGATGGTCAGCATTGTCTTTTCCGCATCTTCTGCAATTTCCCAGTCTTTGTGTTTGGTTGGATCTAGTGTCATGGTTTACTCCTTTATTGCGTTGGACTCAAAACAGAGCCGTTAAAAAAAATTATGGAATCGATATATTTGGTCTTAAAAATCCTGACTGCATCCCCTACCTATTAAATAAAAGAAAAAAAATCAATATTTTTCGCCGGTTCAATTTCAATTTATTAATTAAATTTCATTCAAAACAGGCAATACCTTATGGCTATATTGCAAGACACCTTATTAATAAGGGTTTCGGCGCTTAGAAGGCCAAGACCATTAAATTCACGCATCTATTGACAAAGAACTATACAAATTATAAGTCATATTTTGTTATTTATGAATCAAGACATGATAAGGGTTTTATAGATGGAGAGATATTTCAATTTAGTGTTGACTGAGTTTGATTTAACTGCTTCATTTCATATTGGCCCTTTTCTGATTACGTCCAGTCAGTTTAATCTTAACCCCCCCCAACTCATAACTATTTTTAATAATCTTAGGAGGTAAAAGTGGGATTTGAAATAGCCAAAGAAACCTATGCCGGCAGTATCAAAGGCATCACCATTGGAAAAGGTGATAAAGCTGTTACCGTCGGCGGCCAGACCAGCTATCCGTTTTATCAGTTTGAAGGAAAAATGCCCAACAAGCCCATTATTGCAATGGAAATCTGGGACATGGTTCCCGAAGACTGGGCAGAAGCAGCCAAAGCACCCTTTAAAGATGTTTTTTCCGATCCGGCTGCCTGGGCGAAAAAATGTGTAGAAGAATTTGGTGCCCAGGCCATTGTTCTGCAGCTTAAGAGTACGGACCCCAACGATAAGGATGCCGGACCCGATGCAGCAGTTGCCACGGTGAAAAAAGTTCTGGGTGCCATCAAGGTTCCTCTCATTATCTGGGGCTGTGCAGTTCCGGCAAAAGACGGGGAAGTATTGAAAAAAATATGCGAGGCCTGCCAGGGTGAAAATCTTACCGTCGGCCCTGTAGAAGAAAAGAACTATAAGGGAATCGGTGCGGCAGCCATGGGATACGGGCATACCGTCATCTCCTCTTCCCCCATTGATGTCAACCTTGCCAAACAGGTCAATATCCTTCTTGAAAATCTGGGCGTTTCCCTGAACAAGGTCATTGTTGACCCCACCACAGGCGGTCTCGGATATGGTCTTGAGTATTCTTATTCCGTTATGGAACGTCTGACCATGGCCGCCTTGACCCAGGGTGACGACAAACTTCAGAACCCCATGATCAACAACCTGGGTAATGAAGTATGGAAATGCAAGGAAGCCAAACTGACGGTAAAAGATGCCCCTGAACTGGGTGACCCTGAAAAACGCGCCATCCTCATGGAAGCTGTGGGCGCGGTGTCTTACCTTCTGGCCGGTTCCAGTATCCTGATCATGCGCCATCCCGAATCCATCAAGCTTGCCAAAGCATTCATCAACCTCCTTTACGCAGGCGGTTCTGCAAAAGATGTGGCCCCCATTACAAAACGGATGGATGATGTGGACATTGATTTTGCCGCCATGGCAAAGGCCCCGAACCTGACCATTGAAGAAGAGAAAAAGGCAGCCCCTGCAAAAAAAGCAGCCCCTGCTGCTAAAGAAGCCCCCAAGGCCGCTGCACCGGCGCCAAAGCAAGACGCTCCCAAAGCAGAAGCTGCGCCTGCGCCTAAAATAGAAACAAAGGCAGACCCTGAAGCAGACGCAAAGGCCAAAGCTGCGGTAGAAGCCAAAGCTAAAGCCGATGCCGATGCAAAGGCCAAAGCAGATGCTGCCGCCAGAGCCAAGGCCGAAGCCGATGCAAAAGCCAAGGTGGAAGCCGATGCCAAAGCCAAGGTGGAAGCCGATGCCAAAGCCAAAATTGAGGCTGAAAAGAACGCGGAAGCCGATACAGCAAAGAAGCGCCAGGCTGAAGAGCAGGCCCTTAAAGAAAAACGTACGGCTGAGAGGGAAAAAAATTCGGCTGCCAAAGCCTCCGCACCTAAGTCAGAAATCAAGAAAACCCCTGCAAAATTCAATAAATCCATGCTGGACAATATTATTGAAAACCTTGACAGGATTCACAAGCGGGCAAGTTAATAGTAACATATTGTCCGGCCTGGATTTTCCATGCCGAGCAATCATTTTTTTTATATATAACAGGAGGAGGAACCTCTAATGGTAGAAAAAGTAGATAAGGAAGCCAAAGAAGCAAAGCTGGCTGATCCAATAGAAGCATCTGTTGATAAAGCGACACAGCAGATGATTACCCGTTCCCATGAGCTCGGAATTGAAACGATCTTTGACCGGGCCGTTACCATGAAACAGTGTAATATCGGTATCCAGGGAACCTGTTGTAAAAACTGTGCCATGGGGCCATGCAGGCTCCCGCTCCCCAAAGACGGGATTGAAGGTGAAGATACAAGAAAAGGCCTTTGCGGTGCCACGGCCAATACCATTGCAGCCAGAAACTTTGCCCGGATGATTGCAGCAGGTGCTTCAGCTCACTCAGATCATGGCAGAACCGTAGCCGAAGTTTTCCTTGCTGCTGCAAAAAAAGAAACCAATGATTATAAAATCAAAGACCCCATCAAACTGATAGCCATTGCACCGGATTATGGTGTTGAAACCAAGGTTGAAGTCAATGGTGAAATGGTTGACAGGGATATTGATGAAATTGCCGTTGAAGTGGCTGAAACAGTTCTCGCTGAATGGGGAAAACCGCACGGTAACCTTCTGGTTCCCAAAAGACTGCCGCCGGCAAGATATGAATTGTGGAAAAAACTGGGTGTGCTTCCCAGAAATATCGACAGGGAAGTTGTTGATATCATGCACAGAACCTGTATCGGTGTTGACCAGGATTACAAGAACATCATGAAGCAGGGTGTCAGATGTTCTCTGGCCGATCTGAGCGGCTCCTGGATGGCCACAGACCTTCAGGATGTAATGTTCGGAACACCCTCTCCCCTGATTTCCGAAGCCAACCTCGGTATCATGAAAAAAGACCATGTCAACATCATCGTTCATGGTCATGAACCTGTTCTTTCGGAAATGATCGTTGCCGCTGCCCAGAGCGCTGAAATGATTGATCTGGCCCATAAAGTCGGTGCCAAGGGCATTCAGCTCGGCGGTATCTGCTGCACAGCCAACGAAGTTCTCCAGAGACACGGAGTTCCCAATGCAGGTAATTTCCTCCAGCAGGAACTGGCCATTATTACCGGTGCCTGTGATGCAATGGTTGTGGATGTTCAGTGCGTGATGCAGAATCTGGCCAATGTGGCCAAATGCTTCCATACAAAACTGATCACCACCCACCCCATGGCCAAAATGGAACAATCCAATGTTCAGCACATTGAATTTGATGAACACCATGCCATGGAAGATGCCTTGAGAATTGTCACAATAGCGATTGAAAACTATAAAAACCGTGGCGACAATGTTCAGATTCCGCCCTTTAAAGAAGCGCAGGTGGCCGGGTTCTCTGTTGAATCCATCAAATATCACCTGGGTGGAACCTTCAGAGGGACTTATTATACACTGAATGATAACATCATCAATGGTAGAATCCGCGGTGTTGCCGGTGTGGTTGGATGCAACAATGCAAGACAGAAACACAATGAAGCCCATCTGACCGTCATCAAAGAACTGATTAAGAATGACGTTCTTGTTCTGACCACTGGTTGCGGTGGTATCACCTGTGCCACGGCCGGACTTCTCCAGCCCGATTCAGCCGCTGCTTATTGCGGCCCGGGTCTTGCAGAAATCTGTGAAGTTGTGGGGATTCCACCTGTTCTGCACATGGGTTCCTGCGTGGATAACTCCAGAATTATAAACGCCGCCACCCAGGTTGTTCTAGCTGGCGGCATGGGCAAGGATCTCTGCGACTGGCCCGTAGCCGGTTCCGCCCCTGAATGGATGAGTGAAAAAGCCATTGCCATTGGACAGTATGTTGTTGCCTGCGGTATCTATACCGTATTTGGCGGAAAGCTGCATTCCTCTGGTGCCCCGGTCTTCCATAAGCATTTATGCAAAGACATGGAAGAAATCTACGGCGGCATGTGGGATGTTGAACCAGACCCCATCAAACATGCATGGCTCATGATCAACCATATCGATAAAAAGAGAAAAGAGCTTGGTATTGATAAGGCAAGAGAAAGAGTTCTGATGGATATGGCTGACCGCCAGGCCCTGGAAGGATAAAGACAGGACTGAGGAAAACAAGCGTATTAACAGAATATAATAAATTAAATCCTCAAAGAAGGGGGAAAATAATATGTCAAAACTAATCGCATTTGCTGCCATTCAGGGTGGATACAAAGTAGTTGCCCAGGTTGAAGGTGAACTTGAAAGAGCGCTTCAGACCTACGATGCAAGTACAAAAGTCGGCTTCCCGAACACAGCATACTATCTGCCGGTCATCTATTCATTAACCGGACTTAAAGTTGAAACCCTGGAAGATCTTAAAAAACCCATGGCCTTTGCCCGTGGTCTTCTTCCGCCCCACATTAAACTTAAAAACTGGCTTCCGTACCTGGGGCCCCTTTTGGATGCCGGTATGGCCGGTATCCTTTCCTATGAAATCAAAGAAGCCTTAAGGTATCTCAATGAGCCGGATTTCTATATTGCCCAGGAAGACCCGGATATTGAAAACGGTAAACTCTGGGTGGGTGCGGCCGATGATACCATCCTGAGAAAACGCGGTGTTGAATTTGTGGATGGCTCCGCTCCCGGTTTTGCCGCCATGGTCGGTGCTGCCCCCAACAAAGAAATTGCCAAGATGATTGTTGAAGATTACCAGAAACGATCCCTTTATATCTTCTGTGCAGCCAACCACAATGGAAAAACCCTGATCCAGCAATGCCTGGATGCAGGCATGCAGGTGGGTTGGAATACCCGTATCGTGCCTTTTGGGCCGGACATCTCCTCTGCCGTCTTTGCCCTTGGGTTTGCCAACAGGGCCGCCATGGCCTTTGGTGGTGTTCAGCCCGGTGATTTTAAAACCATCCTGAAATATAATAAAGAACGGGTATTTGCCTTTGTCAACGCCCTGGGGGATGTAGGAACCGAATGGGGTGTTGCAGCGGCCGGTTGTGTTAACTGGGGTTTTCCCACCATCGCAGACACACCGATTCCTGAAATTCTGCCGACGGGTATCTGTACCTATGAGCATGTTGTGGCCCCGGTTGCCCATGCTGATATGGTTCAAAGATCCGTTGAAGTCAGAGGTCTCAAGGTTCAGGTGGCCAATATTGAAATCCCCTGCGCCTTTGGTCCGGCCTATGAGGGAGAGCGCGTCAGAGGTGCTGATCTTTATGCCCAGTGCGGCGGTGGAAAGACCCAATGCACAGAGCTTGTGAAAATGGCTGACATGAATGCAATCGAAGATGGTAAGGTGGTTATCGTAGGTCCTGATCTTGCCGGTATCAAAGAAGGCGGAACCTTTAACTTGGGCATTTTTGTCCAGGTTGCCGGCCGTGAATTCCAGGAAGATTTCGAACCTATCATGGAAAGACAGATCCATCACCTGATCAATTATATCCAGGGCATTATGCATATCGGACAAAGGGATATCTCCTGGATCCGTATCAGTAAGTCCGCCATTGAAAAAGGATTTACCCTGAGGGATATCGGTGTGGTTCTCCATGCCAAATTTCACCAGGATTTCACCAAGATTATCGACAAGGTCCAGGTGACCCTCTATACAAACAAGGAAGATGTGGACAAAATGACCGCCACAGCCAGGGGAAATTACACAACCCGTGACGCTCGTGTGGACAAGATGACGGATGAGGATGTGGAAACATACTATTCCTGTACGCTCTGTCAGTCCTTTGCGCCCAGCCATGTATGCTCGGTCAGCCCGGAAAGAACAGGGCTCTGCGGTGCCTACAACTGGATGGACTGCAAGGCTTCCTTTGAGATCAACCCCACAGGACCCAACCAGCCCATTATTAAAGGCGAGTGTCTCGATCCGAAGCTGGGGCAGTGGAAAGGTGTTAATGACTTTATCTACAAAGCCTCCAGAGGTACCGTCACCCATTATAATTTCTATTCCATGGTTATTGACCCCATGACCACCTGCGGCTGCTGCGAATGTATCGCTGCCATGCTGCCGGCCTGCAACGGCATTATGACCGTTGGCCGTGACTACTCCGGTGATACCCCCTGCGGTATGAAGTTCACGACCCTTGCCGGTGTCATGGGCGGTGGTGCATCTTCTCCGGGATTTGTCGGCCATTCCAAATACAATATCACCCAGGGTAAATTTGTTGTCGGTGATGGGGGCCTCTTAAGAATGGTCTGGATGCCCAGGATGCTGAAAGAAGAGTTGAAAGACAGAATCATCGCCCGCGGAATAGCCATGGGAGTTCCGGATCTGTTTGACAAGATTGCGGATGAAACCGTTGGAATCACGGAAGAAGAAATTCTTCCCTTTCTCCAGGAAAAAGGCCATCCCGCACTTTCAATGGAGTCCATTGTCGGATAATCACTAAACAGAAAGGCCCGGTTGCGGATCACACCAGATATAATGCAGCCGGGCCTCTACCATAAGGTTTTTTAAAAACTTAAGGAGAAAAAAATGGCATTAACCGGTATACAGATATTCAAACTCCTACCCAAAACCAATTGTAAGGAGTGCGGAGTCCCCACCTGCCTTGCCTTTGCAATGAATCTTGCATCGGGTAAGGCAGAACTGGACAGTTGCCCCTATGTTTCCGAAGAAGCTAAAGCGCAACTGGCCGAAGCCTCCGCTCCCCCCATCCGTCCTGTCAAACTGGGTAAAGGCATCCGCCAGACCACGACAGGCGGAGAAACCGTTCTTTACAGACATGAAAAAACATTTTTCAACCCCACAGTTCTTGCTGCTACGGTCTCATCGGACATTGATGCGGCAAAACTGGATAAAACTCTGAAAATTTATAATGCCTTCCAGTATGAACGGGTCGGCTTAAACCTGAGACCTGAACTTCTGGTGGTTAAAGATGCCGGAAACGGTGCAGCCGCTTTTGCAGCCGTTGCAGGCAAAATTGCCAAGGAATCCGAGTTCAATCTGATTCTCATGACGGAAAATATCGACGTCATGAAAGCCGGTGTTGAAGCAGCCGGGTTCAAACGCCCGCTGCTCTGTGGAGCAACCGCAGCCAATGTGGATGCCATGGGAGCACTTGCAAAAGAGAATGATCTTCCTCTGGTGGTCAAAGCAGCTTCTGTTGACGCACTCATCCCTCTGACAACAAAACTAACCGGAATGGGTTTGAAAGACCTTGTGATTGATCCGGGTTCAAGGGAAATCAAACAGGCCCTTGAGGATCAGGTGGCCATCCGCCGCGCTGCCCTTAAAGCCGGTAACAAGGCCCTTGGGTTCCCGACCATCACCTTTCCCTGTGAAATGGCGTCCAACATTGATATGGAAACCCTTATCGCCGGTATGTTTGTGGCAAAATACGGCGGAATCGTGGTATTGTCCGACTTCAGTACGGAATCTCTTTTCCCCCTCCTGCTTGAACGCTTGAACGTGTATACAGATCCCCAGAGACCCATGACGGTTGTCGAAGGAATCTTTGAGATCGGCAACCCCAATGAAAATTCACCTGTCCTCATCACTACAAACTTTGCATTGACCTATTTTATTGTTTCCGGTGAAATAGAGGCCAGCAAGGTTCCGGCCTGGCTACTGGTCAAAGACTCTGAAGGTCTTTCCGTTCTCACAGCCTGGGCCGCCGGAAAATTCGGCGGCGATGACGTGGGCGCCTTTGTAAAAAAGAGCGGCATCATGGATAAGGTAAAACATAAAGAACTGATTATCCCAGGCTATGCGGCAGCCATTGCAGGTGATGTTGAAGAAGAACTTCCAGGCTGGAAAATAATAGTGGGACCCAGGGAAGCTGCTCACATTCCAGCATTCCTTAAAGCAAAATAAGTTTTAAAAGCCGGGGCAGATGAGTCGGTCCCGGCAAAAAAATGAAACATATAATATAAAAGGAAGAGAACATGATACTATTTGGTGAAAGTCTGAACGTCATTTCCAAGGTCATCGGAAAAGAATTCAGAGAGCCGGATCCGACCAAACGTAATCCCAAACCCCTTCAGGAAGAAGTCCTGAGACAAAAAGAACTGGGGATGGATTATATTGACATCAACCTTGGTCCGGCAAAAAAATTCGGTGTGGAATTAATGCCATGGGTTGTCAATGTAGTTCAGGAGGCTGTTCCCGGAATGCCCCTGCTTCTTGACTCATCCAATATTGATGCCATTGAAGCGGGCCTTAAGGTTTTAAAACCGGCATCTGCACCCCACATCATCAATTCCATCATGGCAAGGCCGGAAAGATATGAAAGAATGGTTCCCCTGGCTGCAAAATATGATGTTGATTTTGTTGCTTTGATGTGGGGACCGGACGGACTGCCTAGAGATGAGAATGAAAGAGCGGCCCTGGCGGTTGAACTCATTTATTTTGCCAATGAAGCCGGCATCGCCAATGAGAGAATCTGGGTAGACGGCATTGTAACCCCGGTCAATATCCAGCAGCAGCAGTTGATGAGCCTGATGAATTTCCAGATGATGATGGAAGACATTGCGCCCGGTTCAAAATCCACCTGCGGTCTTTCCAATATTTCCAATGGTCCGCCGGAACATCTTCGCGGTATCCTGAACCAGACCTATATGGTAATGCTTGAAAGATACGGCATGAAAGCCGTTATTGCAGATCCTCTGGATAAGCAGCTCACCGCCATTGCCAAGGGCAAACGTCAGGACATTGTGGATCTCATCCATAGCATGATGGACGGCAATGATCCTAATATTCCGAGTCTCAGCAAAGAATTGAGTGATTATGCAAAAACCTATAAAGTCATCATGGGTGAAACGCTTTATTCAGATTCATGGCTTGAAATCTGATTTTAATTTGGTTTAGCATTCCTTAAGCATTACAGATATAAAAGCCCCTGAACCTTTTGATGGTCAGGGGCTTTTTTCTTTGTCTGTTTTGCCTTCCTTTTATAAAAAATGATCTTATATTGGTTCAAACTATAGTTCTTAAGGAGGATTGTATAAATTGAACGATCAGATAAAAGACAGTTGGTACTATATCATCATCCAGAATCCGGAAACAGACGAAGAACAGTTTGTAGGATATTCAGATCAAAAGACGGGTGCGACTTTCATTCCGGCCTTTAAAACTAAAGAAATCGCACAACACTGTTTTTTAATCATGCCCAAAGATATCATGAACAATAAATATGAGGCCCAGGCCATTATTAAGGAAGACCTTATCGCCGAGGCCATAAAGAATAATTATGATATTTTTTTAATGGATGACAAAGGATGTGTACTGGAAAAAATATCCTGAGTCCATTCCGGATATTTTGAATATTTAAAATACAGGAGTCCTATTTTGAGTTTAAAAATTGCAGTCGGCGGCAAGGGCGGCGTTGGGAAAACGACTATCACTGCTCTTATTGCACGCTCCATTGCTGCCCTGAACAAAGATAAAAAAGTCATTGCCATTGATGCGGACCCGGTTGCCAATCTGGCAGCAGGGCTCGGCATTGACGAATCAATACCCATCACCCCGGTGTCTGAGCTTTCCCAGTTGATTTATGAAAGGACCGGCGCACAACCCGGTACCATGGGTGGATTTTTCACCTTGAATCCCAAGGTGGATGATATCCCGGACCGGTTTTCCATTGAAAAGGACGGGGTCAAACTCCTTGTCATGGGGACCGTCAAAAAGGGCGGATCAGGATGTATCTGCCCTGAAGCCACAATTTTAAAAGCCCTGATGAACCATCTTGTTCTGGCCCGCAATGAAGTTGTGGTCATGGACATGGAAGCCGGTATCGAACATCTTGGAAGAGCAACGTCAGGGTCTGTGGATGCCCTGATTATCGTTGTCAACCCGGGACAGAGAAGCCGGGTGGCAGCCGACAAGATCAGGCAGCTCGGCCAGGATATCGGGATAAAAAACATTGTGGTTGTGGGTAACCGGGTAAAAAACGAAGCAGACAAAGCCATGATCAAAGAAAGCATGCCGGATTACACTATCCTCGGGTTTATGCCGGAAATAGATGAAATCGTGACCGCAGACAGAAACGGGAAGCGCCCCTTTGATGATATCAGCCAGATCCCCGGGGAATTAAAGGAAATTACAAAAAAACTGCTCGCCCTCGCTAAATAGTATTAAGGCGCCTCAATGGCGGCTATGGTGGTATCCAGCATCCGGTTTGAATATCCCCATTCATTGTCAAACCAGGCCTGAACCTTGACAAGCCGCCTTCTGCTCACCCGTGTCTGGTGAAGATCGATGATGGAGGATCGCGGGTCATGGTTGAAATCACAGGACACCAGATATTCATCACTGACCCCGAGGATGTCTTTTAATTCATTCAAAGATGCCTGTTCCAGGACTTTATTGACCCTTTCCACATCCGTATCCGTCTTTACAACCAGAGCAATGTCCATAATTGAGACATTGGTTGTGGGAACCCGGATGGCAAGGGTTTCAAACCTTCCGGTCATGGAAGGCAGGATCTTTGAAATTCCTTTTTCAAGGGCCGTGTTCACAGGGATTATGGATAAAAGAGCAGACCGTGTTTTTCTTAAATCCGGATTATAGGCGTCAATGACCGGCTGATCGTGCATGGCCGAATGAATGGTGGTGATGGACCCGCTTTCAATACCCAATGCCTGGTCCAGAACATGGATGACCGGAATCACGCAATTGGTGGTACAGGAGGCATTTGAAATAATGGAATGTTCCTTTTTTAACGCTTTATGATTCACGCCATAGACAATGGTGGCATCCATTTCATCCACGGCCGGCTGAGAATAAATCACCTTTTTTGCTCCGGACAGAAGATGCAGCTCGGCCGATTCCCTGTTCTTATAGATTCCGGTGCAGTCAAGGACCACGTCGATTTTCAGATCTTTCCAGGGAAGATTCACAATATTTTTTTCCTGAAAGATTTTAATGATATCAGTGCCGATGATCAATGCGGAATTTTCATTTTTCACTTCAAAGGGAAACCGTCCGTGGGTGGAATCATATTTTGTCAGATGATAGATCGCCCTTGGATCTGCTGTTTCATTGACGGCAAGGAGCCTGATCCGGTCATAAAAATGTCGGGATTCATACAGGGCTCTGGCCACACACCGCCCGATCCTGCCATATCCATTGATTGCAATATTGATTTTCATTTTCTCGTTCATCTCAATCAGATCATAGAACCCGGATCATATTTCAGGTCGGGCTTAAAAACCGGTAATTAACAGATCAATTGCAGAAAGAATTTCCTTTTGTTTCTCTGAGCCGTCAGAAATTTTTTGGCCCAGGTTTTTTAAATGAATAGCGGCCATTTGTTGTGTCAATATCATAAAATCATCGTTATTCATTGTCAGTATAGGATTCAGGTTTTTTATGGGTTTTCCGTCAAAATTCGACTTCAGTGATAATGGAATGACCAATCTTGTATCCAGAGCATCTAATAAGGAAGACTGGACATTTATCAGATAGGGATAAAGCCTTTTTGAAACCGGATTGAGGTTCTCGTGGATGGAAAATTGCGACATCAGAATGTCCTCAGCTCATCACTGAACAATCCGGATTTTGAAACCTGATCATTATACTCTTTGATGGCATCGGAGTTTTCTTCAAGCCATTGTTCTCTCTTTTTTTGTTTTACAACATCTGACAGGGCAGCTTCGAGTATGGAAGAAATGTTCAGGTTCAAACTCTTTGCCTGATTGAGCAAATCCATATTGACTGTAAGATTGGCAGGTTTTTTAGGTGCATTGATATCGTAAACCAAGGACATGACACGCTCCTTAAAATTAATATGTGCATACCATATGCGCATATTAATTTTATGTCAATCACCCTTGGCAAAAAAAATAGCCATTCCTGGAATTTATGGTTTACCGTGGACATTTTTTGCTATACTATAAAAATTCGGCATTTAGTTTAAAAATATAGAATTGTTTGTACTATGAAGATTTATTATTTATTTCAAAGGAGAAAAGGATGAAGCTCTATTTAGGAAATTTGTCATACGAGGTTACAGAAGATGATCTGCGGCAGGCATTGGAAGCCTTCGGCCAGGTTGAATCCGTCACCATTTTAAAAGACAGGGACAGCGGCCGGCCAAAAGGTTTCGGATTCGCAGAAATGGCATCCAAAGCAGAGGGCCAGGCCGCTATAGAAGGCCTCAATGGCAAAGAGCTGAAAGGTAGAGCATTGAATGTCAACGAAGCTCGCCCCCGCACTGAAAATAGCGGTGGCGGCGGTGGCAGAGGCGGCGGTGGCGGCAGAGGCGGCTATGGTGGTGGTGGCGGTCGGAGTGGTGGTGGCGGCGGCTATGGTGGTGGTGGTGGTGGCCGAAGCGGTGGCGGTGGCGGCCGGAGTGGCGGTGGTGGCGGCAGAGGTCGATAAGAAAAGGTCGGCAATGGATCTTGCATAGGTACTCAACCCTAACCCCATAATATCAGTATCCATTTCAACACTATTTATGCCGGTTCTTAATCGAGCCTCCTGCTTTATTAAGAACCGGTTTTATTTTTTATTTGAAAAAAATGCATATTTCTACGCTTCAGAAATGGCAGCACAGCCATGATTTTACGGCCATCCACCAAAAAGGGGAAAGCCGGACCATAAAGGTTCTTCTTCTGACCTTCATCACCATGGGGGTCGAGATTGTTTCCGGGAATATTTTCGGGTCCATGGCGTTACTGGCCGATGGCTGGCATATGGGCACCCACGCTGCGGCCTTTGCCATTTCCATCTTTGCCTACCGGTATGCAAAAAAGAATGCAGACAACCCGGATTTCAGTTTCGGCACAGGCAAGGTCAGCGTTCTGGGCGGCTTTGCCAGCGCTGTTGCCCTGGCCGTCATTGCCCTTGTCATGGCCATTGAATCCCTTAGTCGTTTATATCATCCACAACCCATTCATTTTAATGAAGCCATTCTGGTGGCCGTGCTGGGCCTGGGAATCAATCTTGTCAGCGCCTTTCTTCTCCAGGATCATCACGGACAGGATCATCATAATCATGACCATTCCCATGAAGAAGACCATCATCACCACGACCATAACCTTCGGGCGGCCTATCTTCATGTACTGGCCGATGCCCTGACTTCGCTTCTGGCCATCATTGCTCTTTTTTCAGGAAAATATCTGCATCTGAACTGGATGGACCCGTTGATGGGAATCGTTGGTGCCATAGTCATCACCCGCTGGTCCTGGGGCCTTTTGAAAGACACCAGTTCAATTCTTCTGGATCACTCCCTGGAGGATGAAGCCATTATAAAGATA
Source organism: Desulfobacterales bacterium (assembly GCA_031395015.1). Lineage (GTDB taxonomy): Bacteria > Desulfobacterota > Desulfobacteria > Desulfobacterales > Desulfobacteraceae > Desulfobacula. The sequence continues at coordinate 21,765 of JANNUH010000058.1, read as the reverse complement.
AAAAAAATACTGGAAGCTGATTCAGATAACCGGGTTTCTGATGTCCATATCTGGAGGGTAGGGCCGGATCATTATGCAGCCGTTATTTCCATTGTAACCCTTTATCCGAAACCTCCGGAACATTATAAACTTCTCCTGAAAGACTTAAAGGAGTTGTTCCATATTACGATGGAAGTCAATCCCTGTCTTGAATCGCCATGCATTCCAGGGATTTAAAAAAGAAAGCATATATATGAATCATCCTGATCCCCATGACTCTGTAAAATTTCAGTCCCAGCTTCTGCCCCTGTTTTTTCTGACATCCATTTTTTTCCTGAATTTTACCATCAGGATTATTATTTCCCCCCTGCTTCCCACTATATCCGAAGACATGAATCTGAGCCGGGACCAGGCAGGATCATTTTTTTTAATATCAGCATCCGGGTATTTTATTGCTTTATTGTGCTCGGGATTTTTATCCTCAAAGCTCCTTCACAAAAAAACCATTGCGCTTTCCGCCATCGGCAGCGGAATAGCTATGATCGGGGTCGGCTTTACCCAGAATCTGATCGGCATGCGCACAGGACTTTTTATTGTGGGCATGGCCTCGGCCCTTTATCTTCCCTCCGGCATCGCCATCCTGACCAGTTCCACGGACAGCCGGAACTGGGGAAAAGCAATCGGAATTCATGAACTGGCACCGAACCTGAGCTTTCTTCTGGTTCCTGTTCTCTGCGAAGGATTGCTGTTATTACTCTCCTGGAGAAACGTGCTGCTTTCCGTGGGGATGACATCCATCCTGCTTGGATTTTCTTTTTTCAAATTTTCAAATGTGAGCGATTTCAAAGGAGAGTCTCCCAATCTCAAATCCTTTCTACCCCTTGTGGCAACCCCTTCTTTCTGGATGATGATGGCATTGTTCACCGTCGGAGTGACCGGAACCCTCGGGGTGTATTCCATGCTGCCCCTCTATCTTGTTAAAGAGCACGGCCTGCTCCGGGCCGATGCCAATACCCTCATGACCCTGTCCCGGATGTTTACCCTGCCCATGCCCTTTGTTGTGGGATGGCTGTCGGACCGTTTCGGCCTGAAACCCGTGCTTGCTTTTGTATTGCTCATAACCGGAATTTCAACCCTTTTAATCGGGGTATTCACCGGGTCCTTCATAAAAATGATCATTTTTATCCAGCCTTTATCCGCCGTGAGTTTTTTCCCGCCTGCCTTTGCCGCATTATCGCTCATCGGTTCCAAGGAAACCCGGAATATCATGGTGTCCTTTACCATTCCCATTGCGTTTCTGATCGGCGGGGGACTGATTCCGAACCTGATCGGAATTTTGGGGGATAAGGATTATTTCCCCCTGGGGTTCATGCTGACAGGGGGATTCATTATGGCAGGAGCCATCATACCGGCTTTTTTAAAATTTAGGGAAGGCGATTGATGTTATGGGCCAACAGGGTGATACGTCTTTTCCACTTTGCTCTGCCTTTTAAACATTCAGGGCAAGCCATTTTCTGAAAATCAGATCCTGGATGATGTATTTGCCGTTTTTAACCAGTATCTCTTTTTCGAAAAGACTTTTCAGGCATCGGGTCACAATGGATGCCGTGCTGATGTTTACGGCAGTTAAGGCTTCTGCTGCAAAAAGATTCCGTCCGTCATTCATGAGCACAAGTTTTAAGGTTTTTTTCTGGTTGATTGTCAAATTGTCCCACAGTGTCTGATATTCAAGGTGTTTCTGGTCAATTACAGATCTTTCGATTCTATCGATGGTTGTGTCATCCCAGGAGTTTTCCTGCAATTCCCGCCAGAGGAAAAAACAGAACAATTGGATATACATGGGATGGTTGCCGAACCGCTCCACAATTTTTGTAAGGTTTTCGGTTGAAACACAGAGATTACCGGTATCAAACAATTCTTTCATCCACGGGAGGTAATGTTTTGTTTCAATCCCGCAAAGCGGGTAGCTTGCCGCCTGCTGGTAAAATGCCCTGCCCTTTGACTGAAACATGGCGGAAAGCAGATGCTGCTGACTTCCGGAAAAAATATAACAGATATTGTCGTGCTGTTGGATATAAGATCTGAGCTGCTTTTCAAAAGCATCTGCGTTTGCATATTGGGCGACTTCCTGAAACTCATCCAGAGCAATGACGATTTTTCGTTTCTGTGAGAATTTCTCAAGCAGTTCCATGAGGTTTTTCAACACCAGGTTTTTATCGGCTGCTTAGAAGGACGGAGAAATGGCGGGTGAGCCGGTTGCCGGGTCAATACTGATCTGGAATGAAAATTTATCAATGCTGTTCTTCAGGAGGGCCAGTAATTTGTCCGTACCGGATTCCAGGACATTCAACTGCTGAAATATCCGGGACATGAGCTCCCTTTCAGATGTTGTCCCGTAGAGATCGATATACAATGCCTTGATATCTGGGCTCTGCTCTTTTAGACTGAGAAATACCTGTTTGATCAGGGAAGTTTTTCCGGTTCGCCTGTGGGAGTAAAGCAAAACATTCTGAGAAGACCTGATGAATTCCAGCAGGTCTTCCTGTTCTTTTTTCCTGTTACAGAAATCAGGACCAGTGACAATATTGCTGAATGTAAACGGATTCTTTATATTTTGCATGACAATACACAAATATCAATAATTAACTTTGTGTAAAATTTATTACGCATCATGCGTAATGTCAAGAAATTTTTTGAAGCAGTTTTATTAAACCATGAAGGACAGGAAGTTCAGGCCTCTTGGTGCTTCATGGTCTTCATGAGCTTCATGGTTAAAAATGATAACTTACCTACCAGATTTCAGGATAGGCCACGTTCACAAAGCTTTCTTCCATTTTGAATTTATGGTCTTTCTCCATGGAAGAAAGGCTTTTGAATACGGATTTCAATTCCGGGTCATCACAGTTGGCAGACAATGTCTCATATTTCTGCATGGCGATCTCTTCATTTTTCATGGCAAGACCGATGGCGTCTTTCAAGTTCATGGTTTCCGACACTTCCGGCAAGGCAATGGTTTCCGAAATTTTAAAATCCCTTGTGCCGTTAAAGGTAGTGGTTTTTATTTTGCCTTTGTCCAGAAGTGCATTTAGAATTTGCTCGTGATGGGCTTCTTCTTTGGAAAAGTTCTGGAACAGGTCTTTTAAATAGGAGTCCTTGATTCTTTTTGAAATATTCAGATAAAATTTTTTTGCTTCAATCTCTCCTTCAATGGCATCCTTGATCACTTTTTTATAAAGTTCGGCATCCATTTGAATCTCTCCTTTTTTTAAACCTTTTCAAATTTCACGGCACAGACTTTCAGTTCCGGGATTTTGGCAATGGGGTCATAGGCCGGATTGATTTCAAGAAAGCTCTCCGACACCTCAAAATCAAGGGATTTGGAATTTCTCGTCAGGTTCCGGTATGATAATGGGCATAGACCCTTCCCGTGGTCATCCGGAAGGGATATGCCTCATCCATCACTTCTGCCCGCAGTTTAGCTTCTAAGCCCCTCGATTCGAACCGCGCATACCTTTGTTGCAGGCGTTTTTGCAACGGGATCCAACTCGCAGCAGGTCAGCAGATTAGTGGGGGTTTCGGAAAAGTGAAATGTCATGGATACCGTCCCCGGAAGGCATGCATCCGTAATCTTCGTCTTTACCTCCACTTTCCCTCGCCGGGACGTCACCTGAACCATCTGGCCGTCTGTTACCCCCATCCGGGAAGCATCATCCGGGTGTATTTTCAACAGTTCTTCGGTTCCCAGAACATTAAGTCCGTAGACTCTGCGTGTCATGGTACTATGAAAGTGATACAGCCTGCGGTCCGTGGTCAGAAGCAGGGGATATTCAGGATCAGTCTCTTCACCCGGTTTCCGATAGACCAGGGGTTTAAATTTTCCTTTGCCGCTGGCTGTGCCGAATTTTTCGGCATGTAGAAACGGCGTACCCGGATGATCTTCCGCCTGGCAGGGCCATTGGATGCCGCCTTTTTCCAGCCGCGCGTAGGTGATGCCCTTGTAAGCAGGTATAAGCGAAGATATCTCTTCCATAATTTCTTCGGAACTTGAGAAATCAAAGCCTTTGCCACCCATGCGTTTGGCCAATTCACAGGCTATCCACCAGTCCGGCTTGGCCTCACCTACCGGTTCTACTGCCTTGCGCACCCGCTGAACCCTACGTTCCGTATTTGTAAAGGTGCCGTCCTTTTCTGCGAAGGTGGCCCCCGGTAGGACGACATCCGCCAGCATTGCAGTTTCCGTTAAAAAGATGTCCTGTACAACCATAAAATCCACTTTTTTCATGGCTTCAATGGCATGGCTGGAATTGGCTTCACTCAGAACCGGGTTTTCGCCCACCAGATAAAGCGCACTGATATTGCCGTCATACATGGCATCGAATATTTCAGTATGGGTTCGCCCCGGTTTGTCGTTTAATTCAATCCCCCAGGCCGATTCAAATTTTGCCTTGGCCTCAGGGGAAGTTACCGCCTGATACCCCGGATAAACATTGGGCAGGCAGCCCATATCGCAGGCACCCTGAACATTATTCTGCCCTCTGAGGGGATTTACCCCGGATGAGGGTTTGCCGATATTGCCCGTGAGCAATGCCAGGTTGCTGATGGCCAGCACATTGTCGGTACCGTGAACATGCTGGGTAATGCCCATGCAATAGATGATGGAGGCAGGTGTTTGGGTAGCATAAATTCGGGCGGCTTTGATTATTTTATCTTGCGGGACGCCTGTAATCTTTTCAACCGTATCCAGATCAAAATTTACCAGAGATTTCTCGAAATCCTCGAAATCCTCACACCGACTCTCGATAAAGGACTTATTATGAAGTCCTTCTTCCAAAATCACCCGCATCATCCCCATCAGCAGGGCCAGGTCTGAACCGGGCTTATTCTGAAGGAAAACATCGGCAAATTTGCAAAGTTCGATTTCCTTGGGATTGATGACAATGAGCTTGGCACCATTTTTGCGCACAGCATCCTTTACCTGCAAGGCGACGATGGGGTGGGTTTCGGTGGTGTTGGTGCCGATCGCCAAAATTGCCGAGGTCCCGCCAAGTTCACTGATCTGGTTTGTCATTGCTCCGCTTCCAAGAGAGGTGGCCAGACCGGCCACAGAAGGAGCATGTCAGAGTCGTGCGCAGTGATCTATATTGTTGGTGCCCATAACGGACCGCGTAAACCGCTGCAGGATATAGTTATCCTCATTTGTGGCCTTGGCCGAAGAGATGGCGGCAAACTTTTCTCCTTTGTTTTTGGAAAAAGTTGCAGCTACCAGATCCAGGGCTTCATCCCAACCCACCTTGACAAACTCCCCATTTCGTTTCACCAACGGGGAAGTAAGGCGTTCTGGGTGATTTACGTATTTGTAACCGAATCGGCCCTTGACACAGAGCCTGCCTTTGTTGGCCAGACTGCCCACATCTCCCCGGGCGCTGACAAGCTTATTGTCGCGTACTCCCAGCACCAGACCACAGCCGCAACCACAGAAAGAACAAATCGTTTTCACCTGATGTGTCGGATTCTGGGCGTCTTTTTCGGTTAATGCGCCCACCGGACACCGGACGATGCACTCACCACATGATTCACAATTGGATTCCAGCCGTGATTTATCACCAAAACCGGCAATTTTTGTACCCATACCCCGGTGAACAAAATCAATGGCCTGGACGTTTTGAATTTCTTCGCAGGTGCGCACACAAATGCCGCATAGCACACATCGGTTGGGGTCAAAATTAAAAAATGGATTGGAGTCGTCAATGGCCATTTTTTTTGGCCTGGACTTTAGCCGTTGCAGTCGCTTTTTGTTGATGCCGATATGATCGGCCACCCGCTGCAATGCACACTTGGTATTCTGGAAACAGGCAAGACAGTCTGTGTCGTGGTCTGCTATGAGCAGCTCCAGATTTATCTGCCTTGATTTATTGATTTCCGGGGTTTCTGTTCGGACAACCATTCCGTTCTTGACCGGTGTTTTGCAGGAGATTGCCGTCTTCCATCCATCAATTTCCACAAGGCAAAGTCTGCAGGCACCCACAGGCTTCAAGTCACGATGATGACACAGATGTGGAATATAAATACCTTTTTTGAGCGCTGCCTCCAGTATAGTCATGCCGCTGTCGGCCGTAACCGGCAGGCCGTTAATTATGAGTTCGATTTTCTGAGTCACTAGTTACCTCCTTCATTCAAACGTCCCGGGACGCATTCAACGGCTTTATATTTAGTCGGGCATTTCTCAAAGCACATACCACATCGAATACATTTGGTTTGATCCAATATATGAACCTGCTTTTTTTCACCAAAAATGGCTTCGGTGGGGCAGGCCTTGGCGCAGATTGTACATCCTTTGCATTTATCGGCAATGATGCGGTAAGAAATCAGCTCCTTGCATGCCAGGGCCGGACAGCTTTTTTTATTGACGTGGGCTTCATATTCATCCCTGAAATATTTGATCGTCGTCAAAACAGGGTTGCCCGCGCTTTGTCCCAGACCGCAAAGCGAGCCGGAATTCACCGCAGCCCCCATCTGCTCAAGCAGATCGATATCGCCGGGTTGCCCTTTTCCTTTGGTAATATCCTCAAGAAGGTTTAACATCTGCGTTGTGCCGAGTCTGCAAAGGGTGCATTGCCCACAGGATTCTTTTTGGGTGAAATCCAGGAAATAACGGGCAATGTCAACCATGCAGGTGCTGTTATCCATAACCACCATGCCGCCGGAGCCCATCATGGAACCGGCGGATATCAGTGAATCGTAGTCCACCGGCGTATCCAGAAAAGACTCAGGAAGGCAGCCTCCGGATGGGCCTCCCGTCTGAACGGCCTTGAATTCCTTGCCGTCTAGAACGCCTCCGCCGATGTCGTAGATGATTTCTCGCAGGGTGATCCCCATGGGGACCTCAATCAAACCGCAGTTTTCCACATTGCCCGTCAGGGCAAAGACCGCCGTCCCCTTGCTCTTCTCGGTTCCGATACCCGCAAGCCACGCCCCGCCCCGGTTGATAATACGAGGGACATAAGCAAAGGTTTTGACATTATTCAACAAAGTCGGCTTGTCAAAAAGCCCCTCTTCCGTCGTGCGGGGCCTTGGTGAAGCCTTCGGCATCCCTCTTTTGCCTTCTATGGACAAGGTCAGGGCAGTTGATTCGCCGCAGACAAACGCTCCGGCACCCTGAAAAATCTCGATCTCAAAATTAAAATCCTTGCCCATTATCCTGTCGCCGAGAACATTCTGCTCCCGCGCCTGTTGGATGGCAGTCTGAAGACGTTTAATGGCCAAAGGATATTCCGCCCGCACGTAGATATAGCCTCTTTGAGCGCCTACCGTATATCCGGCGATAATCATGCCTTCCAGCACGGCATGGGGATCGGCTTCCAGGACGGAGCGATCCATGAACGCACCAGGGTCGCCTTCGTCGGCGTTGCACACAACAAATTTTTCCTTGCCTTCCGCCTGCAGGCAGGCCTCCCATTTTCGTCCGGCAGGAAAACCGCCGCCGCCTCTTCCACGCAAGCCGGATGTTTTTATCTCAGCGATCACCTCGGTCGGCTTCATACTGAGAACCTTTTCAAGCCCGCTGTAACCTTCATGGGCAATGTAGTGGTCTATGTTTGTGGGATCAATGATGCCGCAGTTGCGGAAAAGTTCTCTTGCCTGGGACTTGAAAAAAGAAGTTTCCATCAGAACATTAATTCCGTCAATCTTTCCTTCCCCAAGCGTCCCAAAAGCATATTGCGGTGAAGGATCATCATTGATGATATAATTTTCAACGAGTTCAACCGCCATTTTGCCGGTAACATTTCTGTATAAAATATTCGGACGGCCGGGTTTGGCTATATTGATAAGCGGTTCGGCAAAGCAGGGTCCAAAGCAACCCACTTCAATTAGGTTCGCATCAATGCCTCTTTTTTGAAGCTCATCCTGAAAGGCTTGTTTCACCCCTAAAGCACCGGCAGAACGACCGCAGGTAGCCGCTCCAATATAAATGGTCGGTATTTTGCTCTGCTGCAATTCATTCCACGCATCCTCTGCACGTTTTTTTCTGTCACTGAACTTCATCTGTTCTCTCCTTAACAAAAAATCCCGCCATTTTTTTTGGGGTCAATTTGGCTTCTACATCATCGTTTATCATCATGCATGGTGATAGAGCGCAGCATCCGATACAGGCTGCTGTTTTTAAAGTGTATTCGAGGTCTTCGGTGGTTTCCCCTTCCTTTATGGCCAATAGTTGCTCAACTTTTTCAAGAATCTTCTGGGCTCCTCGAACATGGCAGGCGGTCCCCCTGCAAATCGTAACCTTGTTTTTCCCCATGGGCGTGAACCTGAATTGCTCATAAAATGTTGCCACCCCGTAAACGCGGCTTTCCGGAACACCGACAAATCTTGCGGCTTCGCGCATGGCGGTTTCCGGAAGATAGCCATACTCAATTTGAACTTGTTGTAAAATGGGAATCAATTCGATGTTCTTGCCTTCATAGCAAGATAAAATTTTTTCTAAACGTTCTTCCATTATGCCTCCTTACTTTACCACTTCTCCTGCTCAAGTCTGCCTTTAAGCCAAGTCATCAAGGCCTTGTCCAGTTTCCCGACATGATTTTCGATCCAACGTACATCCCCGCTTGAAAAGGCGGCTTTTTCCTCCAGAGTCAAATCATAACTTTCCAAAGGCCCGAGCGGCGTCATCTGCAAGTTGAGACAGAAAGCCATAGCCATCTCCTGCCCTTCTCAAAACTTCCAGTATTGTCTCTTTGCTCATTACCCTTACTCCTTAAAAAAATTGATAGGAAGTCGCATTTTTGGGGAAAAATATAATGGAAATAGTATAGTGGGTCAAGCAAAATCTGACCAAATCGTTAAAGAGATCGAAAAATTGCAGATATTTTTGGTTAGTGGCGCGGTTTTGTCGACTCAGCCGGTCCGGGGGATGGTTTTTCTCCTTGGGGGTTGTTCCCCTAAAAAAGACCGCCGATGCCGGTTTATTACACTTACCGCTTGATGAGCGTATCTGCGATTTGGTTGGTCATCCCCAATTGAGAAGTTCAGCGGCGGTCTTCATGGCAGAGGAGCTCCCGAAACCGGAGCGTCAAGGGATAGAGATGGATATCTTTTACCGGCACGCTCATGGTGGCCGATTCTGGCGGCTGCGCCCCGTTGTCTGCCCAACCAGCTTCCAATTGGCTGCCTGATAACAAGTGCCTCGGAAGCGGTCACGTTCGACAAACGTTTCTATCAGGTGGAGTGGATGCCTGTATTTGTGTTGCCAATCCGCGCTGGTTCTTTTCAAAATAGTGCCCGGCAGATGGCTTGCCAGATGAGGTACTCTGACCCAGGGCAAGATGAGAAACCTGGTGTTGTTCGCCACTGCTGAAAGGTGACGGGTCCGTACAGTATCGGGCCAGCCGATGAACTGATCTCGGGGTTTGGTCTTCCATGCGGCGGCACCAAAGAGCAGGCAGGCCAGATGTCGTCCGTGGCGATCCTTGACAACATATTTCAGATTCTCCCCCACAGTACGCTGAAAACCCAGATAATGATGGGTTGCCAGGTAGTGATGACATAGACGTTCTTCGGGAGAACCGCTCTCAGGGATGATCAGTGACAGAGGGGTAATCTCTGCCAAACTTGACCTGGGTAGTTACTAAAAAATAATCAATCAACCCTGTTTAGTGATTATTTCTTGCGGAATTATCTTCCATAAAAAGAATCTTTTTTCAGTCATAAAACCCAAAAACAAAGCATACAACACCAGAAAAATGCTTGAATGTAAAGGGAAAATTTCAGTCAGTCAAGACTATTTTATAATCTTTTCAAAACCTTATCATACTGATTTGCCCTGATTTCCCATGAAAACCGGGCCATTTCACAGGATAGCCTCTCCTGTAACGGCTCATATCGGTGAAAATTCATAAGAATGTCTTTCAGTTTTTCCACCAGATCCTCCCCGGTCATATAAAAAATCAGGGGGTGCGCTTCTTCCGGCATGATCTCAGGATAGGCAAGCCTTTTGGGCAAAAGCGGGATACAGCCGTAACGAACCGCCTCCACAACCGACAGGCCGAAATTTTCCTGGATCGCGGTACTGACCACAACAGCCCCTTTTTTAAGCCAGGAGATATAATCCTCCCTTGATTCCACATAGCCTGAAACCAGAATCTCATCCTTCAGAACCTCTTTCGCCCGGTTGAACACCTCCGGAAAAGTCTCAAAGTTTTCACCCAGGAGCGCAAGGGAAAAGGGAATTTCCATTTCCTTCAGCCTGAAAAGGGCCTTAAAAAATAAATCCGGATTTTTATCATGTTCCCACCGGTGGTTCCATATGATCAAAGGCCGGGTCCTGTCCCTTTTTTCAAGAATCACGGGTGCCGGTTCAAACCGGCACCCCGGATAAATGACCGAGGCTTTTTTCATAATCTTATCCATTATAAAACCCGGTCTTGCATCGGGCATGAGCTTTATCAGTTGCCTTGCCGACCCCATAAATTCATCCATATGAAACCTGGAATTAAAAACCACCCGGTCTGCGGCAAAGGCGGAAACAATATTGGTGAACCCCAGATGGAAATCGCGTTTTTCATCCACAGCCAGGGGATAGGACAACTGGTTTTCATGGAAATACAGGAGGATGGGCGGACATTCCTTTCCGGCAAGGGCCTTGAAATCAGTAAGATCCATCATGTCCGTAACCATAACAGCATCATAGACGGAAAAACCTTCGACCTTATTCACAAAATAAAGGGCAGCCCCCCGCATCCGCCATTTCCAGAACCTGGCCGGAAGCGTGACAAGGGTGATGTCGTGGCTGGAGTGGGCCTTAAATCCCAGGGCAAAGTCTTTGTGGGAGCCGCCGAAAAAAGGTTCGAGAAACAGAATTTTCATGCTTTTTAATAGCATGGCCATGGGGCCAATGACAAAAGAAATAAGATGAAACTCAAAGATCTACCCCAATAATATATTGACGTTGTATATGTGTTTTTTCTATAACCTTTTTAATGCAGATTCTGGAATAATGATTCAAATCTTAAAGATGTAACCGATAGCATCTGTGACTATATTGAATCCGAGCATCGAGGTGAAGACAATATGAGTAACCACAAACAATCTGACATTGAGATGCCAAAAGGAGAGGTGCTGGTATATCAGACGGATGACGGCCGGGTGAAACTGGATGTACGGTTGCAGGATGAAACCGTCTGGCTGACCCAACAGCTTATGGCAGATCTTTTTCAAAGCTCGAAGCAGAATATAAGTCACCATATCAACAGCATTTATGAAGAAAGAGAACTGCTGCCCGAGGCAACTGTCAAAAAATATTTGACAGTTCGACAAGAGGGCACCAGAGAAGTCGGCCGGGCTTTGGAGTATTACAACCTTGATATGATTATTTCAGTGGGTTACCGGGTAAAAAGCCATATTGCCACCCGTTTTCGCATCTGGGCCACCGAACGGCTGAAAGAATACATAGTCAAAGGCTTCACCCTGGATGACGACCGTCTGAAAGAACCGCAGGGGGGGCGCTATTTTGAAGAACTGCTCGCCCGTATCCGTGATATCCGTTCATCCGAGAAGGTGTTCTGGCGCAAGGTGCTGGATATTTATGCCACCAGTATTGATTATGAGCCAAAATCGGACGCTTCCAAACTCTTTTTTAAACAGGTCCAAAACAAGATGCACTGGGCTGCACATGGCCACACAGCAGCGGAATTGATTTACACCCGAGCAGATGCCGACCGACACAACATGGGGATCACCCATTATTCGGGCAACAAGCTGCTCAGACGGGATGTGGAAATTGCCAAGAACTATCTTAATGAAAATGAGTTGAATATCCTCAATCGCATTGTGACAGCTTACCTTGAGATGGCGGAATTGCAGGCACTGAATAAAAATCCAATGACCATGCAGGCCTGGATTGAACGTCTGCACCAATTTCTGACCATGACCGGCCGCGAACTTTTGACCCACGCCGGAAACATGAGCCATGAGGCAGCGCTGCAAAAAGCATATGGAGAATATGATAGATTCCGACTGAAACAGATTGAAGAACCAACCGAAGTGGAAAAGCATTTTATTGAAGCTGAAAAAGAGCTTGAACAGATTGAAAACAGCAAAACCAAACACGGAAGAGATAACGATACAAAAAGGAAAAATGAATGAAGCCCTATGAACCGGATCAATTGCCTCTGAAGAACCTGGATTATCAGAGGCTTTTTTCGCTGGTCGGTGATGCCAACGCAGAACTGGCCCGCTATGACGGACTTTTACAGGGAATTGTCAACCCTTCCGTAATGCTGTCTCCGCTGACAAATCAAGAAGCCGTGCTTTCCTCAAAAATTGAAGGTACGCAGGCAACCGTGGATGAGGTTCTGGAGCAGGAAGCGGGAATTATCAAACAAGGAGAGAAATACAATGATATTCAGGAAATCATCAATTACCGTGAAGCCCTGCGCTCGGCCAGCCATTATCTGGATGACCGCCCCATCACCCTGTCTTTTATAAGGGAATTGCATAAGATCCTTCTCAACAGTGTTCGCGGGAAGGATAAAAATCCTGGAGAATTCCGTAAAGATCAAAACTGGATCGGACGGTATGGTTGTACCATTGATGAGGCCAGCTTTGTGCCGCCCAATCCCCTACAACTTCAAGACCACCTCATGAACTGGCAGGCGTATCTGGGCATAAACGATATTGATATGCTTCTTCAGACTGCCGTTGCCCATGCTCAGTTTGAACTGCTTCACCCATTTAAAGACGGTAATGGACGTATCGGCCGTATTCTCATCCCCCTTTTTCTTTTTCAGAAAAAGAAACTTTCCCAGCCCATGTTTTATCTGAGTTCCTATCTTGAAGCCAATCGGGAAGAATATTATATCCATTTGCAAAATATTTCCCATGAAGGGGATTGGAACGGCTGGATTGAATTTTTCCTCAAAACGATAAAAGAACAGGCAAAACATAACAATATTAAGGTCAAGGCCATTATGGAACTTTATGAGGACATGAAGACAAAGATCCATGAAATTACCCACTCACAATATGTGATCGATTTGCTGGATGCTGTCTTTGATCGGCCGATTTTTGGAACCACCGATCTTGTAACGCGTTCCAAAATGAACAAAAAAACAGCTCTGGCCCTGTTAAAACAACTTCGAGAGAAAGGTATCCTGACGATTCTGAGAAATGCAAGCGGCCGCAGATCTGCTATTTTGTGTTTTCCTGAACTCCTCAACATTGTCGAAGGAAGAAAGGTCTTATGATGTTTGTGTCACCTCTGATAGACTCAAAAGAGTTTGTGTCACCAATTTTCAGTTTCAGGTTACACAAAAAGGTTTGTGTCTCGGCTGTCAGACACAAAAAAACAGGGAGCCCCGCATGAAATTAAAATTTAAACTGCAAGCCTACCAGACCCGTGCCGTGGAAGCGGTTGTGGATTGTTTCAAAGGACAGCCCAAAGCGTCGGGACTCCGCTACCGTATTGATCCGGGGGCCGACGCCAAGGGAGCTTCTTTGCCCGGTTTTGAAACCGCCGGGTTTAAAAACGCAGATCTTGCGCTAAATGATATGCAATTGCTCGAAAATATCCAGGCGGTTCAGCGATTTCAGAACCTTCCCCAATCCATGACCTTGGTTAAGACCAAGGTCTCAGGGCTGAACCTGGATGTGGAAATGGAAACCGGAACCGGAAAAACCTATTGCTATATCAAAACCATATTTGAGATGAACCGGCAGTTCGGCTGGACCAAATTCATTGTTGTGGTGCCCAGCATTGCCATCCGGGAAGGGGTTTTTAAATCCCTTGAGATAACGGCGGAACATTTTCTGGAAACCTATGGCAAAAAAATCCGTTTTTTCATCTACAATTCCAAGCAGCTCCACAATCTGGAAAGCTTTTCCTCAGATGCCGGGATCAACATCATGGTGATCAATGTCCAGGCGTTTAATGCCAGGGGCAAGGACAACCGCCGGATTTATGAAGCGCTGGACGATTTTCAGAGCAGAAAACCCATTGATGTCATCAAGGCCAATCGTCCCATTCTGATTCTTGACGAACCGCAAAAAATGGAAGGCACACAGACACTGGACTCCCTCAAGGAGTTTAAGCCCCTTTTTGTGCTCCGATATTCTGCAACCCATAAAACCGAGCATAATAGAGTGCATCGCCTGGATGCTCTGGATGCCTATAACCAGAAGCTGGTCAAGAAAATTGCAGTACGCGGGATCACCGTGAAAGGATTGTCCGGAACCAATGCCTATCTGTATCTGGAAGGCATTGAAATATCCAGGCAGAGCCCCGTGGCCCGGATGGAGCTGGAAGTCAGACAGAGCAACGGGATCAAACGAACCCTCAGGCGTTTAAACAAGGGCGATAACCTTTATGATCTTTCCGGGGAACTGGATCAGTACAAAGGATTTGTCATTGCCGATATCAATGCCGTGACGGATACGGTTGAATTTACCAACGGCCATCAATTACAGGCTGGCGAAGCCACCGGTGATGTGAATGAAACCGCTTTGAGGCGTATTCAGATCAGGGAAGCGGTCAGGGCGCATTTTGAAAAAGAGCAGGTGCTTTTTCACCAGGGGATCAAGGTCCTGACCCTGTTCTTTATTGATGAAGTGGCCAAGTACAGGGTTTACACCGCTGCTGGTGAAGAGGGTGGAGAATATGCCAGGATATTTGAAGAAGAATATCAGGATGCGGTAAACGAATTGAAGCAGGATCTATTTCTCCATAAAGCCTATAAAAAATACCTGGACAATATCCGGAAGGATCTGACCCATAACGGATATTTTTCCATTGATAAAAAAAGCAGGCGGATGGTCGATCCGGTAACCGGGAAAAGGTCTTCGGAAGCCGATGATGCGGACGCCTATGACCTGATCCTGAAGGACAAGGAACGCCTTTTATCCTTTGAAGAGCCGGTCCGTTTTATTTTTTCACATTCTGCGCTCCGGGAAGGCTGGGATAATCCCAATGTGTTTGTCATCTGCACCTTAAAACACAGTGACAACACCATCCTCCGAAGACAGGAGGTGGGGCGTGGGCTTCGTATTGCCGTGAATCAGTACGGAGACAGACAGGATAACCCGGTCACCGTACACCAGACCAATGTGCTGACCGTGGTTGCCGGTGAGAGTTACAAGGATTTTGTGACCGCTCTTCAGCAGGAGATCAGTGAATCTTTATCAAAAAGGCCCCGTGTGGCGGATGAAACCTATTTTACCGGTAAGATATTACGGGTTCAGGATGAAAAAATTGAAGTAACGCCTCAGATGGCCCGGCAGATCTATAAATATCTGTTGAAAAACGATTATACCGATGACAAGGACCATATTTCTCAAACCTTTCATGAAGCGGTCAAAGAAAATGGGCTTGCCCCTTTGCCGGAAGACCTGCAACCCTATAGAGACCAGATATTCAATTTGATCGACAGTGTTTACAGCGATGCGGCATTGCCTCAGATTGAAAATGACCGGGTTGTTAAAGCCAATCCGCTGAATGCCAATTTTCACAAAAAAGAATTCAAAGCGCTTTGGGACAGAATCAATCATAAAGCGGTTTACAGCGTACATTTTGACAGTTCCGAACTGGTTGGAAAATGTATCAGCGCCCTGAACAGGGAGCTGAGGGTTTCTCCGTTGCAATATACCATCCAGCGCGGTGAGCAGAAGGACGGCATCAGTTATGAAGAGATAAAGGACGGCGACGGATTTGAAGTTCGCGAAACCATGACCGAATACAACGCCCATTCTGTTCATTCTGCCGTGAAATATGATCTGCTTGGAAAAATTGCAGAAGCGGTTATCCTGACCCGAAAAACGGTGACCGATATTCTGGCCGGAATTGAAAAATCGGTTTTTGCTCAATTCAAGACCAACCCTGAAAATTTCATTGCCGAAGCGGCCCGGTTGATCAAGGAACAGAAGGCAACCATCATTATCGAACATTTAAGCTATGACACCCTTCTGGAAACCCACGACATTGACATCTTTACAGCCGGACAGACCCGGCAGGATTTCAGCAGGGCCGGGGAACCGCTCAAGCGCCATATTTATGACTATGTTGTAACCGATTCCAAAACAGAGAGAAATTTTGTGAAAGAGCTGGACGTCAGTGCCGAAGTGGTGGTGTATGCAAAACTTCCCAAAGGTTTTTATATCCCGACACCCGTAGGCCATTACAACCCGGACTGGGCCATTTCATTTAAAGAGGGATCAGTCAAACACATCTATTTTGTGGCAGAAACAAAAGGCACCATGTCTACGATGGAACTCAGGGAAATTGAAAAAACAAAAATCAACTGTGCCAGAAAATTCTTTGATGAGATCAATCGAGCCATCGCTCCTGAAAATGTCAGGTACGAAATGGTTAACGGTTATGGCAAATTAATGGAAATCGTTGAGCCTGTCCGCCCATCATCAATAGATCAAAATTTTCAAATGTAAACACAGGGCATTAACATCATGAACTGTATTGACCCATTGACCATAAAAGCTCCTTTGCAAAAGCAGTTCAGGAACCGGGACGTATCCATTGAGCTTAACTGCCGGGGAAACGACCGCTATACAAAGGTGAGTTTTCCTGTCAAATATGGTCTTTTTTCAAGGCTTGAAACCCGTGATCATATTTTTGAATTCAATCTCAACCACGAGATCCGGCATGCCAGATCCAAGACAAAAACCTGGTTTCATCCTTCGGAATGGCTGAAGCGGACCATGGGAAACGACTGGGTGTATTATTCAAGCGGCGGATATTCAGGAGTTTATGAGGCCCTGGGGGAATATTATCTTCCGAATCTCACCTATCCCACCAATTCTCTTCTGGGCGGAAAACCCTTTGATGAAGCTGAAATCCAGGATATTGTCACCCGTTGGCAGGATATCCTATCTGGGCTGCCGGACAAAGGGCTGCCGGAAGAATTCTCAGAATGGCTCCGGAATATCCGGCAAAACACCTCTGAGATTCTGCAGCAAAAGGCGCAAACCCTTTTTGAGATTATCGGATCAAGGGTAACGGTCATGCCGCCGGATGCCCGCCACACAGACTATAATTTTATTCCCCTGACCATTGCAGATGGCTGCCTTTACAAATGCGCCTTCTGTAAGGTGAAGAACAAAAAGCCGTTTTCCATCCGGTCAAAGGCGGATATAGACCGACAGATGGTGGAGTTGAAAACCCTGTATGGAAAGGACATTATTAATTTCAATGCTCTTTTCTTAGGGGAACACGATGCCTTGAATGCACCCGGTGAACTCATCATTGAAACCGCATGCAACGCCTTTGATGTCTTTGGGTTTCATTCATCTTTCATGAAAGAGGGGTTTTTATTCATGTTTGGAAGTGTTGATTCCTTTTTAAATGCCGACCCCCTCCTCTTCGAGAAATTGGAAAAGCTTCCTTTTCACACCTGTATCAATATCGGACTTGAATCCTGTGACAAAACCACCCTTGATCTTCTCGGTAAACCCATTACCCCTGAAAAAGTGAGGGCGGCCTTTGAAAAGGCTCAGCATATCAATGATACCCTTCCCAATTTGGAAATTACCTGCAATTTTGTCATAGACGATGCCTTGCCGGATACCCATACTGAATCCCTGCTTTCCCTGATCCGGCACAGCATCCCCAGAACCCGGCCCAAGGGCTGTATCTACCTTTCTCCCTTAAAATTCGACAGCCCATCCCGTGAGCTTCTCTATGAGTTCTATAAAATCAAGGCTCTTAGCCGGTTTCCCACTTTTTTATACCTGATTCAGAGGCTATGAACGGATGACTCCACGCTATCATAATACCTGCATCGGCCCTGATCCTGAAGCCCTTCGCTCCTGCGTCTGCTGCCCCAGGGAATGCCGCGTGGACCGGCTCGCCGGAGAATTGGGATATTGCCGGACCGGGGCCGGATTCCAGATCGGCTCCATCTGTCTGCACCAGGGGGAGGAGCCGGTCATCAGCGGCGAGAAAGGCATCTGCAATGTTTTTTTCACCCGCTGCAATCTTCAATGCGGCTATTGCCAGAATCATCAAATCAGCAGGAATGAAAATCCTGAAATCGAATATATCCTCAGCCTTGACGAGGTCCTCCGGCAGATTGAAGTTTTGCTGGACCAGGGAGCCCCTGCTGTCGGCTTTGTGTCGCCTTCCCATGTGATTCCCCAGGTTCAGGCCATTATCCGGGCCTTACTGGAAAAAGGGCAGGCCCCGGTCACGGTTTACAATACCCATGCCTATGACCGGGTGGAAAGCCTTAAATCTCTTTCATCCCTGATCCATGTCTGGCTGCCGGATTTGAAATATATGGATGAGGCCCTTGGGAATCGCCTTTCCCATGCCCCGCACTACCCCAAAGTGGCCACGGCAGCCATTCGGGAAATGGTCCGGCAGAAGGGCCTTGAGCTTAAATTAAATTCACGGGGTGAGATCCTGGAAGGGGTGATTGTGCGTCACCTGGTGCTTCCGGGACAGGTGGAAAACAGCAAGAACGTCCTGCGTTTTCTGGCCCGGGAAATCTCCTTGGACATTACCATTTCCCTCATGGCCCAATATTATCCCACTCCCCATGTTGCCGGTATGGAAGGACTGAACCGGGGTGTAACAAAAAAGGAATACGATGAAGTGCTGGATGAAATGGATTTTCTGGGCCTTGAAAACGGCTGGGTCCAGGACCTGGACAGCAAGGATGTGTATCAGCCGGATTTTGTCCGGTCCCATCCCTTTGATCCCGGCGTTAATCCCATCGGCCGCAAACCCTCTTGATTTTATCCCCTTTTTGATGTTAGGTTGCCTTTTATGAAAAACGAATTGCTCATTTCTCTGCACGGCGGCCACAGCGGCCAGTTTTGCAGCCATGCCAGGGATAACCTGGAAGATATTATTTTAAGATATATCGGCCTTGGCTTTACAAAGGTCGGAATTACCGAACATATTCCGCCGAGCCATGAAAATTTTCTTTACCCGGATGAAAGAAACTTGGGTCTGAGCGTTGATGATCTTGAGAAACGATTTGAGGCCTATTTTTACACCCTTCGCCTGCTTCAACAAAAATATGCCTCCCGGATTAAGATATTTGCCGGGATGGAGACGGAAACCTATGCGGGCTATGGGGCCCATTTAAAAAAGCTCATCTCAAAATTTAAACCCGATTATCTGGTGGGCTCGGTCCATCATGTGGATGAGGTCTGTTTTGATTACTGCCGGAAAGACTATGACCGGGTTGTTTCTTTGTGCGGCTCCCATGAAGCTCTGTATGAACGGTATTTTGACCTTCAGCAGGATATGATCCTCACCCTGAAGCCTTTTGTTATTGGGCATTTCGACCTTGTCCGGATTTTTGACCCGGACTATAAAAAACGGCTGTTAACCCCCTCTATCCGGGATAAAATTATCCGGAATTTCAAACTCATCAAATCTCTGAACCTTGTCCTGGATTTTAACCTCCGGCCCCTCAAAAGGGGTGAAAAGGAACCGTATATCACTGCATCCATTCGGAAAACGGCAAAGGAAATGGGAATCCCCGTGGTTCCGGGGGATGATTCCCATGGTGTAGATGAAGCCGGGGGCCATGTGGAAAGCGCCGTTCAAATTCTGATGACGGAAGGCTTCAGCACGGACTGGCCTGATCCGATCCTGGTCGCCCGATATGAATAAAGGAAGAGGCTATTCATGAAGGCAGTGGTTCAGCGGGTTAAAAATTCCCAGGTGACGGTGGATGATAAAATTGTCTCCCGCATCGGCCGGGGGCTCATGGTTCTTCTGGGCATATCCGAAGACGACACGGAAAAGGATGCAGATTTCCTCGTGGAAAAGATCATCCATCTGCGCATCTTTGAAGACGATCAGGGCAAACTGAATATTTCCCTTCTGGATGTCAAAGGTGAGCTTCTGGTGGTATCCCAGTTTACCCTTCTGGGCGATTGCAGGAAAGGCCGGCGGCCATCCTATATCAAGGCGGCCCCGCCTGAAAAAGCCAACAGCCTTTACGAATATTTTATCCGCAAGGCCCAGGCGTTCGGGGTTGAAACAAAATCCGGAGTTTTCCAGGCCATGATGGAAATATCCCTCATCAACCAGGGGCCGGTCACCTTGATCCTTGACACTAAAGATAAAGACACCAAAGATAGAGATACAAAAGAAAAAGACACAAAGGAAAAATGAACCCTGAATCCCTTTCCATCGTTCTGGTAAAACCCCAGGGCCCAATCAATATCGGGTCCGTGGCAAGAGTCATGATGAATTTCGGATTTACCCGGTTAAGACTGGTGGAGCCCACACCGGAATATCTGTCCCTTCCGGCCAAAAAAATGGCCCTGACCGCCTTCCCGATTCTTGAAACCGCCCAGGTTTTTGATACCCTTCAGGCAGCCCTGTCCGATATTCAGGTTGCCTTTGGCACCACCCGCAGGTTCGGCAAATACAGGGAAAATTTTTTTACACCGGCCGCGGCCGCCGAAAAATTAAATCAAGCCTTTGCCGACCTGTCCTGTGCCCTTGTGCTGGGACCTGAAGACAACGGCCTTGAGACAAAGGATCTGAGCCTTTGCCAGCATTTTATCACCATCCCCACCCATGACGGATTTCCATCCATGAATTTGAGTCATGCCCTGTCCATACTGCTCTATGAAATTGCCGGTTCTTCCGCAAAAGCCAAAAAGCGTTCCGGCCCGTCGGTTAAAAAAAAACCGGCCAAAGGGGATGAAATCGACCACATGATCGCCCATATGCGGGAAACCCTTCTCAGTATTGAGTTTCTGGACAAACAGAATCCGGATCACATTTTAAGAACCTTCCGGCGGATCTTTGGCTCTGCCGAGCTCACCTCCAGGGATGTAAAGATAATCCAGGGGCTCATGAGCCGGATTGACTGGACGGAAAAAGAAAGAAGGAAATACACCCATGTTCACAATGGATGATCTTTTTGAAATGGCCGTAAAAATGGAAAAAAACGGGGAAGCTGTTTACAGGAATGCTGTTGAAAAAATCAGACAAAAGAACCTGGCAGATCTTCTCAACTGGATGGCGGATGAAGAAGCCGCCCATGGCCGCTGGTTTTCAGATCAGAAAGGCCGCCTTTTCCTTCAACCGGAAGAAAAAGACTTAAAGGAAATGATCCCCCAGGTTCTTCAGGACATGATGGGAGAAAAAACCCTTTCCCTGGATGATGTGGCGTTTGACAAGATCGCCACACCCCCTGAGCTTCTGAACACTTTTATTGAATTTGAAAAGGACACCATCCAATTTTACGAACTGCTTGAAATCTTCATTGAAGAGGATGAGGTGCGAAAAGGCCTGAAAAAAATCATCCTGGAAGAGAAAACCCACGTTGAAAAACTGACCGACATGGCGACCGCTTATGGTCGAGCTGATCGAGTTTAAACAAAAAAATACGTGACTGATTTTTTTTTGCACTTTGGAAAAAATCTTGACTCCATTGCCGCTCTTATTGAAACTCTTTTTATTTTTCAAAAAAAATCTGTAGAAAACATCAATCCGGGCAACAAAGCCCTCAGTGGTTTGTAATTCTATTTTTCAAGTATTCATAGAGTTGCATTGGTATGGGAATTGTTTTTTCCATATTTTTTGAAATGCCTCTACATTGATTTAGGGTAGAGGGGCAGCCCTTTCAAGGTAGTACTAACGAGCTAAATATAAAATGAATTGCATTCAGAAATTAAATCTAGACATTTTAGTTTCTAGCAGATACAAACCGGAGGTAATAACCTCAACACTGTATCTCAAGGAGACTGCTATGCCAAGTACCATTTTCGAACGTTTTATCAACGAGACACCAATTTCTATAATAGCTCGCAGCG
>JANNUH010000026.1:0-2955 GCA_031395015.1 Desulfobacterales bacterium | reverse complement strand
GTGGTATCTAATCTCTTGGTCATAGCTATCTCCTTCATTTTATTGTCGTAAATAAAAAATCTGATAGTTATGACCATCTCTTTATTTTTGCAAGTGTTTCATGCTTTGTTGTGCCCACCTGGGCATGGGGGTTAGGAGGAAGTAACGATGGGAAGCACAATAAAGGAAACATACAGTGAGCAGTACGTGACGTATACACTAGAATTGGATGGGAAATTCTACATTGTAGAGCATGTACCGGCCAGAGTGTGCATAGAGACAGGGGAACAGTATTTTGCCCCGGAGACGGTTGAAAAAATTCAGAAGATCATCTGGGAAAAAAGGAAGCCGGTCAAAGTGCTCGAAACACCTGTTTATGAATTCGGGTTAGCCGCTACGGGCTCCTGATTGCAGATGTCCCTAAAATCGTGAACATGCCGTTGACTTTGTATTGGTCAAAAAGATATTGAATAACGAACCTGTTGGTATTCAGGTGCACCGCATAAAAGGAGTCAACCATGGCCATAGATCCCGCTTATGAAAAAGGGAATCTTAAAGGCGAGGACCACCGTCAGGGACATCCTCACGATTAACAGATTGCCGCAGGCCATCCGTGACGAATGGCGGTTGTCCGCCATTCAACTGGAAGAAAAAAGGAAGGGGTATGTATACAAATAAAATAAAAATGGAAATCCTGCCGGAAATATTAATCCAGGCAGTTATGAATATGAAAAAGAAAGAAAGGGATTCTTTTTTAGAAGACCTTCTTGCATCCACATCCCCCGATTATCTAAAAAGCATAAAAGAGTCCCGGGATGAATATAAAGCAGGAAGAATCAAATCACATGATGAGATTTTCGGGAAGTAATGTACACCCTCGTATACAATATTGTCGTTTTACGGGCAGGACACCGAAGAGATATCTACAGACGGCTTTAAGTTTCTCCCCAAACAACACCAATAACCAAAAGGTCACACGTAAGCCAAGCCTGACCCCCATATGGGCCTTCATCAGGAGTCTGTTTTTATGAAAAAATCAGGTTATAAAAGCGTTTATCTCCGTGTAGTTAGAAAAGCTAATATTGACAAAATAAAGAATATTTTAAATGAATCCGGATACTACAACGAAAATACCGTTGAACAAATTGAGTATGAAGAAAAGTATAATCTTTCATATTTCAGCCTTAGCGTTGATTCTGCAGAACACCTAAGACAAGGCGCATATGCCTTGTTAGATGGTATTTTTATTGAGATCAACCCCATTGTCAAACAATGGAAGGGGCTATTTTATTTGCCTATATTGATCACCAGGGAAATAACCAATGAAAAATTAAAATCAATCATAAATCCAGATATGTTTAAAGAACATGAATTGCACCATCTTCAGCATATAATAGATCACATTGACAGATGCCCAGGTTACATAGAGGACTCCAGGAAATATAATTCAGGCAGTTGTGCTTATGCCGATATTGAAAAAAGTATTGAATTTGAAGTGAATAAACTTTTTTCCTTTGAATTACCTGCGATTACTGCAGACTATGAAAAAGGAGGGAGGAATTTTTACTTGTACTCTGATGGATTGGCTTCAATGGCTACATCGCATGATAAAAATGAATTCGTTCAATATAACCTGGCACAGTACATTATACAGCTAAGACTCGCCTATATTAACAGATTTATTGATAAACAAACCCAAATCAATAACTTTATAGCAAAAGAGGTTAATAAACAGGGTGAAAAAAGATTTGGTGAAAACACAATATCAAAAATTGCAATGGTACTTTTAAAATTTGTTCTTATAGCACAAAACAACGGTAAGTATTTCGAAATAGAGGATTGTTGTATGTGAGATTGCAGAAGCTTCCATCATCAATTTAATCAGAAAATATATCGATCTTTGGCTGATGAAATCAAATGCACTACAGGAGATTCAGTAATCCCTATAAAAGGAGGCAACCATGACCACAGCGCCCGCTTATAAAAAAGGAAAACTTTACCAAATCCCCATCACGGAGTTCAAGCCAGACCCTGACCAGCCCCGCAAGGTGATTGATCCAGAAGCCCTTGCCGAGCTTGTCACCTCAATTGCGAAGTTCGGCATCATCCAGCCGCTCCTTTTCCGTGATGCAGGCAAGGGACAGCTCACCATCGTTGCCGGTGAGCGCCGCTGGCAGGCAGCCCAGCAGGTCGGCCTGACCACCCTCCCCGCCATTTTTGTCGAGGGCAACTACGCCGAACTCGCCCTGGTCGAGAATCTGCAGCGCCAGGATCTGACCTCTGTCGAGGAGGCCGAGGCCCTTCAGCGCCTGATGAACGAGCAGAACTTCACACAGGAGCAGTTGGGCGGCATCGTCGGGAAGGCCAGGACCACCGTCAGGGATATCCTCACGATTAACAGATTACCGCAGGCCATCCGTGACGAATGCCGGGGAGATCGGACCATTACCCGCCAGACGTTCATCGATATCGCCCGCAAGAAACAGGAACGCGGGATGATCAAGGCCTACAACGCCTATCGGTTAAAACAGCAGAAGGCAAAGGAATCGGGAGGGCAGAAACCAGATCAGCCCCCGGGGAAAAACCCCAACGACCCTGCCGCCGTTTTAGCATTTGCACAAAAGCTGATGAAGAAAATCAGCAATATTGACACGACTGCCTGGACCAATGAGGGCCAGGACAAAGTGTGTGGAGTCTTCATTGATATAAAAAATAAAATTAATATTTTTATCAGCCAGAATTCCGAACCGGCTTGATTTTAATTTATAATAACAAAAAGAATACCATGACAGAGTGATATATGTATGACAAGAAATGAGATCATTGCATATTGGGTTGGAAACAGCGGCCTAAAAACCGGCCAAAATCAGGGTTCAAAAACCCGCCAGTGTGATGAATGGGCATACCTGTCCGGCATCGGTGATTAACCAAAGGCGTGTTGGTTGTTTAAGCGGGGGCTGGGTTGTGGGTTAAAGC
>JANNUH010000009.1:0-20785 GCA_031395015.1 Desulfobacterales bacterium | reverse complement strand
GCATCTACCATAGCCACACGAAAGCGCTGGAGCATGGTCCAGGCAACCCGATATTTTGTGCCAAGCTTACGCTCCAGCGTCTTAGCAGACAAACCGTTCTTAGCTGTACTCACGTGCCACGCTGCTTCAAACCATGTCGTTAGCGGTGTCCGTGTCTTATCAAAGATCGTTCCCGCTTGGGCGTAGGTGCGATGGCGACAAAGAGGGCAAGTTAAGCGACCACGACTGCCTTGCCTTGGAGTAGTGGCTATTTTGCAGGCTGGACAGATAAACCCATTCGGCCAACGTAATTTTATGAGATATGCAGCGCAAGATGCATTGTCAGGAAACATCTCAACAAAACTGCGGTACGTGTTGGGATAATCGCGACCTGATATCAAGGGGACTTTCATGGCACCTCCTCCGCAAAGTGTTTTTGCGAGGATCATACACCATGGGGCACTAACCGACTACCCCCCTAAAAGAATTGACCGTAAAATACAACGCACCAGCCGACCGCCTGGCACCGGTCGGGGTTTCCTATGCCTGCCCGGTGGCTCCCAATAAAACCGAAGAAGGCAAGGCCAAAAACCGGCGAGTGGCCCTGGTTGAGGATTCACAATAACAAATAATAATAAAGAGGATTGACCAGGGCAGGTATTAAAACTCTATTGTTATACAAAAAAATAAAGAGAGTAAAAGCTTATACTTTCTTTATTTTTTTGTATTTAAATAGCCTGAGTTAAATTCTAACAAATGGAAGAGTTAGCGGTGGTACGTTTGCTCTTTGGGTCATATTTTGCACAAACTCCCTGAAATAAGGCCAGGTATTTACTCTTAAATTCCTCTCTGTAAAAATTTCCCAAAAATCTGATGAAAGTGGCTGCTTTTGAGAAATGGTAATCTCAAAATTGCATTCAACCTTGAAACCAAAATCTCTTTTTTGTTTTTTAAAACATATTAATATATATGTCTGATGAATTGAAATGGTTTCACCATCAAGCTTTTCTTTATCATAACTTATTTTATCTTGAACATCTAATTTGGTCTCTGGACCTGAATCAAAATCTTTCCTTTTAACCTTAATTGATCCCTCATTTAAAAAGATCTGATCTACATCAATAGAAGATAGCTGTTCATTATATTCTTTGGGTGATAGTTTGTATTCTTCATTTTTACCCATCAAATTCTCCTTTCTTTAAGCTGCACTATCAAAACCATCCGCAAAGGAATGTTTCGTATTTCCTCTGAAAATTGTTGATTTATCATACATTTTTTCTGGAAGTTCATTTACACAGGTTTCTATTTTTTTCTCTATTGACCTTAGAGCTTCTCTTAAAGGCAAATCAATTCTGGAACTCAGTAAATAAATTATGTATTGATTTAGGCTAGCGCCATTTTCTATAGCTTCCTTAATTAGCCGTGCATGAAGTTCTTTGGGCATACGAGTTAAAATTTTCCCACTGTATTGTGATATATCATTTTCTGGTTCTGGGATAGTTTCTCCGTTTTGCAATAATCGTTCAAAAACAATTTTCTTTATTTTCTCCAAATCATCAATTGCCTCTATTATTGTTTCACCATCCCCAACTATACCCATAGAACCAAATTGCGGTAATATTGCTGAATATCCACCACCTTCATCTTGGGTTAATGGCTTAATCTCTATTCTGTAAGGTAACTCTAAATAATATTTTAAATCTTTCATTTCTCCCATGACATCCTCTCCAATTGTTGAATTTCTTCAATTACCTCAATTAACTTTTTTAGATAGACTCTCTTTACGTGTCGTCCACTTTTCAATGGTATTGTTAATATTCCATATGGAGCTGTGGATTGAAGCTGTTTCAACCGTTTGCTCTCAACAACTATATGAGAACCACCATCTAATGAATATTCTCCTGGGAAGTATATTTCCAGAAGGCTTTCAACCTCGGTTCTTTTCGCTGTTGTTGGTGTGTTAGTTTTCCAGTTAGATAGTAGTTTATCTCGTTTTGTCATTTTAATTTTGATATCATATGCGATATCATCCTTGATTTTAGTATGCACATATATTGGATATTTATCAAGAGATCAAGAAAAAAATTAATACCGAAAGAATGGCTTTATATAGATAATTCACACAAAATACAATACATGGATATTTATTATAGATTTTATATCAACATATTGTGTTTAATGAAAATTAAATTTATTTCAGTTATGGTAAAAACAACAATCGAATTATCCTCAATGCATATTGAGGATATAAAATTCTTTCCACTGATCAGTATAGGCCATGGAATAGTCCTTTTAAAGCTTTTTTTGTTTCTTTGCCCCCCGGCTACATCTTCCGGACTTCATGCCCTGAGCCAGAGGTGCAATCACAGCATCAACTACGGACACGGCCAACCGCATCCACGACCACAGCAGGATATAAAAAAGTTTTTCCCGGGTGAATATTTGATTGAAATTACAAGAGAACAATATAATGAACTGGTGGATAAAAATTAGGAACTGTTGGATAAGAACAACGAACTGAAAGCCCGGAACGAGACTCTTGAGCGGGTGCTGGAAAATTTTATATCCTTCCTGGAAGATCCGGCAGATAAACCGGACATGAAACAGGTGGCGCTGAACCTCCGGGCCCAGATGAATAATTAACCCGGATTGCTATTGTGCTGACACGGAAAGGCTCAGGATAATCCCTGGGCCTTTCCTTTTTTCTCTGACAAGGCCTTCACGGGGAAGCGGATGGGTGGAATATGAGAAGGACTTTTTTGATTGATAAAATTTGAGTGCACAGCGAGTACACGGAACCCCCCAAAACACAAAAAGGGGCAGCGCCGAACGCTGAACCCCTTAGTATACTTGGTAGCGGGGGAAGGATTTGAACCAACGACCTTCGGGTTATGAGCCCGACGAGCTACCAGACTGCTCCACCCCGCATCAACATTCAGGCAATATATAGAACCGGCTCTTATCTGTCAAGGATTTTCTTTTTGGCGGCAGGAACCATCAGGGATTGCAGAGGGCCTGCTTGAGTTCATCAATGGATGCGGTGGCTGTGCCCACCTTTGCAACCACAATTCCGGCAGCTTCGTTGGCCACCTTTGCACTGTCCCTGAAGCTTGCGCCAGTGGCAAGTCCAAGTCCCAGAAGGGCAATCACTGTATCTCCGGCACCGGAGACATCAAACACCTGCCGGGCTTTGGAGGCAATGGCAAAGGGCGCTGCACCGGTTTCGAACAGCATCATCCCGTCTTTTCCGCAGGTGATCAGCAGTTTTTCAAGCCGGGCAATGGCCATGATCTTTTGTCCGGCTTTGATGAGATCCTCGTTGGATCTGATATCCATATGGGCTGCAATGCTCGCTTCTTTTCTGTTGGGTGTCAGGATGGATACTTTTTCGTATTTTGAAAAATCCAGGGCCTTGGGGTCCGCCAGAACCATGACCCGGTTCTTTTCTGCAAGCCTGACAATTTCTTTGACAAGGGTTCCCGTAATCAGGCCCTTGTCATAATCCGAAAGAATGATGACATCCACTTCCGGAATTTTTCTTTCAATTATTTTAACCAGCTTGTCAAAGGAATCCGGTGTGATCTTTTTCTTTATCTCCCTGTCGATTCTCAATACCTGCTGATTGGAGGCCACCACCCTTGTTTTCCGGGTTGTGGGCCTGTCAGATTCGCTGATGATGCCGTCGGTGGGAATTCCAAGTGTCTCGAGTTTTTCAAATATCATTTTTCCGGCACTGCCGGTTCCGGACAGTCCGACAGCCTCGACCTTGGCCCCCATGGCCTTCAGATTGTTGATAACATTGCCGGCTCCGCCCAGGGTATGGGTTTCTTTGTCCACGGACACCACCATGACCGGGGCTTCGGGAGAAATCCGGTCCACGCTTCCCCACAGGTATTCATCGATCATAAGGTCACCAATGACCAGGGCCCTCACCTTTTGAAAATCATCTATATTGATCATCATTCATCCAGTAAAGACCGTATCATGGTTTTCAGTTCCCCATAGGTCTGGGTCACCGGGATATCGGGAAAATCCGTGACCACGGAAGCCGGCGGCCTGAAAAAGAATCCCTGATCCGCTTCCTTGATCATCCCGATGTCATTGTAGGAATCTCCAAAAGCAATGACATGGTAATTCATGGCCCTTAAGGCTTTGACCGCCTGTTTTTTCTGATTCTCGATCCTGATATTGTATTGGATGATATTCCCGGCTTTATCAATGGTCAAATTATGACACAGGAGCGTGGGATAATTCAATTTGGCCATGAGGGGTTTTGCAAACTCTTCAAAAGTATCGGACAGGATGATGATCTGGGATTCCTGCCTGATCCAGTTGAGGATGTCCAAGGCCCCTTCAAGAGGTTCAAGGGTGGCAATCACGGCCTTTATGTCCTGGATTTTAAGATTGTTCTCCTTTAAGATGGAAAGACGTTTGGTCATTAAGACGTCATAATCGCTGATGTCCCTGGTGGTCAGCTTTAATTCCTCAATTCCTGTTTTTATTGCCACATTGATCCAGATTTCCGGCAAAAAAACCCCTTCCAGGTCTGCAACGCAAATTTTCATTTCTACTCCCGCACAGCTTCTTCTATTCTGATGATAACCGGGTCTCCCACAACGGAATCGGTCTTTGAAATCTCGCCCAACGCCTTCTGCACCCATGCTTCCTTGGCCGTATGGGTAATCATGACCACGGGCACTTTTCCATTATTTTTTCGGCCTTTTTGATGAACCGATTCAATACTGATATTGTTTTCTCCTAAAATTCCTGAAATCTTGGATAGCACCCCCGGATGATCCTGGGCTTCAAACCTGAGATAATACCGGGTATAAAGTTCGGACATAGGAAGAATGGGAATGGGCCGGATATTGTCTTCCTGATATCCCAGGACAGGGACCCGTCTTATGGTTCCTGAAATGATGTTTCTGACAATATCCACGATATCGCTCAATACGGCACTGGCCGTGGGCATCATCCCGGCGCCATGACCATAGAGCATGGTCTGCCCTGTGGCATCCGCATCAATGACAACGGCATTCATGGAACCATCCACATGGGCCAGGGGATTGGACAGGGAGATCATGGTGGGATGGACCCTTGCTTCCACATGCTCTCCATGGATTTTTCCAATGGCCAGCAATTTGATGGCATAGCCGAACTCCCGGGCAAATTCAATATCCACGGGTGTGATATTGCGAATCCCTTCCACATGGATGTCTTTTAAATTGATTTTCATGCCGTGGGCCAATGAATTTAAAATGGCCAGTTTATGGGCCGTGTCAAATCCGTCAATGTCCAGGGAAGGTTCTGCTTCTGCATATCCAAGGGTCTGGGCATCTTTCAGGGCATCTTTAAAGGCTGACCCGTCTCTGGATATTTTGGTCAGGATATAATTGCAGGTTCCGTTCAAAATGGCGGCCATGGATTTGATATGATTGGCCACAAGAGATTCTCTCAAGGATTTGATGATCGGCATACAGCCGCCGCAACTGGCTTCAAAGGCAAGATCAACCTGGTTGGCCTTGGCCGCCTTTACAAGATCGTTCCCATGATTTGCCAGAAGGGCCTTGTTGGCGGTCACCACATGTTTTTTCCGCCCCAGGGCCCTTAAAATGAACTCTCTGGCAATGGTTTCGCCGCCGATGGTTTCGACAATAATATCAATATCCGGGTCATTGATGATGATCATTGCATCCGGGGTAAGAACTGTTCCCTCAAGATCGATTCCCCTGTCCCGCGTTGTGTCAATATCCGCAATGGCTTTTAGATTTAAAACAGCACCGGTTCTTTCTTCAAGAAGCTGCTTTTTTTCTTTCAACAGCCTTGCCACGCCAGCGCCAACCACACCAAATCCCAGAATCCCGATATTGATTGTTTTCATATGCTTTAGATTCTCCAGTATTCACTAAAGTTTAAAATAAATGTAGATACAATATTCATCCCGCGATGTCAAAAAGCTTTTGACTTTTCAGTGCATTCTGATTATCATTACCGGGTTTTGGAAGGTTTAACAGATGTAATTGATGAAGGTGATTTTTATATGAACGACTCCCTAACATATGCAGCTTCAGGTGTTGATATTGACAAGGCAAACAGACTTGTATCCCGGATAAAAGATATTGCAAAAACCACTCCCAGAACCGGTGTCATGGGTGAAATCGGCGGCTTTGGAGGGCTTTATTCCCTTAATCTTGCCAATGTATCCAATCCGGTTCTGGTCAGTTCCACCGACGGGGTCGGAACAAAACTGAAGATCGCATTTATGATGGATAAACATGATACCATCGGCATCGACCTTGTGGCCATGTGCGTCAATGATGTGATTGTCCAGGGAGCAAAGCCCTTGTTTTTTCTTGACTATCTGGCCACAGGCGCTCTGAATAATGATGTGGCGGAGCAGATTCTTCTCGGTATTGCCAAGGGATGCAATGAAGCCGGATGTTCCCTCATCGGCGGAGAAACGGCGGAAATGCCCGGCATGTA
This sequence comes from Desulfobacterales bacterium, assembly GCA_031395015.1. Taxonomy (GTDB): domain Bacteria; phylum Desulfobacterota; class Desulfobacteria; order Desulfobacterales; family Desulfobacteraceae; genus Desulfobacula. Next base: position 14,323 of record JANNUH010000009.1, on the reverse strand, counting down.
TAAAGCCGGCGAATATGACCTGGCAGGATTTACCGTGGGAATTGTGGACAATGATAAAATCATAGACGGTTCCTCCATCAGAAACGGACATAAACTCATCGGCATTGGATCCAGCGGAATTCACAGCAATGGGTTTTCCCTTGTCCGGAAAATTCTTTTTGACAAATGCAGATACACAATAAACACAAAGCTTGCAGATCTTGACACAACCCTGGGTGAAGAGCTGTTAAAACCGACCCTCATTTATGTCAAAACCGTATTAAGCCTGATACGGGATCTGCCGGTTCACGGCCTTGTGCACATCACCGGCGGCGGTATTGATGAAAATATCACCCGCGTCATCCCCGAAGCCTGTAAGGCCATCATTCGCAAGGATGCCTGGGAAGTGCCGCCTATTTTCAAAATCCTTCAAAAGGAAGGGTCTGTCCCGGAATTTGAAATGCACCGCACTTTCAACAACGGCATCGGCATGGTGGTGGTTGTACCTGAAAAATCCGCCCTGGAAGTCATGGACAGACTCGGTGCCATGAATGAAAAAGCGTATTTCATCGGCGAAGTGGAATCCAGGGGAGATAATGAAACCCAGACTCAGTGGGTCTGATCGAATGTCCATCCCATGATCATTTTAGGGATTGAATCCTCCTGTGATGAAACTGCTGCCGCATTGGTTAAAAACGGCAATATCATCCTTTCTTCCGTCATTGCCTCCCAGGTGGATGTGCATGGCCTTTACGGCGGGGTCGTACCGGAACTTGCCTCACGCATGCACATGGAAGCCATTGTGCCTGTCGTGGATGAAGCCGTCAAAAAAGCCGGCATCCGGCTCTCGGATATCGGCGGGGTTGCGGCCACACAAGGGCCAGGGCTTATCGGCGCCCTTCTCGTCGGGTTTTCCTTTGCCAAGGCCTTTGCCTTTGCAAGGCAGCTTCCCTTTGCAGGCATTAACCACCTGGAAGCTCATATTTATTCCCTGTTTCTGATGAATGACCCTCCGGACTTTCCCTTTATTGCCCTTGTGGTATCAGGCGGACACACCAATATTTATCATGTTATTTCCCCTGACCTTTTTGAACTCATGGGACAAACAAGGGATGATGCAGCCGGAGAGGCCTTTGATAAAGTCGCGAAAATGCTGGGGCTGGGATATCCCGGAGGCCCGGTCATTGAAGCCATCGCAGGAACGAAAAAACCGGATATTCCCTTTCCCCGCACAATGCTTGAAAAAGACAGCTTTGATTTCAGTTTCAGCGGCTTGAAATCAGCCGTGGCCCGGTATATCCATGATCATGACCTCTCTTCAGATGATGAAAAGGCAAGGGTTGCCGCTTCTTTCCAAAAAGCCGTGATTGATGTTCTGTCGCAGAAACTGATACAGGCTGCCCTGTTTAAAAAATGCAGCCGCATCGGTATTTCCGGCGGGGTATCGGCCAATGGAACCTTTGTTGAGACCCTGTCAAAGAATGCCGCCTCCCATAGAATCAGGATATTTAGGCCTCCTTTGGAATTGTGCGGGGACAACGCAGCCATGGTGGCTGCAAGGGGCCATCGCCTGATTCAAGAAGGAAATCAGACTTCCTTTGAAGAGGATGTGTATTCAAGAACAAAGATCAATTAAAATCCTGGTTTTCAAAATATCTTTGCTTAACCTTTAGAATCCTTTCAATGGATTTTTTCCCAAGTAAAAACAAATTCTCGTCTTCGAGAAGAAGCCTTGTGATTTCATGATACGCCTTGTCAATATTGGGACCCTTGTGACAGATCAATGCCATATCGATTTCAGATATGAGGATCTGGTGAATACAGGTTTCCATGTCTTTTTCAATGGCTTTCATATCAAGGTCATCGGTCATCACCAATCCATCATACCCGATCTGACGGCGCAAGAGATCCCGTGCAATGACGGGAGACAGACTGGCTGGCCATTTTTCATCAAGCCTTGGATAAAGGATATGGGAAAGCATGATGCCCGCAATCCCTATATTTTTTGCAGCCATAAAGGGAATCAGGTCGAACTGTTTTAAGACAGATAACTCAATATCCAGTTCAGGAAGAAAAAAATGGGAGTCTTTCTGGGTTCTGCCGATTCCTGGAAAATGCTTGGCCACAGCCATGATGCCGTTATTCTGGAAAGTCCGGATCACCTCTGTGCCGAGAAGGGCAACCGTTTCTGCATTTCCTTTGAATGCCCGATCCTTCATGATGCTGTTCTGATGATCTGCCGCCACATCCAGGACAGGGGCAAGATTCATATTCACGCCAATACTTTTCAATTCCCTGGCGGTGATGACTGCAAAATGACGGGCATCATCCATTGTTTCAATATACGGGTTCCCTTTGAAAAGCGTGAACGGCTCTTTCAGCCTTGCCACGGTCCCGCCCTCCTGGTCTATGGAGATAAACAGGGGCGGAACACCGCATGATCTGGCATAGGCCTGGCAGGATTCACAAAGGGTTTTCACCTGGTCCGGGGTTTCAATATTTCTCTTAAAGAGGATAAGTCCCCCTGCCCGGATATCCCCGATAATATGCTTTACATCATCGTTGAACTCAATACCTTCAAACCCGAGCATGAGCCTCTGACCGTCCATTTCCCTGTGTGTTGTATGGTCTATAGACATTAAATTTCCTTGACGAACCCTTGGTTTTAATATTAGATCATGCTTTTTTTACCGTCAGTTCACTTTACAATTTTGGATGATCATATGGCTTGGATATCATGAAATCAAAGGCTTTGAAATCAGATTTTATATTATCGCTGGTGGCCACCATCTGGGGGCTTGCCTTTGTGGCCCAGAGGATGGGCATGGATCATGTGGGTCCCTTTACCTTTAACGGGCTTCGCTTTTTTCTGGGATGTCTTTCATTATTGCCGTTCATGTTTTTCCCCAGGAACAGAATAAAAGACCAAAACAGCAGCGGGCTGATTCCATCCGGGATCATCTCCGGAATCATCCTGTTTTGCGGGATTTCATTCCAGCAGGTGGGTCTTGTTTACACCACGGCCGGAAAAGCCGGATTTATTACCGGCCTTTATGTGGTGATGGTTCCTTTTATCGGCTTGTTCATCAAAAGCAGCCGGACCTCGCCCGGAACCTGGACCGGTGCTGTCCTGGCCGGTATCGGAATGTATTTTCTAAGTGTGACAAAGGACATGAACGTAGCCTTTGGCGACCTTCTGGTCTTTTTCTCCGCCGTCTGTTTTGCCTTTCACCTGATCCTCATCGGCAAGCTATCCACGCGCTTTGATACGGTGGGACTGTCCCTTGTCCAGTGCTGTGTCTGTGCCGCCTTAAGTCTGATGACGGCTTTTTTTTACGAAACCTTTGTCCTTTCCGATATTTTAGATGCAGCCCTGCCCTTGCTATATGGAGGGGTTTTGTCCGTAGGGGTTGCCTATTCTCTCCAGATCTATGGGCAGAAGAACAGCCCGACCTCCCATGCCGCCATCATCTTATGTCTTGAATCCGTTGTGGCGGCCCTGGGCGGCTGGATCATTCTGGACGAAATTCTTTCCAAAAGAGCGATTTTCGGTTGCATCCTGATGCTGGCCGGAATGCTGATATCCCAATTATACCCGACAAAACATGCCCCGGCCTTTCAGAAGAATCTCAAAGAAACAAACTGAGTTGATAAATTTTATGAATGCTTAAGGGTTTTCAAGGCTTCCTTTAACAGCCGGGTAATTTCCTCAGAAGCCTGGCCGGCTTTTTCGATATTTGCTGCAACGCTATCCAGATTCGCCTCTCTGGCCCTTTGTGCCCAGGTAAAAAAAGTTTCCTTATGGCTGTCATTATGATCAATCCAGTGGGTGAACAATTTTTCCAGTTTCTGTTCAAAGGTTAATTCATGTGTGTGCCCGTGATCATGACTATGGTCGTGGGAATGGCCATGGCTGTTCGAATGATCATGGCTATGGTCGTGGCTGTCCGAATGGTCGTGGGAATGATGCTCATCATGGTGGTGTGTCATAGGATGACTCCGTTTAAATATTTTTTCAATTCCATGGGTTCCGGTGTATATTGATACACGGGCCGCCAATGGCTGAATGCATTAATTTCAACTCCATTATAAATTATGGATACAGGCCTGTCTGCCGACACAACCACAACAATTATGCGGGTGTGGTCAGCGGAAAATCTTAAAGCTGAATTATACCTTGCCCCCCTTGCCATATTTTCCCAGGTTATGGATTTCCCATCCAGAAGGCAGCCGAATCCGTGAAGGCAAAGATCCGATGCAACATGAACCGCCCCGTCAATTTTCAACAGAGAGCAGGCAAGTCTCAGATTCTTAGGTTCCAGAAGGCTTAAAGGTGGGTCCAGAACATGGCCGGACAGAGCTGCCGGGGAATCATCATTCAGGTCAACCACCAGCGTGCATCCGTGTCGTCTGTTGGATGCGCTGTGCACAAGATGGGAAATAAGCTGAAACAGAAGTGTGATTTTTTCTGCATCAAGGTCTGAATCCAGAAGAAGCTCTTCCAATTCAACCATTTTGGCTTCCCGTGTGGTCGAATGAAAGCTGCCGTCAAAAAAAGATGCTATTTTTTCATTACCCAGCATTAAAAACCCGTGATCCCCTCTAAAGTCCGCCGTAATCGAATAGGAAGGAATTTCTCCGTCTGTAATTCCGATAATGGTTAAACCGTCTGATACAAGTTTTCTGTCTGAATTTTCAACAGATACCAAAAGCTTTCGGATATGCTTTATATTACTGATTACCGGGCGTTCATGCTTTTGAATTTTGGTGATATAGGAGATTTGCGTCAGCCTCTTCGGATCCACAAAAAAAAGGGTCCCTCTTGCCCAGGCCCCCTCTTCCCGGGTTTTGGAAATATTGAGAATATCATTTAAAATTGGCGGTACAAGGATTTTACTGTCTACCCCGAGGCCTTTTTCTCTTTCGTCGACAATATAGTCTGCAATGGCCTGAAGGGAATAATTTTTCAGAACATAGTCCGATGAATTAATCGCTGCCGTTCTTGCGTTATAATCATGCATCAAAAGGCAGGCTGCCTGTTCCAGCCATCTTTCCGTCGGATAGATCGAGCACATGTCCGGGTGATGATCCGTAAACCACATCTGGAAAAAAAAATCATGGGAACTGCCGCCATAAGAAATCAGCCCGGATAATGCGAGATCATTTTCAGGGACCACATATCCCTTGGGCTGACCCTGGATTTTTTCTTTTATCCCCTGTCGCCAAATGTCGTGATGATCATAAAAAACCTCTTTAAGCTTTGATTCATGGCCTCTCAATATATTCTGGGGATCAAAAATACGGATGGGATCATTTTCTTTCGGGACAAAAATAAGCGCTGCCCTGCTAAGGTTAGAATACTTGGAAAGCCCTTCCTCAACTCCTTTCAGGATATTTGTAATACACAGTTTATGATAAAAGGCCGGGTTCATTTATCTTTAATCCGAATTATTCATTTCCATCACCGCATTGGTATCTGATACCCTTGTTAATCATCCTTGGCAAGCGTTTTTTTATTGTAAAATGGACAAAGGATTGGTATTGAGATTAAAAAATAACCGGGGGTAATGATTATATGAAAAAATCGTTTTTTAAAGTATCAATTCTTTTACTTCTGTTCTTTGGGTTTCCAGAGATTCTGCCAGCACAAACCGGGTATGTGTCGGATATGCTGTTCCTGACCTTCAGAGAGGGTCCGGGAGAGTCCTATGCCATTGCCAAACGGTTGAAAAGCGACACCCCTGTTTCAATCCTTGAGGAACAAGGGGATTACTACAAGGTAGGGCTTGACTCCAAAGAAATCGGTTGGGTTGATAAACGGTTCATCAGTTTTGAAACACCAAAAATTATTGCCATTGAAACCTTGAAACAGGAAAATAAAACCCTGGAAAATAAAATCCTGGAACTGGAAACCCAGCTCCAGTCCATCCGGAATCAGACATCGGCCGGAGGAAATGAATCTCCTCAGAAAATAAAGGAATTGGAAACTTCATTAAAAAGGGCCATGGATGAAAATGAGGCCCTCTCAGCAGAACTGACCGCCCTTAAATCAAAAAGCCCGGGCCTTTTGAAAACCGATATGATCAAATGGTCCCTTTTCGGTGTCGGTGTCCTGTTTCTCGGATGGTTGTTTGGACACAGTGTCTCCATCAGTAAGCGAAGAGGCGGTTCATCACTGCTCCGTTAATAAATAATACGAACTATCTTATTTAACAGATAAAACAGAAGGGAGAGAAACGTGTCCAACCAAAGTGAATATTCAAAAAAAATATGGATCAAATCCTATGAACCGGGTGTGAAAAGCACTATAGAATACAAAGACATATTGGTCACCCGCTATCTTGAAGAATCAGCCGGAAACTTTCCGGATAACCCGGCTCTGATTTTTCAGGGATTTACACTTTCATTTCGAGAACTCAATGAAATGGTAGCCCGTTTTTCAGCAGCTTTAAAAGGTTTTGGCGTTAAAAAAGGCGACAGCGTAGCCATCCTTCTGCCCAATGTCATCCCCTGTGTGGTGGCCTATTATGCCACGCTTAAGATCGGAGCCGTTGTCGTTCTCAATAATCCTTTGTATTCCGACCGGGAGCTGGAACATCAGTTTACGGATTCAAATTCAATTTTTTTAATTACCCTGGATCTTCTTGCCAAAAGGATGGTCAGCCTTCGGGAAAAGACCAATATTAAAACCATTGTCTATGCCTCCATCGGGGATTATCTTCCCTTTGCCAAACGCCTTTTGTTTCCCCTTGTGGCCAAAAAGAAAGGGCTTGCAGCAGACGTGGCTCCGGCAAAAGATCTCTTTAAATTCAAGGATGTCATTGCCAGAAATGCCCCGGATTACACCCAGACGGATGTGACCATTGATGATGTGGCCATGTACCAGTACACGGGCGGAACAACGGGCGTGTCAAAGGGCGTAATGCTCACCCATAAAAACATCAGCTACCAGATCCAGCAACTGGAAGCCTGGTTTCCTGCCTTTAAAAAAGGTGCTGAGATCATGCTCGGCGCCCTTCCCATCTTCCATGTGTTCGGCATGTCAGTGTCCATGAATTTTGCCATCCGAATGGGATGGGCCAATGTCCTTGTTCCCAAGCCGCAGCCTGAACCGCTGCTGGAATCCATCAGCAAATTCAAGGTGTCCTTTGCACCCCTGGTGCCGACCATGTATATCGGGATGCTGGATCATCCGGATATGGAACATACCGATCTCACCAGCATCAAAGGCTGTTTTTCAGGCAGTGCGCCTTTGCCTCTGGAAGTCATCAATAATTTCCAGGAAAAAACCGGTGCCATCATCGTTGAAGGGTTTGGGCTGACGGAATCCACTCCGGTCACCCATGTCAACCCCTTTAACGGCGTAAGAAAACAAGGCAGCATCGGAGTTCCGATTCCGGATACGGAATGCAAAATTGTGGACCTGAACGATAAAACCCGTGAAGTCCCCCAGGGGGAACCGGGTGAACTTTTGATCCGCGGCCCCCAGATCATGAAAGGGTATCTGAAGAAACCCGATGAAACAAAAAAAACAATGACGGAAGATGGGTACCTCTGCACCGGCGATGTTGCCCGTATGGATGAAGACGGATATTTCTATATCGTGGACCGCATCAAGGATATGATTATCTCCGGCGGGTATAATGTTTATCCGAGAGATATTGATGAAGTGCTGTTTGAACACCCGAAAATCCTTGAAGGATGCTGCATCGGTATCCCCCACGAAAAACGCGGGGAAGCGGTCAAAGCCTTTGTTGTCTTAAAAGAAGGCGAAGAAATGACGGAAAAAGAAGTCATTGACTATTGTGATACAAAACTTGCCAAGTATAAACTCCCGTTAAAGGTTGAATTCAGAAAAGAACTCCCCAAGTCCAATGTCGGAAAAATTTTAAGAAAAGATCTGAGAAAAGAAGAACAGGGGAAATAGACAGTCGTGAGCAAACCAATGACCCACCACAATTTAAAATACAAGCTCAGCCTGGATAATCAGGAATTTATTGTTCACAATATCCGCCTGCTGGAAGACATGGGAATCACAAAAATTGAAACCCTTCCTTTTTCTGCCCGGATACTGATAGAAAACCTGGCACGGCACATGGATTCAAACATCATTCAATGGTCGGACATCGTCAATGCCGTAAAATTCTATGAAACTGATTCCGATGCTTCACAGCTCATTGCCTTTTATCCTTCACGGGTTCTGATGCAGGATTTTACCGGTGTCCCGGCCGTGGTTGATTTTGCAGCCATGCGGGACGCCGTTCATGCCAAAGGTTCGGACCCGAAAAAAATCAACCCTCTGGTTCCTGTGGACCTGGTCATTGACCATTCCATCCAGGTGGATCATTTTAAAGAAAAGAATTCCTTTTTCCTGAACGCCCAAAAAGAATATGAACGCAACAAAGAACGGTACCAGCTCTTAAAATGGGCCCAGAAAAATTTTGATAATTTCAGGGTTGTTCCACCTGAATCCGGGATCTGCCACCAGGTCAACCTTGAATATCTCGCCACGGTGGTGACCACAAAAAAGACCAGTGAAGGCATTCTTGCTTTCCCGGATACCCTTGTGGGCACAGACTCCCATACCACCATGATCAATGCCCTGGGTGTCCTTGGCTGGGGTGTCGGCGGCATTGAAGCCGAAGCCGTCATGCTGGGCCAGCCCTATTATATGAACCTTCCAAAAATAATCGGCGTCAATTTTATCGGAAAGCCTCAAAAACAGATCACATCCACGGATATTGCACTTTATGTGACCGAACTCCTGCGCAAAGAGAATGTGGTAGAAAAAATCGTTGAATACACCGGCGAAGGGGTAAAATACCTGACCTTGACCGACAGGGCCACCATTGCCAATATGTCACCGGAATATGGCGCAACAGCCGGGTTTTTCCCTGTGGATGAACAGACCCTTTCCTATCTTAAAAAGACCAACCGGGCAGAAACGGCAAACCTTGTCGAAGCCTATTGCAGAACTTGCGGGCTCTTCAACACCCATGACGATAAAATCCGATTTTCAAAAAAAATCCATGTGGATCTTTCCCGGATCGAAACATCCATTGCAGGCCCTTCCAGGCCCCAGGACAGGCTTTCCTTATCCGAAGTCAAACAGAAAGTAACAAAGATATTTGACCTTGGGAACAGAAAAACCATTCAAATCAACCCTGAAAATAAGCCCCGGGCCCTCACCCATGGCAGCATTGTAATTGCCGCCATCACCTCCTGCACCAATACCTCCAATCCCTATACCATGGTGGGTGCCGGGCTTGTTGCCAAAAAAGCCGTTGAAAAAGGACTGTCCATCCCATGGTTTGTCAAGCCCTCCCTGTCTCCCGGTTCCAGGGTCGTCCTGGATTATCTGAAAGATTCCGGGTTAATAAAATATTTTGAAGAACTTGGGTTTAACAATACCGGATTCGGATGCATGACCTGTATCGGGAACAGCGGCCCCCTTGATCCAGTCATTGAAGAAGCCATAAAAACGCATAACCTTGATGTCATGTCCGTTCTTTCAGGCAACCGGAATTTTGAAGCCAGAATTCACCAGGAGGTCAAAGGCAATTTTCTGATGTCCCCCATCCTTGTTGTGATCTATGCCATTGCCGGAAAAATTGATATTGATCTCAACACAGAACCTCTCGGTATTTCAAAGGAAGGCGTGCCTGTTTTCATGAGCGATATCTGGCCTGGCGCCGAAGAAATCAATCAATATGTGGAAGCCTATGTTCATGAAAGATTTTTCCGGGACCAATATGCCCACATTTTTAAAGGAGACAGGCTCTGGCAGGAACTCGAAGTCGATGAAAGCACAACCTTTAAATTTGATGAAGCCTCCACCTATATCCGAAAGCCTCCGTATTTCAATCATTTTTCAATGGATATACCAAAGATGATGGAAATTAAAAATGCACGGGCCCTTCTTGTTTTAGGAGATTCCGTGACCACGGATCATATTTCACCTGCAGGGGCCATACCGGTCGATTATCCGGCCGGAAAATACCTTGTCGAAAAGGGTGTAAAGCCCTGGGAATTCAATTCTTACGGTTCCAGGAGAGGAAACCATGAGGTCATGATGAGAGGAACCTTTGCCAATATCCGGATCAAAAATAAGCTGATATCGGAAGCCGGCGGCTGGACCATGAAATTCCCGGAAATGGAAAAAGACTATATTTTTGATGCTTCCCAAAAATATGGGGCTCAAAAAACCGACCTTCTTGTTTTCGGCGGAAAGGAATATGGCGCCGGATCTTCAAGGGACTGGGCTGCCAAAGGCCCCAGCCTTCTCGGCGTCAAAGCCGTGATTGCAATATCCTTTGAAAGGATTCACCGGTCCAACCTTGTGGGGATGGGGATTCTGCCATTAACTTTTCAGGAAAATGAATCTTTTGAATCCTTGAACCTTAAAGGCGATGAAATATTTGAAATCCCGGGCCTTGATCAGATCCGGCCCAACAGCCTTTTAACGGTCACAGCCATGAAGAACAATACAAAAACCAGCTTCAGGGTGGTTGTCAGCCTGAATACGGATATTGAGCTGGATTATATTAAAAACCGCGGTATCCTTGCCTATATGCTTCGTCGGATGATCAAAGATTAAGATTGACAACAATAATAGCTATATTGTAAACATAATGTGACTTTTTAAAGGGTTTTAAAACCATAGGGATCAATTATTGAATATATAATTAAAGGAATTGATTTATCATGGAAATCAATCATTATGAGTTTAAATATGGCGAGTTCGGGGATACCGTCGGTGTCCAGATTAATATAAAAGGGTTTGATGTTCTGCGCTTCAACAATATCAGCAAAGGGCCTGCCTTTACCATTGAAGAGCGGCAGAAACTCAAGCTCAGCGGTTTTCTGCCGCCCAGGGTAAAAACCCTGGATGATCAGATCAGGGGCTGCCTTGCAACTGTCAGAGGAAAAGCAAGCGACATTGAACGGTATATTTATCTTCGGAATCTGTATGACCGGAATGTGGTCCTTTTCAATGCCGTTGTAGCCGGCAATGTCACTGAATTTTTACCCATCATCTATACCCCCACGGTGGGTCTTGCCTGCCAGCGGTATTCTAAAAATTTCCGGGGTGCCAATGGCATCCATTTTTATCCCGGCAATATAGACTATGCCGAATTTATTTTAAGGAACTATACTGATCAGGCGATTCGGATCGCTGTTGTCACCGATAACCAGGGCATTCTCGGGATTGGAGACCAGGGCGCGGGTGGTATCCCCATCTGCCTTGGAAAACTCATGCTCTATACCCAGGGTGCCGGGATTGCGCCCTGGCATTGCCTTCCTGTATCCCTTGATGTTGGAACGGATAATGAAGAGTTATTGAATGACCGGGACTATATTGGCTGGCGCCATAGACGTCTCACAGGGGACGAATATAATTCATTTATTGAAAAATTCGTATCTGCTTTTAAGCGCAATTTCCCCCATGCCTTACTCCAGTGGGAAGATTTTTCAAAACAGACGGCCTTTACGGTCCGGGATAAATATGTCAAAGAAGTGGTTTCCTTTAATGATGATATCCAGGGCACCGGAGCCATTGCACTTGCCGGAATTTTTGCCGCCATGAAGGTAAAAAAAGAAAAAATGTCTGATCAGGTTTACGCCATTCATGGCGCAGGCGCAGGAGGTATTGGGATTGCCGAGCAGATTCTCGCAGAACTCATGGAACAGGGAATGGGTCAAAATGAAGCTGTGTCTAAAATATTCACCCTTGATTCAAGAGGTGTTGTCACTTCCGACAGGAGCATTGAGCCCTACAAGGTTAAATTTGCAAAAGATCCAAAAACCCTTTCCTGGATTACTTCCCCTGAAGACAATACCCTTTTGAATGTGGTTAAGAATGAAAAGATAACCGTTCTCATCGGCACTTCGGGCCAACGGGGATGTTTTACAAAAGAAGTTGTTGAAGCCATGTGTGAAAACGCGGAGAGACCCGTCATTTTCCCGTTAAGCAACCCCACCAAAAAAACGGAAGCTCAGCCCGAGGACCTCTACGCCTGGACCGACGGAAAAGCATTAGTGGCTACCGGTTCTCCCTTCCCACCCGTTCATCATAAAGGCAAAGACTATAGAATCGGCCAGGTCAACAATGCCTTTGTGTTCCCGGGTGTAGGGCTTGGCATTATCGCATCCGGTGCTACGGAAGTCCTGCCTTCCTTCTTTTCTGCGGCTGCCCACGCGGTCTCCGAATTCATCAGTGAAGAGGATTTGATGGATGGTATTCTTTGCCCGCCTCTGAATCAGCTCAGAAATGTTTCATTTGAGGTGGCCAAACGTGTAGGCGCCGAAGCCATAAAAGCCGGCGTCATCAAAAAAGGCTGTGCCTTTGCAAAATATAAACACAACAATGACCCGGATCGATTGAACCTTTTGATAGAAAAAATGCGCTGGGAACCCAAGTATTTTGACCAGATTTAATCCGTTTACATGATGTTCAGCCGGTTCCGCCTTAAGAAGGACCGGCTGATGTTTTCTTGAAACTTTTTTTATCCGCATCCTCCAAGATAGACCGAAACCGCATCTGCGGTTAATTCGCCGTCCATGGCGGACGACACGATTCCGCCGGCATATCCGGCCCCCTCTCCTGCCGGAAAAAGCCCCTGGATTTGAGGATGCATCCGTGTATCCGACGTTCGAGGAATTCTTACGGGTGAACTGGTTCTGCTTTCCACAGCCAGGAGCTTGGCCTCCTGGGTCACATATCCTTTCATTTTTCGCCGGAAAATATGAAAAGCCTGTTTCAAGGCATCGGTAATATAAGGTCCCAGGATTTCCTTCAAAGGATAGCTGAACATTCCCGGAATATAGGATGTAGGCGGCAGAGTCTGAGTTATTCTATCCTCCAGAAAATCCGTCAAGATTTGAGCAGGGGCCGCCTGGGTTCCACCCCCGGCAAGAAATGCCTTTTGCTCCATCTGTTTTTGAAATTCAAGCCCGGCAAAATGTCTGAATTTGTCCCCTAAATGACCATACTGGTTTGAATCAATGGTGACCACCATTCCTGCATTGGCATGGGGCAGATTACGAAGGGAATTGGACATCCCGTTCAAAACCAGTTCGCCGGGAGCTGTGGATGCCGGAATCAGCATTCCGCCGGGACACATGCAAAAGGAATAGACCCCTGCCCTTCCCACCTGGCAGGCCAGTGAATAGGTGGCTGTGGGTAAAAACGGGCTGTCTTTGGATTTCCCGTATTGGATGGCGTTGATCAAGCCTTGAGGATGCTCCACACGGACCCCCATGGCATAGGGCTTGGCTTCCAGAAGGATATTGTTTTTATCGAGCAATTCATAAATGTCTCGGGCGGAATGGCCGGTGGCAAGGATGACGGCATGGGCTTCAAATTCCTGAAGTTCTGTTCTAACTCCCTGGATTTTCCCATTCCTGACAATGAGATCCGTCACCCTGGAATTAAAATGAATCCGGCCGTTGCAATTCAAAATAGTATCCCGCATGGCCTGAATGATTCTTGGCAATTTATTGGAACCGATATGGGGATGGGCGTTCACCAGGATATCCGGGGTGGCCCCATGCCCGACCAGGATGGACAATATTTTTTTGATATCCCCCCGCTTGGTGGACCGGGTATAAAGCTTTCCGTCGCTGTAGGTTCCTGCCCCGCCTTCGCCAAAACAATAATTGGAATCCGGGTTCACCTTCCCTTCAGTCTGTAGCGTTTTAAGGTCAAACCGCCTTTCTTTGACATCCTTTCCCCGCTCCAGGATGATGGGGAGAATTCCCTTTTCGATGAGCCTCAGTGCAGCAAAAAGCCCTGCCGGACCGCTTCCGACGATGATGGCGGTTTTACCGATTTTAACCGGCTCATATTTCAAAGGCAGTAAAAGTTCTTCTAAGGGTTCATTTGAATATATCCTTGCCTGAATCTGAAATACCGGTGTCCTCCCCCTTGCATCCACAGACCGCCGCGTGACCTGAACTGCATCAATGGCCTGAATATCCATTTTCAAGGCATTGGCCGCAGATTCCTTAATGTATTCAAAATGATTTAGCGTTTCCGGCGAGATACGAAGTGTTATGTCTTTGATCATCCCAAGTCCCCTTTTTATGGAGAAAATCATTCCATATCATAAAAGCTCAACTCCCCACAACCTCATTACCGCATTCTGGATATTTGCAATAAGAATCATATTTTCTAACCAATTTACGCCAATACCCGTTCCGGTCTGATCACCTTGCACTCCCTAGTGCCTGAACGATTTTTTAAAGTTCAGAAAGGCCTTCCATTAAACGGCGGAAACTCGGTCGGTCCCTCAAACAGTCCGCCGTTTTAACATTCCAGGCCTTTAGAACTTTTACAAAAATC
>JANNUH010000135.1:0-24989 GCA_031395015.1 Desulfobacterales bacterium | reverse complement strand
TTTACAAAAATCGCAGGCAATCCGGTCGTTGCAAGGGTGATTGCCTTACGGGAGCATTATGGATTTTTGCTTACAAATTCTTGATTACCGTAGCGGTTAAGCCGCCATGCTGTTTGAGCGAAGAATGAGCGAGTTCATGGCGGTCAGCAAAGGTGATCTTAGAATTTGTAGCAATATCCATCCAGCGGACGTAAGGTGATTACTCTGGAACGGGTTATGCAAAATTTCTTATGGCAAATACCCAGAACTGCATAGAGGCTCGACCTCTGTCAAAAAGGGGCGATATCCGCAGAACAACGGATATCGCCCCTTTTTATACGAGCCGGAAAGGATAGAAATTACAATCTTTCAAAAATGGCTGCTGCGCCCATGCCGCCGCCAATGCACATGGACACAATACCGTATTTTCCCTTGACTTCTTTCAGGTTGGCAATGCAGGTGGCCGTGAGTTTTGCACCGGTGCATCCCAAAGGATGGCCCAGGGCAATGGCGCCGCCGTGAATATTGATCCTGTTCATGTATTTTTCAATTCCGATTTCCCGGATGCTGTAAATGGCCTGGGAAGCAAAGGCTTCATTGATTTCATAGATATCAATGTCGTCAACGGTCAGTCCTGCCTGCTCCAGAACCTTTGGAATGGCATAGCGGGGACCAACACCCATTTCATCGGATTTGCAGCCGATGGTGGAATAGGAAACAAGTCTGGCTATGGGTTCAAGCCCCAGTTCCTTACATTTTTCCGGGGATGCAATGATGGTGGCGGCTGCGCCGTCCGTGGTCTGGGAAGAGTTCCCGGCCGTGACACTGCCACCGGCGGCAAAGGCCGGTCTCAGCTTTGCAAGTCCTTCAGCCGTGGTGGCACGGATACCGTCATCGTGCTGAACAATGAATTGCTCTTTTTTATAGGTACCATCGGCCTGTTTCACATATTTAACCGCCGGGGTGGGAACGATTTCCGTGAAGAGCCCGTTGTCTCTTGCCCGGGTCGCCTTGGCCTGGGAATCCGCAGCAAATTTATCCTGGTCTTCCCTGGAAACCTTGTAACGGGAAGCCACGTTTTCTGCGGTAATGCCCATGGAAATATACATTTCCGGGTTGGTTCTTGAATATTCCGGGTGGGGTCGGGGAACATTTCCGCCCATGGGCACAAAGCTCATGGATTCAACACCGGCCCCAATGGTGACATCGGACCATCCCATCTGAACCCGGATGGAGGCAAGGGCAATGGCTTCAAGCCCGGAAGCGCAGAACCGGTTCACAGTGGCTCCGGAGACTTTGTCCGGGAACCCGGCCATTTTGGCGGCCACCCGGCCCAGGTTCAGGCCCTGTTCCGCTTCAGGAAAGGCACACCCGAGCATGACATCATCCAGGTGTTCGGTTTTCAGGTTTTTGGTTCGTTCAACGGCAGCCTTCATGATAAAGGCAATGAGTTCTTCGGGCCTTGTCTGGTTGTACAGGCCTTTATTCTGTTTGCAGCCGGGGGTTCTGACCGATTGTATAATATAAGCGTCTCTCATGACGAAGGTTCTCCTTTAGTTTCTGAGCGGTTTGCCGGTTTTAAGCATATGATCGATACGGGCCACGGTTTTTTCTTCCTTGCAGAAGTCGACAAAGGCCTCCCGCTCCAGTTTCAGAATGGTGTCCTCATCCACAGCGCTTCCGGCCCTGACTTCACCGCCGCTCATGACAAAGGCAATGCGCCGGGCAAGGAAGGCATCATAATCACTCATGAATTTGCCGTTGAGCATGTTGAAGATTTCCGCATTCACCATTCCCTGGCCTGCATCCCCCATGACGATGAGGGGCTGTCTGACCGGCGGGGCATATCCGTCGTCCACCATTTTCAGCACTTCTTTTTTGGCTTCACCGATGAGGTTGTCGCGGTTGTAGACAATCCTGTCCACCTGGTTCAGGAATCCGTTTTCTCTTGCATGGGCTCCCGACATGGAAATGGCGGCCATGGCCACATTCATAAAGGCAGGCACAAATAATTTGGCAAGGTTGTTGTCTTTGGCCGTGTTGGCCGGCAGGGCCGTGATAAATTTTTTCCAGAGGTTCATGCAGCCGCCTCCGGCAGGAAGCAGGCCCACCCCGATTTCCACAAGCCCCATATACAATTCCGAATGGGCCACAATCCGGTCAGCGCCGAGACAGGTTTCGCAGCCGCCGCCCAGCACCAGGCCGTAAGGTGCAGCAACCACCGGGAAGGAAGCATATTTGGTTCGCTGAATGCCGTCCTGGGCCTTTTTAAGAAAGGCTTCGATTTCCGCATATTTTTTATCATGGCAGAATTTTGAAACAAGGCTCAAGTCTGCACCTGCGGAAAAGGCGCCGGGCATGCCGCCGGCTTCATTGCCGATGACCAGTCCGCATCCGTTTCTGTCCACATAATCCAGGGCTTCGCCAATGGTATCCACGATTTCCGCATTAATGGCATTCATCTTGGTATGGAATTCAACGCAGAAGACATCATCGCCGATATCCACCAGGCTTGCGGATCGGTTTCCAAGGACGGTTTTGTTATTGCCTTTGGCTGCGGCGATGGACACCTTGCTTTTACCGGCCGGAACCACTTTATAGGCTGAGGAGGCAAAATCATAAAAATATTTGACGCCGTTTTCAAGCTTGTAAAAACAGGTATGACCCTTTTCAAGCATGGCCTTTACATTGGCAGGAACCGCCAGGCCTTCTTTTTTCATCCGCTCAACAGCCTTTACAACCCCATAGGCATCCCAGAGCTCAAAGGGACCCATCTCAAAATTGTATCCCCATTTCATGGAATTGTCGATTTCAATGATGGTATCGGCAATTTCCGGAACCCGGTTGGCTGAATACTGGAAGCTGTTGGCTGCCATTTTCCAGGCGAATTTTCCGCCTTTATCCTCGCCGTTCAGAACGCAGTCTATTTTTTCTTTCAGAGTTGATTTTTTCTTTGACTCATCAATACAGGGAAAAGAAGGCCGAATAAGATCTTCATATTCCATGGTGGAAGGATTCAGAACCTTTCGGATTTTTTTCCATTCCGGGGTCAATTCGGTTTTATAAAAGCCCCCCTGGGTTTTATTTCCAAACCATTTTTTTTCAGCCATTTTATTGATGAACGCGGGAAGAACCAGGGCATCTCGCTGCTCATCGTCCAGGCAGCGCTCATGGGAATTTTTGCAGACATGGATGACGGTATCCAGACCGACCAGATCAACGGTTTTAAAAATAGCTGTTTTGGGACGGCCCAGGGCATTGCCGAAAATGGCGTCCACTTCCGGGATGGTCAGGCCGTCTTCCACCATGGCTTTTGCAACGGCTCCGATTCCCTGGATGCCGATGCGGTTGCCGACAAAATTCGGGGTGTCTTTTGCCCAGACAATGCCTTTACCAAGATTTTTCTCGCCGAAGGCGGCAATGAAGTCAAGGACTTCGGGAAGGGTGTCTGCACCGGGGATCAGCTCCAGAAGGTGCATATAACGGACCGGATTGAAAAAATGGGTTCCCATGAAATGCTCTTTGAGTTCCTTTGAGAACCCTTGGCTGATGTCTTGCAAGGGAATGCCCGAGGTGTTGGAGGTCACAATGGAGCCCGGTTTTCTGACTTTTTCGATTTTTGCAAACAATTCTTTTTTGATTTTCAAGTTCTCAACAACCACTTCAACAATCCAGTCGCATTGGGAAAGGGCCTCGATATCGTCTTCCAGGTTGCCGATGGAAATAAGTCCGGCATCTTTTTTACTGTAGAACAAGGCAGGCATTGCTGCCAAGGCTCCGTCAAGTCCTGCTTTGACGATCCTGTTCCGGGCTGCGGGGTTGTTTTTTTCTTCCTCTTTCAAATCAAAGGGAACAATGTCCAGAAGCAGCACTTTAACGCCGGCACCGGCAAGAAGGGCGGCAATCCCGCCTCCCATGATTCCCGAGCCGATAACGGCAGCTTTTCTGATTTTTCTTATCATGATGTCCTCCTGTCTCAAGGGTTTTTCAAAGATTTATGAATGCTCATTCAACGTGATTAACAAATAACGGCCAGGCTTGTCAAGAAAAATTATTAAAGATGGCGAGTCAGGAATTAAGAATATTTTTTCTTCAATTTCAGCCTGTTATAAATATTAATTGTCTCTGAGCATCCTGTTTTGAAGCCGATTTAATCAAAACCGGCCGCTTGTGAATAATCATTCATGGGTCTGTTTTTCAAATTCCTTGAAAAAAAAATATCTGTCTGGTAAGGTGAACCACTAAAATATCGGGTAAAATTTTGACCGGAGACCATGAATGGCCCTAAGAGGTTCCAAATTAAATACTTCCGACACTCTGAACATTGACTCAGTTGTCGGCTTCATCCTATCCCTGCAAAAGGAAAATGGGGATATTCCCTGGCATATCAATGGAAAAACAGATCCCTGGGACCTGGTGGAAACCGCCATTGGCTTGAATATCGGGGGCTGTTTTGAGGCTTCCGGACTTGTCTTTGACTGGTTAAAGAATACCCAGAATCCGGATGGGTCCTGGTTTTCTGCCTATATGAACGGAGAGCCCGCGGATCGGACCTGCGAAACCCATATGGCTGCCTATATATCCGTGGGTCTTTTTCATGCCTGGCTTATAAATAATGATACCGGCCTTCTGAAAGCTTTGTGGCCCACCATGGAAAAAGCGGTTCAATATGCCCTCAGCCTCCAGACGGAAACCGGGGAAATCTTCTGGGCAAAAAGCCCGGAAGGCAAGATCGACCCCATGGCCCTTCTCTCCGGTTCAAGCTCCATCTATCTGAGCCTGAAATGTGCCCTATCCATTGCCTTTATTCTCGGCAAAAAATGTGTTTCATGGGAAACAGCCTTTGAAAAACTGGGCAGATCCCTGAGGGAAAATACCCATGCTTACAATATCAGCAAATCCAGGTTTTCCATGGACTGGTTTTATCCGGTGTTAAGCAGCGCCCTGACCGGGGAAAAGGCAACTGCCAGGATCGAAAAATACTGGCAGAAATATGTCATCGAAGGCCAGGGGGTCAGGTGTGTATCGGACCAGCCCTGGGTGACCATTGCCGAAACATCCGAACTTGTCCTTAGCCTCTATGCCATGGGGCGGATCAAAAAAGCCGATATTGTTTTCTCCTGGATTCAGGACCGGATCTACGAGGATAAAACCTTCTGGTGCGGCTATACCTATCCGGATATGGTGATCTGGCCCGAGGAAAAACTTTCCTGGACCAATGCCGTGGTCCTGATGGCGGCCGATGCCTTGTATGAACTGTCCCCGGCTTCAAAACTTTTTTCCCACAATGCCTGGGATGGATTCCTGTATAAAGGTCTTGAAAAATGATTAAGGATTACCGGCCCTATTATATCAAAAAGGCCTGGTACAGGCTTCAGCATCTTTATATAAAACATAAGCTCTCTCCACAGTTGAAACACCTGGGGAAAAATCCGTTTATTGTAAAGCCCTGGTATATTGAGCTTTTCGGCGGGCCCATCAGTATCGGAAACAATATCACCCTTCTCGGATGTTCTGATAAAAAGACAAGGCTGACGGTCTGGTCGGATCAAAAAAACATCCAGGGCATTACCATCGGCGACCATGTTCTGATTTCGCCCGGGGTGAGGATCAGCGCGGCCAACCATATTTCCATCGCCGACTCCTGCATGCTGGCCAGCCATGTCTATATCACGGATTCAGACTGGCATGGAATTTATGACCGGTCCCTGCCGCCCAGAGAAACCAGCCGGGTCATTCTTGAAGAAAATGTCTGGGTCGGCGACAGTGCCATTATCTGTAAAGGAGTGACCATCGGTAAAAACAGTATTATAGGCGCCGGTGCCGTGGTCACTTCCCACATCCCGGCCAATGTCATGGCAGCGGGAAACCCGGCCAGGGTCATCCGGCCCCTGGACCCTGAACAACAGATCATCACCAGAAAAGACCGTTTTTCCGATACAAAGGCCATGACCCTTCTCCTTGAATCCACGGAAAAAGAATTTCTAAAGGGAAATACGTTTTTCGGATGGGTCCGATCCTTTTTCTTTCCTGAAAAGCAGCCCTGATAAATCAGAGCAACTGAATTATTATCTTCATGACGGAGCCTGAGTATCCCTATGCCATGGCCGTTATGAATTGCTTTCCAAAGATTCAATGCGCCTGTTGATGCCCCACTCCAGCCGTAGGATTTCGGATTCAGGGACATTCTGGTGCTGAAAGACTTTCTTCCAACCTGATGCAGCCTCTCTAATCGTATCAATAATCCGGCCGGCAGCTTCTATTTTAAGGTTTTCCCCTATCCTTTGCAGTGTTTTCCTATCCGGAGGCAGAAAACCTGCGCCGGATGGGAAAGATCCGGAATAAGCGCGGCACTTCAATGGATTCCACATGAAAGGTATCCTGATGCCGGGGGAATTTGGCAATCCGGAGTGTTCCCATCTCATCGCGGCAGAGGGCTTTGGGCCTTGCACCACCGGGGCTGCTCCCGCTTTGATACAACAATTGCAGTTCTTCCTCATCCAGGGGCAATCCGGATTCGTATCGTGTGGCTGCATCCAGAAGGGCTTCCAGATCTTTTATATCGGCTGAAGAATCCGGCTCTGATTTTTTTTGCTTTGATTGAAAGGACAGAGCACCCAATCCGCCATCTCCAAGTGCCTCAAGCATCCTTGGAAGGGTCTGTTCACCCCTGCCAAGCTTTGCTTTTTTAATTAAAAGGGCTCGGCCCCAGTCATCCGGGAGTGCGTCTTCAAAAACAGCATGCACTCCTTCCGGCCTCTGGGTTTGAAATTCTTTTGGGGTTAAAGGCAGGGTAACCGGGTCCAGGGGAAAAGCCCGGGGGTGTTTCAGATATTCCGGCACATACCGGAAAGCCCCCTGTATCCTTCCTCTGGGGTCAGGGGCTGTAGTGACCATCTCGCCGCAAAGCAGTTTTGTATTATCGGGAAGCGTAACATGGACAAGCAACCGAATCATTCTATGGTTTCCTTTTTGCTCTTTGACGATTCTTTATCTTTTCCAGGGCTTCATATTGTGCAAACAGGGATTCTTTGGGCGCAATCAATTGGTCGAAATCTTCCAGTTTACCCAGCATTGACAGGGCTTTCACCCATGTGCCGATGGATATGGACGGGTTCCCCTGTTCCATTTTGTAAAGGGTTGGAATGGATACCCCGATTCTGAAGGCAAATTCTTTTTGAGGATCGTTTAATTCCAACCTGGCATTTTTCAGACGAAGGCCTATATTCTTTAAAATTTCATTCTCTTTAACATTAAGCATAATTTGTTTTATGACATGATTTAATAGCTAATGCAAATAATATTTTGTAATAGTAACTAGATCAATTTCTTCATGTCCTTCATGATCTTCATGGTAAAAACCATAGCAATCGAAATATTATCCTGACAAATACTAGACAATTCATCGGGTTTGACTCTTGACAAACCAATCAATAAGCTCTCCGGCCAGACTCTGCTTTCCCGGAATAAGGGGAAGGTTGTCCTTTGTAAACCAGCCTGCTTCAAGGATTTCCGTCGTATCAATGGAAATGGAGCCCCCTGCATATTCTGCAGTAAACCCGATCATGAGGCTGTCAGGAAACGGCCAGGACTGGCTTTTAAAATATTGGATATTTTTTATTCTGATGCCGGATTCTTCAAATATTTCACGCCGGACACAGTCTTCCAGGGATTCCCCAGGTTCAACAAACCCGGCCAGAACACTGAACATATTTTTGTTGGGAAAATTGATACCCCTTGCCAGGAGAAGATGGTTGTCCTTTATGACGGCAGTAATAATGGCCGGAGAAATCCTGGGATAGCTGATCAGACGACACACGGGGCAGACCCTGGAATGCTCATTTTTCTCCGGTCGTGTTGCATGGCCGCACCTTCCGCAGAATTGAAAATTCAGATTCCAGTCATGGATCTGTCTTGCATATCCTGAAATACTCCAGAAATCCGATTCTATTTTGCCGTAAAGGGCCCTGAGATTGATCAGCCGATATTTCCCGGGAAGGTTTTCAGGCTTTATGCGGGCACAATAACAGTCTGTCTGATTGTATCTTCCAAAAAACCGGATGCCCCCTAATACCATGTCTGTGGCCGCCCTTTCAGGGATACAGGGAATGGATACCTGATCCAAAGCATCCGGAGAATCCCCGGTCACGAGAATATCATTATTGGAAAAAATAAAATAATAGGCCCTGTGGGTTCGGTTTAAAGGCTCTATAGCGGTTTTAACAAAATCCATTGTTCATCCTTATTTAGTGTCAACCCCGGCATCATACCGCATCTTTTCCGATTTCTCAAAAAAAAGATCCGGCTTTTTGAGCAGGACCTTTTTTACGTAAGTAAGTGTCTGTAACAGATGGGGTTATGTCGTATAAATACCTCCTTATTTGTCCTGTCGGAATATTAACGAATGGACCATGATGCCTTATTTTTATCCATTCACGCTGTTTATCATATACCCGGGCAAAATAAATAACAGATTCAATTTTTATTTTTTGTAGCCATAACAATTTGCTTTTTTTTAAACTGTACTGGTATAATGCAACAGGATGTGTACACTTTTTCAAACATGAAAAGAGAGAACAGGCCATGCCGCCCAAAGAGCCAGCGATGTCCGGTAAGAGCAGCAGATTGTATGAACAGGTTGCAGACCATGTTGCCCGGATGATTGAAACCAGAACTTACCGACCCGGGGAACGCATTCCATCGGTCCGGGAAATGAGTGTTCAAAAACGCGTCAGTGTCACAACAATTCTCCAGGCCTATGGCCTTCTCGAAAGCCAGGGTCTCATCGAGGCAAGACCCCAGTCCGGGTATTATGTCCGATCCCGATTTTCCAGCTCAGTTCCTGTTCCGGACATTTCTTCCCCCCAGTGTGATCCCACAAAGGTCAGCATCCATGAACTGACCATGATGGTCATGAAAGATCTGTTCAATCCCAATCTGATTCCCCTGGGCGCTGCAACCCCCAATTCAGCTCTTCT
This sequence comes from Desulfobacterales bacterium, assembly GCA_031395015.1. Taxonomy (GTDB): domain Bacteria; phylum Desulfobacterota; class Desulfobacteria; order Desulfobacterales; family Desulfobacteraceae; genus Desulfobacula. The sequence goes on along the minus strand of JANNUH010000135.1, from coordinate 16,032 downwards.
GCCCGCGGACAAACTGAACCGGATTTTAGCCTCCATTGCCAGAAGAAAAAGCCTTGAAAGCATTAAATATGATATTCCGCCCGGATATAAACCCCTTCGTATTCAGATCGCCCAGAAATCACTGAAGGCCGGGGCCGTCATCAACCCGGATGAAATCATTACCACCACAGGCTGCATAGAAGCCATTGACCTTTGCCTGAGAGCCGTGTGCAAGTCAGGGGATACCGTGGCCATTGAGTCTCCCACCTATTTTGGAATTCTCCAGAGCATGGAATCCATGGGGCTGAAAGCCCTTGAGATCCCGACCCATCCCAGCGAAGGGATCAATATCGAGACCCTTATGTTTGCCCTGGAGCAGACCCCGGTCAAGGCCTGCCTTGTGATTTCAAATTATAACAATCCCCTGGGAAGCTGTATTCCGGATGAAAAAAAGAAACACCTGGTCCATCTCCTGGCAGACCTTGATATTCCCCTGATAGAAGTGGATATCAGCGGGGAACTGCATTTTTCAGATGAGCGCCCCACCGTATGCAAGGCCTATGATCAAAAAGGGCTTGTTCTGTTATGCTCCTCCTTTTCAAAAACCCTCTGCCCCGGTTACCGGGTGGGCTGGGTAGCGGCGGGACGGTATCAGCCCAAAATCGAATGGCTCAAATTCACCTCCAGCCTGGCCACAGCCACCCTTCCCCAGATGGCCGTGACGGAATACCTTCAATCCGGCGGCTACGAATCCCATATGAGAAAGGTGAGGCGGGCCTATGCCTGCAATGTATCAAATATGTATGGGGCCGTTACCCGATACTTCCCCGGGGGAACAAGGGTTTCAAGACCGGCCGGCGGATTTGTCCTCTGGATACAGATGCCTGAAGCCGTTGACTCCCTCATTTTATACAAAATGGCCCTTCAGGCCGGCATCACCCTTTCGCCGGGCTATCTTTTCTCCGCCACCCGGCGATATAAAAACTATATCCGTCTGAATGCCTCCCGCTGGACCGATGAAATCAACCAGGGGGTGATACGGCTGGGTGAGATCGTCCATAAACTGGTTAAAACCGGATAAGGCTCAGGATAGAAAAATAAGCAGGAGATGATGTTAAAAACAAAGGACATAAAAACAATAGAAACCGGTCCAAGGCAACTGACCTTCGGTTTTGAGGCCAAAACGCAAACAGAGACGGACAATCTTGTCATCTCTTCCATCAAAGAGCAGGCCAAGGCCCATGGTCAGGTCTTTCTTTACCCTCTGATCTCCCTTTTAAAGGAAAAGCACGACCTGGCGGAACCGGACAGCCTTCAGTCTGTTTTCTGGTCTGCCGAAGAATTGAAGATCCATTTCAGGATTGAAGGCAGACCCGCCACACCTCATCAGGCCCGGAAGATCCTTCTTGATTCCCCGGATAAGCATGTGGAACTAGTCGGTAATAAACAGGTGGAAGCCTCCCTGTTCCGGGAGCTTGTTTCTTTTTACCAGCAATTGATGAATAAAGAAAATATGGATTTTCAGGACGATCAGTATGGATTTTCCTTATCCCTGCTGTCGGATTTGAAATCCTGGGAATCAAGCCTTGCCTCTTTTGCACCCATAGCCCAAAAACCGTTTTATCCCGGACGGCAGAAGATCAATGACCATCTTCACTCCTTGAAACTGATCCTGGCCAGGCAGGACAGCTATTCCCTGATCAGTAAATGTTTCGAAGAGAGGGAAACCATTGCTGAACTGGCCGGAGATATCAAGACCCTGTCACGGTTTTATAAGCAGCAGGCGGGTTTCTGGGATATATTGATCCAAAAGATGGAAGAATTCCGTGAAAACCTTTCAGAGCTGAGGCAAAACCCGGAGGCTGCTGCCGGACTTGACAGACTGACCCGGATACTCTCATCCCCCTCGCCCTGGGAATTGATCCCTGATGCTGAAGGATTGTTGAAAACCCTTCAGATCCATAATGACCTGATTGTCGAGGAAAAAATCCAGAACCGACGCCAAGAGGCACAATCTACCATTGATGCCCTGATAGAAAAACTGACCCGCCTGCTGGACAGCAAAAATTCAGGACAGGATCTTCGCAACCAATACTTATACCCATTGAGGAATGCCGGAAAAAAGGTGCAAAAAAAAACCACCCTGGAAGAAATAGACCGGCTGGTGGATATGGCAGAAGATATGGTCGATGATGCCTTGAGTTTTTAATGTTAATATCAAAATATTATTTAAAAGAGATAAAACAAGATGAATAAAACCGCGTTGGCAGTATTTGAAAATCAAAGAATCCGCCGCTCGCTATTACAATGAGCAAACAGAAACCTGGTATTTTTCGGTTATTGATGTCGTAGAAGCACTTACCGTTTCAATAAATCAGACCGATTACCTGAAAAAGCTTAGAAAAAGGGATATAGACCTTGGCACCTACCTGGGGACAAATTGTCCCCAGGTAGAAATGGTAACAGAAACAGGCAAAAACGTCATCACATCCGAGAATTATCTTCCTCCGGCAAAAAAACAACGACAGATAAAGCCTAAACCAAAGAAAAGGCACTGATCTATGCAGGCCCATATCCCTTTCCCATGAGTTTCTGTTTCAAACCTGTGAGGCGGAGTGTGGTTTTGTTGTTGTTAAGGGCCAGTTCCAGGGCCTTCGATGATCCCACAATAATGACCAGGCGCCTGCCCCGGGTCATGGCCGTATAGAGGAGGTTTCGCTGAAGCAGGGGAAAATGGGCCGTTGTCAGGGCAATGACAACGGCTGAATACTCGCTGCCCTGGGATTTATGGACGGATATGGCATAGGCCAGGGTCAGTTCGTCCAGCTCCAGGATGTCATATTCGACAATGCGGCCGTCATAGTCCACCAGGACCTTATTTTCGGTTTTGATAACTTCCGCTACCAGGCCGATGTCCCCGTTAAACACATCTTTTTCATAATTGTTTTTCAGATGCATGACCTTGTCACCGGGTTTAAACAGAATCCCCCTGACCTCCATGCCGCCGGGGGAAGGGTTCAGAACGCTCTGGAGCTGCTGGTTCAGGTTGATGGTCCCGGCTTCCCCCCGATGCATGGGGGTTAATACCTGGATTTCGTCAATATGGGGAAAGGCTTTTTGAATCCTTTTGGAACACAGCTCCAGGATAGTTTCCACGACTTTTTCAGGCTTGTTTTTCTCAATAAAATAAAATTCCGACAATTCGCCTGAGGCTGCCTTTTGAAAATCCGGCATTTCGCCGTTCCTGATGCTGTGGGCATACATGATAATGGGGCTTTCTTCTGCCTGCCGAAATATCCGGGTCAGAAAAAAAACCTTTACCCTTTTTGACTCAATGATATCGGACAAAACATTTCCCGGCCCCACGGACGGCAGTTGAAAGGTGTCCCCGACCAGAATCAGGTTTGCCGTTGCCGGCATGGCTTCAATGAGGTGATACATGAGAAGAGTGTCCACCATGGATGCTTCGTCCACGACAAAAATATCCAGCTCCAGAGGATTGGCATAATTTTTTTCAAAGGTCTGGTTCTCATGGTCAAACCCGAGGAGTTTATGCAGGGTAAAGGCCTTCTGCCCCGTCACCTCGGAAAGACGTCTAGCCGCCCTTCCCGTGGGCGCACTCAATATTGTTTTCTGATCCAGAAGTCTGAAAATCTCACACAAGGCCCGGACCAGAGTTGTTTTGCCGGTTCCGGGACCGCCCGTGATGACCACGATTTTTTCATTCAGCACATTAGCGACAACATTTAATTGCTCTTCAGATAATTTTACAGCCAGTTTTGTCAGCACCACCTCAAGGATCTCATCTTTGCCCATATCCCGGGCCTGCGGCTTCATGGACAGAACCGCCTTCATCCTGGAAGCAATGCCGGACTCGGCCCGATAAAGCCTTGCAAGATAGACCCGTGTGTCTTCTCCACCCTTTTCTGTTTTAATTTCACCCCCATGGGCCAGGGCTTCCAAGGCAGGCTCAAATTTGTCCGGGTCCACGCCGGAAATCTTTGCAGAGGCGGTAAACAGCTCTTTTTTTGGCTGATACACATGACCGTCCTGTTCTGAAAACAAGAGACTGCAAATCAGGCATGCCTTGAGCCGGTTCTCATCCTCTTTTGGCACCCCGGATCTTAAGGCGATCTTGTCGGCTATGGCAAAGCCCACACCCGGTATATCCCTTGCAATGAGATAGGGGTCGTGGTGCAGGATGTTCAGGGTTTCGGAACCATAGGCCTGGAGAATGGTGGAGGCATGATATACGCCCACTTCATTTTCCTGGAGAAACTGCATGACCCGCCGGACCGCATGGTGTTTGTTCCAGGCCTCGGTGATGATGTTTTGTTTTGCCTTCCCTATGCCGTGAATGGATTTGAGCTTTTCCGGCTCGTTTTCAATGATATCAAAGGTTTTTTCTTCAAAATGATCTACAATCTTATCGGCCAGGGATTTTCCGATTCCCTTGATAATGCCTGAGCCAAGATATTTCCGGATACCGGAAACCGTGGCCGGCAGAAGGACCTTAATCATTTCAACCTTAAACTGGTCGCCGTATTTCGGGTGAGTACTCCATTTACCGGAAACCTCAAGGCTTTCCCCTTCAAATACCCCGGCAAGATGACCCACCATGGTCACAGGGTCATTGATTTTAGGCATCTTCAGTTTTGCTATGGTATAATGATTGTCCGGGTTCTGATAGGTGATCCGTTCTATTATGCCTTTGAGGGTAATCATTTAGGACTTGGTAGAATTGATAATCCAGCAGGCGGCATCATACAGGTCTTCTGCAAAATAATCCGGTGGCCTATGGTCCTGGGTCAGCTCATCATATGCTGCTTCTCCGTTTCCGGTTTTCACCAGCAGGGCCTTTGCACACCCTGCATTGCGGGCGCAGGCAATATCTTTTTCACTGTCGCCCACCATAAATGACCCGGAAAGATCAATCTGATATTTTTTTTGTGCCTGAAAAATCAGGCCGGGTTTTGGCTTTCTGCAGGAACACTGGTCTTCGGGAGCATGGGGGCAACAGAAAATATCCGTGATCCGGCCGCCTGCCTTCTCGACCCCTGCTTTCATTTTTTCAAAAACAGCATCCAGGGCCTCTTGTGTTGCAATGTTTCTGCCGATCATGGACTGGTTGGTGATCACGATGACCTGAAAGCCGTTTCGGAAGAGAAGGGCTATGGCTTCAGGGCTTTTGGGGATAAATTCAAATTCGGAAGCATGTTTTATATATTCGGCAGAATCCTGATTGATGACCCCGTCCCTGTCCAGAAAAACCGTATATCCCATGGTTCCTATTCCGCAACGGCAAAGGTGCCGTCAAAGCCCTCGGTGAGAATTTTTTCGCCGAATCGTTCAGCATCCTTTAAATTGGTAAATTTTCCGACTCTCACCCGGTAAAAGCTTCCCCTATCATCGGTGTAGAGGACAATATGGGCATTGGTATATTTTTTAGACAATCTGTTCCGGTATTCTTCAGCATTGGCCTTGACCTGAAACGCTCCCACCTGAACCGTAAAATTTCCGCTGTAATAATCCAGGGGCCTGAAAGCCTCGGGTTTCTTTGTCTCAGGGGAATAGGATACGGCTTCGCCCAGGGCCGTGACCTTTACTTTGGCGGTGCCTGGATCTGCCACCCCGATCTCCTTTGCCCCGGTATAAGAAAGATCTATAACTCTCCCCGTCACAAAGGGTCCCCGGTCATTGATGCGGACAACTATTTTTCTGTCGTTTTCAAGGTTGTGAACCGATACCCAGGTATTCATGGGCAGGGTCTTGTGCGCTGCCGTCATGTCATACATATTGTAAATTTCACCATTGGAGGTTTTTCTGCCGTGAAATTTATCACCATACCAGGATGCTACCCCGGTTTGAACAAATCCGTCGGCACGGGCAAGGGGGGTGTATTCAATCCCGTAAATGGTATACGGTTTCTGGGTGGCCGGAATTTTTAAAGAAGGCGTTGTTTTTTCTTTTGATTCCGGCGGTGGCTGATGACCGGGTTCAGGCACGCTTCCCCGATTGGCTGAGCAACCGAAGATAAAAAACATGAATACAATCAGAATTTGAATGCGTAATTTCAAACAAGGGCTCCGCATAAGGCTGAATCATCCATCCAGGGCCAGGTCCAGCAAATGATCCATTTTATCCGTAAAAAGAAATTCTATGGATTCCTTTATATAATCCGGAACATCATCCATATCTTTCTGGTTCCACAGGGGCAGAATGATGGTTCTTATACCGGCCCGATGGGCTGCAATCACTTTTTCCTTGATTCCGCCCACGGGCAGAACCTCTCCTCTCAGGGTAATCTCCCCGCTCATGGCCAGGCGCTTTTTCACCATGCGGCCCGTGATCAGGGAGGCAAGGGCCGTCAGCATGGCCACACCGGCCGATGGGCCGTCTTTGGGGATGGAACCTTCCGGCACATGAATATGGATATCATGCCGGTTGAAAAAGGATTCATCCAGATGGAGTTTTTTTGCCCTGGCCCGAATATAGCTTAAGGCGGTACTGGCAGATTCTTTCATGACATCTCCGAGCTGACCGGTAAGGGTCAGTCCTTTGCCGCCTTCCATGGCCACGGCTTCAATGAAAAGAATTTCTCCGCCATAGGGGGTCCAGGCAAGACCCACGACAACACCGGGGGTATCTATTTTAAGGGCCATATCCGGCATATTGGACACAGGCCCGAGATATTCATAAAGTTCCTTTTGCCCCACTGCAACCGTTTCAGCCGTTCCCTCGGCAATTTTGCTGGCAATTCCCCTGCACACGGAACCGATCTTCCGTTCCAGATTTCTTAAGCCTGATTCACGGGTATAACCGGAAATGATCTGCCGGACTGCTCCGGTGGTAAATTTAATCTGGTTTGATTTGATGCCGTTGGCCTCGCGCTGCCTGGGGATGAGATACCGGGTGGCGATTTTCAGTTTTTCTTCTTCGGTATACCCGGTCAGTTCCAGGATCTCCATCCGGTCTCTCAGGGGTGCCGGTATGGTATGAAGGACATTGGCCGTGGTTAAAAACATGACGTCGGAAAGGTCAAAGGATACATCCAGGTAATGATCGGAAAAGGAAAAATTCTGCTCCGGGTCAAGAACTTCCAAAAGGGCTGAAGACGGGTCCCCATGATAGGAGGAAACCACCTTGTCGATCTCATCCAGCATGAAGACCGGGTTCTTTGTGCCGGCTTTTCTCAGGGATTGGATAATCCTTCCCGGCAGGGCTCCCACATAGGTCCTTCGGTGGCCCCGGATCTCGGCTTCATCTCTTACCCCGCCAAGGGCGATCCGGACAAATTCCCGGCCCAGGGCCCTTGCAATGGATCTGCCAAGGGAGGTTTTCCCGGTTCCGGGCGGACCGAAAAAACAGAGAATCGGGCCCTTGGAATTTTTTTTCAATTTCCGGACAGCGAGATATTCAAGAATTCTTTTTTTGGGCTTTTCAAGACCATAATGATCATTATTCAGGATTCTTCGGGCTTCTTTGATATCCAGTTTGTCTTGGGAACTCACTCTCCAGGGAAGAGAGATAAGCCAATCCAGATATGAGGAGGCCACTACATATTCCGAAGAAGAGGGATGCATGCGGGAAAGCCGCTGCATTTCCCTTTCCGCTTCTTTGCGTGCCTCTTCAGACAATCCGGCTTTTTCTATCCTGGCACGGTATTCCTTGATCTCCACGGAGTCGTCACCGGTTTCCCCCAGTTCTTCCCGGATGGCTTTCATCTGCTGGCGAAGATAATATTCCCGCTGGCGCTTATCCATATCTTCTTTAACCTGGTTCTGGATCTTGGAACCCATTTCCAGAATTTCCAATTGATCATTGACCAGACGGGTCACTTTTTTCAAACGTTTGTTCACATCTAAAAGTTCAATCACTTTTTGTTTTTCAAGAACCGGCGCATTGATGGTGGACGCCACCATGTCGGCAAGAACACTGGGTTCCTGCAAGGATTTGATCATATGGCCCATTTCCGAAGGAAGTCCGGGAGACAGCTCTACAATTTTTTCATACTGCTCCACAATATTGGCCATCAATGCTCTGTTTTCAATATTCCGGTCTGCATTGCGGTTTTCCACCACTTCAATCCGGGCCTGCATATATTTTTTGTTCTTAAGAAAGTTTACGATACGGAACCGCTCAAGACCCTGTATGAGGAGCTGGGCCTTGGATGCTTCCATTTTGGACATTTTCAGGATAATGGCAATAGTCCCTATCCTGTAGAGATCTTCGGTTGTATGCCGGGAATCGATATCCGACCGCCTGGATAAGAGCAACCCCAACATTCTGTTTCCTGCCATGGCTTCATCAATCAGCTCAACAGCCTCGCTTTGAATCAATACCAGGGGCAGTACCATCTTGGGGAATAAATTGGTGTCCACAAGGGGAAGGATGGGGATAATGTCCGGGATATGGTCTGCTCTAATGGGGCCTGAAGGATGTCGTAAGTCATCCATATCTTATCGGGTTCCTTTTGGAATCATGAACTTATGCAAAGTCAATGGAAACATTGTGCCTGCTCTTGATGTTTTCCATGAACAATTTTCCCAGGTTCAGCTCTAAAAATCCGTTGGAATACTTGGCCGTAACTTTTTCAACATCGATGACGCTGGGCAGGTAAAGAACCCTTTCAAACTGCCCGAACTGGATCTCTGCAAGCCTGTAGGTGGCGGTCCGGTCAGGGTGATTGGTTTTCCTGTGCCCTGATATTTTGATGGCCTTGTTGCTGACTTCAATAACAATATCTTCTTTTTTTACTCCTGCGATTTCAGCCTGAATAATAATTTCGTGTCGTGTCTCAAAGATATCCATCTGGGGTTTCCATATCCTTTTTGAAAAACAGAACATGGGATTGACGGATTGGAACATTTCTTCAAAGGATTTTTCTTCTGTCGAGTGTTTCTCAATACTATCTCCGAACCGTATTTCTATATGCTTCATATAAATCTCCTGATGATGCCGTTAAATCGATCATCTGATGATTTTGGCAAGATACCATCTGAACCGGATATTGTAAAGCCGTATCGAAAAATACTCTTCAGCCGATGTCGCAACTGGAGCCCCAGATATCGACGATCCGGGTATCTCCGGGATACTCCACTGTTTTATATTGGGTAATATTGGAAAGCCGTTTGGTGATATCACCGATCCTTATGGCCTGCTTCTTGATTTTCTGCAGTTCCTCAGTGGAAAAGGATTTATTGTCCTCAAACAAGGTGGAATACCCGAGAATGGTCTGAAGGGGTTGATTGATTTCATGGCAGACGGCTCCTGCCATTTCAAGAACGCCTTGCAGCTTTTCCCGCTTCATTTTTTCCTTTTGGACCTCCTCTCTCTCAGAAATATCAACGATGGTTACAATGGTGCTTTCCAGGGGGTTTTCCTGGTCAGGGCTGGTGATAATCATATGGACCTTGAACAGAGTTTCGTCCTTTTTTTTCACATCAAAATCAAAATCCGATTTTCCGGATTTCTTTAAATCGGAATAAATCAATTTCCCGGCTCTTGAAAAATCCTCATCCGTGTTATAGATCATCCGGACATTGGCATTTTCAAATTCCTCTTTTTTTTCATAACCAAACATCTTGACCATTTCCGTGTTGACCCATTTGAAAATCCTGTTCTCCACAAGGCAGATGCCCACGGGAGATGATTCCAGGATTTTTTCCAGAACCCGCCGTTGTTCTGAAAGTTTTTCATCCGACTCTTTTCTTTCAATGGCAAGGGCAATATGCTGGGAAACGGCATATAAAAGAGTAAGGTCTTTTTTCTCATAATCTTCCGGAGAATTAAAGCTTTGAATGGCAATCACCCCGATGACCCTGTTTTTAATGATCAGCGGGGCGCCCAGCCAGATTTTACAGATGGTTCCAATGACGTTCTGCCCACGGGCCTTTGCAAAATCAATGATATCTTCAGCATAGAAGATCAGCGGGCCCCTGGCCCGGATGACCTTACCGGGTAAAGATGCCGTTCCGCTGAAATGAAAAATTTCTTCAGGCCTTTCATCCTTTTCATTGACATAATAGGGAAAGGTAATGGAATCTTTGTCTTCATGGTGAAGGGCAATATAAAAATTATCCACATTCAGTATCCGTCCGAGGGCCTTGTGCATGACCTGGTATAATTCATCGAGATTCCGTGTTGTGGACACTGCTTCCGAAATTTCAAACAGAACCTCCAGGGTTCTTGCATCATCCCTTTCTTTCATACGCTTTTGATGCTTTCTTTCACTCTTCATATTTCACCTGATATCAATTCACCCAATGCCAAGGATTATGTCTTGTTATGGATTAAGGTTTTATGCAATAATACCCCGGAAGTCAAAGACTATAACATTGAAAGGTTGAAAACAATATCCTGCATGGACCATCCCCGGGAAGAAAATGAATGAAATCCTTTGAAGAAATATCCCTGTTGTATGAAATCAGTGAAGCCCTGAATCAGCACATGGACATGAAAAAATCCCTGTTCAAAGTCTTAACCGTCCTGTCGGATTCTTTAAGTCTTGTCAGGGGTATCATTTTCCTGATCAACTCGGAAGCCGGAGACATCAGGATTGAGATGGCCCACGGCATTTCCGAGGAAACCACACGCCAAATCCGGTATCTTCCCGGCGAAGGTATTGTGGGAAGAGTGATTCAAAGCGGCGAGCCTGCCGTGGTACCGAGAATCAGCGAAGAACCCCTGTTCCTGGATAAAACACATTCAAGAAAGGTTTCCGACGGCCAGGACTATTCTTTCATCTGTGTTCCCATCAAAAAAGAAAACCGTGTTGTGGGCGCCATCAGTGCAGACAGACCCTTTGAAGGCAAGACCTCCCTTGAAAAGGGGGAAAAGCTTTTATCGGTTGTAGCAGCCATGGTAGCCCATCATGTCATCAATATCGAAACCGTCAGAATTGAAAAAGAACAACTGAAAACAGAAAATATCCGGCTGAAATCCGAGCTTGAAAACCGATACAGTTTTACCAATTTCGTCGGGAATTCCAACAAAATGAGGGAGGTTCTCCAGATGATCTCCCAGGTGTCGTCTTCTTCCGCCACGGTTTTGATCCGGGGAGAAAGCGGAACGGGAAAAGAGCTGGTGGCCAATTCCATCCACTATAACAGCGAGCGGAACAAAAAACCCTTTATTAAAATCAATTGTGCCGCCATTCCTGAAAATCTCATTGAAAGCGAATTGTTCGGCCATGAAAAAGGATCATTTACCGGGGCTTCCCATCTGAAAAAAGGCAAGTTTGAAATCGCGGACCAGGGCACCATTTTTTTAGATGAAATCGGCAATATGTCCCTTTCAGCCCAGGTCAAACTGTTGCGGGTGCTCCAGGAAAAAGAGTTTGAACGGGTCGGGGGGTATAAGCCCATTAAAATCGATGTCAGGATCGTTGCCGCCACCAATTCCAATCTTGAGGAAATGGTCCGCCAGGGAAGATTCAGAGATGACTTGTATTTCCGGCTCAACGTCTTTCCCATTTATCTTCCAAGCCTTCGCATGCGCAAAACCGATATTATTCTTCTTGCCGATCATTTTCTTGAAAAATACAGTGGCCTTCATAAAAAAGACATCAAACGGATTACCACCCCTGCCATTGATATGATGATGGAATACCACTGGCCCGGCAATGTCAGAGAACTTGAAAACTGCGTTGAACGGGCCGTCATCCTCTGCAATGAAGGCGCCATCCACAGCTATCATCTCCCTGCCACTCTTCAGACCGGCACTAAAACCAAGACCCTTCCCCAGTCCCTTGAAGACTCGGTGGCCCGTCTTGAAAAGGAAATCCTGATGGATGCCCTGAAAAATACCAAGGGAAATATCAATAAGGCTGCCCGGCTCATTGGGATTACGGTGAGAAAATTCTCCTATAAGGCCGAACAATATGGTATCAGCTACAAGGATTATCGATGACCCTGACATGGAGAAAGACGCATGCCATGAAAAATTCGAATCTTAAAAAAAAGATGTGTCTCATGGAAATGATTCTCGAAAAACTGTTTAAGCTCCCAAGAGATCTCTAAGCCCGAAGTCCATTTCCCCTGAAGGAGTCCGGCAGATATACAAGGGAATCTGTCTTCCGGAACATGCTTTTCGAACCTCGGAAGCAATATCCATGATCTTTTGTGGGTCCGGGGGGGTTCTCCCATTGAATTTTTCCTGGATATCCAGGCCCGATACATAGAGGTGGTGAAATTCTATGGCGGCATGTCTGAGGGTATCGGCAAGTGCCACAATGGTCCTGGGCTGATCATTAACCCTTTTGATCAGGGGGACATCGGCATACATGTTCACCCCTTTCCCGATCAATTTTTTTGCAATTTCCCCATGCCGCTCCCCAATGTCTTCGGGCCGGAGGAACCAGGTTTCCATCTCCACCCGGAAAGGATTTCCAATGGAAAAATCACACCAGTGGGATGTCTTTTCCACTAAAGCCTCGGTTATCAATTCGGGCCTGTCGCAGAATTCCCGGCAGCAGATTCTGACATTTGATATATGGGAAAAGGCCTTGAGCCGCTCCACGATATGTCCGGTTTTTTCCATAGCGGGGTCATCGGCAGCCCTCCAGTGAATCACCACATCGGTAATGTCCGGGTCCTGTTCCACATAATCAAAGGCTTTTTTGTCAGCCTTGAGTGTCATTTCAACACGGGTTTTGTGGACACGGGAAACGGATTTCGAAGGGGTTGGGCAAAGCGAAGGGCTGAGGCCAGGGTCGGAGATAAGCAACTCTCTTATGGCTTCTATTTTTTTCGATGAAAGACCTGATTCAGAGGAAAGGGAAGGGGCAATTTTTTCCGGCCGGTTGCCGAGAAACAGGGCATCATTACCCATGGCAACCTGAAATCTTGCATCAAGGGTGCCTTCTTTATTGACTCTCATGTCCGGCATCCGGCTCATATCCGGTATAAATTCTTTAAAATATGAAAGTGTATAAGGTGTCCTGATCCAGGTAAAGGTTTCATCGTCTTTATCTTTTTCCACGGCAAAGCCGCTGGTATGCCATTCAATTTTTCCCAGGGAGGTTGCCGTACACAGCTTTGGAATGCTTCGATCGGAAACATGGTCCCTCAGCCAGGCCTGGGCCTCAAGGGCTTTGGAAATGGGGGTCCAGAAATCCTTTGTCCCGTGGATGGGACTGCACGGGGTAAAAATATAATAGATTTTTACCCCGGCCTGGCGGAGCAGGGTAAATAACCGGCCCAGGGTTTCTCCATCTGTATTCAACCCGTTTAAAAAAGGGGTCTGGACATAGACCTGGATACCGTTTTGAACCAGAAAAGAAATGATCTCAAGGCTTTGGACCGACACCTCTTCCGGATGAACAAAGTGAACCCCGATCTCGATGCGCTTTCCATGGGAGCGGCATTGCTTGTTTTTATCGATGAGATATCGGACCAGGGATTTTTCGCTCTTTAAAAAAAGTTCGGGATAATAGGCGACAGACCTTGTGGCAATCCTTATGACGTCTACATGATCAATGGCCATGAGGGCATTGAGGGCCGTTTCAAGATTGGGCTTGTTCAGCAGGGGCTCTCCGCCCGTAATCAGGATTTCCCGGATGGCCGGATGGGTCCGGATATGGTCCACAGCGGCCAGGACATCTGCCTTTGATGGGGTTTTTTCCTTTCTATTGCTCTTGTGCTTTCTGAAACAGAACCGGCAGTAAACCGGGCAGGTCATATCCAGAAGGAAAATGACCCGGTTCCGGTACATCTGCTCCAGTACCCCTTTTTTAAGGTGCCCGTCAAAGGTAATGACCTTGCCTGAAGGGTCAAGCTCTCCCGTAAAGGGCAGGTATTGTTTTGCAACCGCCTCGGAAACCCTGGACTGGCGGATCACATGATCTGAAAGCCGGACGGGAAACTCGTCCATGACGGTTTGTAAACAGGGCCTGTCTTCTGTTTTAACAAAGGCCACGGTTTCAAGCTCGCCCACGGTTTTCACGGAATAAAGGCGGTTTCCAGGGAAGCCTGCCTCAAGAAAAGAGTACAGATACAGCAGGGGGATCTCTATTTTGTTGATAACAACCGGGAGTTTCCGATTTTCCACCCGTGAAAGAATGGCCTGAAAAAAACCGGCTTCATTGTTTTCATATCTGCATTTTTTGATTAAGCATTCAAAAAGATCCTGCCCCTTGCTGATTTGCAGATCTTCAAAAAATTTCCGGCCAAGAAGCTTTGGTGTTCCAAAGGTTCTGAAAAATTCCCTGCTGATTGTCTCAAATTTCTCATTCATGTCCATTCAGCGGGTTATATTTTCCTGATATCCTTTAAATATAAAGACTTGGACGGTCCGTCGCCGACTTCTCGTTCCTCGATCTGAAACAATTTGGTTGCAGCGACGAGCTCTCCCAGTTTTTTATATCCATAATTTCGAGGATCAAACTCAGGCGCCTGTTTTGCGATATGGCTGCCGACCGAGGCCAGATGGGCCCAGCCACTGTCGTCGGATGCATTTTCAACGGCCCGTCTCAAAAGATTCACCATCTTGGAATCCTGCTTTAATTCAGAAGCGGTTTTCCGGTTTATTTTAACGGCATCTTCATCTTTTGACCGTAAGACCTCGGTAAAGATGAATTTATCACAGGCCGATACAAAGGGTCCAGGTGTCTTTTTCTCGCCGAAGCCATAAACAAAAAGACCGGCCTCCCTGAGCCGTGACGCAAGTTTGGTAAAATCGCTGTCGCTGGAGACAATGCAGAACCCGTCAAAACTGTTTGTATACAAAAGGTCCATGGCATCAATGATCATTGCGCTGTCTGTGGCGTTTTTCCCTGTGGTATACCGAAACTGCTGAATGGGCTGGATGGAATACTGTAACAGACATTCCTTCCACCCTTTCAGGTCCGGTATGGTCCAATCCCCATAAATCCGCTTTACATTGGCTGTTCCGTATTTTGCAATTTCCGTCAGCAATCCTTCAACAATGCCCGGCTGGGCATTATCCGCATCAATTAATACGGCCAGTTTTTCGGTTTTTAACCCTGTCATTTTTCCCTTTATTAATTCCGATAAAGTTTCTGTCCTTCATATTGACAATCATGATAAACCCGTGAGACTGATTATGCAAGCACTTTTGATGGCCGCCGATGCAGCCGAAACAAAGGCTCACAAGGCTTTATCAGCGAAAATAACTCAGAATCCGGCCATGAAACGACAATTCAGGATATATCGTTTTTTCCGGTTGTTGTCCTTTGTGAGAATAGCCCAGAACCGTCATGTTTTTACTGAACCGTCCCTGATTGCCGCGACCGGGATCCACCAGCACCACCTCACAATGGGGGTTTGCATGCTGATCAATAAATCGGGATAAGATCTCGGCATGGCCGCGCTCATAGAGAAGATCACTGCCGATGACAAGATCAAACCGGCCAAGGGTGTTCTCCCCATCCTCCCAACCCATCCGGACAAAGGGAATTTTTTTCCCTTTATTCAGAAGAACGTTTTCCCTAAGAAAGGCCTCTGCTTCAGGATGGTAGTCTGTGGCGGTGATATCGGCCAGGCGGTGATTTAGAACCAGGCTCGCAAGCCCGATGCCGCACCCGACCTCCAGAATTTTTTTCCCGGCAATCTTAAAATCAATCATATGATGCGCCAGAATCCGACCCGAGGCCCATACCACACCGAAGATGGGCCATGTGGCCGACGATATGCCGAGTTTTTCAGCAACACCGTCTACATCAAGGTATTGCATATGGTCCCGCAAGGTCCTTAAATGAATATCCACATCGCCAAACTCAATGGTCTGGTAGCGAACGCGCGGCAAAGAAGACATAAGACTCCGGTTTATCAGGGATTAACGCAGCAGGCGATCGATTTATCCCGCAGCGCATGATATGACTATACACGGATATATCCGGCCTGACCAATGAATCTTTTAGCTTGAAGACAGGCTGATCAAACAGAGCCTCTTTGAGACCCTGGTTGAAAAGATCGGCAGGCTCAAGGAGAGGTACGGTGTCGGAAGTCTCTACGACATAACCATTGAAAATAATAACGACAAAGTCAAACAGATCGATTTTATCAGGAATGCCTCCGGCATAGCCAGGGATGC
>JANNUH010000132.1:0-95543 GCA_031395015.1 Desulfobacterales bacterium | reverse complement strand
CGATCTCCGGGTTTGGCGTCTTTCACCAACCAGTTCAACCGATCAAAGATCGCCTTCTTTGTAGCCCGGCCATCTGCCAGAACCCGAATATTCTTTACACTGAATCCAAAATACTTCAGCAGAACATCCCGGATATTGGTAATGTCATTCACACAACCCTGGAGATCAGATCCAGGCAGCTTATACTTGTTGACACCAATGAGAAGAGCTTTGTTTGCCATTTTTAAACTCCTTCCTATATGCGGTTTATAAACCTTCGCGAATCTTTTTTATATTGTTTAATCATTCTATCAAAAGCTAAGCTTTCAAGAAATCTTTTTTTACGCACAACTCAAAACACCTGATATAGATTCGCCTCCCAGGGATTGAAATCATCGGAAAACTCTTTTCCACGCCCAAGGCTTTTTTGATTTTTCATATCAAACAGCGCAACCTCATTTTTGAACTGTATCGTAATCCGAATCGGCTCTGCATCAGGCGTTCCAGGATCATTGACCATGTCCGTTGGGTTTTTGATCAGCCCGAGAAACAAATCTTCCCCATTCTTCCAGAAAAGCGCCTCAATCATAGCGGTCTGCCCGCCCTGCCCTTGAACCCGGACCCGGATCTTTGGCAATACTCCGGCTTCCTCAAAAATATCGGAAATGATCCCCCGCCACTGATTCCCATAATCTGAGAACCGTTTTTTTGACCCCCAGTATTCCAGGGGCGACAGGTTTAAATAATACGCCCGGCCCAAGCCCTTCTGTTTTTGGAAAACCTGGTGTACCTCACTTCGGCCTTGCCGTGAATCGACTATTGTCCCCCTTTCAACCATCACCAGATGATTAAAATAGTCCGCCCCCTTATAAAAGGTAAACCGATCTGAAAAATCAGCCTTGTATTTTTCAGCATTGATTTCCGTAACCCCTTTCCCATTCAGGTATCCGGCCCGGTCATCCCGGTTGATGCCGAACAAATCATCCAAAGCGCCCTTTTCCCTGAATTTTCCATGCTCATCAAAAATGCCGCACAGATAATCCGCAATCAGCACCCCGCCCTTTTCCACATACCTTTTTAATATATCCGCTTCTTTATCCGAAAGACAGATCGTCTTCGGCAGAATGATCACCTTGAACCGGTCATTCAGGTCCATGCGGCCCCGAACAATATCTATATAATTGATAAAATCATATTGCAGCCCTACATCTTCAATGGATTTGCACCAGACCTTTCGCAAAACACCGGAGGACTGGTTGTCATTGTCAATGGAACTCAACCGGCTGGGCCATGTCTTTCCATGGACCAGGGCGTCCATGACCCACCCGGCCTGAACACTGGCATGGGAATAATAGATGCCGATGGGATCAGAAACAAATTGCGACCCAGGCCCTGTGATGGCTTGACTGATATCTCTTTGAACAGTTTTAAAAACATCTTTCAGGGTCAGGATGTAGGCATCAATGACCGTTTTGTCCTCTTTTTTATGAAACCATCCTTCAGGCCAGGCAATGGCCCCGCTGTTGCCGTGCAGAAGATAATACCACAAAAACCAGGAATCCATTTTCCGGTTCCTTTGTGAAAAAAAGGTCTGCATCCGCATTTTCCCGGACCCATTCCAGAAAGAGCGCAAAATTTCACCAGGTCTGACAGGACACCACTGAAATGAATATCCATAAAATGCCGGAAATCCATCCAGGACGACAGATTCCAGTTTGAAAAATTTTTATCGGATAATGTTTTTCGTATTTCTTCAAACCCTTTGGGCCGGATTTCTGAAAATGATTTGAATTTGCCGCTCCATTGACGATTCAGCGCCTCAATGGACCCATATTCGGCTTTCAGCCAGACCTGAAATTTTTCAAGGGTCAACGGATGGATATCCACATCTGCAGGATTAACAAAGGTTCCCAGAGAAATTTCATCGTCCAGGGCATACGCTGCCACATTTCCTTTTTTCAGATCTGAAATATTATCACGGATGTGTGTTTTTATCTCCCGAATCACCCCAGAATCTGAAAGGCAGACCGGCCGAACCAGAAGGCCCGATTTTTGTGTCACCGCATCCCTGTCCTTGCCCTTTAGATAAAGAAAGCCCTTGTCTGCTACATGATCACCATAAAAAGGGAAATCATTTTCTACTGAAAACCGAATTCTATCATGCTGCCCTTTTCCCCGGTCAATATGAAACCCGCCGATGTTTAAGTCTCTGTAAAGCTTATAATCCTCGAGGACATCCGTCTGATACTGCCAGACAAAAATTCGGAAGCCATCTGTTTTTGTTTCAGCAGCCAAGCCCGGAAATGACACCAGGGAGAGCAAAAGGGATAAAAAAATCCATTTTATAGTATGATTTAAATGCTTCACTTTAGGCCCTTGACTTGAAAGAGATTAATATCTAAAATAGTTTGAAAGTTTAATTGCTTAATTCATTACAAAAGGGGCCATGATGTCGACATCAACCATAATGAAAATCAGTCATCAGGGGCAGATCCGTATACCCAAAAAGATTATGATCAGTCTCGGAATAGAAGAGGGTGACTATCTTGAAGTCGATATTCAAGAAAATCAGATCATTCTGAAGCCCAGAAAACTGATCGACCCGTCCCAGGGATGGTATTGGACAAAAGAGTGGCAGGAAATGGAATCCGAAGTGGATGAAGAGATTAAAAAAGGCCAGTTAGCCGATAAAAGCGGAAACAATATTTGTATCAATAAGGGCTTTTTTCATAACTTAACAACACGCCCACCAAATAACCTTTGACGTTGAATTGCATTTGTAAAAAGTTCTGTTTCTTCAATCGTCAGATCGTTAAGCATTCCTGCATAATTCATAATATTCCGATTAACTCTCTTTTTCTTTATCATCAGAATTTCTTTTTTCATGAAATGAACCATTCTAAGAATTTTTTCCATATCATTCTGGTTAAGCCCTTTTATTTCCTGGAGTAATCTATGTTCATGGGTTTTGTCTTCTATCATTGCAACCTCCGAAATTGATTCTTTTTTTGTCGCCTCTTCCCTGTCCTTTCCTTTCAGATACAAGACCCCCTTGTCAGCCACATGATCCGCATAAAGAGGACATCGGATTGAAACACCCCATTATATATATGTCAGAGGAACTTAGCCCTGCTTTTCACTATCAATAAGCAGGTGTAACGGGATATCAACAGGTTCGTTATTCAATATTTTTCTGACAAATACAATGTCAAGATTCACAATCTGTGAAATCATTTCTTCGGGCAGCCCTTTTTTCCCAGCATTGCGGACCAGGGAAACAATCATTTCATAGCTACCTTCCTGACGCCCTTCCTGACGTCCTTCCTGACGCCCTTTCCGACGTCCTTCCTGTCTAAGTTTTTCCGCAGTTGTCATGGCAATCTCCCCACCCTTTTCTGTAACACAGGCAATTGATTTGACAAGTTTTTCTGTTTCTGTCTCGGTTGCCTGTAAAGATTAACAAAAACAAATTCAAAATCAGGAATAAAAGGTCTCACCGCATCCGGAACTCCTTGCTCGAAAAAAAAGTGCAGTGCTATATTCTTCGCATGCCAGGCCAGATGTTCAAACTCATTATATGAAAACCTTTGAATCGTCTCATAATTGGATTGACAAAAATAAGATTTCTATCTTACTAAGATTATCAACAGGAGCTAACAACGCTCGAAATGTGCCGACATGGTTAATTGATAAAGGAAAAAACAGGGAGGGGCATGCTACTGATTGAAAGATTTCAGAGGGAATTGTATATGTGTTGGCACTGCATACGAAATCTTCACTTTCCTGTCTTTTTTATCATCTTCATATCTCAATTATCAAGTGCTGCTCCCGCTTATGGCGAACTTTCGATTACAGTTTTATATGACAATGCACCTTTTAAAGAAGGGCTTACGCCGGATTATGGATTTTCATGCCTCATAAAAGCCGGGAAAAAAAATATCCTTTTTGATACAGGAAAGGATGGCAGTATTTTGTTCTTAAATAGCGACCAGCTTGGCATTGATTTAAAAAAAATTGACCTAATCATCGCTTCTCATCTTCACCAGGACCATATCGGCGGGCTGTTTCCCTTGCTGGAAATACAGCCGAAAGCTGCTGTTTTTTTGCCTGAATCTACGCTGGAACTGAATCAACAGTTTCTGGAACGCGGCAATAAAGTGATAATAGTTGACCATCCGATGCAAATCGATAAAGGAATATTTCTCACTGGTGCTTTGGGGCAGGGAATGAAAGAGCAATCATTGATCATCAATGCTCCATCGGGTCTTATTATAGTGGCGGGATGCTCCCATCCGGGCATTTTGAATATCATCAAGCGATCAAAAGAGCTCCTGAATCGACCTGTTTTTCTTGTTATTGCAGGATTTCATTCCATGCCGCAAACAATTGAAGGGCTTTCTGCAGCTATAAGTCAGTTTAAACTTCTAGGGGTAAAAAATGTGGGTCCGGCTCATTGTACATCCGAACAGACAAAAGCGTTTCTCAAAACGGCTTATGGAAAAAATTATATTACCATAGGCGTTGGAAAAACTCTTAATTTCTCATCTGAGAAAAAAAGAAAAAAATAATACCTCCTGGGAATCAGACTCCCATTCTTCCATCATTCTTTTATACCACCGTCTTTTTTTCTTTTTTCCAGGAACGATGAAAAATGTTTGGATTTATTCCATTTACCAAACACCTTTTTAAAATTTTCAATGCTGAAAGGTGAATAGGTGTTTTTCACTTTCAGGGTCAAATTATAAATATCGAAATCAATCACATTCGGGAAACAACAGGGTTTTCCTGATTCCGTTAAAAGTTTGATGCTTTCAGCCACAATCATGATACCGGCCAGATTAGTCACAAAATTAACCGTTGCTCCGGCACCATGCATATACATTGCATTAAAATCAGCAAGCTCTGTCGTGTTCATCTCCTCCAGATCTTTCTTACCCTTGAATTTTTTCTTATCCCTGATGGTTTCCAGGGCAAACCATTTATTGGATTTACGATAATCATAAATCTGGACTCGACATCCAATGATGGTGCTGTACCCGTTCACTACAGGAATCCCGTATTTTTTTGCAGCCCGGTAGAAAAGCTGGCTGGAAGGACTATCCGTGGTCTGGATAATCATGCCGGCCCCTTTTACAAAATCATACACATTGTCGTTGGTGACAGGCGCCTTAATCAATTGTTCAATCTCTGCATAGGGATTGATCTCCAGTATCCTTTCTGCAGCGACATCTGCTTTATACCTTCCCAGGGTTTTGGAAGTGGCAAACAACTGGCGGTTCAGGTTGGACGGATCATATTTATCCATATCTAAAAGCCGGAATTTTTTTATTCCCCAGCGAGCCAAAAGCTCTGCGGTAATAGCCCCTACCCCGCCGAACCCTGCAATAACGAATACGGTATTTCTTACCTTTTCAATGGTTTGCGGGTTATACAACAGACCAGTGCGTTCAAGCATTCCAGAAAGATATTGTTCTTTTTCCATCGTTTTATCCTTTAATTTGAATTAAAGGCCCCGACCTTTGAGACCACATAGCGATATTTACCCGAAGCATCTCTGGGAATGGAGTCCATTTTTGTAACCCTTACCTGAACACTGTCACCCATTCTTTTTTTAATGCCTTTGACGATTCTTTCATCCCCATTCCCGGGATACAGATTTTTATGGATCTTCAGAAGCACTTCCACATCCTCCACGGCATGCTGAACTATCTTGAACTCATCAACACCCTCGATATCCCTGACCACATAGATTACAGACAAGGCATGCTGATACCGGCCATCCGGCGTGACGACAAAATCCGTGGTCCTGCCCTGGATATTCTGAATAGTGCTCCAGGTACGGCCGCAGGCACATCCGGACTCGCCAGGCTGAGCAACGTCCCCGGTCCGGTATCGGATAAAGGGCATGCCCCAGGCATCCAGATGGGTCAGGACCACCTCCCCGCTTTCACCCGGTGCTACATTCTCTCCATCCTTCAGATATTCAACAATATAATTGGAATCAATCACATGATACCGCCCTTCCCGGCATTCATGGCAGACAAATCCGCCTTCCCTACTGCCATAGCAATCCACTACCGGAATCCCGCCGAAAAACGCACCAATGGATTTTCGCTGGTGATCATACAGCACCTCGGCGGTGGAGAACATCACCTCGATGCCGTCATGGGTAAAATCATACCCGAGCTTTCCGGCCATATCGCAGAAAAGGGCCACTGTGGATGGATATCCAAAAACGCACTTGGGCCTGAATTCTTTAAACCTTTTTACAATATCCGGTATCTGCGCTTCTGATATTTCAAAGGCACTGATCAGAAGGTCATTTTTCAGTTTGTCCCGTAAATCCTTGACCTTGTCCTGTTTGGTAATTTCCAGGGGTGATCCCCACAGGTACAATTCCTTATCCCCGATATCAACGCCCCACCACTGATGGGTTAAAGCCCGTGCTGCTGAATCGTAGGCCTGACGCCGCCGGTCAAAATAAAACACCAGAGGCTTTCCCGAAGACCCGCCTGTATTATACCGGAAAAGGCCTCCGGGGGAGTCTTTCCATTTCATATCTTCAAGATTCTGCCGGATTTCCTCTTTTGAAAGAAGAGGCAATACCTTCATGTCATCAATGGATGTCATCATGCCAGGGTTGAATCTGGCTTCAGCAAACCTTTTCCGATAAAAAGGGATATTTTTTTCGGCATGAATCAAAAGCGCCTTCAGTTTTTCAAACCTTAGCTGTTCCAGTTGATCTGCCGGCAGATACTGTTCTTTAGAAAGCGCATCCAGAAACCGGAAGGTATCCCTGCCTAAAATCTTTTCATGAAGCGGGAATATGAGATGTTTGACAAGCTTGTTATACATGGTTGGATCCTCTTTTATAAAAACTGTTTTCTCCACAGTTCAAACATGAAGATGTTCCAGATTTGCGAAGAATAGTCATTGATGCCGTTCAAATGGCTGTCCCACAGTTTTTTGACAAATGCCCGATTTAAAATCTGTTCATCAAAATCTTTTTTCTGCCCGAACAGGGTATCGGCAACATAATCCTTCATCCCCTGCCTCAGCCATTGCGCCAGCGGCACAGTGAACCCCTTTTTTTTCCGGTAAAGAATATCATGGGGCAGCCGGTTTTCATTCATCTTTTTTAAAATATATTTGGACTCCTGCCCATTCAGCTTTAAATGGGATGGCAGGGTGGCGGCAAACTCCATGACCTTGTGGTCCAAAAGGGGCGCCCGGACCTCAAGGGAATGGGCCATGCTCATGCGGTCCACCTTGACCAGGATATCTTCGGTCATATAGGTCTTAATGTCCATATACTGGGCTTTGGTGACCGGGTCGGAATTCCGGTTGCGCTTAAAAAACGGTTCCAGCACACTGAAACTGGACCAGGACCCAACCGCAGCCTTCATATCCGGATGATACAACTCTGTTTTGGCCTCCGGGGTAAAATAAAAGGACATATCCCGCCAATAGGCCTGCTCATAGCTCAGAGACAGATTGGTTAAAAATCCCTTAAGCCGCAACGGCCGGGGCAAAAGATCAATTCTGGGATAAATGGATGCCAGCCCCTTTATAACCGTATTGCGCAAAAACAGCGGCAGTTTCTGCCGGATACCATCCTCAAACCGGTTCATGCTGTAGCGCTGAACATATCCGGCAAAGGTCTCGTCCCCGCCATCCCCGGACAGAGCCACAGTCACCTTCTCCCGTGTGATCTTGGAAACATACCAGGTGGGAATGGCCGATGAATCGGCAAAGGGCTCGTCAAAATGCCAGGCAATCCGTTCTATGATATCCAAGGCATCCGGCTTGACCACCGCTTCCCTGTGATCGGTTCCATACCGGTCTGATACGATTTTTGCAAATTCAAGTTCATTGAATTTTTTTTCATCAAACCCGATGGCCGATGTCCTGACCGGCTGGTCCCCCATAAGCCCGGCCATGGACGCCACCACTGCACTGGAATCCACTCCCCCGCTTAAGAATGCACCCAGAGGCACATCACTGATCATCCTGATCCGGACCGCCTCATCAAACAACTGGGTCAGCTTTTCAACAGCCGCCTGTTCCGTGATCCCCGAATCAGACCCGTTCATATCAATGTCCCAGTATTCGTGCTCTTCAAATCCCTTTTCCGAACACCAGGCCAGATGTCCCGGCCTGATTTTCCGGACATGCTTGAAAATGCTCATGGGCGACGGCACATAACCAAAACTGAAATAGGCATCCAGGCCCTGGTAATCCATTTGCCGTGAAATGCCCGGCACCTTGAGAACAGCTTTTAATTCAGAGGCGAAAACCAGGGTTTTCCCATCCTGATAATAATACAACGGTTTTTTGCCCACCCGGTCTCTGGCCAGGAAAAGCGTTTTGATCCGGTTGTCCCACAGGGCAATGGCAAACATGCCCCGCAACCGCCCGACAAAGTCCCTGCCCCACTGCAGATAGGCATAAATGATCACTTCCGTGTCGCTTTTTGTCCTGAAGCAATGGCCCTTTGCTTCCAGCTCCTTTCTGAGTTCCTGGAAATTATAAATCTCTCCATTAAAGGCAATGGTGACCTGGCCGTCACTGCTGGACATGGGCTGGTCCCCCGTGCTCAGGTCAATAATGCTCAAGCGCCGGTGCCCCAGACCGATATGTCCCAACGTATAAACCCCTTCTCCATCCGGGCCCCGGTGGATCATGGTGTTGTTCATGGCTCGTACCAGTTCGGATTGAACTGGTTGCCCATCAAGATTAAAAATACCGCAGATACCGCACATATGGAATGCTCCGGATTAATTTATTCAAAGCCTTCTTTCTCACTTCATGATCCTCGCACCCGCTCAAGGCTCTCCTGCGCCGCTGCCTTCACCCATGCAAAGGTCTCTTTTGCAATGAGTTGTTTCAGAGCAGAAATAACATCCGGGTGTTCGATTTCCCCCAGGGCCCGGGCGATAAACCCTCTGAAATTTTCATCCGAGCTTTCAAGCAGCGCCAGGATCTGCTGCAACCGGGAAGTGTCGCCCAGCCGGCACAGGGTCACCGCACTGTTTAGCCGTATCAATTCATATGAAGCAGAATCAAATTTTTGTCTGATGTTGTCTGTGGATGGTTTGTCCCCCAGTTCCCCCAGGGCCCACACCGCCACCGCAGCCGCATCCGGGTTCCGGTTCAGAAACGGCCGGATGGCCGGGGCTGCCTGCCGGTCCCCCAACATGCCCAGACTTTTGATGATGGCGGCATGAGGCTCCCAGGCCTTGTCATTGTGCGCAATGATATCCTGTAAAACCGCCGTCAGATAAGGCACCCCCTGCGTAATATCGTGCATTGCAAAAATCCTGCCGATCAGGGCCGCGATGTGGTACCGGTGCTGGAGCGTGACAAACTGGTTTGCCGGATCATGCTTCCAGACAACCTCTGGATCGTTTTCCAGCATCTGCAGAAGAACCGGCACAGCCCGTTGTGGATCTATCAGAAACAGGGCCTGGACTGCCATGTCTTTTACCGGATGTGTGACCGATGCAAACGCGGTTTTCCGGACCACCTCCCAGGCGGCCCTATCTTTCAACACCATGATGCTGGCCAGAGACTGTTCCAGGTCTTTTTTGTTTTTCAGGTTTTCAATATAGACATCCACCGGTTTTACTGCGGCCGGATATGTTCTGCCGATGATTTGATGGGTATCGAACATGCCAGGATGCTGCAGATCCGCCGGCACATCCCGGGCACCACCACCACCTCCGCCATCCTTCTCGGCCTGCAGGCGCTCTTTGTTCTCATCATCTATAATTGCTGCTTCCAGATACTCCAGGGTGATATCATTGGCCTGTCTGACCGGAACCAGGATCTCATAAGAATGGGGCAGGCGGTCTATCCGGGTGCTGTGCACTGTTTTTTTCCCAGCCCGGTTTTTCCACTGCCAGGTAAGCTGCAGTGCGGCCCCTTTTTCCAGGGCGCCGTCCACGGATATGACATTGGTGCCGGCAAACAGCAGGGGCAGGGAAAATATGTTGTGCTGCACAATGGTTTCCAGATGAAAATCCGTGATAACGGCTTTGGCCGCATGTTCGGAATCAACTGCCCATTTCACCTGATACCCATACCGGCCCACCGGCAACCCACCCCTTTTTGACAGATCAATGTCCACCACCTGGTTTTCCCTGTCCGGAGCATTGTCCCACACAGCTTCCCAGGTGGTTCCTGAATCCACCGACACCAGACACTGTACCAGCGGCTGCCGGCCGGACCCGGGCAGCCGACCCTGCAGCCGTGCCCCGGATATAATATAGGGAGAGGCAACCGTATAGACCGGGCCGGCAGTGCCGGTCCGGTCAGGAGACCAGGAGATCACACTGTTGCCATAGGTGACCGGATAGTTGCCGTGCTCAAAATCCTTTTTTCCCTTTGCCTTGAAATTATCAAGATACGGCCGGGACAGGTTACCCCAGTAAAATGTAAATGATTCATTTTCCCGGAGACTGAAATGGCCCTTATACTGCGGCATGGCAATGTGCGGGGCATGAATCCAGTTGTACATTCCCCAGTAATGGGGCCGTGCCGGTACCGGGGTTCCGGACGGCCTGAAAATCAGAGAATAATCTATGGCAATCTCATCTGCTGAGGCAATATGCCGGCCGGTTCGGTCATACACAAACCACCCTTCGGACACATCAAACAGATGTCCCCGGAAAACCCCATCCGCATCTTCCCAGAACAGATCGGCCTGGGTGTGCCCGCTTCGGTACAGCTTTTCCGCCCGCATGCCCAAAGACCGCCAAGCGGCCTCCATGATCCGGGCCAGCCCGTCGCACCAATGGGCCCCATACACATTCAGCACCTTCAAAGGGTCATCGACATAGGAATTTCCGAGTCTGGGTTCCTTGGGTATTTTCCCGGTGGTATAGGCGGTCCACATCCGGATAAACCGCCAGATGGCCACGGCTTTTTCCTCATCTGTTTCAGCTCCTGTCAGGCGGATGGCATCCAGGGAAAACCGCTGGATATCCGAGCTGTCCGGCCACCGGTCGGACACGATATGAATATTTTGCGCCCGGGGTTCGAAAGATCCCTGACAGGGGACCGTGAGCAGAATAAAAAGCAATGAGAAAACAAATGTTTTGTGTGAAAATTTCATTAACTATTGAATTTTTACCTCGGCAACATTGGACAACCTGCTCATATTGCCTGCTTCATCCCATGATTTAAGGGTCAGATAATACATTCCTTTCTCAAGATCCCTGATATCCGAGCCTTTATCTGATCCATAGGCGCCATGGGGGGCGATGGATTTCAAGATAAATGTTTCTTTATTGCCCGCCTGCCGGGGCACTGGGGTTTCTTTGATATTATCTGCCTGGTAAAACCCTGTTTCTTTGTCTATGCTGTCAGGGAAGTTAGGGTGATCCACAATAGGCTTGTCTGATATTTTGATCCAGTATTTCGTTGCCGAACCATTGCTGTCTGTTCCGCTGTCCTCCGGCGCTGTCCAGGTTATCCGCACAGCATGTCCGGATTTGTCGTAAACTGCGGCCAGATCTGACACTGTTTCAGGCGGAATTTTATCTTGTCTTGTTTTTTCCAGATAGTTCAGCACATAGGAAG
The DNA here is from genome assembly GCA_031395015.1 of Desulfobacterales bacterium. Classification (GTDB taxonomy): domain Bacteria; phylum Desulfobacterota; class Desulfobacteria; order Desulfobacterales; family Desulfobacteraceae; genus Desulfobacula. The sequence continues at coordinate 83,981 of JANNUH010000132.1, read as the reverse complement.
CGGACTGGCCCACCGCCTTATCCAGAAACTCTCCTTTTTTTATATCGTGCATGCTGGCGCTCGCCCATTCTTTTGTCATGGTCAGGGCTTTTGGATCACCCAGGGCTGCATAACACAAAGGGGCCGCCACACCAGGATACCAATGATGCTCCAATTTCTCAAACCGCTCTTTCGGGGTTCCTCTGTTAAATCTGTGGGGCATGCCTTTTCCCGGAATATAGGCTTCATTCCATGCCCATTCCAGCCATGATCCCATGATATCCAGCAGTTCTGTGTCCCCTGTTTCTTTGTACAATTCAAATGCTGCTATGGCAGCTTCAGATTCCTGCCAGGGAGGGATGTTTTCCCCTCTTTCCTTCTCACCTATAACACCCCCCTGTTTTTTTTGAAGATACAATATTCTTCTGACCAGCCACTTTGCATAAAAAAGACTGGGTTCATCTCCGGTTGCCGCATACGTCATGGCCGTACTGAGCAAATGAGTGGCATATATCCTGGTATAAAAATACCAGGGGACTCTCTCGGGAAAACGGGTATCATCATAATAGTTGATATGATCCAGAGAAGGGGCAGGGTTCAGTTTTCCACTGTATTTTGGCGTACTTTTAAAAAAGTTTCGATGGATTGAGTACTTGGCCTGGTTTCCCACTGCCGTCAGTCCGTCTTTTGCGATCGGCGATCCTGTGAGATAATACCATTCAAAGGGCCAGACATGGATCAAATGTTCGCCATCCAGATGAAACTTTCCCGGTGATGAAAATCCGATGATATTGGTCGTATAGGGAGGCACCCATTCTTTTATCTGTGCAGATGCGCTGTTTGTGAACAATTCTTTTTTCCCGTATCCGATCAGGGAATTCTGGGGTTCGGTGTTTTCTGGGCCAAAGGAATAGCCGTCAATCAGCCAGTTGATTGATTCGGATGCCCATTTGGAATGCACCACCGCCCTTTCATAGGATACCGGATTATTATTTTTGAGGTATCCTTGAAAAATAGGCCAGTAATTGTCGTGCATACCTCCGGAGTTGAAATTATAGGATACCAGCCCCAGGGTTTTCCATCTGGCGATGAGAATGTTTTTATCGTATCTGAATCGCGGCGTCCATCGCTCGTTCGAATGATTTGGGGGAGTCTGTTGGGAAATACCCCACAACCGCGGCAGCCCCTTGGTTGTTGCATACCAGTTGTTGTCTGTTTTCAGGAGCGGCGGATACCTGAAAAGTTCGGCAAGATTTTGTGTGTCTGCATTATTTACCGGTTTGTCATGAAACATGAAAAACAGGCTATGGGATTTTCGGGTACCGGAATGGATCTGAAAATCCTCCGGAGAAAATTCAGGGAACAAAATGGGTTCAACCAAAGATCTGCCAAGAACAATTGCCTTGGGGCATTCCATCCAGAAACGGTCAACATGAACAGATATCCCTTTTTTGTTATTTCCCAGCGCTGCCCAGCCAGGGGCGTGATCTCCGGACCCAAGCAGTTTGTTTTCAGGTGTCAACACCTTGTCATCAATGATTTTATATCCCCGGAACAAAGCAGGTCCGATTTTCCATTCAGACTGAAAAAAATATCCCGGCACTTTTTTCCGCTCATCTTCAGATTTATTTTTCAGATCTTCATGTAAATTCCATCTTTCTAAATTGGCCGAATCCTGAAAAACGCCTACGTGGTTATTTTCCAATTTTCCGGAAACATTTTGTTTCTCTCCGCCGATCAGATATCCGGTGTTCTCATCTTCAGCCCACTGGTCCAGTGTGAAATGAAGGCGAAGGTCTCGTATCCTGTAAATATGAATAGGATTTTCCTGCCTGTTGTTGTCAACGGCATGTTCCATTTTGATAAATGGTTTGCCTGCAAAAAAATGCAGTCTTACCGTATAATGATAAAAGCCGTCTGATTTGATGCCGTTGCCTTTTTCCTGGGGATAATGTGTGCCCTGGATCAAAACGGTTACCCGTAAAGGCCCCTGTGTTTCAACAGCTACCTTTTCCGGCCTGCCAATTCCGGAAAGATAGGTGTGAGGTATCAATCTTTCCTTTGGTACATAGTTTTTTATTCTTCCACTGCCGGTTCCCCACATGTTGTATAGATCTGTGGTACCATAGACGACTTCCTGTTCTTCACTTTGTATATGTATTCCGTTGCGCGGGTCAGGTCGGATGATCCTCTCATCGTCGATAAACACGGACTCCAGTATGGTCCCCCGCTGTTTGCTGATGACGGCTTTTAACGGTCCAGTGGTGACGATAATCTGTTCAGGTGTTTCTGCAACCCTTAAGGGTGTTTCATCCTGGGCAGCCGGCGTTTTTTTATGGGTCAAAAAATACGGAGTTTCCGGTTTTTGACCGGCAGGCGCCATCATATCAACCCGTAGCCATTTCACGGATTTATCCTTGCCCCACCACAGCACAAACGGATCAAACTGGGCCGGCACCGGTCTGCCCTGATCATCCACCACAGAAAGGCTGGAAACATCCTCCGGAAAAATCATGCCTTCAGGAAACGGGATACCACCGCTCACAGGAAAGGCCGGGAATTGCGTATCTGTTCTGTTTATCACCTGCAGGGGAACAGATAGGCTGGTTTCAAGTGCCTGGCTTGCAGAAACAAAAACCAATCCAATCAATCCCGCAACCATCAATAAAAAAATCATCGCGAGTAAAAGTCTTATGTTTTTAAGCGCAGATAAAATTTGGGCCGAGTTTTTCAATATAAAAATACGTTTCGGAATAATGAATCACGCTCCCTTCCTGAATAATTTTTTCAGGGACTGTTTCAGCCCTAATTGTTCGACAAACTTCAGGATGGTTTCAAAAAAATTTTCCCAGCCGGCATGCATCAAGATTTTTGCATGGGTCCAACTAGTGTTTTTCAGGTAATATGCATCACAGCAGGTTTTGAAATGGGTTGCAAAGTTTTCTTTGTGGCTTCCCTCGCCCTGGGTGAAATCAAAATATGTAAAATCACCCTGGTCAAACAGTTGCTGGAACACGATCCAGTGCAGAACCGTTCCCGGACTGAATTTGGCAAAATCAGGATCATAGCCCAAATAGGCGTAAATCAATGTATCGTTCTCAGCCGGGCAGAAAAGGTATGCAACCGGTTTTTTATTAGTGCTCAGAATATAGGCTCTGACCTTATCCTGTTCGGCCAGTTTTTTCGCTTTTAATAGAAATTTGCTGTTTGACGGCAGTCCGGCATTGAGCAATTTTTCCTGGTAGGTTTTTTGGGAAACAACCCGGGCCAGGGAGAAAAACTCATCCATGTCAGAAACCTGTCTGTATTCTTTCAAGTCAATGCTGCCATTATCCAGCCGGGCAAAATTTTTTGCCTTTCTGTTCATTGTGGAACGGGACTTGGATGAGAACTGTGCCAGATAATCTTCTTTTGCAACGCCAAAGTCAATATAATACCGCTTGTATTGACGGGGTGCATATCGGATAATGCCCCTGAATCTTTTAATTTTATTGATGTTTTTTTCAATGGGCATCAGGTTGAACAATAACCCGTCTATCTTTTCATCCATTTCAGCGACATCCGTAATAAGTGCGGTTTCATCCTGCAAGGAGTCAGACAGGGTACCGTTGCGCACAATCACGCACAATGGTATAGAAAACACATGTTTTTCACCAATTAAAAATTTCAGAGAAACGGTTTTTACATCACCCATTACAATTTATTCCTTTTTTTATGCGATTGTTGCAGCCTGGTACAAACAGGCATATGCCGCATTCATTTGGGAGAAGGAGTACGTCATGGATTTTCTTCTGGCGTTCAGGGCCATGGAAGCAAGAGATTTCGGATTTTCTAAGATACTTCCAAAGCAGGCAGTTAAATCCACCTCATCTCCGGGGCGCACCAGCAACCCCTCAGACCCGTGCTGGACCAGTTCCGGGTTGGAGCCAACGGAAGTTACCACTGACGGCAGCCCGGAAGCCATGGCCTCCAGCAAAGCATAACTGAGCCCTTCTGTGTGCGAATTGAGGACAAACACGTCCAGCGAACGTAGCAGCTTCCGGACGCTCGCCCCTGACTGCTGCCCCGTAAAAATCACCAAATCATCACAGGCCAGATCTTTTGCCAGCTGTTTGAGATCTGGTTCCAATGGTCCTGTGCCAATGAGTACCAGCAAAGGGAGAGGGTTGTTTTCATTCGACCTGCCGTATTCCCGGGATGCCCTGGCAAATGACCGAATCATTCCCTCATGGTTTTTAACCGGTCGAAGGGCGGCAACACATCCAAATATCAAATTGGTTTCAGGCAATCCCGATTCTTTTCTAAGCAGCCGTTTCCGGTCCGCATTTTCAACCGGCGAAAAATCGTCGGTATCAATCCCGTTGGGAATGACAACAATCGACTCCAACGGTATGCCGGATATGGTGTGCAACAAGGACGCCGCCGCCTGTGACACAGCGGTAACCGTGCGGGTCATCTTATGGGCTGACCGGTAAACAAGTTTTTTGACCGAAGAATTTGAAATAAGAAAATTTTCAACCCCATGGAATGTCTGGATGCAGGGGATTCCCGCAATCTTTGCAGCCAGTGCCGCATCAAACCATGGCGCCAGGTTGTTGACATGCACCAGTGTCGTCCTTGTTTTTTTTAACAGACGGTGCAGGGACCGGAAGGCCAGAACATTTCTTCCTTTGATTTCAAGCGAGTAGCATTCGGCATCAGCAGGCAGAAATTGCGCCATTGATACATCACTGCCAAAGCTGCAGACAGAGTGGCGGACAGACGGGTCAGTGTTTTTATTTATAAGTCTGACTACACCCATCTCTGCACCACCATGGCCAAATCCGCCCAATACATGCATAATATGCATCTGGATTTTACCTTTTTTCAGTTACTGGTCAGATATTATAACCGGTCAATCGCCTGTTCGCATAATCGTCTGATAGACAATGATGCTGGCATGTGAGGAATGGACGAATTCATTGAAACATCAGGGGTGTTTTTAAATGAGATTTGATTGAATGTGCTGACATGGAATAAGCCGGGGTTTTCAGCAAGAAAAGCACATAACTTTTCAAACCGGCGGATGGCCATTTTACGGGGTTTGACTTTTTGATACTGTACATCATAGTTTCTGATGAAATTAAAACTGTGTAAAATAATGGTGACATTATGAATGCCAAAGGTTTGGGCGTGCAATAAAAGCCAGCGGATTTCCGGAAAACTGACCCCGTTGATATCCAGGGCCATGTTTCTTTTTTTCCGGATGCCGGTATTTTCCTGGAACCCGGTCACTGGGTATTCCCATATGCCATGCCAGAGCATGGCATCATTGCAGGCTTTTTCCGGCAGCAGACAGCAGTCTCCGATATAAGTGGCGTTATATGAACAGTCAACCGCAAATCCGGTCATGGAAAGGGCCTTGAGGGTTTCTTCGCTAGCTCCGAAACTGCCGGCCCTGAAAGCCACAGGGGCTGGCGCACCATATTCTTTGAGCAACTCCCTGCCCTGTTCAAGAAATCCAACCTGGTCAGCCAGGGCATAACTGCCGATCAGGTCTGAAAATTCTATTTTTGAAGGATCATGCAGGGTGAAATTCAAATAAACCGGATGAATATGCAGCTGCACTTCATGATTCCGTTTTAAGATATATTCACAAACCTCACGGGATTCCGATTTTCCGAAAAAATAAAAATTGAAAACCTCAAGGAAGAAAATGAGTTTCAAGCCAAACCGATCGGCAATATCGATCATTAATGGAATGCCATAGCACTTATTATTTATTTTCCCATATATTCGTTTGTCGTTGCCGACCGGAGCAAGGTCTTGACCTCTTAAAGCACCGCCAATACTATGCTCTGTATCGATTGTGATGAATACATTTTTAGTCATTGTATCTATTTTTTACTTCGTTTGAAAAATCAAAAACAAATTTTGCTTTCAACATTTCGTGGTATCCACCAGCAATTGCAAATGCATTCATCTTTTTTCCGTAGGTTCCTTTTCTTAATTTAAGCGCCACACCGGCGCTTGTGCCTTCACCCCAGCCTCAAGAGCAGTATAGTAATAATATTTGACCTTTCGATAGTCTTACTTGCTTATGAATTGCTTCATAATTATTGCCTCTAAAGTGATACGCCCCCTTGACTAGTGCACCGTCAGCACCAATCCATGCTATTTGAGCTCTGCCTGTATTGTAAAGCATTAATGCGGTATCAGCCATGATTCTTGGTACACTGGGAACATATTTCGGATAAGGCATTACTCCGGAAGCAACAAGCTTTTTATTATGAGGGTGCAGTTCTTCTTTACACAATACGTTGAAGGGAAATATCAACAGAAAAATCAAAAAAAACAATGCAATTTTGCGCGGTTTGTTTTTTTGGAAACAAAAAATCTTTTTAAATTTGTCTTTATTCATAAGCAGCCCCTTTTATAAGTTTATTAATATTTTTTTACATAGTGCCATTGAGTATTAATAATCTACCCAAATTTTGTTTAACCAATCATATATTTCGATTTCGCTTCTTGCCATGAAATCATGTTCATCAACGCCAGTGTGAGGATAGTTGCCATTGTTTCAGTGTTTACACAAGCACATTATGTTCTGCTGAGAAAAAATTTGAATCATATTTTCAATAAGTTTATTTTTATATATTTATTTTATCAAGAATCACTTTTTTAAGAATAACTTCCATTCCTCTACATATCAATAATAAAATTATCATTGATAATATGGTATTTCCTAAACTGAATTCAAATACATCAAAAAACAAATAGGGATGTAAGATATAAATTAAAAAAATCGTGCCGTTAAAAAAAGAGGTCGCCCTAATGATGCAATCCGGTATCCTAAAGTCCTCAATGGCTAACATGAGAGCAATACTGAAAATGAGTATAAGAATAAAGTTAAAAATTTTGATTGAAAAAACAAAATTACAGAATATCATCGATAAAATTGAAAACAATAATAATGAAATTGAAAATTTTATTTTCATGTGGAAATTGAACCGCCTTACTGCAACACCAAAAACAAACCCGCAGGAAGTAAGCCACAGCATGTGTCCATAAGGTACAGCAGAATTTAATATCCACATTATAACCGTATAAGCAAAACAAAAAACCACAGCTATTTTCTTTTGCCTTGTAATCTTCAAAAGCAATGGATAAACAAGATAAAAAAGGTAAAGCAGAGTCAAAAACCAAAGTCCGGCACCAAATGGTGTGTTATTAGGTATATGAAACCAGTTTAAAAAACCTGTTAACCCAAGTGCGCTTATAATGGTCTGCCATGTAAACAAATCCGGTCTTTTCTGAAGAATGAACAAAATTAGCAAAAACAGGTCTGCAAATAATAATGTTATTCCTATTCTGTAAAATTTCTGTTTCCAAAAATTGGTTTTATCAAAATTTTCTTTATATTTTCCTGCAGTAAAAAAACCGGAAGAATAACTAAAAATGATCAGACCCACGGTTACTGGAATCCAAAACAAGTCAAATCCATCATAAAAATGGCCGAAAACTACCATAAAAATTGACATGACTTTTGCGAATTGATAATTTATGCTTGTTTGTGAAGTCATTTCACTACCACCCTAATTATTTCTCCTCCGGGGTTATCAATATTTGAATACAATCAACTTTTTTTACAAGCGATTCAAAATTAAAAGAAATTTCGATTTAATCGCTTCACTGGTGTAATTCAGGCATTCTATTCTTGCATTTTGGACAAGTAAGGATGCCAACTTCTGATCATCAAGCAATCTTAGTATCTGTTCTGCCATTGCCTGGTGATCATTTATTTCAACCAACAGCCCTGTTTTTTCATGGGTTACCATATAAGGGATTCCCCCGGGCCTGGTTGAAACAACCGGCAGTCCGGAGGCAAATGCTTCCAAAACCGTTCCCGGAAAATTATCCACATTGGATGCATTGACAAAAATATCATTCTCGGCGTACAGCTTCTGGATCATACGGTGTTCAACAAACCCGTGAAACCGCACCGCATCTTTCAGCCCCAGTGCCGCAGTCAGGTTTTCAAGCATGGTCCGCTGACTCCCGTCTCCGGCAACGGCAAGGGCGCTCTTTGGTATTTCATCGTGAACCAGTTTAAATGCCCTGATCACACAAGCCACATTATACATTTCCTCCAGTCCTCGGGTGACGATGAGGCGGGGCTTGAAAACCTGTCTTTCAACAAATGTAAACTGATGAATATCAGCAATATTGGGAACAATGACCGCTTTAATGTTCAACTGCCTGTCAAATATTTCCTTAAGAAAACCCGAGGGGGTGACAACGAGATCCGTCATTTTAACCAGGGGCCTTACCACATATTTCCATTTTTCAAAAAACATCCCGGCTTCACCACCCCTGGCATTGAGAATGATTTTTTTTCCCGATATTTTTGTCAACAGGATGGCTGGAGCGGTAACCCAGAAAAAAAAGTTGAAAAAGCCGGTTAAAAAATAGACAGTATCACATTTTTTCAAGGCATGATGCAGGTTGATTAAAAACAGGAACATGTTCACAACCGTCCGGATGAACGGAATTTTGCCGACCCATTTGAGGTTCCGGGGAAAATCACTGTTTGTTTTTATTGGAACAACAGTGAATCCTGCCTCTTTTAAGACAATACAAAGCTTTTGTGCCTGGACTGCCATGCCGCCGTATGGCGGTGGAAATGGTGAGACAAGGCAGATGTTTTTTGCTGCGGCCAGGTTGGTATGTTCCTTATTTTTGTGCATGAAATAAAATATGGCCTGCAATGCTCAGTGCGATGGATTCATAATGATCCTTGGCATTTTTTTCAAATGAGGCAAGATCGCGGCCCTGGATTCGGTTTTTAAATCCAAGAAGAAAATACCCGCATTTTAAAACATATTTTACCGGAAAAAAAAACCGGGACACAGCGGAAAACATGCGGTGGTTTTTTGATCCGAATATCCCTAAAATTCGGGCAAGGATCAGGACAATACCTGTAACCCCGGCTTCGATGCAGATCTGTTTAAATCCTGCGGACATAAGAATATCCTGAACAGCACGATGGCTCAGGTTGAAATATGAAAAATGATATGGTTCAAGAAAAGACACCCCGCCGACAATGGTGCCGCCTGGCTTCAGAACACGGTATACTTCGTTAACCGCCGCCTCTGGGTCAAAAACATGCTCAAGTACCTGAGCCAGCACGACAAGACTAAAAGTGTTATCTTTGAAAGGCAAAGAACATCCGTCGGCAACTGCATCCAGCGACCCATGATAGTCAATATCAATACCGATGCGTTCATATTCTAAGTTCTCAATCAATTGTTTATGGGGAGAATTTCTGGCGCCAAGGTCCAGGCATAAGCCAGATCCTGGTTTTAAAATGTCTTCAACAGTTCTGTAATGGTAAAATATTTCAATATTTCTGTAGTTGATGCCAGCTGTTCTAATCGAATAAAATCCATTTTCCATATATGGCTCCCTATCCTAAATCAATGATGCATATAAATTTTGAATGTTATGAATCAAGGCATCTGTGGAGAATTTTTTTCTAGCGACCATTTGACCTTTTAACGCCAGTTGTTCTCTCAGTGTATTATCTGATATGGCTGTTTGAATACACTGGCCCAGTTTATTGTAATCTCCGTTTGGGAAGAGAAGTCCATTGTCCTGGTCATCAATTATTTCAGGAATACCGCCTGCATCACTCGCAATAACACATTTTCCGCAGGCCATGGCTTCAACAATGACCTTGCCGAATGGTTCCTTTCTGGATGGCACCACCAGCAGGTCAATAAAATTCATGACGTCCGGCATATCTTCTCTTTTTCCCAGAAAATCAAAGTATTCCATCATATTATCCCGTTCAATTACGCGCATATAGGTCTGTGTCAGGCCGGGTTCATTGATGCCGTCAGCGCCGATAATCAGGAATCGAACGTGCGGAAAATTCGATATGATGGACGGAGCAGCTTTGATCAGCAGATCAAGGCCTTTCCGATGGCTGATCTGCCCCACAAAACCGACAATAAAATACCTATGTTTGTCTTGAAACCGACAGGAAAGATCAACTTTTTTCGGAGAAAACTGTTTGATATCAATGCCGTTGTAAATACAGATAATTTTTTTTTGAGCCTCGGGGCAGTTTTCAAAAATGGGTGTCATGGACTGGGAGATAATAACAATTTTTTTTGCAATTTTGAAATTGAAATTTCCTTTTACATCTTCGGATGGATAATGGTTTCTGATGTGAAGAATTACAGGAATATTGAGAAATCCAGCCGATAGAACAGCGGATTCTCTCCAGCCGGGTCCGTTTAGATGGATAAGGTTGATTTTGTGTTTTTTTAAAAAAAATATAAACCATAAAAAGTTATTGATGAATCCCAGGATATTGTTCCCGGACAAACTGACACTCTTATCGAAATAAGTTTTAATACCGAGTTCACCGGCTTTTTTGGAAACCTCTCCCATTTCAGGGGTCAGAATTGCAGAAATATAAGCTTCTTTATCCAAAGCATCGGCCAGATCAATCATTGATCTGGGAGAGCCTGTGTGCATATCGGTGTAAGGGTATATGAACAGTATTTTTTTTTGTTTCATTTTCAAGTCGTTATAATTTGGATATTTATTTTTTTTCAGCCAAGGTTTTAAACCGTTCAGCTACAGGTTTTACAACATTGGTCCAAGAATACATATTAGCTAAGTTAATTGCAGCTGTGCACCGTGTTTCAATTGGAATATCAAGATGATGATTTATGGCTTCTGCTAAAGCATCGCTATCTCCCACTTTAAACAGCCTCCCGGCGTTTGGATAATTACCTATGATTTCTCTGAAATAGGGGAGATCTGAGGCAACAACCGCGCATCCGAATGTCAAAGCAGTTAAAAGAGCACCGCTCCCTGTCACTTTTCGATACGGAAACAAGGCAATATCCGTGATGCTATAGAAATTGCTTAATTGCTTATCAGAAAGGCTTTCAGGAATGATAACAATATTTTCATTTTCTTGGCTAATGGATAATAGTTTACCAATTTTATAGTCTTCATGGGGTTTTCCAGCTATTAACAATTGAAACCGTTTTTTTTTTCTTAAAATTGATTTGACTGCTATATCGATTCCTTTGTATTCTCTTATAACGCCTATGCAGGAAACAACCGGGAGGTTTGGATTCAACTGCAATTTATTGAAAATTTCGCTTTTTGGATCAGGGTCTGGATATATTCCATTATAATTTCCATGCGGCATAACAATGGGTTGGGTCTTTGGCTTCCAGCGATTGACAATTTCTTTTTTTGTATATTCACTGTGACAGATCATAAGATCGCTGTATCTGCTTAGTAGTAAATATCCAATTCTGTCAGCTAAGGAAACTCCTTCATGGTGGGAAATATTGTGAACGGTCCAGGATAGTAATAAACCCTTCTTCTTTATTTTTCTAAGCAAAAAATAAAATGCGGAAAGACCCCTCAGTACTCCACCGATTTGTCCCTGACTATAGCGCCAGAACCCTTCGGGCCAGTGGACATGAAGCCATTGAACATCATTTTGCCGGAAAATCCATTTGTCGTTAAAAGTATTGCCATAAATAAAATTAACGTTATGTTCTGAAAGTGCCTGATAAAATAGTTGGCAGTAAGGATTTTTGCTTTTTTTGTTGTAAAACCCGGCGATCCTGATATTTTTTATATTTTTTTTAGTCATAATATCATTGTACAAAATGAAAATGATTAAAGGATCGTCTTTTGCGTTGAATAAAATTGGCTAATTTTACCGATTAAGTACCAGACTTTTAATGTCAGGATCGCTCTTTTTTTTTTATCCCTTGAAATTTTGGATTCGCAATAGGTTTCCAGCAGTCTTCTGAGCAGATATCTTGGTATATTAAAGATGGTTGCAGAATCAATTGATTCCCTTGATGCCACCCCCCTGCCTGACCGCATAGCCCGTTTCTTGAGCCAATGGAATAAAAGCTGCTCCGGTCTTATGATATGGTGGACAATTGCATTTGGCAGATAAACAGGTTTGTGCCCAATACTCTCTAAATGTTTAATTAAAGATGTCTCACTGCCCATGATATAATTTTTTTTTTGACTTGGACCGACACTGCCATCAAAACGTAATCCATTTGCAAATACTTCCGCTCGAATTGCCATATTGGCTCCAAAAACCAATTTGCCGGAATATTCCTGTTCTCCAAAATTCCAGTCAGCGATTGAATATGCATTGATTAAAAAAGGAGAATCAAGGGGCAAATCTGGGGGTGAGGCTTCTGCAGGCCACTTAGGCAAAATTCTGCCGCCAAAAATATTATGTGCGGGCCAGCGGGCGGCACCTATCAAGATTTGCAGAAGCCAATCGGGATCTGCTATAATGTCATCATCGGTAAAAACTAAAAGATGGCCTTTGCAATAAGGGATGGCCGTGTTTAGCGCAGCATTCTTACCGGGCTGGGGTTCAATTAATAGGCTGACCGGTAACTTCTCACCAAATTTATGGACAATTATGTTGGTCTGTTTATCAATGGCATTATCTACAACTATGAGTTCCCATGTTATTTTTTGTATGTTCAGATCAAGAAAGCTGAAAAGCGTTTTTTCAAGAATATCAGATCTTTTATAAGTAGCCAGAATTACGCTAATATCCATGAAGCAATCCTTCCCCAAAATGTTACTTTATCATTCATGAATCGATGTGAGAAAATCCGATTTTGTCGCTATGAATATTACTTTTTATTTTTAATAAATTGATCGACAGCCAGATTAACAATTTTAAATAAAACCATATTTTAATAAGCAAGGCTTTATTTATTTTTGAATTATACAAATCCCCCCTTAGTTTATAGTAAAAAAATTTTATATTTGAATTAAAGGATCTGTTTAAATCCTTTAATTCAAATATATAGCCTGCGCGAAATCTTAAGTATTCTCTGAATAAATCAGGTTTTTTACCATCGTCTTCATATGCTCTCAAATGAATCACAGGGAATTGAAAAGTCACAGCAAGGGTGAATCCGTGATACTTAAGTCTGCGACACAAGTCTTCTTCTTCACCATACGCAAAATATAGAGGATCAAAACCGCCGGTTTTTTTAATAGCATGGTTCGAAACCAGTAATGATGCACCAAACAAAGTGTTTGCCTCGAGCAATATGTTTTTACCTATATTATTGTTAATTTCTTTTTCTGTGATAAAGCTGAGAACACTATTTTTAAATCTTTTATCCACAGGACCATCAAGAGCGCATATTTGAACCGGGTTCAGAGCACCTATCTTTGGATTTTTTTCCATGATATTTATATAGCCGGTTATGGAATCAGGCATGAACCTTATATCAGGATTTACGATAAAAACATAATCTGTTTCTGACTTCATTGCCATTTTGATTGCATAATTATTTCCGCCAGCATATCCGGTATTTTTAGGTAACTGAATAAATTCTTCTTTGGGAATTTGTTGAGACAGTCTTTTTCCACTGCCATCTGGTGAATTGTTGTCGATGATAAGTAATTTATAATTTTGATAATTTATGTTTTTAATAGTTTTTACACATTGAATTGTATCTTCGTATGAACAATAATTTAAAACAATAAAGTAAATTTTGGGTTCAGTCCTTTTGCTTTTTGTTCTATCCATTTTTCCCTTTTATTTGTTTGAAATGCGAAAGATCGTTCTATGAATTTTACAATTATGCGCTTTAGTTATTTAATAAATTTATAATAAACTTTTCGAATAAAATTAGTATTTTCATCTATTATTTTTGTTTCCCAGTTTTTTGTTTTTGAAGTAAATACCATTGATTCTCCATCTAATATTGCTTTTTCAATCTTGGACCAGTGTTGATCAAGTTTTGGACGTATTGAATTTTCAAGTTTAAAACTGATAAAATCCTTTTCTGTGTCATTTAGGATAATTTTATCCCAGGATTCAGCAATGGAGTCTTTTGACAAACCGATATGATTTAAAAGCCCTATAAACTTATGATGCGGTTTTTTATCTAAAACCAAAACAGCATGTATTCCAAAAGATAAAGCTGTTATATATCCATGCATTGAAGACCCAAAATATGCCTTGGAAAAAGATATCAAAGAAACAACATCGCGAATTAATTTTGGGGAAATAATCATAGATTCTAATTTTATTAAGGGAACAATTTTTTCTGCTATTTCCATATCTCCATGACATGGACCGATAGTAATAAAAATTGGCTTAGCATCGTTTTCATTACATATTTTTTCAATAGATTTTGCGGTTTCAAATAATGTTGGATTTAAATATCTTTTATTAACATGGAAGACCATATACTTTCTATTTAACAAATTGTAAAATTTGACTCTTTCTTGTAATTCTTGTTCGTCCCATAATAACGATACATCAAAACCTGTATCAGGCACGCAATTTATTTTTTCTCGAAAAAATGGTGCGTTTTGAAAAAGCGAAACACTTAAACTATCTCTAACAGAAAAATAACTCGCCCCCTTAGCAAATGAAAAAAGAATATCCAAGATTTTAGAATCCTCATATTTCTCTCTAATACTTGGGGCATTAACAATTAGGGGTATTTTCTGTTCACAGGCTAAAGCTGCAGCGCCAATCCACAATGAAGGGTATGCTATTTTTGCTATTTTTTGATATTTTGGGATAACCTTTTTTCCCATATATATAATATTTCCACCACCAACAACAACAGCATCAAATTTTTTTTTTGATGCTTTATTAAAATCAATAGATTTTACACTATCAGGATAGATTGCTTCACCTCCCACTGGAGAAATGTGCGTGAAATTGTGCTTTGAAAGACGTTTTTCGATAATTTTAGGAAACAGGAGATCTCCATAGTTTTCGACATCAAATGTTCCAAAATGGGCAATTTTCATTTTATCCCTCACTTCGAAAATCTTAGTTCTCTTTATCTTCAAGAGTTTAAATTAAAAATCTATTTCTTTCGGAAGATGATTTTTAAATAATCAATATATTGTCTCAAATCTTTTATTCCCCTGCTCACAACAATATTTGCAAGCAAATATGAAGAAAAACTTGAAAAAAAACAAATCAAAATAACAACAAGCGTATTATCATAATCAAGATGATATAAGGTTAGCATACAGACTCCTGCCATAAACAAACTGCTTAAACAAGGTTTATATATGGCTGAAAAGAAACTTCCTACAGTAACCGATGTGCCCTTAAAGGATAAATAGAGAAATGGTACTATAATCAAGTAAACTGAAATGGCATAAGCTGTTGCAACCCCCTTAGCTCCCCATGGTATCCCTAATACAAAAGACAGGCAGAGGAGAAAAGATGATATCACACCCAATATTAGATATTTCCGACTTTTCCCTGTGGTTAGAAGAACTACGCCCCTACTCGATGAAAGTGGTTGGATAAATGCGACAAGTGACAGTATTTTAAAAATTTCACCTACGCCAGTCCATTGTTCGCCCAAAACAATGAGAATTATCTGATCAGAGCAAACAAACATAAACGCCACCATAGGCATCGAGATAAACGCAAGAATTGAAACAAATTTCATGTAATAGTTGCGATACTCTTCGGGCGCATTCTGCAACCGGCTCAATGCCGGCATGGCTACTCGATTCATTGGATCTCTTAAATTGGTGATCGGCATCATCAAAAGCTGATAAGCTTTGCTGTAAAGTCCCAGTTGTCCACTCCCGTGATACCGTCCAATCAACACATTATCCAAATTTCTGGCAAAATAATTGACAACATTAAATCCCACAATATCCGATCCAAACCGGATCATTTCCCCCACACCGACATTCCGCCGGGGCAGTCCAGGCCACCACCCTGAGGCGATCCAGCCGCCGATAACTGTAACAACAGATATGGTCAGACTGTTCAACACCAGTGCCCAATAACCAAATCCATATATACCTGCCAGAATTGCAACAGCAATTCCTGCAATCATGGCTCCCACCTGGATTACAGCAATGGCGACAAACCGCATCTGGCGGTTTAACAAGGCCTGGTGCTGTACTGCCAGGCCGTTGATCAAAAAGTTACATGACAGAGCCACCGCCACCCATTTCAAAGCCGGTGTCTGATAGAACCAGGCAATGACCGGGGATAATGCCGCCACAATAAGCA
Organism: Desulfobacterales bacterium; assembly: GCA_031395015.1. Classification (GTDB taxonomy): domain Bacteria; phylum Desulfobacterota; class Desulfobacteria; order Desulfobacterales; family Desulfobacteraceae; genus Desulfobacula. The sequence goes on along the minus strand of JANNUH010000132.1, from coordinate 67,924 downwards.
TCACTAATGCCCCTACGCCGGTGTTGACCCAGAACAGGGTGCTGACCTGCTCATGATTGATTTCAGGGCGCTGGATCACGGCTGTTGACAAGCCCAAATTGATGAAGATGCCGGCAAATCCAGTGACTGCCACCACCATGGCCATCATTCCATAATCTTCAGGGGTGAGAATTCTTGCAAGGATCATGGTGGACGTCATCTGGATCACAAACGTTGTAGCCTGGGAGGAGAGGGTGACAGCCCCGCTGCGCAATGACCGTTTTTTTAGATCGGATTGCAGATGGCTGGTATCAAACAGGTGCTGGTATTTTTGCATCAATAAATGCCTTGTCAACTGATCTTTCGACCAGAATGGGTAGTATTAAAAGCCAGTAAAATTCTTCAATATAGGTTTCCGTGATAAACATGGCCGCTGATAAAAGAATGACCAGAGCCACCCGCAGCGCAAAGATATGCAGTAGCAGATCTTTGGGAAGATCATAATATTCAATCCTTTTTTTCTGGGTCTTTAAAATCATGAATGCCTTCCAGATCATCAGCACCATGAGGAACAGTCCCGGAAATCCCAGCTCTGCCAGGCATCTCAGATAGGTGTTGTGGGTGTCTTTACCCGGGATGAGCGGTTGATATTTACCGACATAAGTCGCAAAATTACCCTGTCCGATGCCCAGAGGATGATCTCCTGACATGGCCAGAGCTGCCTGCCAGGCCAGGATGCGGCCGGAGGCGGAATCATCCTGAGACTCAATATCTGCTATATCAACATTGATCCGGGTCATCCGTTGGATAAACCCTTTGTCCATTAAAAAAGACCCGCCAATCATGCCGATGATGAGAAGAACAATTATTTTTGAGCGCCATTGCCTGGGTGCCAGAAAAATGCTGGTGATAGCACCTGCGGCTAAAGCAAGGAAAGCTCCTCGGGACCGGCATAAGAAAAATCCATTAACCACCAGGACAGCACCAATGAGAAGAAGTATCCGCTGTTTATTGGCTCCTTTGATGAAAAATAAACCGATGAACGGAAGGGTCATTGCAAAATGGGCGGCCAGAAAATTGCCTTCAGCAAAATCCGCTCCGCCGACTCCCTGGTCCAGTCGTCCGAACTGGGCAGTGGACACGCCAAGGGTATCAAACCCCAGATAAATAGTGCTTATGACCATGGCCCAGAGAAAAATTTCATATTTTTTCTGGTCATCGATGATACGGATCAGCATCCACAGAAAGATAAATACCTTAAACAGCTTTTCCGCAAAATTTTCATTGCGGAAGTTGTCAAGCCCGATAAAAGAGGACAGAAATATCCAGATGATAAATATGAAAAACAGAATTTCCTGGCCGTATATTTTTCCGGGAAATCTGAGTTTTCCTGCATTGATGACCATTCCCACGGCTATGGCGGCTGCCATGAAAAAACTGAAACGCATTCCCATATTAACCAGCGGGGCCCCCCACCACTGGGTGGAAGGCGATACAATATAGGTCATGACATACCCGATCACCCCGATGATGGGGTGATAAAACATGCTTCCGGCAATGGCCAGCAGATAAAACAGGGCAAACAGGATGGTTTTAATGGCCATAGGGTATCAATACCTTGCTGCAATCAGGCAGGCGGGTAAAAGGATGTTAACCAGGCCGAAACGATGAAGACAGGATCTCAGAAATTGTTTATACCGGCTGCCTGTGCCGGGATACAGATATTTCATATAATATGCGATTGCCCGGCTTTCACTGCTGCAGACATGTTTGATCTCCTTGTGCGAAGGGATGGCATAAAAATAGGTAACTTCAGAAAATCCGGCATGCTGCAGGGGTTTTTGAAACGGTACATGTCCCGGGAATTTTTCACGGATTGTCCTGCCTGTATATCCGAAAACCAATATTCCGTCAGGGGTCAATCTGTCATGAATCCGGGCAAATACCGAATCGGGTATACTGGGGCCTTTCAGGTCATAAAAGAGTTTTTCGGCAGCAGTTTGTATATCCTGCAGTCCAATGAGATTGAACAGAGGGTTATTTTTCATGGATCCGGCCATACCATCCACTGGTTTGTGCAGGGTCTCTACCTGTTCAAAGGTGTTTTTAAAAAAAAATTCATCTTCGGGATCAACGGTATCGATCAATGCGGATTTAAAAGAGCTGCTGCCATGCATCATGCAGAACATGGCAAAAGACGGCATCTGGTCATCGTTCATTGCAAAAGCCCCGAAAAGCAGTCCTGCCAGTTTTTTGCGTGAAACATGTTTTTTGTAAAATCAGACAGTTTTTGGACATATGCGGAATGATACCCCAGTTTCATTTTCATGGTGGAAAACGCCAGTATATAAAAAGGAAAACATTTTTGCCAGTGTTCAAAGGATAATTCTCCGGCTGACAATACAGGTTCAATGATTTTCGATAGCTCCGGCCGGGTTAAGGTATCCGGCGCGAGTGAAAGCGCGTCCTGATTTTTTAAGAGGCCGGACATCTCAAAAATGAAAGTGGCCAGATCAAACCCTGGGAAATTGATGATACCGAAGTCCTCCCAGTCACACAGAAAAATTTTATTATGGTCCAGGCTGAAATTATAAGGGGTTGCATCCCCATGCTGGGGAATGCCGCCGATTGCCTGCAACAGATCATGGGCGTGATCCAGGTATGGCATGCAATAGTGATTGGTTTTGGCAATGATGTGCTGTCCGGTTGCAAAATCTTTAATCCGGGCCAGGGGTATTGGATCAGCATCAATCGGATGACAGGTTTTATCGGGAACAACACCTATGGATAATATGCGGCAAATCTGATCCTGAAACGGTTTTAAAAGCAGATGTTTTGCGTTAACAGGCCTGAACCGGTACAAGGGGGAGACATAGGCGGTCAGATCCCTGATCTCGAAAAAATGCAATGGTTCGGGTACATGGCCGTCCGTTTTTTCACAGGCAAATGTCAATGCCTGGTATTCTCTTTTAGCACCACTGCCCGGACAGGCTTTAACAAAAAAACCGTTCTGAAGGTCGGTATGAAAGTAAAGTTTTAAATTTCTGGTAAATTTGGCACTGAACGGCAGTGTGTAAGGATCAAATAATCCGCTTTGTTTGATATGCGCCAACAGCGGCGCAAGGTTTGTGAAGGCCGTATGCTGCATTAGATTTTGGACCGCGTGGTTGAAATCGTTTTTTCAGGTTTTAAAATGTTCCTGTCATTGGACAGGAGGTCATATGGCTATATTCAAAGGGACCGATATCCGGTTTGTCGTCCCGTGGCCTGTTGCAGATATCTTCAAAGACAGATTGTGACGGGATACCCTTGTCGATAATGGTTGCTCCCTGGTTTAAGGAAAAATCCGTCATATCAGGATTGGCAAAATAGGTGTCACTGTCCGGCTTTTTCAACAGCCGGTTTTTTAACATAAGGTTGTTACTGCGGATGCTGGTACCGCCGTCCCGGTCACTGATTCTGGCGGTCAACAGGTTGTTTTCAATACGGGCGGTGCTTTGGGGGAACCGGACATCGATTCCCATGGTTTTATACAGCAGGTTGTGGCTGATAAAGGTATCGGCGGCTTTGTTCAGATAAATCCCCGCATCTTTGCAATGCATGATCACGTTGTTGCGCATGATCCCCCCGGTATGCTCCACATCGGTTTTGCCTTCCCTGAAATACGGCTTGCCGGTACCGCCTCCGCCAAGAGACAGGCCGACCCGGACACCGCCGGTATGCCGGTATTCGCCGATGACAAGGTTGTTTTCAAATATGGTGCCTGCGGCATTGCCTTTCACAAAAGCGGCATAGCTGATGGTATCTCCTTGTCCTTTGGAAAAATCAGCAATAAAGTTGCCCCGGATAATCCAGTTGTCCGGTCCTACCACATCGATGAACGTAACCGGATTACTGGTGTTTCTGATGGTAGTATTAAAAAAACTGTTATTTTCAATCAAGGCATCATCAGGAAAATATCGCTGCCCTGTATTGTCACTTGTGCCGTTGGCTTTTATCATGGCGTTGAAGTCCTGCAGCCGACAGTTGCGGAGTACAAATCCTTTGGCATTCCCTGTGATGTGGAATGCATGCTCGCCCTGGTCATGGGAGGGGTTGGTGCCTTTGAACGTAATGTTTTCAAATATCCAATAAGGGGCTGAAACCAGAAAACCTTCAAGGGAATTCAATTCCACTACGGCCTGTCCGAGGCGATCGGCCCTTACATTTATGGGCAGATGAGGGGTTCCGGGCCGGTTGACTTCAATATTGTATGTTTGTATTTTGTAAACACCCGGGGAAAGGGTAATTCGGTCCCCGGGTTCTGCTTTTTTGATTGCCGCAATCAGTTCTTTGGCATCCTGCACAGTAATTTCTCTTTTGAAATTCTGTATGGTATGGATCTGTGTTTTTGTTTTGCCCAGCCATCCCCTGGGAAAGGGCCGGCCGGTTTCATCATAAACAACCGGTTCCAGGGTTCTTTGGTTTTGGGCACCGATGCCGTTCCAATCGGGATCAGCCGGATCAGGCAGGTTCAGGCCGTCGGGCCGGACCGGGGGGGGGGCAAACAGGGCTGCGATGGGAGTGTTGCCCAAGCCCACTTTTTTTAATGCTTTCTGGGCCAGGATATGAGGGGGATAATGATAGGATTTTAAAACATAGATCCCTGTAAAAAAAAGAACAATAAGCGATACCAGACCGAAAACCGCCAATGCATGCCAGATGATATGGATGATTTTTTTTATCATTGAATCTCTGAAGTTTGCATCTGCTTTTCCATTTCCCGGCCGAATGGGTCAATAAAAGACAACGTCCAGTGGTCGTGCCGGTCAATGATGTCATTGTCCACAATGACACAGGGAACAGCATTAAATGTTTCGCTGACATAAGATATACCCGCTGCATTCTTTACGGGGCGAGCTTTCATCTGGGCGATCTTCGGGTATTGACTGCCTGTTTTGAGATCAGCACATATGGCAGTCTTCCGGTCTCCATAGGTTTCGGGCAGTCTGGTCAGAGTTATGTCAATGTTTTCAGGTGCTTGTTTTTCAGGGATTTCAACGGGTTTTTCAGGAAGCTGTAAAAGCGGATCTCCAACAAAGCAGGTAATCCATTCCAGGTGTGCCTGGTTCATGAGCAAGGCTTCGCCAACGGTTTTTCCATTTAGAATGGCAGGATACAAAACCGCATCATCCCAAAAGCTTTTGTTGTGAATATGCGGGGCGCCCCGGTATACCCAGGCTGCACCGGCTGTGACACTGACCCCTGCCTGCAGGTATTTGTACAGGTCGGAATTTTCACTGTTCCATCCGGAAGAAGATATGACTGTTGCTGCGATGCCCCCCGGCAGATAAACCGGGCTGTTGTTATAAAAAGGGGAGACAGGGGGCAGTCTGAACAATTCAAGTCGGTTTTTGGCTGAATAATTATAAAAAATCCGTTTGTAGCCGGATTCCCAGAACATCTGTCCTGCTGGATTATGGTTCAGACTACCGGTGGTTGATTTGTCCTGTTCTATGGTTTGGCCTGGTGCTATGCCCATCTGCGGGGATCCATATTTTTTAGAATAGATGGATCGGTCAACCAGGGCCTTTGCCTGGACAGGGTCTTCTCCATCTATCCGCATGGAAAAATACAAATGCCGGGCCGGGTTTTTCTGCCGGTTTTGAACGGTGAAATCAAGGGCCTTTGACAGATCTTTTTTTGTTTGTTTGTTGTTGTAAATATCCGGATGCACAAATGGGTTGGCTTTTGGGCCGGACAACGGGTATGCCTGGGGAGCACGGAACAGGTATGCGGAAAAAGGGTCTTTTGTATCAAATTTATATGGTCTGGGCGTTATCCCCACCACCTGATCGAAATCATAATACATCAACTGGAGGCGCTGGCCAAAATCTATCATGGTGCCAAAATTGTTTGGCGCACTGGTAATTCCTTTTTCAATGCCATAGGTGGCAATGCAGGTTCTGGGAAGACCATAGCTGATAACAAAATAGAGGATATGATCCTTGAGAGGTCTGCCCTCTTCCGCGGCATTGGCCGGATCTTCCAGAAAGTTTTTTATGGGGGCTTCCACATATTCCAGATATTTTTTATCGTCTCTTACATTGTCCGGCCCGGTATGGCTCATTCGCACATCGCTGATGTCATTATAATCAGCTTCCCATTGACTGGTTTTTCCTTGTCTGTCTGTACAGGAAACGAATGCGGTGAAAGATCCCCGGAGAAATCCGGTTCCGTTCAACCGGACGGTAAATTCTTCAGACGGCTGCGATATAATCCGGTCCGGAAAGAGATTTTTGCCCTTGTCAATGAGTGTTAATCGATCCGAGATCTTGGAATTTTTTACACCCAGATGGAACATCAGGGAGTCCAGGTCCCATTGCTGCTCATTTTTAGGAAGTTTGAATTCAACAAGTCTGCCGTCACGCAGTGTATGGCTGGAACCGATCCTTTTGGGTAAATGGGTCAGAATCACACCGGATCGGTTGTCATGGCTGTTTTCTTCAAGATGGGACTGGTTTAAAAACGGCTCTCCTTTTCCGGACAGGCCCAGAATATAAGGTTTTTCACCGGTAACCGGATCCGTGTTCATCTTGACATAATAATCAGCGATCTCTTTTGAATCCTGGCCTTTTCCCGTTAAGGGATGATCTCCTGTCCAGTCCTGGTTATACAAAACCAGGACTTGGGAGACAGATATCTGTGCATAGGAGAGCAAAGGGAACAGCATCATGCCGGCGGATATGACGCAGAGCAGACAGTGTTTACATTTTGTAAATGAGAGGAACAGGGTTAGTAGCGCCTTTCTCAATTGTTTGTGGTTACGGATGAGGGGGCAAGTCCGGCATAGACGGTTTGATAGACCGACGTGGAGGCTTCCCAGGTGTGGTGCTGTCTGACCCACTGGCTGCCCTGCTGCTGCAATGATGTTTCCAGGGTTTTGTCAGTCAGGATCATATCGATTTTTCGGGCCAGGTCATCGGCATTGCCGGCAGAAAACAGCAGGCCGGTTTTTTTGTCAGTGATCAGTTCTTTATGCCCGCCCACATCACTTGCCACTAAGGCTTTTTCCATGGCCATGGCTTCTAAGGGTTTTAAAGGGGTGACCAGTTCGGTCAGGCGCATGGAATAGCGCGGATAGGCCAGGATATCAATGAGGGCGTAAACGCCTGCAATGCGTTCATGGGGAATTCTGCCGGGCATGACCACCTGGTTGGTGATGTTCAACTGGGCGATTTGAGATTTTAATTCCTGTTCCATTTCACCGCCGCCCACCAGCAGCAGCATGGCATCAGGGTGTTTTTCAGCAATCTTTGAAAAGGCCTGAACCAGGAGGTCAAGACCTTCATATCGGTAAAAGGAGCCGATAAATCCGATCACCTTTTTATCTTTCAGACGCCAGGTTTCCAGATATTCCTGGTCCGGAGGAACCGGTCTGAAATCATCCGGATTGACCCCGTTGAAAACTGGGGTGATTTTGTCCGCTACTATGGAACGGCTGATCAGATCGTTTTTCAGCCCATTACAGAGAATGCATACATGATCCACTTTTTTGCAGACCCAGGTTTCAATGAATTTTGTCAGGTTGTATTTCCATGAATTCTCAGCATAAGTGCCGTGGTCCACGGCTGCATCTTCCCAGAAGGCCCTGATTTCATACACAACCGGGATCTTGAGTTTTCTTGCAGCTCTGATGGCGGGAATGGCGTTGAGTACCGGCGAATGGGCATGAATGATATCCGGCTTTTCTATCCGGGCCACGTCCATCATTCGTTTATACAAAACATGCATGAGTTTTAATTCAGACACCAGGGGCAGGGACGACTTGACCGGACCGGTTCTGTAATAAGTAAAGCCGTTGATCTCTTCAACTTGCGGGGTCTGTTCTTTCAGGCTTTCCTCATGTTTCGGAGAGGTCAGAATCACCGGGGTGTATCCCATATTTTTCTGGGATCTGAAAATGTTCTGGCTTCTGAAGGTGTAGCCGCTGTGCAGCGGCAGGCTGTGGTCAAGAATGTGTAGGATTTTCATGGTTAATTATTTTTAATAATAAAGTAGGAGTGAATAACTGATCCTTATTCGTCTGCCTCAGATATCAGGAGTTGTACCACTGAGTCAGACAAGTACAACCCTGAGTCACGAAGATGCTGGATCCTTTTTTTGACAGATTTGATAATTCCTCTGCGTTTGGCAAGCACCAGCAACCCTCCTGTGCCTAGAGTTTTAATCCCAAAGGCTTTGGCGCAACGACGAGCAGCAAGATCATCAACGACAGCTCTGTATTCTGGTTTTTTCATAGCAAAAGAAAACACAGCGGATTCTCCGCTACCCAGATTCCAAGCGGCTACAGGAAGAGAAATTTCCACCTTTTTTCGCTCAATCCAAGTCGTTTGTCGCAATACCCTTTTTGCCTCATCCTCGTTTCCACCAGCAATCACTTCTTCATATACCTGTTCGGGTACGACAACTGTTTTGAAAAGCTTGGTCAAAATTTCACCTTGGCCACTCTTAAAAAGAATAATCAATGGAGAAGAATTCACCACCACTTTCTCAATTCGCATCAGCCAATTCCTCCCGAAGCTGTTCAGCGGTTATCTGGAGGGGCGATACTCTCGCATCTGAAAGAGCAATAATAAACTCTGCTCTGGAAATACCTGCAATTTCAGCCCCTTTATTCTGTGAAATTCTGCCCAACTCATACCATTTTATGGCAGCAGCAATTCTCATCTGCCGAGAGAATTCGTTGGGATCCAAATGGAGAGCAGAGAAAACAGTTTCAGGCAATTCCATTGTAAGGGTTGTCATATTCATGATTTCATTCTCCTCTATCATTATTGTGCATCATAGTCTTTTCCCATGTTATCTGCCGGAAATGTTTTTTTATCCGGCAGGCCGATGTTGGACACACGGTTGCAGACATCTTGCATTGCTGATAAATATGCCGGGCAATTTTTATAAATACTGATTGCCTGAACTTCATTATACGTATGAGATAATAAATTCCTGGAGCCGATCATTTCAAGGAACACGTCTTCCTGATCAATGAGAGACAGGGCATAGGCTTCCTTGAAGACCTGTCTGGGTGAAATTGCCCGAACACCATGAATATCTTCTAAAAATATTTTCACGGTTTTCCACATTAGCTCGTAAGTAAATTCAAACCGCTGGATGGTTGCATCCATAACAATAGATGATTCAGGTTCCTTTAATGCCTCTTCAAACCGGGCCAGGGCTTTTTTAAAATTTGTCAGATTTCTGTCCATTTTTTCTGAACTCATATCTTTATTTCCCTGGTGTGCTTTAAAGCCGTCTGCTTAAATTCTTCATCAATTGAATTAAAATCAAGAAAATCTATTTTTAATAATGTTGGTATCTGCTCTAATTTTTGTTGTATCGCCAGCAACTGTCTGGTCGAAATAGGGGTTTCAGCCAGTATCCCGATATCGATATCGGTTCTTTCATGATGATTTTCTTTTACCCGGGACCCAAACAAAAACAACCGGTACTTGCCTTTAATTTCCTGATCAACGATAACTGCTGCATGATGGATGATTTCATTAATGTTCATGTAATTTCAGGATAATATATTTCAGATCACAAAAAGGGGAAGAGTTCGACACCACTTTCTCAATTCTCATCTGCTGAGAAAACAGTTTACTGATCGCCTATGGCTTGAGAAACCTTTGAGATGGGCCGCTCATCCCAGCCGTCAATTATATGAGCCTCGGTAATCAAATCAGAATTAATAGGGGAGTTTTCGATCTCAATACTCTTTTTCAGCAATTCTTTTTACATTTTGCTGAATAACTGGAATCATTGATCTTAATGCATCATTAATTGCTTTAGTATTAAAAAAGTATTCAGCAACATCAGGATCAATAACTACAACATTAGTTCCTTCTGTAAAACGTTTTGAATACTTACCACGTATCCCTTTACTAAAATCATATTCTTCCATCATATTTGGATCTTTAGATATCAGACTCATCTGAATGTGAAGGGTCATCAATTGTTAATGATAAAGTGTCTTTGAACGCTGTGCTTGCTTCTTCAAAAGTAACTTTATGCCTTTGAATATTGATATCAGCTTTCTCTGGGTGCCATTCAAATATCAGCATTTACAACACCTTGAGCAATTTCAAACCGTCTGGTAAAGATCTCAAAAGGCACTTCATATTCAACCTCTTGTTTGTTAGCTTCGAGAAGCTCAGGGATCATGATTTTTAATTTCAGGATCAAGCCCTCCTATGTTTTTTCTTCAGTGGCAAAACCAAGAACATCATCACTTCTTGCTACCCATACTTGGGCTTCATCGTCCCATTCAGCCCTTATGGAAAATGGTTTTTTAATCATTTAATAAAGTACTATATGCGTATGCCATATTTTTTAATTTCTAAAAAAAAATATGGTGGATCTGTTAAAACTTCATCCAGGGAAAAAGGATGAAGTTCCATCTGCGACCTGTGACAGCAGAACCAAAAAAATATGCTTCCAATACGTCTATACCGTCTTGCATTAACGATTTCAATAATACTTTCAATATGTTCACGAATTTATTTTTTTCAGAAGGCATTTGCGGACGGTTGAAGAAGATTCTCTTTTAGCTTTGTATCATTTGTGATTTGGTCGAGATCTTTACTGAATTTCTTTGTATAAATAACTTTGTATAAATAACCTTCACTGGCTATTTGCTGAGTTTGGAAAGAATCAGTTCTTCAGATACGTATTCCCCGGTATCTGCTTTTTCCATGGCCAATCCCAACTTCATATCCAGAATAGCCTCTGAAAGTGCATCCTCAAGCAAATCCTTTCTTTCCATCAACACCGCAATAACAGCTTCTTTAACTATTTTTGTCAATTCTGATTTTGATAGATCCCCTGTCTGCATGGCTTTTCCTCTATTATCTGCCGGAAATATTTTGTTTATCCGGCAGACCGAGGATAATAATTTGTGAAACTGTTCGGGGTTTCAGATGTTGGACACTCGATTGCAGATATCTTGCATCGCTGATAAATAAGCCGGACACTTTTTATAAATACTGATTGCTTGAACTTCATTATAAGTATGAGATAATAAATTCCTGGAGCCGATCATTTCAAGGAACACGTCTTCCTGATCAATGAGGGACAGGGCATAGGCTTCCTTGAAGACCTGTCTTGGCGAAATTGTCCGGATACCATGGATATCTTCTAAAAATATTTTCACGGTTTTCCACATTAGCTCGTAAGTAAATTCAAACCGCTGGATGGTTGCATCCATCACAATAGAAGATTCAGGTTCATTTAATGCCTCTTCAAACCGGGTCAGGGCTTTTTTAAAATTTGCCAGATTTCTGTCCATTTTTTCTGAACTCATATCTTTATTTCCCTGGTGTGCTTTAAAGCCGTCTGTTTAAATTCTTCATCAATTGAATTAAAATCAAGAAAATCTATTTTTAATAATGTTGGTATCTGCTCTATTTTTTGCTGTATCACCATCAATTGTCTGGTCGAAATAGGAGTTTCAGCCAGTATCCCGATATCGATATCGGATCTTTCATTATGATTTTCTTTTACCCGGGACCCAAACAAAAACAATCGGTACTTACCTTTGATTTCCTGATCAACGATAACTGCTGCGTGCCGGATGATTTCATTAATGTTCACGAATTTATTTTTTCAGAAGCCATTTTCGGATTTCCTTTATCCGAGCTAAAAATAACCTTTTTGGCTGATATAAAGCAAGACTTCCTTTGCTGCTGCATCCGGTGAAAGGTTGGTGGTATCGATTCTGATTTCAGGGTTTGACGGTTCTTCATAGGGGCGCAGATGGCGACTCCACGGTTTTTTGTAATTTCCGAGGCCACAAATCCGATCCGTTTGACATTGATATCCCGGTGTTCTTTAGAAAAATTGAGTTCGGAAGACAGGTTCCGTCTGACAATGTCTCCATCCAGAAGACTAACCGGTCGTGTTCCGATTTCGAGGGATCTTGCATATAGTATAAGATGTCAATCCCATGGTCTTTTTTCAGGATCCTGCCTATTGTCAAAAATAGAATGCACGACTATTTTATTTTCTTCGATTGTATAAAACACAGAAAATGGAAATCGTCTAATAACACAACCTCTGAAATTCAAATAATGAACCCTGTAAATTTCAGGATTTTCGATGATTAGCTTTATTGCTATCTCCATGCAATCCAAAAAATCAAGGCCAAGCCCTCTCCTTTTCCTTTCATACCAAACAAAAGCGAGTTCCAAATCATTCTTTGCCCTATCAGTATAAAGCACTTTCATTTAAAATTATCGCGCAGATCTTCGTGGACCGATATCCAATTATGCAACCCCAACTTGCCGCTTATGTATTCTTTGTATCTTTTGTTTAATTCATTTTTTTGCCACTCAGGCATCGGGATTTCAGAGTCACTAAAAGCGATAGAATCCCAAATATCTTCAATAAGAAGTAATTTTTCGGATACTTTCAGCCTGTTTATTTGCTCTTTTATCTGATCTGGCCTCATAGGATCACCTCATTGAATAAATTTGACTTAATCTATACTTTGAACTTTGATTATAAAATACAAAACAGCATAAAATCAACTGTTTTCAGCTTGTTAGCAATCACCATAAATCTTTTTATAAACAGAGGTCGTTTTCTGCCTGGTATGGTGGCTGATTACCCTTTGCAGGCCCTGCTGTTCCAGTTTTTTCTGGTGATCCTTATTTTCAACAAGTCTGAGCAGAGTGTTCGAAAGCGCTTCATGACTGCCGGATTTAAACAGAAGACCTGTCCGGCCATCCTGAATCAATTCCTTATGGCCGCCGACATCGCTTGCCACCAAAACTTTTCCCATGGCCATGGCTTCAAGGGGCTTCAAAGGGGTCACAAGTTCGGTCAGTCGCATGGAATATCTGGGATAGGCCAGGATATCGATCAGGGCATATACCCCGGCGATCCGTTCATGGGGGATTCTTCCGGGCATGATCACCCGGTTCTCCAGCCCGTAATCTTTAATTGCAGACTCCAGTTCCTGCTTCATTTCGCCGCCCCCAACCAGGAGCAGCATGGTTTCGGGTTTCTTTGCGGTCACTGTTGCAAAGGCTTTGATGAGAAGATCAAGCCCTTCATACCGGTAAAAGGAACCCACAAAGCCGATTACTTTTTTTCCTTCAAGTTTCCAGGCTTTTAAAAATTCCTGGTCAGGTGCCGTGGGCATGAGTTCTTCAGGATTAATGCCGTTGAATACCGGGGTGATTTTTTCTTTTGGGATGCCTCGGCGAATCAAATCATTTTTCAGGCCGTTGCAGAGGATGCAAATATGATCCGCTCGCTTGCACACCTGGGTCTCAAGAAATTTGGTCAGGTTATATTTCCATGAATTTTCAGCATAGGTGCCATGGTCAACGGCAGCGTCTTCCCAGAAGGCTCTGATCTCATAGACTATTGGAATGTTGAGCTTTCGAGCAGCCCGGATGGCTGGGATGCCTGGTTTACCGGCCCTGTTCTATAGTATTTCATGCCATCTATGATTTCTATTTCAGGGCATTGCTTTTCCAGGCTTTGTTCATGTTTGGGAGAAGTCAGAACCACAGGATCAAACCCCATATTTTTCTGGGCCACAAATATGTTCCTGCTTCTGAAGGTGTATCCGCTGTGAAGGGGAACGCTGTGATCAAGGATGTGTAGGATTTTCATGGTTGTGAGTTTCTATTTAAAAAGCTTTCCATGTTATGGCCCCAGTTAAAATTTTCTTTGATATGATGTCTTGCAGCCTGGCCCATTTTCTTTCTCAACGGTTCATCCTGGAGCAGGTGAATGACCTGAGCGGCAAAGCGGTCCGGATCATCTTCGATTTTCAGGAGAGAGTCATCATACACTTCAATCCCCTGAACCGCCGGAGAAGTGCTGACGATGGCCTTTGCCATGGACATGGCTTCAAGGACTTTGTTCTGGACACCCCGGGCAATTCTCAAAGGGATGACGCAGACCCGGGCGTTGGAATAATATTCTCTGATATCTTTTACAAAACCGGTGACCTTGATGCCGGGATCGGCGGTGAGGGATTTAAGTCTGGGGTCAGGGTTACTGCCGACGATATAAAACAGGATATCCGGGATTTTCTTTTTTATGATTGGCAATATTTTATCGGCAAACCACAGGGCGCCGTCCACATTGGCATAATAATCCATGGCTCCAAAAAAAGAAATCACTGGGAAGGTGTCCTCTTTTGCAGCGCCGTTATTGTCTGGGTTAAAATAGGTGTGGTCTACTCCGTTGGGAATAATGTCAATGTTCCGGGCTTCCGGGTCATATGCTTTGAACAGATCGGCTTCTTTTTTCGATATAAAGACGGATCTGTGAAAATCCCGGTTAATTTTTTTTTCAAAGGTCAGTAGTCTGCGGGCTTCCATCCGATACAGCAGGTTCAGGGGAAATGATTTTTTTTCAGCATACTGGTTCCATTTGTCGGAATCCAGATCGCAGAAATCCATGATCAGGGTGTCGGCAAGGTCTTCTTTTTTTTTTGCGGCCTTGAAAACATATTCGGCCATGGGGGAAGAAAAACAGATCAGGATGTCATATTTGTGCGAAGCAGTCAGTCTGTCAAAGGCTTTCTGAAATTCTTTTTTGTAAAAATAACCCTGGGATATGCTTTGGCCAGTGAGCAGGCTTATTGAGCCTTTCAAGGTTGCGAGGTTCTTGTTCAGCGGAAAAACCATGATTTGCCGGCAGTATTGCTTAAGGTTGTCTGCATATTTTATGTCACCTGGATCATCAGCCAGGGTGATGAGATCCAGGGAGTTGGTCCGAGACAAGAATTTGATCTCGTTAAAGGATCTGATTTTGTCGCCTTTGTTTGGCGGGTATGGAATCCGGTGACAGAGATAGAGGATGGATCGCATTGAGTTGTGATTTGTTATGAATCAGAATTCAAAAGATGAAGAGGAATTTCAACATGCTCTTTATTGAGTATCTTTTTTATAATTTCAATATCGAGGTTTGTCAGACGAGCTATTTCCTGATCGGACAAATTGTTCTTTTTCATATTCTGAATAAGATTCAAACAAGTATTATAGGTACCTTCCTGTCTGCCTTCCTGTCTGCCTTCTTTTCTGCCGATTCTTTCAGCACTTGTTATATATGGCATTTTTTTCTCCTTTTCATATTCTCTTAAATCATCAAGAAATATTTTCTCAAGCGCTTCGGGCAAAGTCAATACCCAGTCTATAAAACTGTACAGATTTAAAATCTCTGATCTTGAATAGCCTTTTTTATATAAAAGCTTTGTCAGTTCTGTTTTCCACTGCTTTCTTAATGGATGATCCTTTTTTGTTTCAAGCGCTTTTAAATGGGCCATTACCACTATGGCAAATGGATTGTTTTGCTCTTCAAGATAAGGCCACTTATCTTTATAATCAAGGAGCTTTGATTTCAGGTAAACTAGTCCCATGGTGGATCCCCACATCCCATAATGAAAAGGGGATGGGTTCCAGGATGGTGACTCGTCTGCCAATATAGCGATACTGGACACCGGAATTTTGTACCGGTCATAAATTCTGTAATTGTATTCAAACATCCGTTCTGAAAAATCAGATTTTCTTTGAGCCTGAACTTCTATGTGGATCAATATCCATCTTTTGTCATTATTTTTAAGGTTTACTTCTATGAGCTTGTCTGTGTGCTTTTGACCGGAAACCGAATCTTTTGTTATCTTTTGAAGTTCTTTATCCAGAAATTTTATGGGTGCATTCCAATCAATGTCTTCTTCAGAGCCGGGAACAAAGAATGCCATAAACTGGGGGAAAAAGAATTCTATTACCTGCTTCCAAGGCGTGTCGTATGTTTGATATTTTTTGGTCATGCAAGATTTCTGGCTATAAACGGGCCTATGAGTCTGGTCATGATATGAGGCATCTTTTGCCACATTTGAATTTTTTTCTGATATTTCGGATTGGCCGGGCTCAGATTGGGGATGCCTTTTGCCTTTGAAAGATGGTACTGGTAGGATAGGGGTTCTGGATCGAATCCCCAATGTTTTTTAAAATTGAAAGAGCCGGTGCCTTCCTTGCTCCTGCCAAAGTCAAATATCCGGCATTTTTTTTCAACGGCATGTTTCATCAGTTCCCAGTACATGAAATCATTGGGGCCAAGGTGCCTGAAGGTAAAATCCGATCCGGCATAGTATGGGACCATCTGGTCTTTGAAGGTGAAAAATAATACGGCTGCGGCCAGTTGGCCCTCTTTTGTCTTTACAAGAAGGATATCTGCATCCGGCCCGAATTCGATAAGGAAATTTTTAAAAAATTTTTGCGGGAAGATCGGGGTGCCAAGCCTGTGATAGTTCAGAGACAGGATATGGTAAAATTCAGGTAAAAGATGGTGTCCGGTTTCAGAGACAAGGTCTTTTTTAATGGCATTTCTCACCATTGCCCTTGATTTTCTGGGAATGGCGTTGAGATTTTCATCGTGGTCTAATGAAATTTCTTTCCTGAAATTATAGTATAGGGATTTTGTTTTAAGCCCTGGAATTTCTTTTCTGTTGCGAAGTTCAAGGTATTGGGCACTATGGGCATCGGTGATGGCGGCGGCATTTTGTATCAGGGCCTGCTCAATATCCGGGGTGTCTGCGAGCACTCCGCCGATTTCAGCAAAGGGAACAGAAACAAAATAATGACCGAACAAAATGCTTTTGATTTCAAACACAGGAAGAATACCGCAGACCCGACTTTGCCGTTCAGCCATAAAATAATGACTTTTATGGCTGAAAGAGTGCTCAATCACATTTTTCCAGGCAGTCAGATGAAACACCGTGCCTTGCGGATGCCCTAAGACATAGGCGTCCCAGTTTTCCGCGTGGGTCTCATCTACTGTTTTGATGGTAAAAGGCATTGGAGAGATTGGTTAACAGGTCTTTCTGATTTCATCTATAAATGCGCTGAAATCATCAAGCCTTTTTGTGATAATGGTAAACAGGATTTGCGTATCAATGTTTTCATATCGATGCACAACAAAATTCCTGAATCTGATCATGTCTGCATATTTTTCAGAGGATTGAATTATTTTTAACCTTTCAAGCTCTTTAAAATTTTCTATGGATGTATTTTTCGGAGGGATTTGTTTAAGTGCTAAAATTCTTTCACTCACATCAATCATAATTTCTACACAAACGGTTAACGCCCTTTCAACTGCATTGATTTTAAGAGACGAATCTTTAAACTCCGAATAGGAATTGATCTTCCAGTCATGGATTTCAATGAGTTTTTGTTCAAGAAGTCTCAATTTTTTTTCAATGACCCCGTTGATCTGCATCAGGCATATCCTCTGTAAGATTTTTGCCGTTGCATCCAGGCGATGGTATCTTCATATTCCCGGCAGGTTAAAGAATAAAAACCGGCGTATTCATCCATTTTATTTTTCCGCACAAATAGAACCCTGCCTTTTATGGCTTCAAACCGCAAAATTTCCGATGCCGTATTTAATATATTCAAATCACATTCAGCATTTACTGTGTTTTCAACCTTTTTGACAATCGACAGTATAAGGTCCGAAGTCACTGGGGAATTCAGATAAACTCCGAGATCAATGTCTGACGATTTTTCCAACACACCTGATTGAGCTGAGCCAAAAAGAAGGGCAAAGTCTATTTCCGGTATGGTTTCCAGATTAGTGGTTAATTTTTGAATGGAAAATTGTTGCATTTTTTTTTAATTTAAAGGAAGTGTGACCTGAAATTCTTCACCCGTTTCTTCAAATGACGGGGTCAACTCCAGTTTTTTTGCTTCAAGGCAAACCATTGGGATTCCCCTGCCGAGCTTGTCAATATATCTCAAATTTTCCATGAATTTCAAAATCACCGGATTCACGGCATAGGATACCCCGTTTTTCAATTTTTCAATGGTGACTGTATTGGGAAGCCGTCCAGGGCTGATAAATTCCAATCGGTCGGCAAACTGGCGGATTCGTATCCGGGATCCGCTGATGGCATAATTTCTGTGAATACAGGCGTTCACAAGTAGTTCCCTGAATACTTTTTCCGGATATGCTTTTGCAGTGACGACTCTTTTGGCCTTTTCAATGGTTGAAGGCTCTTTGATATTATGCAGGATTACCGCAAGGGCTGTATCAATTTGAAAATCCAGTGCTCCCTCAATGACCTGTCGGTCTATAAGATCGCCGCCCGCATCGGTTCCTGTAAAATGGGCATAGCTGATGCTTGAATTCATGAGAAATTTCTGGGGATGAATACCAAAAACCAACAACCCGGCTACCGTAGCGTTTCCTTCTGAGGTCATAATATCGGTGTTCATCAGAAGGGTTTCAAGGCTTTCTTCCTCATTAATATCGATATTGTATCTCTGGAAATATGAAGAAATCCGGGTCAAGTTTAAATCCTTAACCGATGTCTTTTCCACCGGGATCAGATCATAATGAAACATCCCGGCATGCTGAAACATTCTCATTAATTCACCCTGAGTTGCAGCTCTGCTTGTGGACCCGATCCTGATAAAATAAAAACTTTTTGAAGTCTGGTAGGGTTTATCCAGTCCTTTTGGAATATCGATAAGTGCGATTCTTTTTTCTTTTATATTAACTTCAGTGTAATCAACTGATATGGCTGGAACGATATTATGCCGGGTAATATTTACTATCCATTCCTCCCAGTTTTTAGATTCATCGATTCCGACAATGGTACCTGTGTCATCAACTCCCATAAGGATTGTGCCGCCCTGGGTGTTTGCAAATGCGACAATTTCTTTGGCTATGGAATCCGGATGGGCTTCCTGAAGTTTGAATTCAATGGAGCTGTTTTCTCTCTGATCGAGAAGATTTTGAACTTTTGCTAAATCGCTTTTTTGCATTGGCTGGTTTCTTGTTTTCTCAGATATTCCGAACAGGTGATAAATTCATGACCGTCAAAAGCTGTTATTAATGCTTTGAGTTTTTTTTCAGTGCGATTAAGATTGATATAATGCCTGAATTTAAAACCGCGGGAGGCCTGTTCAACCCTTGGTTGTGATGGATCAAATTCCCAGGGATGGGCATAAAAAACAAAGGCCTTATCTTTTTTTAGTGCCGATTCCATGCCGAGTTTAAATAAAGGAAATGGGAAAAGCCTGAAATAGCCTCCGCCGCCAAAAGGAATGACGGTGTTTTTTATTTTCAGATTGCTGATGGGCAGTTCAAAAAAGGTCTCATGAATCTGATATGATGCGTTTTTATGGTTGGTATTGGAAAGATCAATTTTTCCATATCTGCCATGGGCTGAAAAAGAATTATAGCTTGAATCATAAAAATAACCGGCCTGGGCAATGGCCTGGAGCACTTTGTCATCAATGGCAAAACTGGGTGCCCTGAATCCGTATACTTTGCTGTTGATGATGGTTTCAAGACGGTCCTTGCTGGACCTAAGGTCTGAAATGAGATCGGATTCGGTGAGGTTTCCGCATAAATGGTGGTCA
Organism: Desulfobacterales bacterium; assembly: GCA_031395015.1. GTDB lineage: Bacteria > Desulfobacterota > Desulfobacteria > Desulfobacterales > Desulfobacteraceae > Desulfobacula. The sequence continues at coordinate 48,521 of JANNUH010000132.1, read as the reverse complement.
TTGCCGTGGGAAGCCACTTCATGCCCCCTTTGATGGATCTCCCGCACAAGTTCCGGCAGCTTTTCTGCGATCCAGCCGAGTATGAAAAAGGTGGCTTTGGGCTTGAAGGAAAAGGAATCCAGAAGATCGAGAATTTTCAGGGTGTTCTTTTCCACCCTGAGTTCAAAAGAATTCCAGGTTGAAAACGGTATATATTCCTTAAAGTTTTCAACCTGGAACCAGTCTTCTACATCAAATGTCAACAGAATGGATTTTTTCTCTTCCAATACCATGGTATTCAAATCCGGCTTCTAAAAGCTCTTCAGGGTCGTATTGATTGCGGCCATCAAAAATGATTCGGTTTTTCATGGTATCGGCCATGAGATTGAAGTCCGGTTGCCGGAAGGTTTTCCATTCCGTGACCAGAAGCAGGGCATCGGCATTTTCTATGGCTTTATATTGATTGGCTTCAAAGATGAGCCAGCCGGATTCAAACCAGTCCCGTGGAAATTCTTTTTTGGCCTGGTCCATGGCAACGGGGTCAAAGGCTTTGATCCGGGCGCCTGAATGGATGAGTTCCCGGATAATATCGGCCGAGGAAGCTTCCCTCACATCATCGGTGCCGGGTTTAAAGGAAAGTCCCCACATGCAGAAAACTTTCCCGGAAAGATCCTTGCCAAAGCGTTTGATGATTTTGGAGGCCAGGACTTTTTTCTGGAGAACATTTCTTTTTTCCACGGCATTTAAGAGGACAGGTTCAAAATCATTGTCCTTGCTGGTTTTTATAAGGGCTTTGACATCTTTGGGAAAACAGGAGCCCCCATAGCCGCACCCGGGATAAATAAATGAATATCCGATGCGGGCATCGGAACCGATGCCTTTTCTGACATTTTCCACATCAACGCCCAGGCGTTCGCAGATATTGGAGATTTCATTCATAAAGGATATTTTGGTGGCCAGCATGGAATTGGCCGCATATTTGGTCATTTCAGCATCCCTGACATTCATCAGGATGATCTTTTCCCTGTTTCTGGAGAATGGGGCATAGAGCCGCTTCATTACAGCGGCAGCCTTCTCAGAGTCTGCCCCGACAATGATCCTGTCGGGTTTTAAAAAATCATTGACCGCCTCCCCTTCTTTTAAAAACTCCGGATTGCTGACCACATCAAAGTCAATGTCAAGGCCCCGATTTTCCAGTTCCGCCTGGATGGCGGCTCTGACTTTATCGGCAGTACCCACCGGAACCGTGGATTTGTCTATGATAACGGAATAGCCGTTTATATTCCGGCCGATTTCTCCGGCAACCTGCAGGACATATTTCAAATCGGCCGATCCATCTTCACCCGGAGGGGTTCCCACGGCAATAAAGAAAATATTGGAATTTTGAGACGCCTGTTCAAGGCTTGTGGAAAATGTCAGCGTGCCTTCTTTATAATTTTCAAGCACCAGATTTTCAAGGCCGGGTTCATAAATGGGAAGAATCCCGTTTTTCAGATTATTGATTTTTTCTTTATCAATATCCACACAGGTCACCTGGCTTCCCATTTCCGCAAAACAGGCGCCGGTGACAAGACCGACATAGCCGGTTCCGATGATGGTGAGCTTCATAAATACTTAACCTTGTAATTTTTCAATTTTCATTTCAACCATGAAAACAAGATATACCAGGATCAGGGCAGCCCCGAAAATAATCAACCCTGACATGTCGTGAAGAAAGCCCTGGGCCGTCTCAGGACCGATCCAGGCGGCCATGGCACCGGTGATGGTCAGCCGGATAACATTAACGGCAACGGCAATGGGCACGGCGGAAAAAAAGAGAACCCATTTCTTGAAGGTGCTGAGAGGAGCAAGAAAGGAAAAGGCCCCGGTCAGGGCTAAAAGAGAGGTGAGGGACCGTATCCCGGAGCAGGCGTCCACGACCTCAAGAGAGGTGTTGGCCAGGTGCAGGATATTGCCTTCCCTGAACACCGGGATATTGAGCATATTAATGGCCTTTGCCGACAATTGTGCTGAAAAAAGCTGGAGGGGAAATGCCACCTGATTCCAAAGGATGGCGGGAATGGGGATCATCATGATGAGATAGGCAACGGGAATCAGGACTTTTTTGAAAATTTCAAATCCGCAGAAATAGATAATAATGCCGGAAAGGGTTATGATCATGGAAAAGCGCATGAGAAAAAGTTCTGATCCCAGGTTCCCTGCCATATGGATCATCATACCGCAAGCAATGACGGCGATGCCGATCAGGGATGGCCTGGGACTGATCTCGACCAGTTCATTTTTTTTATACCAGATCATATATAATGCCACAAAGGGGATTAAAAATCCGTGGGAGAAATTAGGATCTTTGGACCAGTCGGAAATCAGCATTAACATGGCTTTATGATATACAAAAACAAAGCCGGCAATTAAAACGAAAATCTGGATAAGGGTCTGTTTTTTCAGGGTTGTTTTCATAATGGCATCAATTTGGAATATGCTCGTTCAGGAATGGAAAAGCCTTTTGAGCAAATTCTTTTAAAAGGTTCACCGCAGTGGTTTCATCCTTGACAACCGGGGTTATCAGTCGCACAAAGGAGCCGTCGGTGCGATGTCTGGTGATGGAATCAATAACCAGCCAGACTTTTTCCATGTATTCGGAAGAGATAATCCTTCCCCTGGATTGAAACCAGTAAAGCACAATCTGTTTTTCAGGCCCCTTCTGGAGCAGCAGTTTTATGACCTTCATGCTTTTTTCGCTGTTATCCAGGGGCACAGTCTCAATGGTGGTTTCCGTAATATTCCAGCCAGCCCCGGGCATGCAGTTTTTTGGGGAATGAATGATGTCTCCTTCTTTCTGACTCTGATAAAAGCCCACATAAAGATTGACCATTTCTCCGGAAGGTCTCCGGTAATTGGCCAGTATATAATCTTCTACACCCAGGATATTGTAGACTTTCTCATCCAGCTCGCTTGTAATGCCTTTCCAGTTGTCAATCTCAAGGGGAAATTCGCTGAAGGGTTTATTGGGGGCGGTTCTTTCGGACTGAGCGGCAAAATTAGTCAATGCTGCGGCAATTAACAAAATAGCAATGGTTATGAATGTTTTTGTGTAAGTCATGGGTTCAGTCTCTCTATACAATCTGCAACACGGCTTGCTGTCCGGCCATCCCAGAGATCCGGGCGGCTTCCTTTTGAGAAATCACCGGCAAGGGCCAGGTCAACCATTTCAGAAAGGTTATCCGGGCTGCACAGCCGGTTTGTTCCCTGTGTCACGGTGACAGGTCTTTCCGTATTGGATCGAAGGGTGAGGCAGGGTATGCCAAGGTAGGTGGTCTCTTCCTGGACACCTCCGGAATCGGTGATGAGAAGCCGGCTGCCCATAACAAGGCTCATGAATTCGGTATATCCAAGGGGGGTTGTCAATGTGATGGACCCATTCTTTTGAAGGACATCCATATTTCCTGTTTTTAAAAGCCGGTCCGAGGTTCTGGGGTGAACCGGAAAAATCAGGGGCAATTTTAAAGATACGGATTTTAAAACCCTGCATAATTTTCCCAGGGTTTCAGGATTATCCACATTGGAAGGTCTGTGGAGAGTAATAAGACCGTAACTGCCTTTTTTCCGGTTAAATTTTTTCGGGACATCCATATTTTCAATGGTGGAACGAAGCATTTCAAGGGAATCAATCATGATGTTTCCGACACGGGTGATCCTGTTTTTATCGATGCCTTCATTCAAAAGGTTCTGGTCACCATCCGGGGAAGGTGTCCATAAATAGTCTGCAATGGAATCCGTCACAATCCTGTTGATCTCTTCGGGCATGGTTCTGTCAAAGGACCTGAGACCGGCTTCAAGATGGGCGGTTCTGATGCCCAGCTTGACAGCGGCAAGGGTGGCGGCAACAGTGGAATTCACATCCCCGACCACCACCACAAGATCCGGTTTTTCCTTTATCAGGATTTTTTCATAGGCAATCATCACATTCCCGGTCTGTTCGGCATGGGAGCCGCTGCCTACCCCAAGGTGGATATGGGGGGCCGGAAGATTAAAATCCTTGAAAAACACGTCCGACATGTTCAGGTCATAATGCTGGCCTGTATGGACAATCACAGGGGTTAACCCTGATCTCTTCACCAGTTCATGGTAAAGCGGCGCGATTTTCATGAAATTGGGCCGCGCAGCGGCTATCAGATGAATTTTTTTCATGGAATGATTCAAGACTGCCTTAATTAATACTGCCTTAACTAATACTGAAACACTTCAGTTTCAAGCAATTGCCGGCTGGGTGTTAAATCCATACGCACAGGCTGTTCCGGAATAAAACTAACGGAAAGAAAGGCCCTGTTTTCTGAATAGTCTCCTCTCTGAAGAACACTGGCCTCGGTATTAAAATCCGTATAGGTATAGGAAAGTTTAAATTGAAGCCATCGAAGCGGAAGCCAGGAAAGGCCGCAACCCATGGTCATTGTAGTGTCCTTCCGATCAACGGCTGCCTCCTGGTAATCATTTAACCGGTATGACCCGAAAACATTGGATGATAATTGTTTCAGAAGCTGATAATTTAACTGGGCACCGGCCTGGTAATAGGTTCTGAACCCAAGGCTGGCAGCCTCTGTGGAGGGCAGAGAGGTCCCTGTTGATCCGGTGTTTGCAATGGATTCGGATGATCCGCCGGCTTCACTGTATCCGCTGGAGCCGGTAATGGACAACGAGCCCCGCCTGCTGAAATTGAATATTTTATAGGCATCCATATCCAGAAAAGGATCGACTGAGTCTTTATTGGTATTATCCCATTCATTGAACAGGGCACCGATACCCAGGGAAATCCCGGAATCTTTGGTCACTTCCCAGTCAAAACCCACGGAGGGATGGTAAATCGTATGATTTCCCGTGTCTCTTTCTGAATAGGAATGCCTGTATTTTAAATATCCGTCAAAATGTTTTGAAAATTTTCTAAGGTATCTGAGGTGACCTGAATAGGTCTGAATATCATTGGTAGAATTATCAAAATCAGTATTTTCATAGGCCAGATTTGAATCCAAACCGTTTAACGGTGTCAACCAGTAGGTTGCAAATGCAGAAGGTCTGTATTTCTTATTCTCATCTGCATCCGAGGTTGCAGACTTATCAAAGGAATATAAAAAATTGGTCCCTATCCTGTCGTTTTCTCCAAATTGATGGGTGATTCCGGCCGATGTCTGGTTGACATCATGTTCCCGATAGGCTCCGGTTCTTTCCTGCTGATTGAAATTTCTGGAATAAGATTCGGAATAATTAAGAGAGGTGTTTTTTAAAATCTGGGTATTACCGTAGATGGAGGCTATATTCTGCCAGGCTTCACCTGCATTGTTATCAGTATTGCTGGTATAGGCCAGGTTTGCATTGATATTTGTAAATTGGGTGGGGTTGAATTTCCCGTCAAGCGAGGCATTATGTAAAAGTCCGTCCCTGTTTTCCAGATTTTTATAATCCCTGTATTTCGGATTGTAGGCAAAATAGATTTCACTATTCTTATCAAGAAACCCCATGGAAAATCCTAACCCATAGGTTGTAATGTATTCTTCCTGTTTATTGGTCTTTGTTTTCAGATAATTATCACTGTATTCTTCGGATATGGTCAACGTGGGCATTATCTGGGTAACCATTTTTGAAAATGCCATAGAGTGGGAAAGAAATATCATTAAAAGGGCTGATATCAGTATTGAGCCGTATTTTTTAAGGTATAAACTTTTTTCCATTCCAGCCTCCCTGTTGTTATCTGTTCAGTTAACTAAGGCACAATGATGATGTCATCGGCTTTAAGGAGAATATCTTTTTCCAGCTTGCCTTTTACAATATCATTATAATTGATTTTAATGACTTGTTCCTTGCCGGCTTCCCGCCTGAAAAGAATGATCTCGCTTTTCGAGGCCCATTCCGTAAATCCCTTGGCCAGGGCAAAGGCTTGAACCGCGGTCAGTTTTTTCACAAGGGGGTATTCTCCGACTGCCTGGACTTCGCCGAGGATATAGTATTTCTGGCTGACCGGTCCCACAAGGGTTACCGTAACATTGGGGGCCTCCACAAAATCAGCCAGTTTTTCTTCAATGACCTCTTTCAATGCTATGGTTGATTTGCCTTCTGCCTGGAGGTCACCCAGAAGGGGGAATGTAATTTTACCGTCACCTCTGACCTGGAGCGCTTCAAAGGAAAGATCCGGCTCTTTCCAGGTGCTGACTTTTAAAACATCGCCGATGCCGATGAGATAATCCTCGGCAATACTTAAAGAAACCGAGGATAAGAAAAGAATAACAATAAAAAGGATAGATTTAAATTTGGTTTTAAACATGGTTTTAAACATGGCTCCGCCTTTTCGATTACATCGAATATATGGTTTAACAAATTGTTTTTATTGCCCTATTCTAACTATCTATCTTGCTCCCCGGCCAAAGAGAACGGTTTTAACCGTTCGCAGAATAATAATCACATCCATGGCCAGGGACATATTTTTGATATAAAAGAGTTCGTAATTTAATTTTTCAATGGCATCCTCAAGGGTGGCCCCATAATCATAGGATACCTGGGCCCAGCCTGTCAGTCCCGGTTTAACATTAAAGCGCTGGGAATAAAAGGGGATCTGGTTTTCAAGTTCATCGGTAAAATGTTTGCGCTCGGGTCTTGGACCGACGAGGCTCATTTTCCCGAGAAATACTTCCCAGAGCTGGGGAAGCTCATCAATCCTGAATTTTCTGATAATTTTCCCGACCCTTGTAATCCGCGCATCATTATTCTGGGCCCAGACCGGGCCTGTCAGTTTTTCAGCATCGGCCACCATGGACCTGAATTTATGCATCATATATTCTTTTTGATTCAGCCCTACCCGGTCCTGGGAGAAAAAAACAGGGCCCTTTGAATCGATTTTAATGAGGATAATAACAATGATGAATAAAGGAGAAAGAAGAATAAGCATGATGGATGAAAGAAGCATATCTTCAATTCTTTTAAAAAAGGCTTTTGTTCCGGATTTTCTGAACCCCTGGGAGAAAATCAGCCAGGACGGGTTGATTTTGGTCACAAGTACCTTGCCTGTCAGCATTTCATAAAATGAACTGCCTTCGATCACTTCAATCCCGGCGGTTCTGCATCGAATCAACTCATCCGTGGGGAAGGTTCCCCTTCTTTCCTTTAATGCCACCACCACCTTTTTTATCCCCATTTCAGAGGCAATGTGGCAGAGGTCTTTTTTTTCTTTTCGCACAATCACATGATCCGGCAGATCCATGGGATATTTTTCATCCTCTGAGTCCGGAATCATGACGGAAACCGTATACCCGCAATCAATGGTGCCGGCAATTTTTTTATATACATCAAAAGCCAGGCTGCTGGAGCCCAGAATAATGATATGTTCGTTAAACATTCCCTTATTCAGTATCCGGATGTAAAGAAGTCTCCAGCCGATGATAAAAATCAGAAGAAAAACAATGCTTAAAATAAAAATTTTCTGGTCAATGATGGCCAGGGGAAATATAAAATAGATAAAGGCAAGAGAAATTGAGGTGATCCCCAGGGCCTGAAGGAGTCGGATCCCGGTTTCCGTAAACGTTGAGGCAAGATCAAAATCATACAGGTCGTTGTAATAAAGGCAGATCTGGCAGATAAAGGTAATTAAAAAAATCCTTAAAACCAGCAGGGCATCATACAGGTATGAATTGGAAAAGGTGAGGAGTACCGTGGCCAGAAGGACGGACCCAAAGATAATCAATCCTTCAAATACAAAAAAGACAATATTTCTGATGGGAAAATACTGTTTTAAAAGCCTTAGCATGTTTTAAAAGAGACCCCTAGTTATTTGCCATACCCGTATCCGTATTTATAATACCCGTATCCGTAACCTGCTCTCTTTTCTGCAAAATTTTGAACAACGCCCAGGATTTTATCTTTGCCGTAAATATTAATAATATCCTGGACATCTTTTTTCCGGGTTTTCCCATGGCGAACCACCAGAATGACCCCATCCACCTGCCGGACAAGGGCATTTGCCTCAGAAGTGATATATGGCGGCGGGGTATCAATAATAATATACCGGTCACTGTATCTTAATCTCACCTCATGGATGAGTCTTCTCATCTGCTCGGAAGATAAGAGTTCCGACGGATTTTTGGGAATGGCACCGGCTGGCAGAATGGTGAGTTTGCTGATAAAGGTTTTTACAAGCAGAGAAGACAATGGTTTTGCTTTGGATAAATATTCGCTTAACCCCGGCAGCCCCTGGGGCAATTTAAAAATGGAATGAATTTTCGGAGACCGGAGGTCGCAATCCATTAAAAGGACATGCTCGTCAATATTCTGGGCAATACTCACTGCAAGATTTGATGCCACAAAAGATTTTCCTTCCCCGGGTGAAGCGCTCGTGATCATTATGCTTCTGGGAGGCGTTCCCTTTTCAGGAAAAAGAATATTATTCTTTAAAAGCCTGAATTGCTCTGCTTCAATGGAATCCGGGTTTGTAAGCGTGACAAGAGATACATCCAGATGCTGCAAAAAATCAGGGTCAGGATCTGCGATTGAAATATGACTGCCTTTATCCATCGTCATCATGGATTCTTCAGAAAGATCCGTTTGTCTTGGATCATCATCCGGAAAATCTGCTTTTGTGTGTTCGACGCTGTCAGCAGCAATATGTTTTGATTTTTCCAGTGCTTCAAAAATCTTACCCAATTTTATTGCCCCCGGATTAAATATTAAAAGTTGATTTGATAAAATTGATGGTCCGATCCAGACCCTTGTAATTCAAAATAGCGAAAAATGTGAAAAAAACAACTGCATAGGCACTGAAACAGGCAAAGATAATTCTTTGAATTTTCATTTTCATCCTGTCCTGTGGCCATTTCATCGGTGGAATAGCAGCAAGGATCTTCAGGCCAAGATCCTTTTCAATCTGCTCTTCCCTTCGGATAGAGGAGTCAAAAATCTCTAATAAAAAGATGATACCGGCTCCGATACCGAGGCCGGAAGCGATGGAAAGTAAAAACAGCCATTTTACATTGGGAGATATGGGTCTTTCAGGCAGCCTTGCATGATCCAGGATTCTGAACTGCTCCCCCTTCTGTTTTTTCTCCATATTAACGGAAAGTTCTGCTTCAAGTTTTCTGTCCAGAAGAGAATTAAAAATCGTCTGAATATTCGTATAATCCCTTTGTAAGGATTGAAGTTCAAGCTGCCGTTTCGGCGTATCTGCAACTTTTACCTGATACTGTTTCATCTGCTGTTCTATATTCGATAAATCTGATTCAATTTTTTGAATTTCAGTTTTAATTTGTTTAAGTTGAGCCCCCTGCTGCATACCGGCAAAATTAGGCATCTGGGTGGTTATATCACCGGGGCCGGATTTGGCTGCTTTATCATCGGTTTCAGGCTTGGCTTCCGCAGCTTTCTGCTTGTTCTCTTCTATGGATTTCTCAAGCTTATCAATGATTTTCTTAATCTTTCGTGCATCCGGATGTTTGTCAGTATATTTTAATAAAAGGACTTCATATTCTTTTTGTGCTAAGGCAAGTTTTTGTTCATCTTCTGATGACCCTATAGAATTTTCTTCAAAATCCATGGACGAAAACGGATCATTGGTCGTCTGCGACGCCATTTCTCTGGATTGGGTAATCTGTGATTCAAGCATAGCCAATGCATTTCTTGCCTGTCTAAGACTTTCATTTTTTGCTGTCATCTGCAACTGGAGCCTGTCAAGCGTTCTCAAATTGGATTCAACCTCATCCGGAAGTCCACCCATGTATTGTGACCGGTATTCAGCAAGCTGTTTTTCTCTTTCCTCAAGGTTTTTCCGGGTTTTTTCAAGTTCGGAATCAAGGAATTCACTGGTTCCAACGGCCTGGGCTTCTCTGACCTTTAAGTTTTCATCCATGAAAAAGCTGGCCAGGGTATTGGCAATTCTCATGACGGTTTGCGGCTCACTCCCTTTGAATACAATGGAAAAGGCTTCAGCATCGGATCTTGTTCTTTCAATCTTGACTTGAACCTGTTTTCTCAGGGTGTTCACTTTATCTTCAAGATATACGCCCTTTGCATCTTGAAACAGACCGAACTGGTCAATAATTTTTTCAAGATTGCTCCGGCTTAAGATCTGCTGAGATATGGTACTGATTCTTTCATTGATGGTGGACGTGACAACGGACCTGACATAATTGGTCGGCACCCTCTGGGGTTGTACAAGGATGAGCGTTGTGGCTTCATAGGTTTTCCCGGCTGTAAGGGTATGAAAAAGCCCCAGGGTCAGTGTGATACAAAACGGTATAAGAATAAACCATCTTCTCCTGATAATAATTTCCAGGATCTGATCAGGCTTAATCGGCATCTGAGATTGAAACTGATCGGCCATGGTATTCCCCAGCTATAGGTTAAGGTTAATATAATCCTTCTATGATACCAGAAGGTGTCATTCTTCAACAATAATATTTTTTTGTCAACCCAAAAATCAATCAAACTCCTTAATAATAGGGTTTTTAGGATGATTCTGGGACAAATCGGTTTTGCATTTGCTTCGATAATTTATTTATGTTAAAAAAAACAAACTTGTATAAATATTGTTAATCATAAATGATACGTCATTGATCTCAGCTTTCACAAATTGATTAAAAATGGATGCCATATGAAAATTAAATGTCTTGCCTCAAGCGCTTTGTTTTTTTTGTCTTTTTTTTGTCTTTTCTGTCTGATTTTTTCTTGCTCGCCTACCCAGGATGACATTTCCAGACGTTTGGAAACTGCCAGGAAATATTTTGCAGCCAAAGAATTTGAAAATGCCAAAATAGAATTTCAAAATGTGATTCAACTGGACCCTCAAAATGACACGGCTCATTTTGAACTGGGCGAAACCTATGTCCATCTTCAGGACCCTGTAAAAGCCGCTGCCTCCTTTTCCCAGGCAGTTACCGCCAATCCCGACAATATCAAGGCAAGATTGCGGCTGGGTCAGATTCTATTGCTGGCAAAGGAAACAAAACAGGCCAGGGATGCAGTCAATGAAATCCTGGAAAAACAGCCTGAGAATGTGGAGGCCATGCATCTTTTATCCAGCATCCAGATCCAGGAAAGAAATCTGCCCCTGGCCGTAAAAACCCTGGAAAAAGCGATTACCATGGCGCCTTCAGACCATAGAACCTATCTTTTCCTGGCCCATCTGCTCTATGCCATGAACCGTCTGGATGAGGCCGAACCCTATTATCTTAAAACCATTGCGCTGGATAAAACCCTGAGAGCCCCCTACATGGAACTGGTCGGTTTATACCGCCAAAAAGGGGAAATGGATAAAATAGAACCCCTGATCCATCAATGGGTGGCGGTTCCCGGTGACCCGGTCCAGAAAAGCCATGATCTGGCCCGTTTTCAGGAAAGCCGGGGGCATTTTGAACAGGCAGAAAAAACCTATCTTGAAGCCTCCCTCAATGCCCCTGAAAATTCCAATGCCCTTGTGAATCTGGCCTCTTTTTATGCCCGGCAGAAAAAAAACGACAGGGCCTTGGAAGTCTTTTTACGGGCCCTGAATTTGGATAAAAAAAATCCGGACATCCAGGCGTCCATTGCCACACTTTCCTTTGAAGAAAAAAAATATGAAGACGCTGAAAAGGCTGTTGATGCAATTTTGAAAATAAACGAACAACATGAGCAGGCCAATTTTCTGAAAGGCCGTCTGTATTTTAACAAAAAAAACTTTGTCGCTGCTTTAAAACATTTCGACATTGTGATTGGTGGAACCCCCGACCATGCCCCAGCCCGATATTTCAAGGCCCTCTGCCTTATGGACAAGGGGCAGTCGGATCTGCCGGGCCAGGATCTTTTCAGGGTTGCGGCCGGCTATAAGACGGCAGAGTCATGGGAACAAAAACTGGCAAAGGATGAGCTTTTGCGGGCAGTGCAGATTGATCCCGGATTCATCAATGCCCTGCTCCTCCTGATTGATATCGACCTGAAGGATAAAGACATCAAAGCTGCCGGCCAACACATTGCAGCCGTCCTTCAAAAGGACCCGCAGAACCTCCAGGCTGCAATCCTGGCAGGAAAATTAAAACTACTGGAAAATGATCTGGCAGGGGCTGAAAAAATTTATCTGGCCATCCTTGAGCGTGACCCGAAATTTGCCGCCGGCTATGTCTCCCTCGGGCTTGCCCTCCATGGCATGAAAAAAACAAAAGAGGCATTGGACGCCTTTGATAAAGCCCTCAGCATCAACCCCAACCAGATGGATGCCTTAAACTATAAAGTCAGCCTTTATATGCAGAAAAAAGAAATTGAAAAAGCCCTGGACGCCTGCGAAAAACATCGTCAAAAATTTAAACCGACAGAATCTACTCTTGCCCTCATTGACCTCATCCAGGGAAAAATATTCATGACCATGGGAAAGGTAGAAAATGCAAAAGATTTTTTTGAAAAAGCCATTGAACGGCTTCCCACTCTTTCCTCACCCTATGAAGAGCTTGCCGTTGTCAATGAGGTTCAAAAGAATATTCCCCAGGCAATTGAAAACTATGAGAAACTGTTAAAGTTGAAGCCGGAATATCTTCTCACATATTTGAATCTGAGCCGCATTTATAAAAAACAGGGGGATCTGAAAAAAGCTCAAAAATATCTAAAAGATGCCCTGGCCATCCAAGCTGACTATGCCCCGGCAGCTAACAACCTGGCCTTTCTGCTGGCCGAAGGCAAATCTTCCTTGTATGAAGCCTTGCGGCTGGCTAAAATCGCCAGAGACAAGGATCCGAAAAATCCGGATTATCTTGATACCCTGGGGTGGATTTATTATCTCCAGGGCAGCCACGGCCTGGCGTTACGGGAATTAGAGGACAGCATCGCCATAAACCCCAAAAATCCCATCACCCATTACCATCTGGGCTGGACCTATTATGAAACCCAGAAATTTGAAGAGGCCAGAAAGCACATGGCAAAAGCCCTGGAACTGGACCCTGAATTTGAGGGCGCTGATAAAGCAAGGGATATCTTAGGAAGATAGATTGGATTCTTGAGACGGATTACACCTGTCAAAACAACAGGTGTATGATCTGATTCTCAAATTGAACCAGAGATAGAAAAGTTATTGGGTAAAAAAAGTTCATAATAATGTATTTTTTTACCCAATTACATGAAATTTTTTTCACATATTGTCACAATCAATTCACATAAATATTATTCCTTCATACCGAGAAGCCCTTAAAATCAGAACTTTTCTTTTAAATGAAACCATGGCCTCAGTTTTGCATGAGCATAATTGCAAATAAAACATTAACTCATTATGGATGGGGAATTTAAAAAAATGAAAAATGATATCTATGACAAGACAAAATTCTTTTTGGTCAGTCTCATTATCTGTCTTGCATTTAGCGTTCCTGCTTGGGGGGCGGACTACACAATAAAAGGTACAGGCACTAATGTAGGTGGGGTTGATTCATTAATAGCTTGGACTTTTTTAACAAATAGTGGGGATGATGCAGAAGCAGCCTGGGTGAGTAAAGTTCTCAAGGATGATGTAACCATTGAATACAAAATTGACGTTGAATCTCCTGATTGGATGAAAACCAATGAATTAGACTCTGTATATGCGTACTTTCTTGAAGATGACCCCGAATATTATATTATAAAAGTTGGAGCGGGTACACCGTATTCACATTTTCTATTTGAGAATCTTGACAATTATTCTTATGCTGTAATGAATTTAATCATGTTGTCTGGGATAGAAATTAAAAATATCGGTAAAGTTAGTCATATCTCGGCATTGAATGGTACCCCAGATTCACCACCAGTACCTGAACCCGCTACGATGATCCTTGTTGGATTTGGTTTGCTCGGACTTGCCAGAATGGGAAGAAGCAAGAAAATCAGTAAATAAAAAAATCGCATTGCTATTACAGGGGCAGGATGAAATTTCATCCTGCCCTTTTTTTATGTGCGCCGGTCAAGGAGCGCGAATTACACTGGGAGATCTGCTGGTTTGCCTTGTACTACTGCCGTCTTGAGGCGGTAGTATGAACCGCCAGAAGTCAGGTGACGGCATAGCAGGCTCAAAGATTATGAAAATCTATAATTGACAACGCTCATTTATGGTTTTATGTATTGCCCATGGAAAAACCAAAGACAATATATCTCAAAAACTATACTTCACCGGCGTTCATTGTGGATCACATGGATCTGACCTTTGATATCAGGGAGGATCAGACAACAGTGATTTCCAGGCTCGCTGTCCGTAAAAACAGGAGTGAGGCCGATCAAAACACCCCCCTTGTATTTGATAAGGGCGATTATGAGATTCTTTCCGTTATAGCAGGCGGCATGGTTCTGTTGCCGGGTGAATATGGGGCGGATGATGATTTTTTCACCCTTGCCAAAACCCCGGAGGCCTTTGAGCTTGAGATCACGACACGGTTAACCCCGAAGAACAATACCAGCCTGGAAGGGCTTTATATGTCAGGCGGGGTGATCGTCACCCAATGTGAATCCCAGGGGTTCAGAAAAATCACGCCCTTTCCCGACCGGCCCGATGTGATGGCTGTTTATTCCTGTACCATTATTGCGGATAAAACAAAGTTTCCGGTTCTGCTTTCCAATGGCAATCTTGTTGATTCGGGAGATCTTGATGGGAACAGGCATTTTGTCCGATGGGAAGATCCTTTTAAAAAGCCCAGTTATCTGTTTGCCCTGGTGGCTGGAGACCTGGCCCATATCCAAGATCAGTTCAAAACCCGTTCAGGGCGAAGGGTTGAACTTAAAATTTATTCTGAAAAGGACAATATCAACCAATGCGGGCATGCCATGGAATCCCTGAAACAGGCCATGGCATGGGATGAAAAACGATTCGGCCTTGAATATGATCTGGATCTGTATCAGATTGTGGCCATCAATGATTTTAATGCCGGCGCCATGGAGAACAAAGGCTTGAATATTTTCAATTCCAAATTTGTTCTTGCTGATGCTAAAACAGCCACAGATGATGATTTCAATAATATCCAGGCAGTGATCGGCCATGAGTATTTTCATAACTGGACCGGCAACCGGGTCACCCTTAAAAACTGGTTCCAATTGAGCCTGAAAGAAGGGCTCACTGTTTTCCGGGACCAGGAATTTTCATCGGATTTAAACTCCAGAGGTGTTGAGAGAATTACCAATGTCCGGAACCTTAAGGGTTTTCAGTTTCCGGAGGATTCAGGCCCCATGACCCACCCGGTCATGCCGGAATCCTATATCAAAATGGATAATTTCTATACCATGACGGTCTATGAAAAAGGATCGGAACTGATCCGGATGATTCATCAACTGCTGGGGGAAGAAAAATTCCAAAACGGCATGGGCCTTTATTTTGAAAAATTTGATGGAAAGGCCGTCACCATTGAAAATTTTATTTGTGTCATGGAAGAGGCCGGAAATAGAGATCTTAAGCAGTTCCGGTTATGGTATCATCAATCCGGCACTCCTGTTGTAACCATAACAAAATCCTATGATTTTGAATCAAAGCAATTGAAAATAATTTTTAAACAAAAGACCCTGCCTGATCGAAATCAATCGAAAAAAAAGCCCCTTCATATTCCGGTTTGTTTCGGCATTATGGATAAAAATGGGAAAGACATTACACCAAAAGGAAAAACCCTGATTGAACTGAGCGCTGAAACCGAAACCTTTGTTTTTGATCATATCCCGGAAAACAGCCTGCCATCGCTCTTCAGGCAATTTTCTGCGCCGGTAAAGATTGAGACAAATTTTACCGATGAGGAACTGGCGTTTCTCATGGCCCATGACACGGATGAGATCAACCGCTGGGATTCTGCCCAGACCCTGTTTATCAAAGAAATCAAACGGATCATCAGGGCGATTCAGGCCAAAGAAACCCTGTCTGTTTCCATGAATCTCATCCATGCGTTTCAAAAAGCCTTATCAGACAAAAGCGTGGACCGGGCCTTTCTTTCAAAAACACTTTCTTTGCCTTCTGAATTCGAAATCAAGGAACATTTTGATCCTGTTGATGTGGATGCGATTCATAGGGCAAGGCTGTTTTTAGAGCAGGAAATCGCAAAACAGTTGAAGCATCATTTTTTAAACCTGATTGATCTTTGTTCCAAGGCTGATCCGCTCAGTATCTCCCAGAAGGCCATGGCGGACCGAAGCCTTAAAAATCTGTCCTTATCCTATCTTGGCAGCTTAAAGGAAAAGGAGACGACAAATCTCATTTATGATCATTTTGTTTCGGCAAAAAATATGACCGATGAACTCTCATCTTTTAAGATTCTTGCCGAGGTTTCACCGGATATGAAACAAAAAGCGGCTGAGGCATTTTATATAAAATGGAAACATGACAAACTTGTTCTGGATAAATGGTTTATGGTTCAGGCGGGGTCAGGGCTTTCAGATACCCTTGACAGGGTGAAAGATCTTGCCGGTCATCGGGATTTTTCCATGAAAAATCCCAACAAGGTCAGATCCCTGATCCATATCTTTGCCATGCAGAATCATGTCAATTTCCATTGTATGGATGGCGCAGGCTATCATTTTACAGCGGATCAGATTATTTCATTGGATCAGATCAATCATCAGATCGCTGCAAGGCTGGCATCATGCTTTAACCATTGGAAAAAATATGATGCTGCCAGAAAATCATTGATGAAAAAAGAACTCGAACGGATTCTGAATGTTAAGTCTCTTTCCAAAAATGTTTATGAGATCGTTTCAAGAGCGCTTGAGTAAAGGGCTTTGCTCAATTTCAAATTTTTGATAAAATTTGTTTGATAAAAGTTTCAAGGTCATGGATATCTTTTTTTGATATTTCATAGACTCGTTCAAGTTTCAGATTTACATATTCATGGACGATCAGGTTTCTAAATCCAACAGCCTTGACCATTTTTTCAGTAATATCCCGTGTGAGATATCCATTTTCTTCAAGAAGATAAAACATTTCATTTGTGCTGCCCGGAATCCCCATATTTTCATCACTAATAATGTGGGCTGCAACATCAATACAGTTTTGAACTGCTATTCTGTTTCCATCGTTTTTTTAATAAAGCGGTTCTGAATTTGTTTCAGATATATTTCAAAATCCACATAAAACATAAAGGCTTTGATCCTGAAGGCTTTCTCAAATTTCTTATTTTTTTTAAGGATGGATTTCCCTTTCTTATAGATCTGATTCAGAATCACTTCTCCTGCTGTGTTCATGACAATGACATCAATGTCTTTCCGTAAAATTCGACCGAGTTCCGACATGTATTTTTCTTTCAGGGATTCAGCCGGTTCAATGAATTTATGCTCAAAAAGAATGCCAATATCAATATCACTTGTTTTAGTATATTTTCCAGAGGCAAAAGATCCAAAAAGATACACTGATGCTATTTCTTTCTTGCCTTTGAAATAATTTTGAATTTCATTTTCCAAGTTTTTATAACCGCCAGAAATTTACCCCGGATTCTTTTACTTCTTCGAGGTCGAAAACAGATTTGACATCTATCAGGCATCCGTCCGGAACCAGCATGGCCTTGAATTCCGAAATGGTTTTTTTCAGATACGCTTTATGAGGAACGGCCAGGATGAGTGCTGACAAATCTTTTAAATCCTCCCAAATGCAGAGATTGACATCGTAATACGCCAAAGCATCCTTTGGGTCGGAAATGGCGTCATGAACCAGGACATTCGTCCCATAGGAATTGAGTTCGTCGATAATATCGATGACCCTGGTATTTCTTAAATCCGGGCAGTCCTCCTTAAAGGTAAGGCCGAGAACGCCTACTTTCGCCCCTTTGATGCTGAGGCCCTGGTTGATCATGATTTTAACGGTTTTTTCAACAATAAACCGGCCCATATTGTCATTGATTCTCCGGCCGGATAAAATGATCTGGGGATGATAGCCTTCCGATTCCGCCTTAAAGGTCAGGTAGTAAGGATCCACACCGATACAGTGGCCACCGACAAGGCCGGGTTTGAAGGGAAGAAAATTCCATTTCGTGCCGGCTGCGTCCAGAACATTTTTTGTATCAATCCCTAATTTATCAAAGATCAGGGCCAGTTCATTCATTAAGGCGATATTCAAATCCCTCTGGGTGTTTTCAATTACCTTGGCAGCTTCAGCTTCTTTTATGGTTTTAGTTCGATGGACACCGGCCTGAACCACACTTTCATAGAGTTCTGCCACTTTGTCACAGGTCGCTTTATCATCACCAGAAACAACTTTTACGATTTTAGAAAGCGTATGCTCTTTATCGCCAGGGTTAATCCTTTCAGGGGAATATCCCACATGAAACTCTTTTTTCCACTGAAATCCGGATTCCTTTTCTAAAATCGGCACACAGACATCTTCTGTAACCCCTGGATATACAGTGGATTCGAATATCACAATGGCCCCTTTTTTCATGTATTTTCCTGCGGTTTCAGAGGAGCTGACCATATATTTCAGATCCGGGCGCCTGGCCTTATCAATGGGAGTCGGAACCGCAACAATGATATAGTCTGCATCTGAAATCCGTGACGGGTCAGAGGTAGGAAAAAAGAATGCTGCATTTTCGAAATCTTCCTTTGAGACTTCCCCTGTGGGATCTTGATGCCTTTTACAATTTTCAATGATTTTTTCTTTAAGATCCAATCCCGTTGTATGAAATTTTGCGCCAAAATGAACGGCTAACGGCAACCCCACATAACCCAGCCCAATGACTGCAATTTTTGAATTCTTATCCATGAAAACAGTTCTCCGGTATTTTTATTTATAATAGTCTTTGTACCATTTAATAAAATTGTTTATTCCTTCAACGATGGGAGTCGAGGGTTTAAACCCTGTATCTTTGATCAGATCATTTACATCCGCATAGGTGGCCGGGACATCCCCGGCCTGTAACGGCAGATATTCCTTAGCCGCCTTTTTTCCAATGGCCTTTTCAATGGCCTCAACAAATTCCATCAAGGCAACCGGTTGATTATTTCCAATATTATAAAGCTTATAGGGAACACAGCTAGTGGATGGATTGGGCCTGTCGGATGACCAGTCAGGATCAGCCCTGGGTACGGTATTCATGACCCTGACAACGCCTTCGACGATATCATCGATATAGGTGAAATCCCTTTGCATATTCCCATTATTAAACACTTTAATGGGTTCATTGTTTAAAATGGCTTTTGTAAAAAGGAAAAGCGCCATATCCGGCCTTCCCCACGGCCCATAGACGGTGAAAAATCTTAACCCCGTTGTCGGCAGATTGTATAAATAGCTATAGGTATGGGCCATGAGTTCATTGGCCTTTTTTGAGGCGGCATAAAGGCTGATGGGATGATCCACATTGTGGCGAACGGAAAACGGCATATGGGTATTCAGTCCATATACGGAGCTGCTGGAAGCATACACCAGGTGTTTGACCTTCGAATGCCTGCATCCTTCAAGTATATTTCCAAAACCGACCAGATTGCTGTCTATATATGATCCCGGATTTTCAATGCTGTATCTGACCCCTGCCTGGGCAGCGAGGTTAATGACATAATCAAAGGAATTGGCTGCAAATAATTTTTTTATCCCTTCCCGATCCGCCAGATCAATGCGCTGAAATTCAAATTTAGGATTTTTTTCAATAATGGAAAGCCTGTTTTTCTTCAGGTTCACATCATAATAATCATTTAAATTATCTATACCGTAAACGTCATGGCCGTCCTTCATCAGGCGACAAGTTAAACTGAATCCTATGAATCCAGCTACTCCGGTTACAAGAATTTTCATACCCTTCCTTCAATATAATATCAAGATGATACTGAACTCATTCCAGTTTCTATTTTTCTTACATGAATAAAGGCCTAAAGACAATAAAAATCAGTATGAAAACTTGTTAATGGATACAGATTTGGAGGATATTCGTGTACAAGAATCGGAAATAGCAATGATGCTTTTTTAGATATCGATTATCTATGGTAAATCAGAATAAATCGGACTACTGCTCCATCTGCTGATTCTTTCCCAGCCGAATCGGTCTTCCCATCCCTTTCTCCGGTCTTTAAATATTTTTCTTTTTTGTACTGTGGGATACCCGGGCCCGATATCAAGGATACGCCTGTCCACAGGTGATCTTCTGTCTAAAGGAGATCTTTTGGCAAATACTGTTTTTAGTTGGGGCATTTTCCCTTCCCTCCATTAATAAGATTTCTTTTAAAGGCAATAATTAATCAAGAGACAATTGAATCTGAATTGAAAACAGGTTTTTCGCACGAAATCAGTATGAATCAGCGAGTTTCTATGATTATATAAAATTCTTATAAATTGTCAAAGTATTTTTATAAAAATGTTATGGAAATATCAATTGTTCAAGACCAGGGTCCTGGTAACTATTTAAAAAGCATCAATTTTTTTCCCTTTCAATAAATGAAAGGGTTGCGCCAACCGGAGCAAAGGAAAGAAACACAATGTTCAATCCGGGAATAAGAAACAAAATCCCGAAGCCGATATGAAACATCAGATTTTTTTTTAAAAATCCAACACGGGTTCTAAAGGAATACATTCGTCTGGCCGGGACAAGATCGGTGTTATCCCAGGCTAAAAATACGGCCGCCGCAATTGAAGAGATAAAAATGATAATGGGACTCAACGGGGTGAATAAGCCTATAATCATTATGAAAAGGGTGATGATCACAGGAATTACAGCCCTTGGTATTTCCTGTTTGACCAGGTGGATAAAAAAATCAAACCATGATCCCTGGGTTGGTTTAATCTCTTGCCCAAGAATAATGGATTCTGTAATTCTGGACATATAATCCATAATAAAGACGCAGAAAACTAATTGCGAAATCAGATATGCCATCACCATGGAAATGGCTGCAAGGCCTATGAAAAGCAGATAGGAAACAGCATTCCAAAAATATATCAGCCATCCTGAATCCGGTTTTTTCCAGATGGCCGTTAAAATTTCATCATGCCAGTATAAAACAAGGCCGGACACTAAAAAAGTCAGCAGTAATACAAAAGCAAATCTTAAAATCCCCAGCATCAGCAGTTTCGGTGTTTTTAAGGATAGGATGACACCTTTAATATTATATTTTATACCTTCGAATAAATCCATATCGACTTTCTCTTTATTGTGAAATATTATCATCTGTACTATACAAATATCAATTTTTCAACTTCAAGGAGCAAGGATTGATGAAAATATATTATGTCGATGGAAAATTTATTTCATCCGATCAGGCGGTTATCCCTGTTGACGATCTTGCGATTTTAAGGGGATACGGAGTTTGTGATATCATGCGGACATACAAGGGTAAACCCTATTTTCTTAAGGACCATATTCATCGCCTGGTTAATTCCGCAAAGGAGATAGGCCTGTCATTGCCCTGGCAGGCCAGGGAAATTACCGATATTGTGCTGGAAACATTGCATCGAAATCAAATTTCAGAGGAAGCTAATATCCGGATTGTCATCACCGGGGGGTCGAGTCCTGACTATTTTTATCCCCAGGGGAATCCCAGAATGATCGTCCTGATTACGGATTTAAAAAAACTCCCGGATTCCTGGTATGAGAAGGGCGTCAAAGTCATTACCTATCCGCTTGAAAGAAGCTTGCCCGATGCCAAGGTAATTTCCTATATACCGGCTGCTCTGGCTTTAAAAAAGGCAAAAGAAACCGGTGCCATTGAAGCCATATACATTAACCGGAAAATGGAGGCTCTGGAAGGAACCACAAGCAATTTATTCGCATTTTTCGGCAATACCCTGGTGACACCCAGAGACGGAGTTCTGAAAGGCATTACACGGCAGGCTATTCTGGCCATCGCACAAAAAAATTATCTGACAGAAGAAAAAGCCATTCCATTAGATCAGCTTCTGGATGCCGACGAAGCCTTTATCAGCGGAACAAATAAATGCATCCTGCCTGTGATTCAGATTGATGACACAAAAATAGGTGAAGGAAAACCAGGCCCAAAAACAAAAAGGCTCATTGCCGAACTTGAAAGACATGCCCTTGAATTCAGCAGTTCAACATCATAAACCCGCTGAACCCGGAATGCATTTGATCATAAAGGAAATATCTTTTGAAAACTCTTTATAGGAAATATTTTTTCTTTCATAGAACACATCTTCTTTCATATCAAAGACCCTTTTATAGCAATCTATAAAATTTACTCCGCCGGGATGATTGCGTTTATTGATCAAATCCGATCCCAGAAGGATTTTCCAGATGATCCTTGTATCAATGGTAATGGAGGCATCTTTTATAAGGGACATAATATCTTCGCTGATATGAATTTCTCCATTTATTCCTGTACTTTCCAGCCTTGATGCATTGTTGACCGCCTTACCGATGGCGGTAACGATTTTGCGTTTCTGGCTTCCCAGGGGTCCGATCATGGCCGAACCGATTTCCATTCCTGCCCTGAAACAGAGACTGACTTTTGTGGCATCGATTAATTCTTTAACACGGCCTTTTTTATCCATCTGATGCGTTCCTGATTTCAAGAGATGAATTTCATTGAAAATCGATGCAAGGGTAAAAATCATCAGCATTATCCGCTCATGGGTGCCTGTCGAAAAACGAGCGTCCAGTCTGTCAAATGGAGAGGCATTTACCAGAAACACAGAGTCTCCTATAAAATTATCCACCCTGCATGCATATCGATTTGCATTATCTGCAGCAATCTGGTGACACAGATTTAATATGAAAAAATAATCCCTGGGCTGAAATTTTTTTCGAATGGTCGCTGACCCCACCATATCAATGAAAGCATAGACCCCATCATTAATATTAACGGCTTCCATATTGAGCTGTCTTTCATCAACAGCGCCCACAGCTTTTAAATATGCTTTCTGGGCATTTAATTGCATTTCCTTCTTTTTCAGTTCCAGAGCGGTCTTTCTCAGGTTTTTTTCTTTTCTCCAGATAATATGAGCGGCCTGCCTGCCTTTAGCAGACCCGATATATGCAATGGAAGCCATTTCAATGGCGGCAATCAGGATATTTAATCGCTTTGTTAACTGCTCTTCATGAACAAATTTTCCTTCCTCACTCAGCAGCAGATCTTCATCGATCGTATTAAATACTATGGCCCCGTAATCGGGGACATAGGCGGAAACAAAATTTTTAGCACTGAATTGTCTGACAATGGCAGTATTGATTCTCAACCCGGGTAATCGTTTAAAGCTTTTCCCATCATAGGACTGTAATGAAAAAACAGAAGCTTCTTCATTCCCCTTGAGCCCGTCCTGAATCTGATCAATGATGAGAATCTTGAGACCTTTTTCATAGAACTCCCTGTAGCTTCTGAGAACAAAGGATATGATTCCGTCACTTTCTTTTTTTTCTCCGAATTGATTGTCCCTGTAAAGCATAACAGGGGAAAGCCCTTTCTTTTTTACAACAGTGGTTCCAAAATATTTAAGGATAAATCCTGAAATTCCCTTCCCATCAAATTTGTGCATGATGCCCCTGTCCCATTGTTCAGGGGCAAGAAATTTCAAATAGGTTTTATTGGTTCCCAGCAGCAACCCCACATGCCTTGCCTGAAGCAATTTAAGGGAAAAGGACAAAAGCAGGTCCAAAGTATTTTTCTTCTGAAACACAATTCTTTCGAATTTTTCGATATCAGGCAATTCTGGTTTCATTTTTTGAATAGAGGCTTATAAAATTATCTGTACTGATCTTTTTATTATCAGTCTTGTAAAACAGGTTCTGAAACAGGGAGATTTCTTTTTCTCTGAAGGAAATCAGAGACCCGATAAAAAAGATATGGTAGATGCGAAACACTTTATCTGAAATAATTTTTAAAAGCTGGTCCTTTTGCTCTTCCATTCTCAGGACCCAATCATTAAGGGTTTTGATATAATGGGTCCGGAAATTTTCCGCGGTTAACAGTTCAAACCCTGAAGAAGAAGCCAGTTCAACAAGCTCATGCTCAAACATCAGCTCACCTCCGGGGAACATATATTTAGTGAGAAAAGCATTTTCATATCCTTTTTTTGTTTTCTCATGGGTTGTAATGGTGTGTTGCATGAAAAGTCCCCCTTTTCTGAGGGAACGATAAACTGTTTGAAAAAAGCCGGCCATGTTTTTCTTTCCAACGTGTTCCGACATACCGATACACGAAATTTTATCAAAATTTTCAGAGCCAAGATCCCTGTAATTCTGAATTTTAATTTTAATCTTCCGGGAAAGACCTTCTTTGGCGACCCAGCTATCAGCATAGGCCTTCTGTTCAGAACTCAAGGTGATCCCCATCACGTTCACACCATATTTCTTTGCAGCATAAACAGCAAAATTACCCCACCCGCAACCGATATCCAGCAAAGTTTCATCAGGCTTTAACCTGAGTTTTCTGCAGATGATATCCATTTTCTCAATTTGTGCATCATCCATGCCGGTATTTTCATCCGCATAATATCCACAGGTGTATCCCATTGTTTTTCCTAGAAACAACCGGTAAAACTCACTGGGCACATTATAGTGATATTCAATATTTTCTTTTTCCTTGAATCTTGAGTGGGTAAAAAATCCTGCAAAAAATTGAATCGGGTTTTTTCTTTGATTCGTATGAAGCAATCGAGTGCATACAAGTTCATAAAGTTCTTTAATACTGCCGGAAATATCAAAATATCCTTTTATATAGGCTTCGCCCAGTGAAAAGGCATTGGGTGAAAGAAGCGCATGAAAAAATTTTTGATCTTTAATATGAATTCTGTGCTGAATGTCCTCCCTGGCAGTGGAATATTTATTACCGCTTGTATCAATGATTTCGAGAGGTATCCTACCCTGATCAAGGATCTCTATAAATTTTTTCAGGAAAAAAGATTCTTTTTTTATAAGGGTTTTCATTTTTTTAGCCTCTATTATAAAAGTGAAATCAAATAAAATTGAAATCAAAAGATTGTATTTTTCTGTACAGGCTATCAAAAACTTTGGCTCATTATATTAAATCTTTTAAAAAGATAAAGATTTATCTTTCATATCTCAACAATAGCGGACCCTCCTGCTGTTATTCTATGGAAATTCCGGCCCGGTATCCGCTGTGAACGGCGTCAAATGCCGTGGCCACCTTCTGGGCATCACCGATGATATCAAAAGAAATGCCCATGGTTTTTAATATTGATACCAAATCAATATTGGATTTTGACCCGGCCGCCACAACAATGGTATCGGCATTTATCTGTTGAATCTGCCCTCCCTGTTCGACCTCAAGTCCTTCCGGCGTAATTTGGACCACCTTTGTATTGGCAAGGCTCTGGATGCCAAACCGGCCCAGATCCTGCATCATCCCCCATTTGGTTGACTTGCCGATATCTTTGCCGATTTTGTCCAGCATTTCGATGAGGAGGATGGTCTTACTGCCTTTTGTGGCCATTTCAAACAGGGTTTCAGGACTTTCGGCCCGGTTTACCAGAAGAAATTTCACCATATCTGCAGACAAAGTTCCTTTTTCAGCCAGGAAAAGAGCGGTTTCAACCCCGACGGCGCCGCCGCCGATAATGGCCACCCGTGTGCCGGTATCCACCTTGTTTTCAAGGACGTCCCAGGCACTCACCACATGGGGCAGATCCAGGCCCGGAAGTTTCGGAACCCATGGAGACGAACCGGTTGCAAGGATCATATGATCGGGTTTTTCAGCCTGAATCAGTGCTTCATTCACGGATGTCTTTAATATGACGGGGATATTCCGCAGATCCACCTGACGGGCCAGGTCCCGGGCAAATCGGGCAAATTCTTCCCTGCCCGGAGGGGCTGCCGCCAGAAAGAGCTGACCGCCCAGGCAGCTTGTTTTTTCATAGAGACTCACCCGATGGCCTTTATCATGGGCCGCAAGGGCCGCTGTCATGCCTGCGGCACCGCCTCCGATGACCATGACTTTTTTCGGGGCAGCCGTTCCGGCCTCCCGGCTTTGGTTTTCATATCCGGCCAGGGGATTGCAGAGGCATTCCACATGTTTAAGCTTGAACAGGTTGTCAAAACACCCTTGAGCACACCCGATACAGTGGACAATGTCCTTTTCACGGCCCTGCCTTGCCTTTTCAGGCAGCATGGGATCGGCAATGAGGCTGCGGCCCATGGCCACCATGTCGGCCATATTGTTCCGGATCAGCTCCCGGGCCGTTTCCGGATCATTGATGCGATGGCTGGCAATGACCGGGATCCGGACTTTTTCCTTGATTCCCCTGGCCAGATAGGCAAAGGCGCCCCTGGGAACGCAGGAAACAATCTGGGGAACCCGTGCCTCATGCCATCCCACATTGATGCACAACGCATCGGCAAGTCCCGACGCCAGGACCATGGCATATTCCTGGAGTTCTTGCCGGGAATTGCCGCCGGGCATGAAATCATTGCCGTTCATCCGGACGATGAGGGGAAACTCCGGCCCCACGGCTTTCCGGACCGCTTCCATGACCTCTATCCCGAACCGCATGCGATTTTTAAAACTGCCGCCATATTCATCGGTTCTTTTGTTGGTCAGGGGGGAAAGAAATTCACTGATCAGATACCCGGTCCCGCTGAGCACTTCCACGGCATTGAACTCGGCTTTTTTGACCCGCAAAGCCGCTGCTGCAAAAGCATGAACAGTCTCATGGATGTCTTCAACGGTCATTTCCATGGGGGTTTCGCCAGTCATGCGGGACGCAACGGCAGAGGGAGCCACCGGCTGTTTTCCATTCATAAAAAATGAAAAATTATACCGGCCGGCATGGTTAATCTGCAGGCAGGCCAGAGATCCGTTCTCCTTTATGGCCGCTGCCAGTTTTTGAAGTCCGAAAATGAACCGGTCGTCATGGGCCCCGATATTCTGGGTGTTTCCCGATAATTCATCCACCGTGGCATAGCCAGCACAGATAAGTCCTGCGCCTCCTCTGGCCCGTAAGGCATAAAAATCAATGATCTGGTCCGTGACTTCATATTCATGGGCCATGCCGAGATGCATGGCCGGAAGGTAAATTCTGTTTTTGATGGTTAATCCGTTAATGGTGATGGGTTGGAACAGTATATCTTTCATTTGATTCTCCAGTATCTTATTCAAGGTTAGGTTACAGGTTCATTTACTCCGTTTCTGTGGTGTCTCAAGTGATGTATATTTTTAATGATTTGTTACATTGATAACCGAATAGTAAATTTGCAATTTACAGTCAAGCAGGAAAAAACCCTGCATAAATTCTGTCGGCGTATATTTTTTAGTATTTCTGATCATTCACGCATGAAAAACATCACCTTTAGTTTTGACAAAGAGGTACCGCCATCGGGGATCCTTTTCCCATTTGTTCAAACAGATATGAGGCCCCGGTTTCATAGAATCCGGGCAGGTTTCTATGAAAGGTCTGCTCCAGGCTCCGGCGATTCACAGACGATTCTGTCCCGGCCCTGCTCTTTTGCAAGGTAAAGGCGTTCATCAGCTTTACGGATAAGGTTTTCAACCGTCATTTCCAGACCTGTTTCAGACGTATTGACAACACCGGCACTGAATGCAATGCTGAGATGGCTTCCGTTAAAATCAAAGACACGGCCCCTGACGATCTCCCTGAGCCTTATGAATATGGTTTGAGTCTGCTGCATATCAATATTCATGGCAACGACAATAAATTCTTCACCCCCATAGCGTCCCACAAGATCATAGGGACGGAAACTCTCGGACAGAATACCGGCAAACTCCCTGAGGATAAAATCCCCGGCCGGGTGGCCATGGGTATCATTGATTTTTTTGAAAAAATCCAGATCAACTATGGAAAGGGAAAAATCCCGGGTTTCCCTCTGATACTCTTTGATCAGGGTGTCAAGCCGCTCAAAAACATATCTCCGGTTGAAGATACCGGTTAAATGATCATGGATGGAAACCCGGTAAAGCTCTTGTTCCGCCTTCTTTCGCTCGGTGATATCCTGCATGAAACCCTCGTAATAGAGCAACACACCCCTGTCATTTTTCACGGCCCGTGAATTCAGGGAGACCCAGATGGGGGTGCCGTCTTTTTTACGGAGTTGTGTTTCAAAACCCCTGACAAACCCTTCCGCCTCAACGATTCTCTTGAAGGTAACCCTGTCCTCGGGATTCAGATACTGCTCTTTTCCTATATCTTTGAAATGCTCGAAAAGCTCTTGTGAAGAGTCAAACCCGAAAATCCTTAAAAATGAAGGATTGGCAGCAATAAACCGACCCTCGGGCGAGGTCTGATAAATGCCTTCGACGGAATTCTCAAAAAGGAGACGGTACTTTTCTTCACTCACCTGTAAGGCTTTCTCGGCTTTTTTACGCCTGGTGATGTCCCGGATATTCCCCAGGATGATTCTTCTGTCATTGAAAATAATCCGGGTAAGATAGACTTCGGCATCAAACAGGGACCCGTCCTTTGGCCGCCTTGCCTGTAAGGGAAACAGCAGGTCTTCACCGGCAATAGCCCTGACCCAATTGTCTTGAACCTCTGCCCTGCTGCTTTCCGGCCCGACATAATCGGCAATATTATATACAAAAGCCTCATCATGGGAGATCTTGAACATCTTCAGCATGGTTTTATTCACATCGATGAGCCGGCCATCGGACTCATGGATGAAGACCGCATCATAGGAATGATCAATGAGTGCCCTGAACCGGGCCTCGCTTTCCTTAACCGCTTCCTCTGCCCGTTTACGTTCAATGGCCACGGCAATCTGTTCAGACACGGAGCATAAAATATCCACATCCTTTTGATCAAACAACTCAGGGTCTGAATAACTCTGGACAGCCATCAGGCCAATGGGTTCGGATTTTGTCATCAGAGGAATTCCAAGCCAGATATAAGGCACGGTTCCCACAAGCCGTTTCTGTCGGGCCAGGATATCCAGCTCAGGCTTTCTGAGAAAAACCGGCTTGAGCGCCTTGAATACCTCATAGGTTAAAAAATGGTCCCTTAAACCGGAAACATCCCATGTCGTGGCATCGTCATATTCGTCCCGGAAAAAGGGAAAGCTTATGGTATCTGTTTTTTTTTCATACAGGCTGATATAGAAATTGGAAACATCAATGATCTGGCTCAATATATGGTGGATGGTCTCAAACAATTGGTTGAGATTTTCAGAACTGTGAATGGCACTGGTGATCTCGCGCAGGACCTGATTGATTTCATTGCTCTGCTTTTGAGCAATTTCCAGTTGTTTGCGCTCAATGGACACTGCAATGAATTCGGCCACGGAATTTAAAAGGTCCAGATCGGTTTTTTTAAAGGCATCTTTTGACCGATAACTCTGGACCACGAGGGCACCAAAGGATTGATCCCTGATTTTAAGCGGTGCGCCTGCCCATACCTTACAGACAGACCCGGGAGGTGATTCTGCCGGACCTGAATACAATTTTTTTATGTCTTCTTTAAAAAAGATCAATGGTTTTCCGGCATTGATCACTCTGGCGGTCAGGGATTGTTTTTTACTGATATCAAACACTTCCCCGGGATTTGTATCCATTTCATCCACAAAATAAGGCAGGGTGATGGAATCCTTTTCTTTATGGTAGATGGCCACGGCAAAATTTTCCAGATTCAGAATTCTGTTCAGGGAAACATGAATGGCTGCATAAAGATCATCAAGGCTGTCCGTGGTATTGACTGCACTGGATATTTCAAACAATGCCTTAATAGTGGCAGTCCTATTTCCAGTACGTTTTTGATAACCCATAAAATTTCCTTTTTCTTTTCTGCCCGTCCATGGGTTCCGGCTGCCGAACCGCCATTGATTGTGCTGTTCCAGTACAAGAAAAAGATGCACTATCAAGTCCTGATTGTCAAGATGATGGGAGATTCTTTTCAGCCATGAAGCATAGGTTTCATGGGGATGCGGATTTTTTTAAAATTTATAAAATATTCTCTTATTTGACGATGTAAATATCCAAACGCTTTGTTATTTTAAAAAGAACAATAAGGAGAAATCATATGCCTCTATCTTTATGAGGCATAAAAGAAAACTTGAGCCCAAAAAAGTGGTCAAGCTTGAAGGGATTCTAAAAGGGCATGATATTGATTTTTCCGTACTGAAAGAATTCAGGCAAAAGACATGGCAGCATGTTGATCAGGAGCTTGATAATGGATAGTTTTGTGACCGACACCCAAGCCCTTGTCAAATTCATGCTTGGCAAAAAGTCATAAATCAAAGGTCCCACCAAGCTTATCAGTCGGCATGACCGCCTTATTGCAGCTACCGCAAGATATCTTGGCTTGCCCATTATCACCAATGACCCTGTTATAAAAAGTTCTCAATTTGTCAATATTTTGGGATAGCTACAAAATCACATCGTTATATATTCCGGGGGATCTAACGCCAACCTCCTCGAAATTCTCGTCACCGGGAATTACCGGCCTTGACAATTGTTACTTGGCGACGTATGGTTTGTATAAATAGATACGTCATTTTACCGGAGGAGCAAATGAATACCAAGTTAACATTACGGCTTGATGACAATTTAATACAAAGCGCAAAGCTATATTCGGCAAAAACCGGAAAATCAATCTCGAAAATCGTCTCTAACTATTTTACTCTCATAGATGTTATGTTATCAGAAAAGGCCCAAACAGTTCCGCGAATTACAAGTTCACTTAAAGGTTGTCTGAAAAGTGAATCCGGAACAATATCAGAGGATGACTATAAAAAATATCTTGAGAGCAAATATCTATGAATGTTCTATTTGATACAAATGTTGTGCTTGACGTCCTGCTTGACAGAAAACCATTCTCCGAGCCGGCGACCATTCTGTTCTCATGGGCTGAAGAGGGCATAATATCAGGTTTGTTGGGCGCAACGACCATCACAACAATATTCTATCTTGCGACAAAAATTGTTGGCAAAAAACAGGCTGAAGATTCAATATCCAAATTGTTAACCATATTTACAATCGCACCCGTCAATAAGTCTGTATTGGAA
This sequence comes from Desulfobacterales bacterium, assembly GCA_031395015.1. Classification (GTDB taxonomy): domain Bacteria; phylum Desulfobacterota; class Desulfobacteria; order Desulfobacterales; family Desulfobacteraceae; genus Desulfobacula. The sequence goes on along the minus strand of JANNUH010000132.1, from coordinate 17,727 downwards.
GCGGCTTTAAATTCCCTTTTTTCGGATTTTGAAGATGCTGTTTTGTATCAGGCAGGTTGTCATTCTAACGCGCAAGCAATAGTGACTCGTGATATAGCCGGATTTAAAAACTCAAACATTTCAGTCTATTCTCCAGATGAGCTCGTTAAAATGATTCTGGCTTTAAAATAACCACGATGGGAGGTGAAAATGGCGACGACGGACTGTTAATTCAACCTGTTAAGAAGCACAGAGAAGGCTGGAAAGAGCAATTTGATAAAGCCCTTAAATCCCAGGAATCAAGCGAAGCGGATCAGGAGTGGTTAGATTGCCCATTGGTAGATGAAGAGGACTGGGAATGGTAAAAAAAGATGTGCATAGATTTGAGATTTGGCTGGTTCAACTTGATCCGACACGAGGTTCTCAAATAAAAAAAACAAGGCCTTGTGTCGTTATCTCCCCTGATGAAATGTCTGCACTGAAGACTGCGATTGTTGCTCCAATGACATCCAAAGGATTTAGCTATCCTACCAGAATTCAATATGCATTTCAGGATAAAAAAGGATTGATCCTGCTTGACCAAATGAGAGCCATTGACAAATCCAGGTTAATTCAAAAGTTTGGTGTAATTTCCCAAAGCACGCAGAGTAAAATTACCAATTGTTTGCAAGAGCTTTTTGCGTATTAAGGGGCTCCGGTTTTCCGAAGCGCCACTGGTTGTGCTGTTCCAGAACGAGAAAAAAATGATCCATCATGTCTTTATCATCCAGGTGCCGGGAGATTCTCTTCAACCATGTGGCATAGGTTTCGTAGGGATATCTTGGAAAGCCCTTTTGAACCAGGATTTCTTCGATGCGGTAAAAGCCGGTTGGTTTTTCTTTTCTCATTTTCATCTTTCCGGGTCGGCTTATATCCTTGATTCTTTTGATCTGACCTGCCTTTCTAAGCCTTAAAAACAATATAAGCCCCAGGGGCAGAGTAAGCCATAGCCCGTATGTTTCCATAAGCTTGGCCCCGGTTTCATGGCGGAGCTGGGACAATTTAAACCCGAAAAAAGAAAGAATGTCTTCCAGGAAATAGGTTGGAATTTTTTCCGAATCAAGATTCAGGAATGAAGGCGGCGTGGTATCAAAATTCCTCCATTGCCCATTGACAAAGACCTTGGTCCAGGCGTGGGCATCCCTGAGCCGGACAATAAGGCGGCCCTCCAGGGTTGAATATTCATGGGCGATAAATCCTGTGGCATACCGGGCCGGTATCCCGGCCTGTCGAAGAAGAAGCGCGGTTGCCGAGGCAAAAAATTCGCAATGCCCGGACTTTGTGTTAAATAGAAAATTCTCCAGAGGCGTCTGGCTCTTGCCTTTGCCCTTAAGATCAAGGGAATAGGTAAACTCAGATAAAAAAAAGGCATAGATGGTTTTTAAAATTTCTTCTTCGGATTTATTTTCAAGTCCGAGCTTTTGGGCCGTGGCCTCAAGGGAGGGTCTTTCTTTTATGGGAATAAACATATCGTCCGGCTCAGGCAGGGCATCATAGACGGATGATCCGGTATAGGACACCACCGCCTTGATGAGAGAAGGTCCGTCTTCGATCCGGATGACCTGCATGGCATTTTTCTCGCATTCTCCTGCTTTCATTTCAGAAATGTCCATGACACCGGGCGGAAGACTCAACACTGCCTTTCCTTTTTGAAGTCGGAAATATTGGGTCATTTTCAAGGGATTGTCTGCGGACGGATTCACCTGCCAAAAAGTGTTGTTATTTTTACCTTCAATCCGTTCAAACCCGGATTTTGCAAACCAGTTGGAAGCTGAAAACCGGTTGTAGGTGCTGCTGTGAAGCAGATAGGTTTTCCCCGGCACATAATCATCAAAGGAGACGCGAAGCACAATTTCGTCTGAAAATTTCAGATCCCCGATTTCACCCAGGGCTGTGTATGTTTTAAACGGGTCGATGGTGTGGTAACGGGCATAATAGGACATGATCCGGTTGCTGATGGTTCTGCCGATGGCGCGGACGGCGGTCTGCCCTTCATACCCCAGAAGGATAACCATGAGCATGCATAAAACCCATCCCACCAATGGTACCCGTCTTGAGCGGATCTGCCACAGCCCCCAGACAAAGAACAGGGCAACACTGAAAAAATACAAAGATCCCTTGGCGTTTGCAAGGGCTGACGACATGATGCAGAAAAATGCGTAAATATAGGACACATCTATTTCTCTGGTCTCATAGAACCGCATCTCCACCTTTTTTCTTGCCACAAGAAAAAAGGATTTGATATCCATCCTGCCTTTTGCTGAAAATTCCTGGGCCGCAATAATAGGAAAAAAAATCAGGGGCAGGAATTTTAAAAGGATGAGATTGGCTTTTTGTGCCTCCATGGTCAAGGCCACGACAATGGTTCCGGCCAGAAGCACCGTGCTGATGTCCACAAATTTATTAAAATCGGAAGGCGCAAGCTCAAACCGGGTTTTCATTGTTCGTGCAGATTCAAGGATGAGGGCAAGAATAAGGGCGATCCATAAAATCTCGGCCTGCCAGCCCCAAAAAAGAAGAATCGTGCCTAAAAAAAACCGTGGCGTTTTCATAGGGTTGAAAGCTCCTCCAGGACTTTTCCGATCTGAACCACCCGGATCTTCTGATCAGATCTCCGGGTTTTCTCGATTATGTCTTCTTTTTTTGATGCATCCGCTGCAAGAACAATGATAAAGGCAGGCACAAGGGCCTCTTTGATCATCCGGGTTATTTCTTCATGCTCTTTTTCCCAACCTGTAAAAACGCAGATGGCACCGGATATTTGTTTAAGGCCGGATTCAAGGGCGGGTCTGAGTTCCAGGATGGTTTTATCCTGACAGGGTTCCACACAGGAAAGAATTTCGAGCATTTTTTCAGAGCCCCCCAGTCCCCGGCCCGATGAAAAAGAATAAATCTTATGACCGACGAACATCAGATCCAGAATGGAGTCATGGGACCGGATGGAGGCCACATAGGAAGCGGCGATGCTTACGGCTTCTTCAAAGACTGCTTCCCTTTCCGGGGAAACAAAGGTATCCAGGATCAAGGCATATCGAACAAAAAATTCATCCTCGAATTCCTTTATCACGAGTTCACCGGTTCTGGCAAAGGTCCGCCAGTGGATGTTGCGCATGGGGTCACCCGGACGATAATAGCGAAGGCTCATGAATTCGTCTGAGTTTCCAATGGAGGACGCAAGATTGACCCCGCCGGGATGATATTGGCGCTTTGACTGTAAATCCGGCGGTTCAAGGCTATATCGCTTTGGCAACACCAGAAGTTTCTCTGTTTTTTTGATGCAGAAAAGCCGCATGAAAAGCCCCAGGATATCGGGCCTTGCAAAGGTGACCCCTGTAAAATGAATATATCCCCGGTAATTGGGAACAAAATCCGAGGTTACCCGGATGGTTTCCCCAGGCAACAGGTCCGGCAGCTTGATTGGCTTAAGGCTCGCTTTCCCGGCTTTAAGAACCAGCCAGGCCCACCTGTAATAGAGGGTTTTTCTGTCCCAGGCATTTCTGATGTGCTCATAGGGTTCTTTTTTTGTCAAAAGGGTTTTCAAATCCGGTCTTGGATCAGCCGTGTCCTCATAAAGGATTAGCCCCTTTTGAGGTTTCAAGGTAAGATTGGTGATTTCAACGGAATATGAAACCTTTTCCCCCACAGTTGCATAGGGCGGAAGGATATGCTTCACCCTCACCTTAAGCCGGAAGGGCTTCAGGCTTAAAGCAGCGGAAACACATAGGGCTGAAAAACTGACGGTCATGGCCTGGTACAGGGTGGTTTTAAACATATTCAGCCCAAAGATAGCCGTCAGAATAAAAATGACCATGATCATGGCCCCGGCCGAAGTAATATGCCTTTTCAGCCAAAAGGAAACCGAATGGAAAAAAAAATAAGACCGGTATAAAAACCTTGCCTTCATCATGATTCAAAAACCATTATTATACGGGAACAGGAATGGATTTCAGGATTTCTTCCACAAGCGTCCGGGCAGATACGCCGGAAAACTTCAGCCTTGGGTCTAAAATAAGCCTGTGGGCAATGACGCGGACCGCAATCTGTTGGATATGATCCGGGCCGACAAAGTCCATTTTATCAAAAAGCGCCAGGGCCTGGGCCGTCTTCATCAAGGCAATGGAAGCCCTGGGGCTAGCCCCGAGGAGGACTCCCGGCTTTTCACGGGTGGCCGTCACAAGGGCGACAATATAGTCTCTTAATTCCTTTGAGACAAAGACTTCGCCGGTAAGCTTCCGAAGTTTGAGCCCCTCTTCCAGGCTCACACAGGGGGAAACCCGATGAATGGGATGGGTTTGGCTCTGTTCGGAAAGAACCAGGGCTTCGGTTTCCTTTGTCACATATCCAAGCTCAAGCTGCATGGCAAACCGGTCCATCTGGGATTCGGGCAGAGGATAGGTTCCCCTTGATTCAATGGGGTTCTGGGTGGCAATGACGAAAAACAGGTCCTCGAGGTTCATAAGATTGCCGTCAATGCTCACCTGCCCCTCTGCCATGGCTTCCAGAAGGGCGGACTGGGTTCTGGGCGAGGCCCGGTTGATCTCATCGGCCAGGAGGATATGGGTAAATACAGGGCCTTTGTGAAGTTTGAATTCCTTTTTGGCCGGGTCAAAGATGGAAACTCCCAGGATGTCGGAAGGCAACAGATCCGGCGTGAACTGGATGCGTTTGAACCTGGCATCCATGCTTTTGGCAAGGGCTTTCGCAAGGGTGGTTTTCCCTGTGCCGGGATTGTCCTCCAGAAGAATATGCCCGCCGCCGGCAAACCCGGCCAGGATATAGCGGATATTTTCCGTCTGACCTTTTATCACGGTTTCAATATTATCGGATAATCGCCTGAACAGGTCATAGGCGAAAAGGATGTCGGATTTTTCCATGTCGCTACCTTTGAATTAGGGATCAGAGAATTCTTGCAATCTGAGATTCCAACTGTTCCCTTGGCAGGGCGCCCACAAGCGTGTCAATGATCCGGCCGTTTTTTACAAGAAACAGGGTCGGAACGCTTGAGATGGAATATCTGGATCCGATGCCGGGATTTTCATCCAGGTTCAGTTTGGCTATTTTGAGCCGTCCCTTGTATTTTACGGCAAGTTCATCAAAAATCGGGCCGATGGACCGGCACGGCCCGCACCAGGGTGCCCAGCAATCCACCAGGACGGGAAGTGCCGAACCCAGCACTTCCCTGTCAAAGGTGGCATCCGTCACATTCACCGGGCGGCTTAAAATTTCATTGGGCAGGGATGTCCCGCATTTCCCGCATTTGGGGATTTCATTAATCCGAGATAGGGGAACCCTGTTTTTTGCCGAACATTTTTTACACACCAATATCAAATTGTCAGCCATGATGATTATCCTTTACATCAATGCGGCAATACTTTTCCCATAGGCCTGGGCAGCCTGGATGCCGCCTTGTATCCAGCTTGCCTTGAGCATCAGAGGCCCTGAGACCATTTTCATGCCATAGATATGATCCATGGTATCAAATATCCTGCCGGGAGCTTCACCGCTCCAGCCGTAAGCACCGAATGCCCCGCCGATTTTTCCTTTCAGTTCCGCTCGTTCTGCAATGAAGAGAATCTGCTTCATGGAGGTGATCATCTCGCCATGATAGGTGGATGAACCAAAGGCGTATCCGTCATAGCCTTTCAGGTCTTCTTCGCTTTTAATCTCACCGGTTTTTTTGAGCACAACCTCATGACCTGCCATGCGTATGCCCTCGGCGATGAGATCAGCTATTTTTCCTGTTTCTTCGGCCCTTGTCGCATATACGATCAATACTTTTCCCATGTTTTTTCTCCTGTTTAATTCCGGTTAAATAAAATTTTTGAATCTGCCATCTTTATATTTTTTGTGCCTGTCATGAACATGGCTTTTTTCAGTGTGTCATGAACATGCTCCAGATGCAGTTTTACCCCCAGGGTCCCGGCTCCCACTGCAGCCCGGATAATGTCCCGGCCCAGGAGAACGGCATCGGCCCCCAGGGCCAGCATTTTTAAGACATCATAACCGGTTCTCACCCCGCCGTCGGCTGTGATGGTCACCGATTTCCCGACCTTTTTGCGGATCAGGGGCAGGACTGTGGCCACTCCCGGTGTTGAATCGAGAACCCTTCCCCCGTGGTTGGAGACGGCGATGACGGCAGTACCGGCATCAACGCATTTCTGGGCTTCCTCCGGCATCATGATGCCTTTGGCGATAAAGGGAAGCGAGGCAAACCTGACCAGTTCCTCAATATCTTTTACAGTTTTTTTAAATACAGGCATGCCCTGCCTTGCCATGACAGTGGACCCGGCGCCGTCCAGATCAACACCCACGGCTTTGCATCCATATTCCTGTGCGGTTTCGATGAGCTTTTTTAAGACATCCTGGGATCTGGGTTTGAATATAGGGATGCCATATCCGTTGCAGGCTTTCATGGCATTGAGGGAGGGGTGATCCTCAAGAGTATAAAACCAGGTGTCGCCCCGAAGCCCTATGGTTCCGGCTTCTTTTGACCCTTTCAGCACGGATGTGCAGAACTGGGTTTCATCCAGGGCATCATTATATTTCTGTGCCCCTGCCGTTGATGAGGCAAGGACGGGGAATTTAAGGTCAATCCCGAGAAAATTTGTGGATGTATCCGGTTCAAAATGGTCTCCCAGAACCGACATATTAAATTGAATTTTGGACAAGGCCTCGGTATTTGCCCTAAAGGAAAATCCCTGGCCTGCGCCACCAAGGCCGATGGGTTTTCCATAGGCTTCCCGCTGGCAGATTTTATCAAAATTGCCGTCACAGGAGGGATAGGCCGCACAGATGCCTTTCAGCTTTGTTCTGGCCATATCCCTGACCTGTTCCAGGGTTTTGGGGACATCCTCCATTTTGATGATCATACGGTCATCGGCCTGACAGATGCCGCAGGCACCGGGCCTGGTTTCGCCTTTTAAAATTTCATGACAGACGGTACAATACCATTCACTCATTCATGATCTCCTTTTTTCAAATCACGCTCTTCTCAGAATCTCATCCATTCTATTTTTATCAAATTCATAGTCAAAAAGCGGTTTCTTGTTGAGCACATCAAACCTCTCGTGAAAGGCCAGGGTATCGGCTTTATAAATAACCCCTGTGGGAATCTTATCCTCTCCCATGTGGGCCACCTTTAATGCTTTTTCATAATCTGAAGCATCATGGCTGGAATCTTTCAGATCAAACACCCTTTCTTTATACCAGAGATGGGTATTGATCTTGTTAAAAGATACACAGGGCTGATCAATGTCTATCATGGAAAAGCCCTTGTGGTTCATGGCTTCCACAATAAGCCCGGACAATTGTTCAATATTGCCTGAAAAGCCCTTGGCAACAAACCCGGCCCCTGCCACAAGGGCCGTTGCAATGGGATTAAACGGAGAAGACACCGTTCCTTTATTCTGCATCTCGGTCTGCCTTCCCAGAGCGGTGGTGGGCGATGCCTGGCCCTTGGTCAGTCCGTAAACCCGGTTGTTATGAACAAGCAGGGTAATGTCGATATTTCTCCGGATGGCCGCCAGAAAATGGTTGCCGCCTTCCCCATAGCAGTCCCCGTCACCGGAATTCACAAGGATGTTCAGGCGGTGATTGGCGATTTTAGCCCCTGTTGCAAGGGGGAGCGCTCGTCCGTGAAGGCCGTGCAGCATATTGCAGGCCAAAAAATGAGGGGTTTTCCCGGCCTGGCCGATGCCTGAAACGATGAGAAGGTCTTTGGGTTCCAGGTCCTGGGCAATAAAGGCTTTTTTCATGGCCTGGAGGATGGAAAAATTACCGCAACCCGGACACCACTGGTTTTCATTTTCTATATCAAATTTTGTTGTCGCCATATTATTTCCCCATGATCTGTTTTACTTTTTCAATGATATATTCGGGATAGATAGGCCTTCCGTCATATTTTAAAATACTCGACATATAATCAATCCCTGTCATCTGCCGGATCAGGCTACCCAGTTGGCAGGTAACGTTCGCTTCTACCATGATGAGTTTTTTGTTTTCAAGGACTTGGGTCAGCTTATGAGAATCCAGGGGCCAGATATCTTCAAAAATGATCCAGCCCGCATTAATGCCTTCTTCGCGCAGATGAAGACAGGCCTCCATGATGCTTCCCTTTGTGGAGCCCCAGCCCGTGAGATAAAAGGCACTGTCTTCACAAAAGATAGAGGGCATTTTCATTTCATCTTTCATCAGTGAAAGTTTTTTAAACCGTTTGTCAACCATGGCTTTTCTGTTTTCGAGGTCTTCCGTGGACAGCCCTTCTTCATTGTGCTCGCTTCCCGTGGCCCTGACCAGTCCTTCTGATTGGCAGGGAACCCTTCTGGGTGAAATGCCGGTATCAGTGTGTTTGTATCTCAGATACACCTGGTCCTGAGACAATTGGTTTTGAGACTCAGGATTTTGAGACACCTGGTTCTGAGACACAAGGGTCTCCAAATCCAGAAAGGATTCATGTTCAAAGCCGGTGAGGAACGGTTCAGATTCCGTTCTTGAAGAATCGGCCAGGAACTGATCCATGAGAACAATGGCCGGCACCTGGTATTTTTCAGAGAGATAAAAGGCTTTTTTCACACTGTTGAAGGTTTCCAGAACCGTTCCGGGAGCAAACACAAACCTTGGAAATTCATCCTGGGACGAATAAATGGTAAACAGAAGATCCGGCTGGGCCGTCCGTGTGGCAAGGCCCGTGGCAGGTCCCGGACGCTGGGCATTGATAATCACCACCGGGGTCTCTGTCATGGCTGCAAGGCCGATCCCTTCGGTCATGAGACAGAACCCGCCGCCGGATGTGGACGTCAGGGATCTGACCCCTGCAAAGGAGGCTCCCATGACCATGTTGATGGCTGCAAGTTCATCTTCTGCCTGCTCAACCACAATGGGAATCTCATCTGCATATTTCACGACATTGGTAATAATGCCGGTTCCGGGACTCATGGGATAAAAGGAAAAAAACCGGCAATCTGCTGCAAGAGCCCCCAAAGCGGCTGCCTTTGCTCCTGACATGACCACATGGTGATGGTTTTTCCCGTCAAAATCAAAATTTTTTGGAAATTCAACGGCTTTCCCCATGGCATGGCCTTTTTGGGCCGATGTAAGGTTTAACTTATAAATATCCTCGGACTTTCCCTTGAAATTGTCCTTTAACACAGCTTCAAATTCCCTGAACCCTGCCCCGATAATGGCCAGAATTGCACCAGCAGCCACTGTATTGGAGGCGATGACGCCCCCGGCTTCCTTTGCCGCAGCATCAAAGGGAAGATGAAACACATTTGAGTCTGTTGTGTTTTCCTTATCGCTGTTAATCAGGGCAATACCGTTTTTCTTTAAACGGTCTTTATGAACTTCATAATCCCTTTCATTGATGGCCACAAGAATATCGATGTGCCTGGAGGGAGCACCCAGGGCCTGGGTGCTGATCCTGAGCTGATGAAAGCTGTGTCCGCCCCTGATCCTGGATTCAAAATCATCTGTTGAAAAAATAAACAGCCCTGCATTGTGGCAGACCCTGGCAAGCAGCGCCCCGATGGTTTGAATCCCCTGCCCTGCCGCACCTGCGATCAGTATTGTAATGTCTTTTGCCATATCCCTGCTCTCTGTTTACTGTTTATTAATAATATCCATCCTCATTTTCCAGTCATTCATTTATTAATATAGCAAAATTCAGACCATGGCTATCAATAATTGCCTGGAAATCCTGAATTGTGTTTTCTTTATTTTAAACTTGCAAAGATGGCATAAATCATGCAAAGTTTACTGCTTAAAACAGCCTGAACAGAACCGTTTCTTAAATTCAAGGCGCCTTAAGGAGAAATATATGGCCAATAATAATGCAGTATTATATGGATTGAGCACATGCAGTCATTGCAAATCTACTAAAAAGCTTCTTTCCGAATGTAATGTGGAATTCAACTATATTGAGGTGGATGATCTTGAAGGCGAAGAGCGCAAAGCCGTTCTGGAAGAGATAAAAAAAATGAATCCGCGCTGCTCTTTTCCTACAATTAAAATCAATGAAACCGTCATTGTCGGGTATAAGGAAAAAGAAATAAAGGAGGCTTTGGGGATTCATCATGAAAATTGAACAACTTTATCAGGCATTGAAAAAATCCCAGGAGGCAAAAGGCATTTATTTTAACAAGGACAAGGACCTTGTGTTCGAGCTTCTTTCCGCCCTTCTTCTGAACAAGGACCGGTATGGCTATATGGCCTGCCCCTGCAGGCTGGCCTGTAACGACAGGGAAAAGGACAAGGATATTGTCTGCCCCTGTGTTTACCGGGAACCTGATTTAAAGGAATACGGGGCCTGCTTTTGCGGACTTTACGTTTCAAAAGCCCTTCAGAACAATGAAATTGAAGCAGAATATGTTCCTGAAAGACGACCCCCTGAAAAAATATTCTAACCCCGAGGTGATACCGATGAATGAATGTCTGTCTATTCTTAATACCGGCCTTCGGGGTATCGACGTGGCCAGCTCAAAAATCTGTGATGTCCGGGGAAAGGAAGGAAAGCTCATCTATCGAGGATTCCCTATTCAGGATCTTGCAGAAAAAGCAGGTTTTGAAGAAATTAGTTTTCTTTTATTGTATGAAAGACTTCCTAATAAAAAAGAGCTTTTTGATTTCAGTGAAAGCCTGAAACAGAAAAGAGCCGTGCCTGAAAATATCTTTACCATTTTAAAGGCCCTGCCCAAAGATATGAACCCCATGGATGTGCTTCAGACTGCAACCCCCCTTCTGATCCAGAATGATAAGACCGCTAATGAACCTTCCATGGAAAACACCCTTTACAGTGCGGAAAACCTGATTGCCGGGATGGCAAGCATTACTGCGGCCTGGGACCGGATAAGAAACAATAAAGAAGTGATTCCGCCCCATAATGATCTGAGTCATGCAGCCAATTTTCTCTATATGCTCACTGGTGAAATTCCTGACCCTGAAATTGCTCAATTCTTTGATACAAGCCTTGTTCTTCATGCAGAGCATTCATTCAATGCCTCCACTTTCACGGCAAGGCAGGTGGCTTCCACACGGGCCCATATTTATGCTGCCGTATCCGCGGCCATCGGATCTCTTTCCGGCGCCCTTCACGGCGGGGCCAATGTCCGGGTCATGCAGATGCTCAAAGAAATCGGGTCCATGGATAAAATCGATGCCTATATCAACAGTGTCCTCAATTCCGGCGAACTCATCATGGGACTCGGTCATGCCGTCTATGAGACCGATGACCCGAGAGCCCTGATCCTTGGCCCCATGAGCAGAAGAATGGGAGAGATTTCAGGGCAGCCCCTTTGGTATAAACTTTCCAGGGAACTTGAAAAAAAGGCCAAAGCTGCCTTCATGGCCAGAAAACAGCGGGAGATCTATTGCAATGTGGATTTTTACAGTGCCTCCCTTTTCTATACCATGGGCATTGCCATGGATCTTTTCTCCCCTGTCTTTGCCGTTTCAAGGATCAGCGGGTGGTCGGCCCACGTGATTGAAGAGCAATTTGCCATGGCAGCGCCCAAGCCTTCTCTCTACCGTCCGGGGGCCACCTATGTGGGCAATTATTGCGGGCCTGATGAATGTGTGTTCATTGACCTGGATAAACGTTAATTAAAAAAGGGAGCCTCAATAATGAAAGTCTGGCAATGCACTGTATGCAAATATATTCACAGGGAAGCGACCCCGCCTGAAAAATGTCCTGTCTGCGGCGTGGACAAGAGCAAATTTATAGAAATTGATGAGGCAATGATACCGGTGCGGCCTGTTCGAAAGGCAATTGAAAAACCTGCTGCACAGCCGGGCACATCAACTCCTCCCCCGGCAGCGGCCGCCTCTCCCGCCCCTTCTGTCAAGGCCGCTGCTCATGAGCCCCTTAAAAAACAACCGCCACCTGAAAAAGGGTTTGAAAAAATCAAAACCCTGGCATTAAAACATCATCTCCACCCGATTTCCGTACACACGCCCAACGGGATTCTGCCCGTGGCCGTAATTCTGTGGATTCTCTCCTGGATGTTCAATTCCGACCTCTTGGCCAAGGCCGCCATGATTAATATGATCTTTGTGGTGCTTGCCTTTCCAATGGTCATTTTTACCGGGGTTCTGGAATGGCGGAAAAAATACCAGGGTGCGCTGACCTTAATATTTAAAATAAAGATTCTCGCCGCAGCCCTGACCACGGTTTCATCCGTGATAAGCCTGATCTGGTATCTTGCTGACCCTCAAATTTTATCAGGCCCCAAAGCCCTTGCTTTTCTCCTTGTCAATATCGTCATGGTGGCTGCGGTAGGGATTGCCGGGCATATCGGCGGAAAACTCGTGTTCAAGGATTGATTCTTGAGGAATTAGATTTCAAGGACAAGCCCCACCGGGCAATGATCTGATCCCAGGACCGCATTATCGATAAAGGCTTCTTTCACAATGCCTTTATCGATGAGGTCCCTTGTTACAAAAAAATAATCAATGCGCCACCCGGTATTGTTTTTTCTGGCATTAAACCTATAGGACCACCATGAATATTTTACCGTATCCGGGTAAAGATACCGGAACGTATCCACATAGCCATCGTCCACCATCCGGTCCAGGACATCCCTTTCAATCCTTAAAAACCCTGAAAATTTTGAATTGGGGACAGGATTTTTCAGATCAATTTCATTATGGGCCGTATTAAAATCGCCCGTGATAACAAGGCTTCTGCCCTGGCTGCGCAGGGTATCGGCATAGGCAAGGAGCCAGTCATAAAAATCCAGTTTGTATCTCAGGCGCTCATCACTCATCTGGCCGTTGGGAAAATACACATTGAATAAGGTAAACTCCTTGTAATCAAGCTGGATGACCCGCCCTTCACCGTCAAATTCAGGTCTTTCAAATAAAGTGGTGACCCTTAAGGGAGCTGACTTTGAATAGGCCGCCACCCCGCTGTATCCTTTTTTCAGGGTGGAATAGGACCAGGAGGATTCATAACCGGGTATACCGATCATCTCTTCGGTCCGCTGGTCTTCTTGAAGCTTTGTTTCCTGCAAAAGAAAGATATCGGCATCTAGGGACTGGACTGTTTTGACAAAATCCTTAGTCATGACTGCCCGAAGGCCGTTTACATTCCAGGAAATGATTTTTATTTGTTTTTTATCGGGCATGGCTATCCTTTTTGTCTCATGATACACCTGTGTCCCGGTAAACCGTCCTCAGGCCGTTTTCAGGATAATCCGTGCATCTGCGATGATGCACCGGTCTTTTGTGCAGATGACGGGGTTCAGATCCAAAGACTCCAGATCATTTTCCAGGGCCATGATGAGATGGGAAAACGTGACCAGGGTATAGGTAAGAACCTCCATGTTCACCCCGGCCTTTCCCCGGTATCCGGATAACAGAACCTTGGCCTTGAGGGACCCTGCCATGGAAAACACATCCCCGGGTTTGAGCGGCGCCATGCGGATGGCCGTATCATTATAAATTTCAACGGAAGTCCCGCCCATGCCGAATACCACCACAGGTCCAAACTGGAAATCATTTTTCGCACCGATGATCACTTCAAGGCCCTGGACCATTTCTTCAACCAGGATGGCTTCACATCCGTCCAGTTCCTGCAATCTTTCCATTTCTTTTTTCAGATGATTGCCGGAAGTGATTCCCGTCACCACTGCCTGATGCTCGGTCTTATGAAGAATTTTCCTTGAAACCGCCTTTGCTACGACCGGGCCGTTTATTTTCTTGAAAAACTTTTCAGCTTTTTCAAAAGAATCGGTTAATATAAAATCCGGGATATCCAGACCCTGGGACTTCATAATGGCCTTTGCATCTGGTTCCAGAACCCATCCCAGATCCTTGTGTGCGTCAATAATGGTTCTGATGTTTTTCTTCAGCACGGCCTGCACCTCTTTAATGCTTTTGCCATGAGGACGGCACCTTCCACAGAGGAGGCAACAGGGATATCGTTGAGTTCAAACCCTTCAATGATAATCCTGTATTTTTCCTCGTTGGGAACATAGGCAATCATGGGTTTGCCCTCATTTCTGGCTACCTGGCTGAGCTTTGCGCCGATATCCGCTGAAACGCCAGGTGAATAGGGAATGAGCAAGGCCAGAAGGCATTCGACGGCTTTATCCCTGGCAAGATGTGTGGCTGCCGTCACAATATCATTGTCCACGGAGCTTCCCGTAAGATCCAGGGGATTGCCCAGGGAAATGATATTCCTGATTTCCGGAGACACCTTTTCCCTGATGGTTTCCATGGTTTCCGGGTCCAGCCGGGGGACGGACAAACCGTGCAGTTCGCAGGCATCCACGGCAATAACCCCATGCCCGCCGCTGAGGGAAAGAACGCCGATATTTCCATGAATCCCTTTCTGGTAGCAGCTTAAGGCCTCGCAAAAGGAGGTCAGTTCATATTCATTGTCAGCCTCAGCCACGCAATGCTGTTTCATGATTTCTGAGAAAACCCTGTAATCTCCTGCAAGGGAAGCAGTATGACTGGAAACCGCCTCAATGCCTTTTTTGCTTTTTCCGGCTTTCAGGATGACCACAGGCTTTCCGCACTGTTCAGCCTTTTCAATAAAAAGGCGGCCTTCCCCTTTTTCAAACCCTTCCACATAAAGAGCGATCACCTTTGTTTCAATATCTTTGGCAAACCAGTCCAGCATATCGGTTTCACGGACAAAGGCTTTATTTCCAATACTGACCGCCAGCGATATACCAATGCCCTGGCCTGCAAATTTCACCATCTGATCCACCAGGACCCCGCCGCTCTGGCTGACAAACCCCACATTGCCTTTTTTAGGCCGGATAATTCTTTCTCCGGGAAGAAAAAAGGTGTCCACATAATCAGGGGCATAAATCCCGAGGCAATTGGGACCGATGAAGGGAAAGCCCGCTTCCCTTGCCAAATCCACCACCCGCTGCTGTAAGGCCATATTGCCGGCCTCGGCAAATCCGCCGGATACAATGACGGCACCTCGGATTCCCTTATTAATACAGTCTTCCATCACCTTTGGCACAAACTCGGCGCGAACGGCAATGACGGCCATATCAATGCGCTCTTCAATATCAAAAACGCTCCGATAGAGTTTTTCACGGTGGAGTATCCCGCCCTTGGGATTTACAGGGAAGGTTTTGACAGGATACCTCAGATGATTTTTAGTGTAGATCACATTGGCTGGGTGATTGTCCTGGGATGTGGACACACCGATAACAGCCATGGTGGACGGCTTGAAAAGATATTTCAGCTCCACTTTTCTTCCTTTACCACAAAAGAAGGGCCGACCTTTAAAAAGATCAGCCCTTGCTTCAATTGAAAATCAACTTCCCTGGCCGGCCAGATAGTCATCATACATGGATTCCAGTCCAAGTTTATGCTTGGATTCTTCCTGAACAAGAATCATAAACACTTTTTTAGCATCTTTATTGTCTGTCTGATCCGCCAGCATGGAATAAAGTTTAACCGCCTTTTCCTCTCTTTTCATGGCAATCTTGAGGATTTCAGGCATGGGCATCCCTTCTTTGTATTCGATCTCCACCATATAATCGCTGATTTTCAAATTTGTGATTTTTTTAAACTGATAGGAATCAATTTTTGCCTTATTGCCGGAAATGTCGGAAAGAAGGGCCACATGTTTTTCCTCTTCTTTTGAAAATCTTTCAAAGGTTTCTTTCAATGATGCCCTTTTGGCTTCTTTGGCCAAAGACACATAAAATGCAACCGCTTCTTTTTCCCTGTCAATGGCAAAGCTTAATATTTCATCAACCGATCCAAATTTCATGTTTCCTCTCCTTCGTGTGTTATCGTTTTAAATACCGGGGTTATAATAAAATTTATACAGCAAATTGCATACCACATCCATTAGAAAATTCCTACTATATAGTGCCTGACCGAAAACCTCTGATTTTGACCTCATCCAGGCTCAGCGGGCCGGTTAAATTTCCACTTTTCCTTACCCCTGCGTTTATAAATGGGGCAATGCTAAAATTTCGAATGCTTTTCGACCATTTCCTTTGATTTTAGGCGCAACTCTACTTTTTGTCGTGCTTCTGTTTTTTGCAATGGCCTGTTTTAAGCGGCTTTACGCTGCTCAAGCCGTTGAATCCGCTTCAGCTCTTTTTGTTGTATGTGATGCCCGATGATTTGGAGATTCCTTGCCAGAACGGACAGGCTGACATAACGTTTAAAACCGTTAATACCATGATCCGGGCATCGATCTAAACCATGATTCTCCAATCCGTTGATGGCAGATTCCACCGCTGAATGTTTTCTTTTGCATTGGATAAATATCTCGGCTGTTTCTTCTTCATACTCGGCTTTGTTACATTTTCCTTTTCTGGGAAGTACCAAAGTATTCAGCCTGGATTTCAGTTCCTTTTTGTTGCCGGGGCTGTAAAAGCCCTTATCAAAGCTGCATACTCTGAGATTAGAAAACTTGTTTTGCGCTGCTTCTATCATTGCGACGGCCACCTTGTCATCGGTTTTTTGTTCCATCACCTGGTGGTGCAGGATAAAACCATATTGATCTTCCAGGATACAAACCCGCAGTCCCAGTTCCTGGGAAACACCGGCTTTCCCTTTTGAAATCCATTCCGTATGGGGTTCAAAAATAGAAAAAATCTTGTCTTTATGCGGAATCTTTTCGCCCTGTATCACCCGCCGTTGAATCAGATTGATTTGCAAGACAGCATATTTGATATAAGTTTTCAGAACTTCTGTTCCGGCTATAATCGCTACGTCATGTGAACCGGCCATTTCGATAGTCAAGGTTGCCTTTCGAATAAATCCTTCGGCGGATTCGACATACGTTTTGTGGGCATCAATGATCTGTTGAGCCTTTTGGGCTTTCTTTGTTTCATCCTTTGATGTGGAATAATTTAATCGTTGAACTTTTCGGTAAAGTCTTTTAAATGATCTGATATTATACTCGGATTGCCTCCACAAGCTCATTCCAAGGTTCTGGCTCATAACGGCGGCAACCTGAATCATTTTCCGGACAGCGTCAAAAAGAAGGTTGATGTCTGTGGGGTAGTGGACATCGGTTTCAACAACGAATGAATCGCACCGGCCCATTAGCGTTTGGTCTTTTTTTTTAATCAGGAGCTTATGGCCTTCTTGCACAACCAGGGTGTTTATTTTATCAAGAATGTCAGGTGTTAAAAGTTTAACATTATCTTTCAAGGTCTGAATAGGATATGTTTCATCATTGTCCATTAACCCGTGCCCCAGCATCTGTCTTATGATTTTGTGATTGTTCACAATGTCCTGGAGTTTATCATAATCCCAATTACAATTAAGCCGAATGGTGCCCATTACAAGAATTTTCCATAGGTCCATTCCAGGGCGCCCGTTCTTTGAATCAATATTCCCCGAGACCATTGTTTCAAGGATGTTAAAAACTTTTTTTCGAAGCTCCCGGTTGCAATAAATGTGCTGAAGCCCTAAAAGCAGTTTGGGAATTTCATCCCTGGCCCTCATATCAAATTTAATCTGGTCGATGGGGGTCTGGCCGAATGTCATTTGTAGCTCGAAAACTTTACGCAAAATAACCTCGAAGTTTTGTTGAGATGTTTAAAATTGAATTACTATCAAAGCAGCGCATTTTAAAAAATATCCTTAATTTCAAATGAGTTACATTAACATAGTAATCAGAAAAACACAACGAGTAATTCAAATTTCAGTAAAAATTTCGAGCGGACTTAACCCTCTATAACCCCGAAAAACAAGGCGTTTGTTGTTTCCGGTCAGGCACTA
>JANNUH010000125.1:0-3070 GCA_031395015.1 Desulfobacterales bacterium | reverse complement strand
GAAGGCCTTTCTGAACTTTAAAAAATCGTTCAGGCACTAGGGAGTGCAAGGTGATCAGACCGGAACGGGTATTGGCGTAAATTGGTTGGAAAATATGATTCTTATGGCAAATATCCAGATTGATATCAAACCCGGTGTCATGGGATCAGCATCCTTTTGACCTTCTTCAAAACACCAGGTATATTATATACCTGGTTTACCCCTGAAATATACCTCTTGCTAACCTTTTTAAGTCAGGATATTGATTAAAGCGATTATTTCTTCTAATAAGACAAAGGATAAAATAAATGAATGATCAGGAATACTGGAACCCGGTTCTTGAGACCCTGCCCCGGGAGAAGCTTAAGGTATTGCAGTTCAAAAAATTCAAACGGATACTGACCTGGGCCTATACCCGTTCAAAATTTCACAGGGCCTTGTATGATAAGGCCGGATTAACCCCGGAGGATATCCGCTCCTATGATGATATTAAGAAAATTCCAAAGGTCGAAAAATCCATGATGCGGGAAATTCAGAACAAAGATCCATTTCCCTATGGTGATGCCCTTTGCGTTCCCCTGGAGGAGGTCTCAATTTTCAGACAGACCAGCGGCACCACAGGGCAGCCGGTATATCAGCCCGATACCTGGCAGGACTGGGAATGGTGGTCCGAGTGCTGGTCCTTTGTCCTCTGGGCCCAGGGGTACCGCCCTAAAGACAGGGTTTTTATTCCCTTTGGATACAATATTTTTGTTGCCTTCTGGGCCGGTCATTATGCGGCTGAAAAGCTCGGGTGTGAGGTTGTCCCCGGCGGAGTTCTGGATACACAATCCAGGATTCTGAAAATACAGGAATTGAAAGCCACAGCTATGATGGCGACCCCCACCTATGTTCTGAATATGGCGGATGTGGCAAAAAACAAAATGGGCATTGATCCGGCCGAGCTTTCCATCAATAAAATTACCTGCGCCGGGGAGCCGGGGGCCGGTATTCCCAGCACCAAGAAAAGGATGGAAGAGGCCTGGGGCGCAAAAGTATTTGATCATTCCGGAGCAACGGAAATCGGTGCCTGGGCCTATGAATGCAGAAAACAGCCCTGCGGCATGCATGTCAATGAGGCCATGTTTCTTGTGGAGATCGAAGATCTGATAACGGGTGAAATCATCGAAGAACCCGGACGAAAAGGGAAAATGGTGATTACGGCGCTGGACAGGATTGCCCAGCCCTGTATCCGCTTTGACTCCAAGGATATTATTGAGTGGGATTCCGAATCCTGTTCCTGTGGCCGATCCTTCCGGCTCATCCGGGGCGGTGTGCTGGGCAGGGCCGATGATATAACCAAAGTGAAGGGTGTTCTGATCTCGCCTGCCGCCATTGAAGAAGTGGTCAGGTCCATTAGCGGTCTTGGTGATGAATTCGAAGTGATTGTGGA
Organism: Desulfobacterales bacterium; assembly: GCA_031395015.1. GTDB lineage: Bacteria > Desulfobacterota > Desulfobacteria > Desulfobacterales > Desulfobacteraceae > Desulfobacula. The sequence goes on along the minus strand of JANNUH010000125.1, from coordinate 1,659 downwards.
TAAACAGGGAGATGCGGACCGGATCAAACTCAAGGTCGAACTTCTGCCGGAAGTGACAAGGATCAGTGTCGAAAATATATTAAAAGATCAGCTCAGACTGAAAACAAATCTTGGATACCAGATCGAGTTTTATGATTACGGCACTCTGCCGAGATATGAAATCAAGGCAAAACGCTTCAAGGATCTGAGGGAAAAAGATATGACACAAAAGGAGAGCAAACCATGAAACCCGCCCCTGATTTGTATAAACTCAATGAGAACATTCTTAAAATCAAAGGGTTAATAATTGAACTGGAAGCCATGGCTCCTTATTTTCCAGCCTTGTCAAGAAATTCAAAAAGGGCCCTGGCAAGCATAAAAATGCTGGAGTTGAACTTCTCTGATATCATTACATTGGATCTAATGGATCACCGGTTGGAAAATCCATGAATAAAAGTCATGAAATTGCAGCACGAGCAAGTGGTCATAACCTTTAATGTCAGGAGGAAAATTTAATGAAAAGATTGTCAGTAGCATTCGTTTTATCCGTTTTAATTGTTTCTTTTTTCTATGTTTCATTTCCGGCCGATTCTTCGGCAGCCGATGGACCGATTAAGCTCAATTATTCAAACTTTTTCCCAGCTCCCCACAAAAACAGCCAGCTCTCAGAGAGCTGGTGCAGAGAAATTGAGAAAAGAACCAATGGTAAAGTGGCCATCTCCTATTTTCCAGGAGGCACACTGACACCGGCAGCCCAAACCTATGACAGTGTTGTTACAGGAATTGCAGACATTGGATTCAGCGTTTTCGGTTATACAGCCGGAAAATTTCCCCTCACAGAAGTCATTGATCTTCCGCTTGGCTATAAAAGCGGTTCCCAGGCAACAGGGCTGATCAATGCATTCTATGCCAAATTTCAACCCAAGGAATTGGATGATGTTAAAGTCCTATACCTCCATGGTCATGGCCCGGGCCTTCTGAATTCAAAAAAACCGGTTTCTACGCTTGACGAACTCAAAGGAATGAAGATCCGTGCCACCGGCGTTACCGCCAAAATCGTTACCGCCTTTGGTGGTGCACCCGTCGGTATAACCATGCCTGAAACATACGAATCTCTCCGTTCCGGTGTGGTTGAGGGTGTCATGTGTCCCATTGAAGCTCTTAGAGGCTGGAAACTGGGTGAAGTTGTTTCATCCACAACATTGAATTATGCTTCTGCATATTCAACCGCCATGTTTGTCATCATGAACAAGGAAAGATGGGCAGCTCTTCCTCCCGATGTGCAGAAAGTCTTTACTGAAGTGAGCCAGGAATGGGTTTCAAAACAGGGTAAAACCTGGGATGAGATCGACGCAGAAGGATTGGAGTTCATCAAGGCCAAAGGCAACAAGGTTATAACGCTATCTCCTGAAGAAGATGCAAAATGGGCTGAAAAGGTTAAACCTCTGCTGGAGGGATATGTTACAAATGCAAAGGCAAAAGGCCTTCCGGGAGACGAAGCACTTAAATTCTGCCAGGATTTTTTAAAAAAATAGCACTGGAAATCAGATCATAGAATTAAAGGAAGGGGCCGGGCAAAAAAAATTTTTTTTTACCGGCCCCATACGTTAATTCTATGATCTGATTTACAGTGCTAATTTTTTAAAAAATACTGGCAGAAATTATTTTCTTCGGCTACCG
>JANNUH010000084.1:0-35286 GCA_031395015.1 Desulfobacterales bacterium | reverse complement strand
AATTGTCTGAGAGGGTTATAAACTCCATGCTCGACCTGATAATGGGCGAGGCGCTTACATATTTCGGTCTTAACAACAGTCAAACGTCCCAATTAGAAGGGGGGAGGCGATGAATCTACTCCCCAGAAAGTTGAGTTATTAAATAAGACTTAAGAGAGGCTATGTCTTTATAATCGCAAATAGCCTTAGCGTTCAGCAATTCGACCCAAAAATTCGACAAAATAGAATCAGCTTGATTCGGGTCCTTATTGTACAGTCGCCTTCTGGCTATGCCAACAAACATTTTTTGAAATTTATAGAAAAGTTCCTGAATGGCTTTTTTATTCTTATTGAGTAATTCTTTACAAATTTTTTGAGCGAGACGAAAATCTTCCAAATAAGGATTGTTTTTTATCATATATAGTTTCTGTTAATTATGATGTCCCTGTAAAAAGCCAGGTGGTCAATATAAAATCGCCTGTGACCCGATATATTGCGGCGGTTAGATAATGACAAATATTTACCGATTATTAATAAATTAAACTTGTATCATCTATATCTTTAGAATCTCACCTGTCAACGTCTTGTTTTTATTTTTAGACACTGAAAAACCCAAAAATCCTTTAATTGTATAGCTCTGCGTTGTTTTAGAGACAATCATTCATTCAGAGATTTTATATTTCATTTAATATTTTTCAAAAAAAAGTCACTTTTTATTTTCTCTCAACGAATGCACTAACAAACATAGAGAAAGAAGACATGTATTTTTCCTTCACTATGTTTTAGCCCCTAAAGGGCAATCGGATTCATTAACTTTTAATTTTTAACTTTTTTTTGGAGGATTTTATTATGGAAAATGTATCAAAAACAAACCTGGTAGAAGTTAACATCAACGATCTTAAAAAAGACCCGAACCATCCCAGACAGGAAAGAGGAGACCTGGAAGGACTTACCAGAAGTATTCATCGCGACGGTATCATCAACCCGATCGTAGTTCAGAAAACTGCTGAAGGTCAATGTCTCATTATTGATGGTGACAGAAGGGTTGAAGTAGCCAAAACTTTCGGCTATGAAACCGTACCTTGCCTTGTTTATGAAGGATTGACACCTGGGCAATCAGCTCACAAATCCTACATTCTCAACACGGAACGGAATCAGTTGAACGCCATTGAATGCGCCCTGCATATTAAAAAGATGAAGGACAAATTCAATTATACGTATGACGAGCTTGTAATTCTGGGTTATGGCCTCAAATCTCAAATCTCAAGAATGCTCAACCTGCTGGATCTTCCGGAAAAAACCAAGAAACAGATTGTCAAAGGGGAGCTTACTGCAGCCCACGGTGAGGAGTTACGGAAGCTTCAAGACCCTGCAAAAATTGAAAGGGCTGCAAAGCTTGCCATTGATAATGATTGGTCGGTAAAGAAAACAAAGAATAGCGTAGAGCGGCTCAACAGAAAGGCCCAAAAAGAGACTAAAAAAGAAGAACCAAAGGCAGACGTACCAGCCCAGGAGATCCCCGGCGTTTATTTCAAAGATTCAAAAACTATGAGTGAGGTTCTGGACAAATCTGTTGGCTGCATCTTCACCAGCCCTCCCTATTTCGTAGGCATGGAATATGAAGTCGGATATTCCTTTGCCGAGCATCAGGAGAATGTCAAGGCGGTTATGGATGAATGTGCAAGGGTCCTGGTCGATGGAGGGGTTTTGGCCCTCAATGTGGCAGACATCCTAAATTTCAAGGGGGAGAAGGGAAGCGATAAGCTGGACCGGGTGAAACCCATGCTCCATTTTTATCAATCCTGCTTGAGTAGACATGGCATTTATCTCCAGGACCAGATCGTCTGGGTTAAAGACTCAAATCCGTTCACCCAGGATGATTCTGTAAACTATACCGACAAGACCATTCATGCTCAGTACAGGATCGTCAACAGACATGAACCCATCTACATCTTCAGGAAAAAAGGAGAACGGATTCTCCCATCTGAAGACATCATCCTGCAATCCCGGCTTACCAGGGAAGAATGGAAGGTTTATGCGCCCTCTGTTTGGAATATAGATCGAATCCGGAAAGCTGATGGACATCCATCTGTGTTCCCGGAAGAAATCGCCCGTAGGATTATCAAAATGTATTCCTTTGTTGGCGACACTGTTCTTGATCCCTTCCTGGGTTCCGGCACCACCATCAAGGTTGCCAGAGAATTGGGCCGCGATGGAGTTGGTTATGAAAGAGATCTTCGGTACAAGGCAACTATCCTGGCAAAACTGGAAAATAATGTAGCTCCTGAAATTGAAACTGAAGGTGTTGGCGAGTTTGTACAAAGAATTCTGGAAGATTTGGAAGCAAATCAGCCGGAAGCACCGAAAGTTGAAACTATGATTTCGGCAGGGATGGTTGGAGCGGTCAGAAAAATTCTTCATGCGGAAGAACCTCTTCATGAAGATGAAATGGAACTTGAAACAGTTTAACTGATTAACCGGGCGGGGGATTGTGTATCCTCCGCCCCCTTCGAAACGGAGAATTGACGCATGTCTTCAACCGCCTGTGCCCATACTGTGCCCGTAAAAAGGCTCTATTCGATCAAGGAACTTGCGTCCTTGGTTGGAGCTACGGAATGGTTCTGGCGGAGCCAGATCTGGGATGGACAGCTTCCATATGTCCAGGTTGGAAAGAAGATGTTTGTTGATTACCGGGACATTGAAAACTTCATCGATAAAAACAAATTCAAAAATTAAAGGAGATACCATGAATATTATCTTAAAGAATTCCGATTCAGGAAAAACAACGAAATGGTCCTCAGATACAAAAGGGCTTATCTATAGCACCTCTCGTTATTTCTGTGAAATTTTGAGGTTCTTAAAAATATACGCAGAATCTTCAATTAAAGTTGAGAGGGGCAGCGACCCAGATATTGAACAATTAGTTTTCAAATCAAAACAAATAAAAAACATTCTAAAAAACCTTGAAGGAGGATACGCGCAACCCGATGGTATAAAATCCTTGAAAAGGGCCTTAAAAAGAATCCAAAATATTGAGGAAATTCCACCTCTCCCTGAACAATAAAAGTTTAAAGCCCCTGGGTTAATCCTGGGGGCATTTTTATTTCTACTTGAATTAATCTTTAACAGATGGGACAACAAAGATGTGCATCTATTCTGGCGAATAGCCGGAATCAGGTGTGCCCATCTTGTGCCCGTCAAGGCATGATGGAGGTAATATTATGGGAAGTTTGTATCAAAGAGGTAATACCTGGTGGATCAAGTATTACAGAAATGGAAAGAGCTTTCGTGAAAGTTCTGAAAGCACTGTAAAAATGGTGGCCAAGAAAATGTTGGCCAGAAGGGAAGGTGATATAGCAAAGGGGAAATCTCCCGCAATAAATTTTGAAAAAGTGACGTTCGATGAATTGGTTCAGGATTTTTTCCTGGATTATGAAATCAATGAAAAGAAATCCATTGAGCGGGCAAAATTAAGCATTTTTCATCTTGAGGCAGAATTTAAGGGGGTGAAAATTCCGGAGATTACGACCCAAAGAGTTCAGGGGATTTATATCCAGAATAGAAAGAAGTGGATCTGCAAATCCTGTAATGAGCGATTTCATATCGGGGCTGATACAACCTGCCCTAAATGTGGAAGCGATAAACTCCTGAAAGGTGCTGCAAATGCGACAATCAACAGGGAATTGTCAGCCTTGAGAAGGATACTCAACCTGGGGGCCAAACAAACTCCCCCCAAAGTCAATCGAGTGCCCTACATCCCTATGCTCAAGGAAAACAATGTCCGAAAAGGATTCTTTGAGCACGAGCAGTTCATTGCCCTACGAAACGAATTGCCGGATTATCTTAGACCCTATGCGACATTCGGGTATAAGATTGGCTGGCGACATCAGGAACTGGCGTTGTTGATCTGGAATGATGTGGACCTGGTAAATGGAATTCTGACCCTGAAGGTTGGGGAAACCAAAAATAAGGAGGCCAGGACCGTTTATCTGGATCAGGAACTCAAAGGTATGCTGGAAACCCTATGGGAGAAAAGAAAGAAATCCGGCAAGATTGTTCCGTTTGTTTTTCCAAGCCAGGATGGCACCGGTTCCATCATTAATCTTAGAAGAGCCTGGAATACGGCCTGCAGGAAGATCGGGATTGGCTATGGATATAAAATATCCGAAAAATACGCCCATGCTTGGGAAGGCAAGCTGCCTGCCGGTCCTATCTTTCATGACTTACGCAGAACAGCAGTCAGGAATATGGTCAGGGCTGGTATTCCAGAACGTGTTGCTATGATGGTGTCCGGCCATAAAACGAGGTCTGTGTTCGACAGATATAACATTGTCAATGATGCGGATCTGAAGATGGCAAGTGCAATGCAGGAAAAATATCTGGAAAATCAGATGGGCACAGATATGGGCACAATCGTCAATTTAAAGGAGAAATTAGGCTAAGATGATTGGATGTAATTTGCTGTTTTTATTAATAAAAAACCGGAGATGTCAAAATGTATGATGTCTCCGGTCATGTATTTCGAAGTCCGACGCTCTATCCATCTGAGCTATGGGCGCACAAGTCTATGAAACGGGTATTAGATACCACACTGAAACCCATTCTGCAATAAGTTTCATATTTTCAATATCATGAACACATATTGGCCTTTGTTAAAATCAACGGTCAGGTTCGCTCCCCTTCCTTCTGCATATCTGATCCAGAAGGGCCTGTCCGGCACCCCGCATTCATAATTGGGGTAGAATTCACCGGTTTTCCCGTTTTTCCATGACAGGATCATGGGGTTGCTGCATTTTTCAAAGGCTTTTTCCTTGGCCATCTTTTTGGCCTTCAAAAAATCAAACCCCGAGTCATTGATATCTATATTCAATACTTCTTTTGTTTTGTCTTCGGTCATTTTAAATATCTGGGACATTTTCGCACCTCTTTTGGCGATTCGGACCGACCATATCGTGTCGAATTCTGGTCTCGATCCTTTTTCCTAATTATATGACCGGGTTTGCAATTGACAATAACCGGCAATAAAAGTAGAACCCCAGAAAGAAAATGGAAAACCCGATAAAATACAAATGGCCGGTCCGGATATTGAAAGCCCTGCTGTTTCTGTTTTGCTTTACCATTCTCCAGGTGGCGGCCCTCAGGTTCATCAATCCGCCCATAACGCCCAATGTGGCCTGGGCATGGGTGGAATCCGTGATCAAAAACCAGCCTGAAAAACGGCCGGTCTATCGCTGGAAAAGGATTGAACAGATTTCACCGCACCTGAGAAGGGCGGTGATGGCCTCGGAAGACCAGCGGTTCCTGTCCCACAGCGGATTTGATCTCAATGAAATAGGAAAAGCTTACAATGGATTTATCAAAGAAAAAAAATTAAGGGGAGCCAGCACCATCAGCATGCAGACGGCCAGAAGCGTGTTTCTTTTATCCAGCCGGGGCATTTCCCGGAAACTGGCTGAAATTTATTATACGGTTTTGATTGAATTCTTCTGGGACAAGCACCGGATTCTTGAAATGTATCTGAATACCGTTGACTGGGGGACCGGGGTGACAGGAGCGGAAGCGGCTGCCCGGAAATATTTTTTAAAGAGCGCCAAAACCCTCACCCGTGATGAGGCGGCCCTGATGACGGCCATCCTGCCCAATCCTCACAAATGGTCGGTTAAAAACCCGTCTGAATACATTAGAATGCGTCAGGCAGAGATTATGAAGGTCATGCACATGATGCCGCTCATATAAAAAACGTTACCGGATATCCAAAAGCTCCAGCTCAAAAATAAGATCGGTTTCGGGCGGGATAACCCCCGGATATCCCCGCTCACCATAGGCCAGGGGATAGGGGATCAACAATATTCTTTTTTCGCCCTTTTTCATTTCAAGCAACGCTTCATCCCATCCCTTGATCACCTGACCGGTTCCTGCGCTTATTTCTATGGGTTCCCCCCGGTCATAGGATGAATCAAAAATGCTCCCGTCCTTTAACATTCCCTTATAATGGACAATGACCTTTTTCCCCGGCAAAGGCCTGTCGCCCGAACCCTCGTTCAGACGGACATACATGAGGCCGGTCATGGTTTTTTCAGCATTGGGATACCGGAGAAACATTTCAGTTTCAAATCTTGCATACGCTTTGGCTGCCAGCAGTTCTCCTGCCTGTTTCAGCTTGGTAAAAGCTGCATTAAAGCTTGCCTGGTCTGTGACAAACCCTTTTGCATCCTCTCCCACCCGGATGATGGTTACAGTATTGATTTTGTCCCCTTGTTCGATTTTACCGACCACTTCCCGGCCTTCTATGACCTTGCCGAAAACCGCATGTTTCTGATCCAGCCATGGGGTTGCCTTATGGGTGATGAAAAACTGGCTGCCGTTGGTTCCCGGGCCTGAATTGGCCATGGACAGAATTCCGGCCGAATCATGCTTCAATTCATCTGAAAATTCATCCGTGAATTGATATCCAGGGCCTCCCATGCCGGTTCCGGTGGGATCTCCGCCCTGGATCATAAAATCCTTGATAACCCTGTGAAAAATGAGCCCATCGTAAAATTTTTTTAATGGCCCATGGTTTGCTGCAATCTTTCCCTCGGCAAGGCCTACAAAATTGATAACGGTAAGCGGGACCTGCCGATAATAAAGAACGGCCAGTATCTCACCACGGGTTGTATCAAATTTTGCATAGAGACCGTCTTCAAGGTCCCTGGAAAAGGCAGGATCGGGTGCCGTTAAAATGCAGATAAACATCAACAGGATATAAATTCTTCCGGCTATGATCATTTTGAACATCCCCTTTCTCAACTGAGTCCGGCTTTATCCTGAAATCAAAAAACCCGATGCTCAAAGGTTTGAGTTCCGGGTTTCATTGACCTGTTTTTATCAAGCGGCCGAATCTGCTTAAAAAAATGGGGTGAGCGAAGGGGATTGAACCCTCGGCCACCAGGGCCACAACCTGGTGCTCTACCAACTGAGCTACGCCCACCATTAAAAAACTTTTCTTAAGTATCAGACCCTGATCTTTTTTTCAACAGTTTTTTCATTGAACCCTGGCCGGGCCTTTTGTTTTTGCCGCATTAAACCTACGTTTTCTTTAGACTGAACCCCTTTTTTTACATTGACCTTAAAGGGTTGTTTGACTATTATCCCTATAAAAATTATCTTCAAAGGGAAATACAAATGAATTCACTTTTACTATTTGTTGTCAGACTTATTCTCGGCCTTGTATTCGGTATTATCCTTACAAGGCTTTTCAGGCCGGAATGGGGAATCTATCATGGTGTCGGCATGGGGCTTATTTTAACGGCAATTGCTCATGGCATGACTTTTTTCAGAAAAAAGAAATAAAAACAGCTTTCGGAGTTTTGATACCATTGGAAAAAAATATCATTTTAGGAACAGCAGGGCACATTGATCATGGAAAGACAAGTCTTGTCCGGGCTTTGACAGGAATTGAAACAGACCGGCTCAAGGAAGAAAAGGAAAGAGGAATTACCATAGAACTCGGGTTTGCCTTTCTTGACCTTCCCAATGGCCAGCGGGTCGGCATTGTGGATATGCCGGGCCATGAAAAATTTGTCAAAAACATGGTGGCCGGTTCCAGCGGCATTGATGTGGTGGCCATGGTCATTGCGGCGGATGAAGGGGTCATGCCCCAGACGCGGGAACATATGGAGATCTGCAACCTCATGGGAATCCGTGATGGCATGATCGCTCTCACTAAAATAGACATGGTGGATGAAGACCTTCTGGAGCTTGCCCTGGACGATATCCATGAATTTGTAAAAGGGACTTTTCTTGAGGGAAAACCCATTGTTCCGGTTTCTTCCGTTACCAATGAGGGCCTTGATGATTTTGTAAAGACCCTTGAAACCATTTGCACCAACCTGCCTGAACGCAAATTTTCCCCTATTTTCAGACTTCCGGTGGACCGTGTGTTTTCAATGAAAGGCTTTGGAACGGTGATTACCGGAACCCTGGCATCGGGCAGCATCCATGTCGGGGATGATATCATGGTCTATCCCCGACGGATTGTTTCAAAGGTCCGGGGAATCCAGGTTCACGGCTCAGGCGTTGAAACCGCAGGCCCCGGCACAAGGACCGCCATCAATTTCCAGGGGTTGGACAAGGACTCCGTCAATCGGGGCGATATCCTTTCCACACCGGACACCCTCATCGAAAGTTATATGGTGGATGCCCATTTTCATTATCTGAAAAGCAATGGAAAGCCTGCAAAAAACAGAACAAGGATCAGATTTCATTCAGGAACCAGCGAGATCCTGGGATATCTCATTCTTCTGGACCGGGAAGAACTTCTGCCCGGCGACGACGCCTGCGTCCAGTTCCGTCTGGAGTCCCCGGTCTGCTGCATCAAGGATGACCGGTATGTCATCCGGAGCTATTCGCCTGTAAAAACCATTGGCGGCGGAGCCATATTGAATCCGGCCTCCCGGAAACACAAGCTGCTTGACAAGGCCGCGATTCAGGGTCTGGAATCCCTGCTTCTGGATGATCCTGAACAGACCGTTTCCTATTTTCTGTCTTTAAGAGAACATGAGGGTCTGTCTTTTGCAGAACTCAGGGTCATGACCAATATCCCGGATAAAAAACTTCTGGCAAGCCTCCAGAAAATGCTGGCCAAGCAACAGGTCATCCTGACGGATAAAGAAAAACAGATCTATATCAGCGGCGAATTTTTTGATGCCTTTAAAGAAAAACTGCTTAAAAAACTGAAAGCCTATCATGCTGAAAACCCTTTAAAAGAAGGCATGCCCACCCAGGAATTAAAATCCAAATTCCAATTTATTGAGGATACAAAATTTTTCAATCTTCTTTTTGCCAAACTCACCAGGGAAAACCTGATTGTCATTGATAAAAACATCATCAAGCTTTCAGGTCATGAGGTGGAGCTGAAGGTGGACCAGCAGGCAGTCAAGGAAAAAATAAAAAAAATCTACCAGGCCTCGGGCCTGACCCCGCCTTTTTTCAGAACCGTGTGCGAGGATCTGACTCTGGATAAAAAAACAGCCAATGATGTTCTCCATATGCTCATGGATGAAAAATCCATTATCAAAACCAAGGATGACCTTTATTTCGATGCCAAGGAAATCCAAAAACTGGAGCAGAAGCTGATTTCATTTTTAAAGGAAAAGGAATCCATCTCAACCCCTGATTTCAAGGACATGATCGGTGTATCAAGAAAATATATCATTCCCTTGATCGAATATTTTGATTCCACCAACCTGACCATACGGGTGGGAGATACCCGGCAGTTGAGGCGGAAAACCTAAAGGACATTTGCAGCAAAGGTTTCAACAATACCGTTCAAATAGGTTTTGCCTTCCAGGTTAAGGGCAAATCGACCGTCTTTTACATATCCCAGATCTTCACCCAGAACCCGGCCCAGGATATCTTTAAATTTATTCTGAAAAGACAATTGAAACCGTTCCTGAAACTCCTCAAGATCAATACCCTCCAGGGTCCGGAGCCTTAACATGATATACTCCGTGATTTTCTGTTCCAGGGTCAGCGTCTCCTGGTCCTCCACGGGCAGTCGGCCTGAAGAAAGATCAGTGATATATCTTTGAATGCTCCTGTGATTCCAGGACCGGATGGTTCCGTCATAAGAATGGGCCGCTGCCCCGAAACCCAGATAGGGCGTGAGATCCCAATATCCGGAATTGTGCCTTGAGCGATACTGGTCTGCCTTTGAAAAACTCGAAATTTCATAATGTTCAAACCCGGCCCGGTTTAAATATTGAGATGTCATTTTGAACAGCAGGGTCATCCCCTCTCTGTCAAAAGGAAGAAAAACGCCTTGTTTCATCTGGTCGGAAAGGGGAGTTCCCGGCTCCATGGTCAGCATATATGCAGAAATATGGGCTGGCCCCATCTCTATCGCCTTTTTCAAATCCTTTATCCAGGCTGCCCGGGTTTCTCCTGGCACGCCGTAGATAAGGTCGAGGCTGATATTCTCAAATCCTGCGTTTTTTGCATGTTCAATGGCCTGAACTGCCTCATCCGCAGTATGAATTCGATTCAAAAACACAAGCCTGTCATCGTTAAAGGATTGAATACCGATACTGAGCCGGTTGACCCCGGCCCCTTTTAATCCGGCAAAATAATCGGAATCAATGGTTCCAGGATTGATTTCTACGGTGATTTCAGCATCCGGGGAAACACAGAATCCGTTCCGGATGGTTTGAAGGATCTGCTCCATCTGTTTCACATCCAGAAGCGATGGGGTCCCGCCGCCCATATAAATCGTATCGATTAAGGCATCGGGGAAATCGTTGGGAGAGCCATGGTGGGACGCATCAGTTGCGGCTCTCAGGACCATCTCCTTTTCAAGGGCTTTTAAATAATCCGGGATCAGGGAAAGATGGGTCTCGGAATAAAAATCACAATAGGCGCATTTCCTGATGCAGAAAGGAATGTGAATATATATGGATTTTTTATCACACAAAACGTTTCATCAGCTCATCAATAACGGAATCGATATTTACAGGGGTGACCCCGTAATAGCTACACGCCTGTTTTACCCTTGCAAGGTGGGGACTTCCCTCCATATCTTCAGGCCCCCTGAAAAATCCCATTCTCCGGCCGATCTGGTATAGAACCCTGTTCTCCGGGGTCAGTTCGAAAAAACGGTCGATGATGGCGATCATTTTTTCCTTATCTTCCGGCAGTTTACCATTAATGGTTTCAAAGAGATTCAGGATATGGTCGCTTTTGATATAGGACTCAATTCCATCCAGGCTTTCAAGAAACAAGCGAATTTCTTTGGCCATCATGACATCACTGGGCTTTTCAAATTCTCCACGGGCAGCCTGGGCCGATAAATCAGTCCCATCGGTCACGGCAAGGGTTCTGAGCCGGATAAAATCAGGATTAATAATATTCAGGGCCGAGGCTGTTTCCATGGCATGTTCAATGGAAAATTCAATGCCGCCAAGTCCGGGCATGACATATTCCGACAATTCCATCCCAGCCTGTTTGACTTTGAGCCCTGCCTTGATATGGACAGCTTTGGTCACCCCTTTTCTGATTTTTTCCAATACCCTGTCGGAACCGGATTCCATGCCGATATGAATTCTGTTCAGCCCGGCATGGGCAATTCTTTTCAGGTCCTCCTGCCCGATGCGAGCGATAGTATGGCTTCTTGCATAGGAGGTAATCCTCTCAACGCCTGGAAAGCATTTCTTGATATGCGAAATGACCGTGACCAGATCAACGGGCTTCATAATAAGGGAATTGGCATCCTGGAGAAAAACCGATTCCATTCCCGATGCATACCAGTTCATGGCAGCATTAAAGGCAACCCTGTCTCTTTCCTCAAAACTGTTATAAAGGGTGTTGATGACTTCATTGTCCGAGCACCCGCCCGGTTTTATGATCTGCCTGATTCTTTCAATATAGCCATGGAGAAAATCAATGTCTTTGATGATGTTTTCAACAGACCTTAAGGAGAATTTTCTCTTCTTATAAACCCGGCAAAAGGTGCAATGATTCCAGGGACAGTTTCGCGTCAGCCGGATTAAAAGGCTGTCCGCCTCACTGGGGGGCCGGATGGGGCCCTGCTCAAAGCCTTCATAGGTGTCTGTTTTCTTTTCTTCCATGAACTTCGATCCCTTATTTCACATTTTTCATATATAATAGCCGGGCATATATAATAGCCAAGTTTACCAAAGCCCGATTTTTTTAAAAAAAATATAACTGCTGACCGGCTTAAAGTCAATTGATTTGGGAAGCAGGAGTTCCTGCCCTGGAATTTCTTCTTTTGAGACCTTGAAACCTTGGGCTTTATTGTGGTACTTATCCTTGATTTGAAAAAACGGGGTTGAAAACGGATTTGAAAAAAGGTTGAAAGAAACCATAACCTATTGTGATCCTTCAGGAGGTGACCATGCCGGGGTTTGAAATATTTGGAGACGAAGAAAAAAAAGAAGTGGCCGATGTTCTTGAAACCGGCGTTCTGTTTCGATATGGGTTTGAAAAAGTAAGAAAAGGGCAGTTCAAAGCCCTTGAATTTGAAAAAAAACTTTGTGATATCACGGGCAGCAGATACAGCCATCTCTGCTCCAGCGGAACCGCGGCCCTTTCCACAGCACTTGCCGCCTGCGGCATCGGCGCCGGGGACGAGGTCATTATTCCTCCTTTTACCTTTGTGGCCACCTTTGAAGCCATTCTCACGGCCGGTGCCATTCCGGTCTTCTGCGACATCGATGAAACCCTGTGCCTCAATCCCGACCGGATTGAAGCGGTGATTACCAAAAGAACCAAGGCTGTGGTGCCGGTTCACATGTGCGGGGCCATGGCCAGAATTGATGAGATCAAAGCCGTGTGCCAAAAAAATGGCCTGATCCTCCTGGAAGATGCCTGCCAGTCTCTGGGCGCCACATATCAGGGCAAATCCGTGGGCACCTTCGGCCTTGCCGGGTGTTTTTCCTTTGATTCCGTCAAAACCGTCACCTGCGGTGAAGGCGGCGGCATTATCACGGATGACAAAGGAGTCTATGAAAAAGCCGATCAGTTTGCCGATCATGGCCATGACCATCTGGCTGGCCCTGACCGGGGGGCCGATGGCCATCCCATTATCGGAACCAATTTCAGGATCAGTGAGTTAAACGCAGCCGTGGGTCTTGCCCAGCTTCGGAAACTCGATCAGATCCTGAAAATCCAGAGAGAAAACAAATTCGCCATCAAAGATGCCATGGCCGACCTGCCGGAAGTATCATTCCGGTATATCCCGGATGCAAAAGGGGATTCAGCCACCTTTTTAAGCTTTTTCCTTCCCACGGAGGCCCGGGCAAGACAAATTGCCAAAGCCCTGGCCGCCAATGGTGCAGGCCCTGTCTACTGGTATGACAATAACTGGCATTATTTAAGGAAATGGGATCATTTGAAAGACATGAAACGGGCAGGAAAACTTCCTTTTGAACTTTGCAGCAATCTTCCCGACTATAAGACCCTGGTTATGGAAGAATCCGACGATATCATGAAAAGAACTCTTTCCATGCAGATCATGCTTTCATGGACAAAAGCGGATATTGAAAACAGGATCAGCGCCATCATAAAATCATTTAAAGGATAGAAAAAGGATAAGCAATGTTTCGAAATTTCAGAATGGTTCCCCAGGTCATATTTGGCAGAGGCTGTTTTGCTCAACTGGATGAAATCGTTGAAAAGCAACGGACCACTCCTGATTCATGGGTCGTGTTTGTGGTGGATGATGTTTTCAAAGGCAAAGCATTTGAAAAAAGAATTCCCGTGCATGGAAACGACATGCTTTTATGGGTCAATGTGGATGATGAACCCAAGACAAAATATGTGGATGATCTGACCCTTCAGGTTAAAGCCTTTCTGCCCTTTCTGCCCTCAGCCGTCATCGGCATCGGCGGCGGCTCTACCATGGATCTTGCCAAGGCCGTGTCCCTGATGCTGACCAATGAAGGCTCCTCCACCCTTTACCAGGGATGGGATCTGATCAAAAACCCGGCCGTCTGCCACATGGCAGTCCCCACCCTTTCCGGAACCGGGGCTGAAGTTTCAAGAACCGCGGTATTGACCGGACCTGAAAAAAAGCTGGGCCTGAATTCCGACTATACCGTGTTTGACCAGGTAGTGCTGGACCCTGAACTCACAAAGGATGTACCCAGAGACCAGCATTTTTATACGGGCATGGACTGCTATATCCATTGCATTGAATCCCTTGAAGGGACTTATCTGAATGAGTTCTCCAAAGCCTATGGCGAAAAATCCCTGGATCTCTGCCGGGAGGTTTTTTTAAACGACCATGCGGACAGTGCAGACAAGCTCATGATGGCGTCTTTTTTCGGCGGCATGAGCATTGCCTATTCCCAGGTGGGGGCCTGCCACGCCCTGTCCTACGGGCTTTCCTATGTCCTCGGCACCCATCACGGCATAGGCTGCTGCATCACCTTTGATTATCTGGATGAATTTTATCCTGAAGGAGTCAAAGAATTCCGCACCATGATGAAAAAATGCGGGATTGAACTGCCCCGGGATCTTGTGAAAAACCTTGACGAAGAAAAAATTGAAAAAATGATCACCACTGCCCTGGGTCTTGCGCCTTTATGGGAAAACTGCCTGGGCAAAGACTGGCAAACCGTTATGACAAGGGATAAGGCAAAATCCTTATTCCTGAAAATGTAAAAAGGGACATCCATGACTCTTGCCGTCATTCCTTCCCGATACGGGTCCAGCCGGTTTCAAGGCAAACCCCTGGCCATGATTGCCGGAAAATCCATGATCCAGCGGGTATATGAACAGGCCAAGAAATCTGCCGCCGTCACAAAGGTGGTGGTGGCAACGGACGATGAAAGGATATTCAATGCCGTTACAGGCTTTGGCGGCCATGCCGTGATGACCTCGGGAAACTGCCGGTCCGGAACCGACCGGGTGGCGGAAACCGCCGGAATCCTGGGACTTTCCCCCAATGACATTGTTATCAACATCCAGGGAGACCAGCCTGTATTCAACCCTTTGACCATAGACGAACTGATTTCTCCTTTTGCCGCTGACCCTGATCTTCTCATGTCCACCCTTGCCTTTAGGATCATTGATAAAAGGGAAATCACAGACCCCAAGGACGTCAAGGTCACCTTTGACAACAAGGGGTTTGCCCTGTATTTTTCAAGGGCCCAGATCCCCTTTCCCCGTGATCCTGAAACCAGGGCCGATTTTTATAAGCACCTGGGCTTTTATGCTTATAAGAAAAAATTTCTGGACACCCTTATCACGCTTCCCACCGGTGCCTGTGAAAACATTGAAAAACTAGAACAGTTAAGGGTGCTTGAATTCGGATACAGGATCAAGGTGGTGATCACCCCCTATGATTCTCCTGAAATCGATCTCCCAATAGATTTAAAAAGAATAGAAACCAAACTTCTGCAAAGCTGATATCACTATGAAATCTTTTTATAGAATACTGCATACGACCTCTGGGACTCGATGGGGTGCCGTTGAAAAAAGAATTTACAATGAACTTGCCTGGATGAAGGACCAAGGACACACGCTGATTCTTGTCTGCCCAAAGGACTCCCCTCTTTTTTTAAAGGCAAAGGAATATGGAATAAAGGTTTATGGTATTGATTTTAAACCCTTTTCAATCCTCAATAATTATAAATTCCTGAAAAATTTTTTATACAATGAGAAACCGGACATCATTCACACCCATGGGAAGCGAGATTCAAGACTCGCCCTTTATGCTGCCCGGAAATTGAAGATTCCCTTAAGGATTCTCTCATATCATAGTGATTACCGGATAAGAAAAACCCCCTTGAACCGAATGGTCTGCAAACGACTTTGCCATTATATCTTTACCGCTTCCCGGCAGACCACTGGATATCTGCAAAAGCTATTCAGACTCAAAGATATGCGGGCCTTTACCATGCCTGTCGGGATGATCGAACCTGGGACCCTTCCTGAAAAAATTGAAGCAAGAAAAATGCTGGCCATGGAATTTCAGCTTGACCCTGAAACAAAATTCATCGGTTTTTCCGGAAAGCTATCAAAGGAAAAGGAAATATCAACCCTTTTGGGGGCTTTTCAAAGTCTAAAGGCAAGATTTCCCCTTCATCATCTGGTGATTTCGGGGGAAGGGACGACGGAAGCGGTCACCCTGCTGAAAGCCATGGCCCTGGGGCTGAAAATTGAAGGCTCAATCCATTTCACGGAAGATAAGGAAAACCCATGGCCGTTTTTCAGGGCCCTTGATTGCCATGTCCTGCAGAATACTGACATAAGGGATGAGGAACTCACGCAAAAACGCCAAGGGCTTGTTTGCGCCATGCTGTGTGAAACCCCGGTCATCGGCCCCGGCAAAGAGACCATTGCCGATATCCTGGTCCATGAAAAGACAGGACTGCTCTATGATGAATCCAATTCCTTCGATCTTGCAGATAAAATTTGTGAGACCCTTCAGGATGAAAAATCAACCGGAGAACGGGTGGAAGCGGCTCTCAATTTTGCAAAAAAACATCATACCATGGATACCCTGGGCAGGGATATCATCCGGATTTACAGCCTTCACCAGATCCGACGGGGCCGCCACTCCTATCTGGATTGAAAGCGTTAAGCCCTTCAGCGCAGCAATGATGGGAACAACAGAAGAAGCCATGGGAACAATTCATCAGATCACGGAAACGGTATAATTAAAGCTTTCTTTTCTGAGCATATCCTGTAAGGCAAGCCGAATCCAGAAAATTTCAGGTTCCCCGATTTTATTTGCGATTTTGGCCGCTCTTCTGGGAGATGGGATTGACCGGCCTTTTTCTATATCACAGAGGCTTTGAGCAGAGATTCCTATTAATTCAGCAAATTCTTTCTGAGTCATCTCTTCACATTTCCGATGTGCCTCAAGAGCAGTGCCAAAAGTAAGCTCGCCATATTCTTCTCTAAACTCTTTGACTCCATATATTTTTTTAGTATTCATGTTTATTCACCTCTATGGCTTCGATGACAATATTATCATCATGTTCGATATAAAAAGCCCTGTATGCCTTTGACAACCTGATTGATCTTTGTCCGGCTATCTCTCCGAAAAGGGGTTCGTCATGATAACCTGATGCCCTTCTTGTCCCCATTATCCCAATTATTTCGACTTGTTCCGCCCATTTTAAAAATTTTCTAACAATATGCTGTGGAAGTTTTTTAAGTTGTTTTTGAACTTTAATGCTAAACAGTACCTGGTTCATAGTTATTTATATACGTTGCCTTGGCGTAGAAATCAAGATTTTTAAATCCTGAACCTGCTTATTTTAAACTGCTCAGTCCTTCAGCGCAGCGCCACTCATCAGAGGCAAGGGCCTGTTTCAGCAGATCCTCGTTTTTTTCCAGGCAGGTTTCTTTATTTTCCCTGTGCCATAGATGATAGCAGATGGCCCGAAAGGGATGTTCCTTTCGTTTGATTCCATATTTGAAAAGGCGGGCCACAAATTCTGAATCCTCCCTGCCCCAGCTTGTAAATTCATGGTTGAATCCATTCACCGCTTTCACATCCTCTTTGAAAAATCCCATATTACACCCCCGTGTCCCGGACATTTTTCTGCTCCTGGAACAGGGGAAAAAGGGAAGCCGGAAAATATGGTGAGCATTGGAAATCCCACCGGACAGGGCCTGGGAAAAAAGCCTGGCAAAGGATGTGGTATCATTAAAATCAAAACGGCCGGAGATTTTCCGGTTCACCAGGGCCCGTTTGCCCTGGAAAAAATATCCTTTCTCGGCCAGATCCAGGTGATCAGCCACAAAAAATCGGTCCGGGATGCAGTCTCCATCCAGAAGAATCAGGTATTCCCCCTTTGATTTCAGAACCGCCTTGTTCCGTATCATGGACAGCCTGAACCCCTGGTCCTCCTGCCGGACATGGCAGAGGGCCGGTTCCCTATGGTGCTGAAATTTCGAGAGAACCTCACGGGTCTCAGGCCCGGACCCGTCATCGGCCACCAGGATCTCGTCGGGCTGGAGAGTCTGGCTGTACAAAGCATTGATAACTTTTTTCAAGGCGTCGGGCCGGTTATAGGTGGTAACAATAACGGAAACCTTCACGAGAGCCTCATTTTTTTATCAATGGCATCGTACACCTCATCCACGCTCAAATCTTCCATGCACTGAAATTTAAATTTTTTACAAGGAATTTGCGCATAACAGGGAGAGCAGGGCAGATCTTTTTGAATCACGGTATGGATGCTGCCATAGGGGCCTGTCCGGATGGGATTGGCCGGACCGAATATGGCAAAGACCGGGATGTTCAGAGCTGCTGCCATGTGCATGGGGCCGGTATCGTTACAGACAAAAAATTTCGCCTTTCCAATGAGTCCCAAAAGATCCTTGAGCCCTGTTTTACCGGCCATGGAAATGGCCTTTCCCCTGGAATGCGAAACCACCTCATCAGCAATGGATGCTTCGGCAGCCGAGCTGATGATCACCGAGGGCAGGGGCAGCCGGGCGGCAAGCTCTCCAAATTTACGGGCCTGCCACCGATTGGCAGGTTTCCCGGCCGAAGGGCTCATGACGATATAGGCATCAGGCAAGTCTTTTAATGTGGCCGGGGAAGGCTCATAGGGGGCAAAGGGATAAACAATTTCATCCGTGGGGCATCCCATGAATTCTACAATTTTCAGATACCGGTCAATGGCATGGATGTCCATGCTGCCCTGAATTTTATGGGTATAAAAGAACGGGCTGCCCTCGTCGGATTCTTGAAACCCCAGCTTTACCCCGGCCTTTGAAAACCAGGTCATGACCCCGGACCGGAAAAGCCCGGACAGATCAATGCACACATCATAACCAACCTGCCCCATGCCTTTTTTAAGGGCCATGATTTCCCGGATGGTGTGGGAAAGTCTTCCCATCTTTTTCCACTGGTCTTTTTTAATCACCCAAAGTTTATCGATCAGGGGATGGCCTTCCAGAAACGTATGAAGGCCATGGGCCACCACCCAGTCGATTTTGGCCCCGGGAAAACCTCTTTTCAAGGCATGAAGAAAGGGCAGGGAATGCACAATATCCCCGAGAGCGCTGGGCTTTACAATCAAAATATGGCGGATGGTTTCAAACAGGGGTTTTGTCTCCAGAAACAGATGTTGATGCTCTTTGATCCAGCATACTTTTACAGATTTGAAAAACCCTGTCAACATGGATAAGATCCATGCATTTATGGTCAGTGGGGCATTCTTTTTTCAGGCAGGGGCTGCACGGAACCGGGACCCTCACCATGATGCTTTTATCACTGAACGGGGCCGTGGCAACCGGGTCCGTGGAACCGATGAGGGCCACCTGACGGATGTCAAGGGCTGCGGCCGCATGCATGAGGCCTGAATCATTGGTCACAAAGAGATCACAGGCGTTGATCAGGGCAAAGGCCTGGGAAAGGCCTGTTTTTCCGGCGATATTGATGCAGGCGTCTGGGGCCATGGCTGCTATCTTCTCTCCCAGTTCATGGTCGGCAGGGCCTCCGAAAATCAGGATTTTTGTCTTATACCGGCCAGCCAGATCACGGCAGAGTTCTGCATACCGGGCAGGGAACCAGCATTTGGCAGTGCCGCCCGTGGCTCCTGGATTAATGCCGATCACCGGGATGCCATGACCCAATCCCATGTCATCCAGAAACTGCCGTGCAAAATCCTTATCCTTCTCTGAAATAAAGAGGTCCGGATTCCTGCCGTCGGGTTTCAGCCCCACCCCTTCAAGAATACCGATATAATAATCAATGAGATGTTTTTTCTTAAGAGCCGGGTCCATGCAGACACTCCGGTTGAGCAACAGGGTTCTGAAATCCGTATTGTATCCCACCCTTTCGGGGATTCCGGCCAGAAATGCCAAGAGAGCTGCTTCAAAGGCATTCTGCATGAGAATGGCCAAGTAAAACCCTCGGCTTCGGATATCCTGTGAAAGCCGTAAAATTCCCATTCCCTTTTTATGGCGGCCGCCATTGTCATAGACCATGATCTCATCCAGATACGGATTGTTTTCATAGACAGGTATCACCCAGGGTTTGGCCAGAACCGTTATCCGGGCTGTGGGATAGTTTTTACGCAGTGCGCGGATCACCGGGGTGGTCATGACGGCATCCCCGACCCAGTTGGCTGCCCGGATCAGAATCCGGGCCTTGCCGCTGTCTTTTAACAGAATTTTGCTCATGGGGTCATTCTCTTGGATACAGGCAGTACGGCTTTGTCTTCCAGCGGTTGTGGACCCAGAAATACTGGTCCGGATACCTGCGGACCATGGATTCCACGGCAGAAGTATAATTCTGGGTATTGATTTCAATATCCTTTATTCTGTCCCCGGTTTCGACCAAAGGAATTTCAGGTAAAAATTCAATAATAAAATGTTTGTCCTTTCGTACGGTGTACATGGGAACCACTGACGCTTTGCTTCTCAAGGCCAGTTTGGCAAAACCGCTGTTGGTACAGGCAGGCCTTCCGAAAAAATCCACAAACACCCCTTTGTACCAGTCTACACTCTGATCCAGCAGGGTACCCATTACCCCTCCGTCTCGCAAAACAGCATCAATTTTTTCAGATGCCCCGCGCATGGGAATCAAGGTAGCTCCAAATCGCTGCCGCATCTCTAACATCAAGCGCTCCAGAGGATTAAAATCAAATTTACGGTAAATTCCATACGGATTTTTCATTCCTGCCTTTGGAAAGGCGGCCACAAGGAGTTCAAAATTCCCCATATGACAGGTTAAGATGATAACACCCCGGCCTTTTTTTTGAGCCTTTTCCAGATATTCTGCTCCTTTTACCGAAAAATATGAAAACAATTCATCCTTGGGTTTCTCATAGGCCCAGATGACCTCAAAAAGGATAGCTGCAGTATTCTTGAAAATATGGGTTGCCAGTCTTTCTGCCTCAAACTTAGAGAACCTGTCCGGATAAGCAAGATTAAGATTATCCAGAACAACGATCCGGTGACGTTTATCGATTTTATACCAGATCAGGCCGAAGGCGTCTGAAAAAAACTTTAAAACCGGCCATGGCAGCCTCCCCATGAGAGTGACCATCAGTTTTAACAACCTGAATATCCTGTCATCATTCATTGTTTTTCCATTTGTTTTTCCATTTCAGTGACTAAAAAATCTTCGAATTTTTCCTGATCCTCAAATCCCATCCTGATGTCGATGACCAAAAAATCAACGACCCATTGAATACTCGGATCAATTTTAACCCCATCCTTTTGTGTCGTCAGGATCAGATCAGCCTGTTTCTGCATGGCCATCTTGTTGATCATTAAACAATCAGATGTCTTATACCTGTGATGATCCTCAAATTCAAGGTGATGAAGGATATTTATATCAAAGCCTGCCACTGAATCATAAAAGGCTTTATTAATGGCAAGGCCGGAAAAAAGGATTGCTTTTTTTCCCTTTAAGAGACCCATGTCCGATTCAGGCCCGGACAATTTTTTATCTGTTTTAATCCATTGGCTGATATAGGGTTTATGAAAGGTTTTAAAAAAAGGAATCCCCGGATAAAAATGCAATACCCCATCAAGATGGCTCTGGGTATGATTTTTTTCCGAGCACCTGGTAAAAACAATGGCATCCGCCCTTTTGCCGGAGCTTTGAAGCCTTTCCCTTAAACGGCCGGCCGGAAGAAGTCTTTTATTGCCCAGGGGCTTTTTAAAATCAAACAGAAGAAAATTGAGATTCCTTTTCAGTTTCACATGTTGAAACCCGTCATCCATCACAATCACATCCGGCCGGGGGTCTAAGGCATCAAGGGCCATCATTCCTGCCCTGAACCTGTCTTTACCGACCACCACGGGAAATAACAACCGGTTTGCCATCATAAAGGGTTCGTCCCCGGATTCGTCTGCACTTGAAAAAACCCTGTGACCATCGGACACAATCATTGAATCTTCCTTATAATTGCCCTTATATCCTCTGCTGATGACAACCGGTTTTTTTCCAATCTTTTTTAAAAGCTCGGCCACATAAATGGTCATGGGTGTTTTACCGGCCCCTCCGGCGACAATATTGCCAATGGAAATGACAAAACAGGGCAATTCCTTTGAATGGAAAATCTTTTTTTGATACAGCCACAGCCGAAACCCGACACCTATACCATATAGATGAGACAGGCCCACCAGAATCCATTCCAGACTGAACAAGGCAGGGATATAGTCCTGCCCTGAAATTTTTATCACCTTGTCCTCTATTTTTTTCAGCCATTGATTAAACAATATAAAGGCTCTCCAGATTCCTGACAATATTCTCTACAGCACCGGAATGATTTAAAAATACCTCTTTGTTCAATTTTCCCCTCTTTTGTTGAATATGGGGGTTTTCCAACAGAATATCAAATTCCTGCATCAATTCTTTTTCAGAGCTGACCTGTTTTGCACCGCTATTCTCCTTCAGCAGATCAGATATCTGCAAGAAATCCGACATATCCGGTCCAAATAGAACGGGTTTTGAAAATACCGCAGGTTCCAGGGGATTATGTCCCCCCTCTTTTACCAGGGAACCCCCGATATAGGCCACATGGCAAAGCGCATAGAGACGCGAGAGCAATCCCATTTCATCCACCAGAACAATCCCGTGATGCTGTAGAGGTTCCTTTATCGTGGACAGCAGGGATGCAGGAATATCCCTGGACAAGATATAGGGCAGCAGAGCCTTGCACCGCACGGGGTCCCGAGGGGCAAGGATCATCATCAGCCCGGGATATTTCATTTTCAGGGTTTCATATACCCTGAACAGGATATCTTCTTCTCCCTCGTGGGTGCTGCCTGCAACCAGGACAAGGGTTTCCTTTTTGATATTCAATCGCTTTTCCATGGTTGAAACAAATGAATCCACATGGTCTTCAAAGGCCTGATCGAATTTCATATTCCCTGTGACACAAATTTTTTCTTTGCTGATACCAAGACATAGAAACCTTTCAGCATCCAGCGGGGCCTGAACCATGATCTGTGTAAAACAGGAAAAAACCATTGAAAAAAACCGCTGAAAAAGCAGATATCCCTTTAAGGCTCTTTTTGAGAGTCTTGCATTGATCAATACCACGGGTATCTGCCTTTTTTTCATTTCATATAAAAAATTGGGCCATAGGTCAGTCTCAACAATGATAACGGCATCGGGCTCGATCAATTTGATGGTTTTTCTAACGGAATATCCAAAATCAAAGGGGAAATATCCCAGTTGATCCACCATGCTCATACCCGGCCTGAGAAAACATTGCCCTGCCATTTCAAAGCCGGTTCGCGTAGAGACTGTAAACACAATCTCCATCTTTCCGTGGCGATCTTTTAATGCCTTCACAAGCGGGAGAACGGATCTGACCTCTCCAACGGAAAGCGCATGGACCCAGATCCTTTTTTCTTCCGGCTTTTTTTGCTTCCAGCCTGTTCCAAAACCGCATCTCAATAAGAGATTCACCCTTCTTTTTTCCGATAACAGGTAGATCACCGGCAAAAGAATAACGAAAACGACCATCAAAAAATTCATCAATATATTGTAGAAAATAATCATTTTGATTTCCCGTTTTTATCCTGAATACATCAGAAAGAGGATACCTGTGCAGAAAAAGAAAAAATTGGTAATCCATGCACTGATAAAAGGAGGAAGAATGCTTCCATATCCCAGGGAAATGCAGAATCCGTACATGATCCAGTACATGAATGCAATCACGACGCCAAGGGCAATGGTCACGGGAAGGTTTTCTTTTGCAAAGGATCTCATCCCCGTGGCCGCCCCTGCCAGGACCATGATGATACAGATAAAAGGAAAGGCTATTTTCCCGTTCAGGTCCACTTCATAGGTTGTGGCATCATACCCTTCTTCTTTGACCTTTTTGACATATTTTCTCAACTCGGAAAAACTCATCTCTTCAGATTTTTTTACAACGGTTTCAAGATCATCGGGTTTAAATGTCAGCGGGATATTCTTTTTTTTATAGGTCTTTACATCATAATCCATTGAATTTTCAGCATGAATCTGCTCAATAATATTTTCAAAAACCCATTCGCCTTCCAGGTAATACCCTTTCTTTGCATCGATCCTGGATTCCAGCCCGAAATTTTCTCCCATGGATGTAATGGTAACGCCTGCAACGGATTTTTGGCCAGGATCGTAATAATTAATATGAATCAGCCGGTTCTCGGATTTTATCCAGATATCCTCCCGCGCCACTGACATATTGTGCTTTTTTCGTATCACATTATTTTCTATATCATTTACCTTGGACACGGAAGCCGGGATAAGGGTTTCCCCCAGAAAAAACATGATAAAGCTGAAAAAAAGTGCAACGCACACTGCCGGTTTCATAAGAAAATAGGCATTGATGCCGCTGGACCGGATGGCCAGAAGTTCATTATTCCGGTTCATGAGCCCGAAAACCACAATCGTTGCCAGAAGTATTCCCGCAGGCGTCAACTGGACAAACATGAAAGGCAGTTTCAAGAGGACATAATTAAGGGCGCCGAGCATGGAAATATCGGATTTTAAAAATCTTTCCATCCTGGACAGATAATCAATAAAAACAAACAGCACAAGGATGATCACCTGAATGATGAAAAAAAATTTTATAAATTCCTTTAACCAGTATTTAAAAAGACATGACATGATTGATGTTACACCCTTTTCAAGATACTGTTTCGGGCTGCCGTTATGAACTTTTTCAAAAAATCCGGCATCTGCACCGGCTTTTCCTTTGCATTTCTTACAAGAAGAAAAATCCCGGCGCAACCCATGACCATATTGGGCAGCCACATGGCAAGACCCGGGGGAAATATGCCGGCCCGCCCGGCTGACCATCCGAATGCCAGGAAAAAATAATACAGCAGAAAAAAGAAAATCCCCAGGCTGAATCCTGAAGATTTTTGCAGGGAATTGGATTGTACCCCCAGGGGAAAGGCAAGCAGGCCCAGGGAAAGACAGGCAAACGGAACTGAAAATATCTCATGAAGCTGCATCAGGGCCGTTCTTAAAAGCCTGTCATCATTACTGCCGGTCTTGATCATGCGGATCAGATCCATAAAGCTTTCCTCGCTGATTTTTTTGATGATCTGCCCTTCCCCCCGGCTTGCTTCATTTAAATCAATATTGATATCATAATTCCCGAAATGGATATTGTTGACGGAATTTTCGTCTGCATTGACCTGATTGATCACGCCATCATAGAGCCTTATGGTGTATATATCGTCTTCCGAACGGATCAGCTCTCCTGAAGGGGCAATGGAAATGCTGACCACCCCCTTTGTTCTCCGGTCTTCAATAAAAATATCCTTGATTTTTTTAGTTTTCATGTCCACCTGGGAAATATACATCATGACATTCTCCAGCTCGGAATTGAATTGCCTTTCCTGAAGTGCCATATCCATATTGGATCTTGCAAGTTCTATGGTCTTTTTTTTCAGAGAGAGCTTTCCCCAGGGAACTCCGGCAATGGTGATCATGGATGTCAGAAAAACACCGGCCAGACAGAAAGCGAATACCGGGGGCAACAGGCTGTAAAGGGAGACCCCTGCTCCTTTCAGGGCAATCAATTCATTTTCCCCGGACATGCGCATGAAGGTCAGAAGAATGGCGATCATCACTGACATGGGAATGGTAAACTCCATAAACTGGGGCAGCATATAGACCATGAGGAAAACCACTGCAGAAATATCCACATTGTAGTTCACAACCTTATTGGTGATTTCAGGTATCCGTACCATGAGAAACACAAAGGTCAGAAAAAACAGGCTGATGATAAAAGGAGAAAGAAGCTCTTTGAAGATATATCGGTTTATAATATTTAAAAATTTCATTTTAACGGAAAATATAAGGTAGCGGACAATTAGTCAAGATAAGACAAAAGATTAGATTTCCATGGAAAAGATTTCATGATAATAAATATCCATGAAATGTGTGATCATCGCCAATGGGGATCTTGAATATTCAGAGGATACAGCGGCCATTATCCGCCAGGCCCGGTTAATTGTCTGTGCCGACGGCGGAGCAAGGCATTTAAGGGCCCTCCAGATTCTGCCCCATGTCATCATCGGTGATTTTGACTCTGCTCTGCCCAAGGACAGACTGTTTTTTGAAGACAAAAAAACAAAAATAATTTCCCATCCTTCACACAAAAATGAGACGGATTCCGAACTCTGTGTATCCTTTGCCCTTTTGAACCATGCAACGGACATTACCCTTCTAGGGGTTACCGGTACAAGGCTGGATCATACCCTTGCCAATATTTTTCTTTTAAAAAAACTTGCCGCACTGGATATCCCTGCCAGGATCATTAATAAACACAATACAATTCACATGGTAACCCATCATATTGAAATACAAGGCCGGCCAGGGGAATTTTTGTCCATTCTGCCCATCACGGAACAGGCAAAGGGCATAACCCTTAAGGGGCTTGAATATCCATTGAAGGATGGGACCATGGAAATGGGGTCCTGTTTAGGGATCAGCAATGTATTCAAAGACACGACGGCATCCGTCTCGGTCAGGGAGGGAATTCTGATGGTTATTCAATCAAGGGACGAATCCCTTTAATGCGATGATTTTTCTTCCTTTTTGCCATCCTTGGCCCCCTTCCCTTTTTCAGGGGCAGGCCCTGTCGGCAGGGCCTGGGCAATCATAAATTCATCAACCTTATCGATTTCAGCCGTGAGAATGACATTTTCAACTGCAATTTTTTTTATCGTGCCTTCCATATGGGGATTTAATATATTTACAAGTCTCTGGCTCTGAACTTCGATACCATGAAAATCCTTTACATCATCATATACCAGGGAACTGAGAAAAATGATGATTGCATCATGGACTTTTGGATGGACCACGGGGGATTTTTGACCCGGCATGAGTTCTTTGAGGATAAGGCTCATTTTCAGGCACAAATATCTGTCCTTATCATTTGACTTGGCTTTGCTGATATTCACAACAACCGGCGCCATGGGCACGCTCAGTGCAAGGCCGGCTTCTTTTTCCATCCCGGCCCCGGAAAAGACCATCACGGCTCCGGATTCATCTTTAAGCTGTATCCTGTTTCCCGTGAGCCCGACGATATCATAGGATACAGTGCCGCCCTTTATCCAGACATCGTCAATATCCGACTCCATAACCGTGAAAATCATCTGATTTTTATCAATATTCCATACCCCTTTGGCCTTTCCACTGGTCTTGACGACCCTGGAGCCCGCCTCGGGAATTTTTACGGAAGAATTCCATTCTCCTTTTGGGTTGATATTCAAAAGGATATGGGCCCTGTCTTTTTCCTGGGACCAGCTTCCCAGGGCGAGTTCGGCCTGGGATTTCTTTTTTTCCCCGCAGCCGTTCAGAAATATTACAGAAGCAAATCCTGACAACAGGATACAAAGAAAAACCGAATATATTTTCATGCTAGGCCCTGACAATCATTAAATTTTCGCAAGGGGGTGAAAGGGTAAGAGTGAATTCCTACCCTTTCAAAACCCGTAAAAAAGGGTTAATCCCCACAGGAGCCGCCGGAGCCGCAGCTTCCGCATCCGGATTTTCCAAGATCAAGGTTGGAATCAAGATGAAATCCCATGCCTGTAAAATCAATTTTAATGGTTTCCGCTTTTCCCATGAATTCTTTATCAACAACAAATTTCAGACCTTTTATATCAAAGGTATCGTCTGTATCCTTTGGCTCGTCCAGAGCCATGGCAAGTGATGGTCCGCCTCAGCCGCCGGAATTGAGAAAAATTCGAATCGGTGTGGCCGCCTTTCCCTGGAAATAGTCATCGATCTGCGTTTTTGCAGGATCTGTCAAATTAATCATTTTATATCTCTCCTTATATTTAATTTTTTCAGGATGATTCTGCCTGAATGCCACAATTCTAAACACAGACAGGCTGTCTGTCAATCCTTTGAAATCTGTTTTAAAATCTGTTTTTATGGCAGAGGCTGGCCCGGCCTGATCCGGATTGAAAACAAAAAACTTGATCCAGGCTCTGGGTCCATGTTAACCTCTTGCTCAAAACATTGCAGAGACTGTAAAAAACATCCATGCACAAACCCAATAAAGCCCATGAGGATTATCCATGAAAATACTGGTTACCGGCGGTGCAGGCTATATCGGAAGCCACACCTGTGTCGAACTTTTAAATGAAAAATACGATGTTGTGGTGCTTGATAATCTTTCCAACAGCTCGGAAGAATCTTTGAACCGGGTCAGAAAGATTACCGGCAGATCCCTGGATTTTTATAAGGCAGACCTGCTGGATAAAAAAAGCATTGCTGCTGTTTTCTCTGATCATCCCATTGATGCCGTCATTCATTTTGCAGGGCTGAAAGCAGTGGGAGAATCGGTTTTGATTCCCTTGAAATATTTTCATAATAATATCACCGGGACCTTGAACCTTCTCGGTGCCATGGAGGATGCCGGAGTGAAAAACATTGTATTTTCATCTTCTGCCACGGTTTATGGAGATCCTGCATCCCTTCCCATAAAAGAGGATTTTCCCCTGTCTGCCACAAACCCCTATGGACGGACCAAGCTCATGATCGAAGAAATCCTCCAGGATCTTTACCGCTCCGATAATACCTGGAATATTGCCCTTCTGCGATATTTCAACCCTGTGGGAGCCCATTCAAGCGGTGAAATCGGAGAGGACCCGGCAGGCATTCCGAACAATCTCATGCCCTATATTTCCAGGGTGGCCGTGGGATCATTGCCCGAGGTCAATGTATTTGGAAATGATTATCCCACCCCGGACGGAACCGGAGTCAGGGATTATATCCATGTGACGGATCTTGCCCTGGGCCACATCAGAACCCTTCCCAGACTCTTTACCCGGCCCGGAATCGTTATTTATAACCTTGGCACGGGCCAGGGGTATTCGGTCCTTGAAATGATCAAAGGATTTGAAGCGGCCGGCAACAGAAAAATACCATATAAAATCGGGCCGAGACGCTCCGGAGACGTTGCAGCATGCTGGGCCGACCCTTCAAAGGCCTTTGAGGAACTTGGCTGGAAAGCGGAAAAGACACTTTTCGATATGTGCCGGGATACCTGGAACTGGCAGAAAAAAAACCCTGACGGATTTCGAAAAAGCCCTGGGAGAAATGATCATGGATGACTATGTCCAGAGCCTTAAAAAAAGTATAAAAACCGGAAACCTCGACCAGGCCACGGCTGTCAATGCCCGCCATCTTTTCAAGCAGCTTCTGTCCAATGAAACAGATAAGGAACTTTTAACTGAAATCATCCGCACAACGGGAAAATTTAAGATGGAGAGCATGACCGATGATATTGCGGAATTTATTTTCTATGACGACCCGATCCTGAAAGCCACGGCTGTCAAAGCCCTTGAGCGTATCGGAACAACAAAGGCCTTTGAAAGCCTTGAGCAGGCCTCAAAAACTGAAAAATGCGACAAGAATATCCTGGATGCCCTCCAGAGCCTCAAGGCAAAGGATTCCGTTGAAAAGACTGCCGGCCTTGCAGAACATCTGAAAAATAACCTGGGCCATGACCAGGCCATTAATATTTCAGAACTGATTTCACAGACCCGGCCCGTGGAAACAGTGAATGATCTTTTTTTTCTTCTCAATCAAAAAGAAACGGATAATACCATCAGATTTGCAGTTTACTGCGCACTTGAGGCTTTCCCAAAACTTGAATCCCCGGCTTCGGCGGTTCAGGGCATTTCAGAGTCTTCCCTGCCTGTCCGCCTGGCTGCCATGAAAGTCCTGGATAAAAACCTGTCTGATTCTGTCTGTGCCGAGATTAAAAACAAGATAGAGTCAGGCACGAAAAAAGGAGAATTACTGGCTGAAACCATTTTAGACGCCAGGGCCGGACATATCATTGAATATCTCATGATTTCCGATACATTTTCCTATATGGCCTCCAATTATCTTACCCGGACGGCCCCTGTTCAGACCCTGGATACCTATATTGAAATCCTGGAAAAAAGAAACCTTAAAGCCACTGCTAAAAAATATCAGGATATAAGGAAAGAAAGAGCAACACGGGATAAAGACAGGGTCATTGTCATCAGCCCCTTTGAATCCGTCCTTAACACCTATTGCAAACTGCTGTACACATCGGGTGTGCCGAGCCTGACCTTTCACCGGTCCCAGGATGCCTTTGAGGCCGTGGTATCACAAAAACCATCGGCCATCATCTGTGATCTGTTTTTAAAGGATATGACGGGAATGGACTTTGCCGGGGAAATCAGGGGCCTTTATTCAAAGGAAGATATGCCCATCATCATTTCCTTCCTGGGGAAAAGCCTTGATAAACCAATGCTCCAGAAAGAACTGGACCGCACAGGCGTAAATGCCCTGTGGGAGTTCCCGCCAAAACCGAACCAGATAAAATCCCAATTCAAATTCTGGGTCAAATCCCGGATAAAATAAGGATGCCCCCCTTGAACAGCCCGCCCCTTGCCCTGGGTGCAAGATTAAAGAAAATCCCCTCCATTCATACCCTGGGGTTCAAGCCTGTTTTTAATGATTATTCCATTGAGGAGCAAAGACTGATCCTTGGGGCAGACAAAATCTATTATCCCACTGCCTTTTATGCCGATCTCTTTAATGCCATGGGAAAACCAACCTTTCCCAGCTTTCATACCTATAAATTTGCCATGGATAAGATAAAACAGACCGCCATTTTCCACATGCTCGGCATTCCCCACCCCAGAACCCGTGTGTTTTACGGAGAAAGACAGAAAAAAACCATTCTGGATTTTTTCCGCTTCCCCTTTATTGCCAAAAAAGCACGGGGCTCTGCCAGAGGCAGGGGGGTTTTCCTGATAAACAACAGGGATGCACTTTCTGCCTATCTTAAAGATCACCGCCCTGCCTATATCCAGGAATATCTGCCCGTGGACCGGGATATGAGAATCATCATCATCGGCAAAAAAATAAGGCTGGCCTTCTGGCGGGTTCCAGGTTCAGACAATTTCAAAACCAACCTTTCCCAGGGAGGGACTGTCTGTTTTGATCCCCTGCCAGAGGAAGCCCTGGACCTTGCCCTGATGACGGCCTTAAAATGCGGCTGGGATGATGTGGGCATTGATATTATAATGCATCAGGGCCGGCCCTTTGTTCTGGAAGGCAATATGAAATATGGAACCAGGGGCTTTCATCAGACCGGGATTAATTATCGAGAAATGCTCGCAGGGCTCATCATCAGTGGTGAACTGTAAATCCTGCGACACTACTGCTTTTCCGTCATCTATCAGTCATATATCATTAAATCTTCCTTTTGTGGATTTTACAAAAGTTTAAATTTTGGGTTGACAAGGGATATAAAAATATTCTATTTCCCGTTGAAAACAGGAGAATTGATAGGAAAAAATGTATAAACGGCTCAAACCTCTATTTCTGAAAACTCGTACCTGGTTTGTTTACGGCTTGATCGTCGCCCTGTCGACTTCCATTGCCCTGGGTGTGGAAACAAAGACCAATTCTCCCCTGTCCACCGTTGGCCTGACGGAATTACAATTTGAAAACAAAGTGCAGCAATTTGTCGGAATCCCTTACCGCAAGGGGGGAACCACAACAAACGGCCTGGATTGCTCAGGTTTTGCCAGACTGGTCTATGATCAGATATTCGGCATTGATCTTCCCCACAGTTCCGTGGCCCAGTTCAGTTTTTCCGATCTCAAGAAAATCGATAAACAGGATATGCAGCCGGGTGATCTGATCTTTTTCGGCAATAAAGGGAAAAAAAGAATCAACCATGTGGGGGTTTATATATCGGATAACAAATTTATCCATGCCAGCAGCACCGAGGGTATCAAAGTATCGGGCCTGGATGAGCAATACTGGAAGAAAAGATTTGTTGGGACCAAACGACATGAGGATCTAAGCTCGGGCCTGGATGCCGACAGAATCAGATTTGAAAGCACGCTGCAGATACCGGTTCATGAAAAGGGCGCCATCATCAGCTACAGGCGTGATGATTTCAGCACAAATAATTTGAAGACCGGAATGGCTGTTTCAGACAACCCTGCAGATGAGATCCGCAGATTAAGCGATTCCCGGCTTCATTTGCATGAAATCGGGTATGCCCATACCCTGGCGGACGGCTTTGATATCAATCTGAGTGCCATCCATGAAAATTTTAATGTATTTACGGCCTGGCCTGAATTCAATTTACATACCCCTGGAGCAGGTTATCTGTCCTATGAATCCTTACCCGACACTGCCGACAGGCTTGGATTTAAACTGGCCGGTGCTTTCCAGCCCAGCAACTGGCTCAGCATCACCCCTTCCATCACCCATTTTGACTATTCCGGAGAAAACCAGGACATCTTAAATGCTCCGGAATGGTTATTCGGCCTGAATACTGTTTTACTGCCCATGAATAAACAATGGTCCCTGTCCATGCTGCTCCAGTATTCGGAAAAAGATGATTATAAAGATATCACATCCCCCTACAGCCGATTCAGCTCCCTTGATCTGGCCATCAGGCTAGGCATAAATATTTCCGACAATCTCCAATTCTCCATCATGGGGGAACATGATAAACGCTCCACAGCCTACGGGATATCAGGCGATTCCGTGCTCTTGAATTCCAGAACCAGCAATGTCTCCATGTCCTTTGATTTCAGCTATTAACCCGATCCTTAGAATCAACTGCTGAGCCGGCACCTTTTTTCTAGATTTTCTGTATTAAAAACACGGGATCAAAACAGTGAAAGTGCTCCCATGGCCGGAATCACTTTTAACAAGGATGGCGCCGTCGTGTTTTTTTATGATCCCCAGGCTGATAAAAAGACCCAGGCCAGTACCTTCCTCTGTTTTTTTGGTCGTAAAATAGGGATCAAAAATATGGGGGATATGTTCCGGCGCTATTCCCGACCCTGTGTCGCTGACGGGGATTTCCACATATTTCCCGGGTGTTATTACGGGTTCAATTGTTTTACAGCGTTTTTTATTTAAGGTCACCCGGCCAAGCTTTATTTTCAGAATTCCTCCCCGGCTACCCATGGCATGGGCTGCATTTGTGCACAGATTCATCAGCACCTGACGCATCTGGGACGGGTATGCAAATACGATATAGTTCTTGCCTCGGACCTCTTCCCGGATATCAATGGTTGAAGGCAAGGAGGATCTGATCATGTTCACCACATCCCTGACCACATGATCAAGCAGGACCGGTTCCTTTGCATATTCTGCCTGACGCCCGAATATCATGATCTGTTTGACCAGATCCCTGGCCTGATATGCAGATTCCAGAATCTGGTGAAGACTGTTTCTCACATAGGCTTCATCGGGAAAATCCTGCATCTCCAGCAATTGGGTATAGGCAATAATACTGGTCAGGATATTGTTGAAATCGTGGGCGATTCCTCGGGTCAGTATCCCCGTGGACTCTAATTTCTGGGCTCTCAGGAGGCGTGCTTCCAGGTCTGCTTTTTCTATTTCAAACTTTTTTTTGTCTGTTGAATTCCAGGATCGCTCCCGGCCCCTCGGCGAATTTTCCTCCCCCGGCCTCTGAAAGCTGATGTTTTTTACAGAATGCATGGGCTGTTCCTTTCATAATCTTCATCTGTCTTTTTAATTTAAAAGATGTAAGAATCAAAAAAATGGCCATGGTGGCGCAGAATCCGGGCTGCGCAGAATCGAAAATCCTGTTGGAAAGGCATCTTTCTGTTCTGGATGCCCTATAGTATTAAATATTCAATTTTCAATCAACAAAAAGGAAAACCAGAAAAAAGGCCATTTATCGCCTATTCAGAATAGGCTTTCGTCAAGATTCAGAAGAAAGGATCTGAGATTGATTTTGCTGTTTTTCAAATCCGTCTTTTCCCGGATATTTTCCCGATGGCGGGATATCGTGTGGATGGAGCTATTCAGCAACTGTGATATTTCCTTGTTGGACTTACCGGATTTGATAAGGCTGGCGACTTGAATTTCCATGGGGGATAAATTGATCATTTTATCGGATAATTTTTTTGAAAAAGGGGATAGGATATTCTTCAACTCCGATCTGAGAATATCCATCAGATCCTTCTGCTTTTTTTGGGTCATGGTTTTATCAAGGGTGTCCAGTATGGGAATAAGAATCTGCCGGCTATTAGAAAATATCCTGTCGCCGATTTCATTTTTATCCTTTTCTATTCCTCTCAGCAGTATTTTCAGGGCCGTATTCATCTCTTCCAGTTCAGCCGTCCCTTTTTTGACTTTATCTTCAAGACCCTGATTATCCAGTTTCTGTTTCCGCTCTAAAATCTTTCGCTCGGTTATGTCCGTGCTGATGCCAACGGCATATCCAGGCTTGTTTTTAATGGAAAAAAGATTGCTGCCGATCCATATTTCGCCTTTTTCCGGGTGATTCACCCTGAATTCATGGTACTCAGATCCCTTTATGTCGAAACCCTTTTTCTCTTTCAAATCTGCTTTTATTTTTTCCATATCCTCGGGATGGATATTCCTGGCCCAGGCCATGGGATCGTCATATAGATCATGAAAAGGTACGCCGTATATGCTTTCCGCCGCAGGGTTGATATAGCTCACTTTGAAATAATCGGATTGAAATAAATAAATCTCCTGGTCGATATTTTCCGAAACCATCCGAAATATTTCCTGGCTTGCCAGCAGGGCTTTTTCTGCCTGTTTCATCTCGGAAATATCCCTGACAATCATCAGGTATTGCTCTGATCCTTTGCTTTCATCCAGTGCACTTTGCTTTCAAGCCTTGCATCAAATACTGTTCCATCTTTTCTCTGCATGTGCAGTTCACAGACCCGTGGTGTTTTTTCGTCGGAAAGATTTCTTAAGTGCAGATAATATATATCCTGGTCTTTAAAAAGGATATGGGCGGATAGAGGATGGTCGATCAACTGGCTTCTATCTTTTGACAGCATGCCTGCAAAGGTCAGATTGGCTTTCAGGACAATGCCCTGGGGGCTTAAGGAAACATATCCCACGGGCACCTGGTCATAGAGTTCCACATAGCTGGTCCTGGATAATATGAGTTCCTCCCGGGATTGGTTCAGTTCTTCATTCTGTAGTTCCAGCTCAATCTGGAAGGTCTGGAGTTCATGGATTAATCTGAGCGGATCTTCAAAACCAACCGAGGCATGGTTAACGGCCCGTCCCATCATCAATTCTTCTGCTTGTTTTCTCAGTTGATTAAATTTTTCCTGGGAGTTTTTTTTCAGATCCATTGGGGTCCCCCTTGGCTTTGTTTTTTGATTCAGGACAGAATACAACGCATTGTTTTGCAAAGCAAATATTTTCCCCCAATATTTTTTCCCAATGGACTTCCACAATCTGCAGGAGGGGCAAATGAATTTATTTACCGCAGTTGTCCAAAAAGAAGATGCCCTTTATGTGGCCCAATGTCTTGAAGTAGGAACAGCCAGCCAGGGAGAGACCATTGAAGAAGCCATAAAAAACCTCCAGGAAGCCACGGAACTTTACCTGGAAGAGTTCCCCATCAAGCAGGTTGCCCGGCCGTTTATGACAACATTTGAGGTGCCTGCCCATGCCTGAACTCTCAACCTTTTTTAATCAATAATCAAGACCCGGCCCTGGATATTTGCCATAAGAATCATATTTTCTAACCAATTTACGCCAATACCCGTTCCGGTCTGATCACCTTGCACTCCCTATTGCCTGAACGATTTTTTAAAGTTCAGAAAGGCCTACCATTAAACGGCGGAAACTCGGTCGGTCCCTCAAACAGTCCGCCGTTTCCAGGCCTTTAGAACATTTACAAAAATCGCAGGTGATCTTGCGACATCTTCCAGTGCAAGGGTGATTGCCTTACGGGAGCATTATGGATTTTTGCTTACAAATTCTTGATTACCGTAGCGGTTAAGCCGCCATGCTGTTTGAGCGAAGAATGAGCGAGTTCATGGCGGTCAGCAAAG
>JANNUH010000071.1:0-118780 GCA_031395015.1 Desulfobacterales bacterium | reverse complement strand
CAGAGAAGTCGTAGCCGTTGTTTTCACCGGCACAGGCCCCTATGCATTCTGCACCGGCGGTAACACAAAGGAATATTCTGAGTTCTATTCAAAAAGATGTGACGAATACGGCCAGTACATGGAGCTTTTCAACCACATGGTAGATTCAATTCTTGCCTGCAAGAAACCGGTTATCTGCCGCGTAAACGGCATGAGAGTCGCCGGTGGCCAGGAAATCGGCCTTGCCTGTGATCTTGCCGTATCTTCCGACCTTGCCATTTTCGGTCAGGCAGGACCAAAACACGGTTCAGCCCCTGCCGGTGGGTCTTCAGATTTCCTTCCCTGGTTCCTTTCTGCAGAAAACGCCATGTACAACTGCGTATCCTGCGAAATGTGGTCAGCATATAAAATGAAAGCCCTGGGCATGATCTCCAAGGTTGTTCCCGTACTGAAAGTGGACGGCAAATGGCTGAGGAACCCGACCATCATCACTGACAAATATATTGAAGACGGCGAGATTGTTTATGGCGAATCCAAAACAGGTGATGACCTCAAGGCGGGTCGTGACTTACTGAAAATTCATCAGCCCAATGCTGATTTTGAACTTCTGGACAAAGAAGTCAATCTGATCATCTGGAAATTTG
Source organism: Desulfobacterales bacterium (assembly GCA_031395015.1). GTDB lineage: Bacteria > Desulfobacterota > Desulfobacteria > Desulfobacterales > Desulfobacteraceae > Desulfobacula. Next base: position 118,157 of record JANNUH010000071.1, on the reverse strand, counting down.
CCAACCTGTTCCCGGGCTGCCTGATCAAATCCATCGACGGTATCCGCCAGAAAAAGAAATTTTTCTGGGATACAATGAAAAACGACCACAGACATTGGCTTGCAGCTAATATGTCAGGCGAGGCTTTCCTTGGATTCGGCGCCTTTAATACCAAGAAGATCACCGGTCAGGATACCATTGATTTCATCAAATTCCGTCAGAACGTTTCAGATTCCATGATGTGGAGTGATGAGATGTTTGCCTCAGTATTGGGCAAACCCCAGAAATAAGGTTAATTATTCTGATATATCATCAGGAATAATGTTTTTCTGAGTTAATGTAAATTATGGTTCAGGGCTGAGCAGCCGGCCCTGAATCGTAAATCAATTTTTATTATCCATCGCCCAACACCGCACCTGAATGGCAAATATGCAGTTTTCGGAGTTGTAGAAGGCAAAGAGGAGCAGAATTTTTTGAGAAACATTACCAGGGGAGATTCCATTAAGGAAATAAAAATAATAGGGGATACGGAATCATTATTTAAAAAAATAAAAACTTGGTTTGATGACTGGAATAAAAGCATCAACAAATTATTTCCTGATCTGCAGAATGCATAAAAACAGGGCATGTTGCCCCCTCTCACCCATAATTTTGAAAATCCGGAAGAATATAAAATGTATAAAAAAATTCTAATCGCTGACAGAGGTGAAATTGCCGTACGCATTATATGTACCTGCAAACGGCTGGGTATTGCCACCGTGGCGGTTTATTCCGATGCGGACAGCCGGAGCCTGCACCGGCTAATGGCTGATGAAAGCGTATATATCGGAGGTACCCATGATCCGGAAGCTTACCTGGATTTAGAAAAAATCATTTACGCGGCCCTCTCTACCGGCTGTCAGGCCGTGCACCCCGGCTATGGGTTTTTGTCTGAAAGCGCCCGCTTTGCCCGTTCCCTGGAGGCTGCAGGTCCTTCGTTCATCGGTCCGCCTTCGGACGTCATCGCCCTGATGAGTGACAGGATTGCGGCCAAGGAGCTGGCCGTCAAAGCTCGTGTGCCTGTAATACCCGGTCATGTCGAGGCCTTAAAGAATGAGGCAGAGGCGCTTTCAGTGGCCGAAAGCATCGGCTATCCGGTATTGCTCAAGCATGTCACCGCCGGGGGAAAAGGTAAGGGCCTGCGCATGGTGAAAAGTCCGGTTGAAATGGCGGCTACCCTTAAGGCATGCTGCCGGGAGACCCGAAAGGTCTTTGGGGACAATCGGATTTTCATGGAGCGTTATATCGAGCAGTCCCGTCATGTGGAAATTCAGATTCTGGCCGATACCCACGGCAATATCATTCACCTTGGAGAGAGAGATTCTTCAATCCGGCGTCGATATCAGAAGATCATCGAAGAATCGCCATCCTCCGGGGTTAGCTGGGAGTTGCGGCAGCGTATGGGGAAAGCCGCCTGCAATCTTGCCCGTAAGATCGGCTATGTGAATGCCGGAACTGTGGAATTCCTTCTGGATGCCAAAGGCGGTTTTTATTTCCTTGGAATGAACACAGGGCTTAAGGCCGGGCATCCGCTCACTGAAATGTTGACAGGCCTGGACTTGGTTGAACTTCAATTGCGTATTTCTTCCGGAGAGCAGCTCCCATTCGACCAGGCAGAAGTGGTGTTCAACGGTTGGACCATGGCGGCGCACATCTGCGGCTCCCTTCCGGCAACGGCTATATTCCATGGGAAAAGCCGGGAATTGACCCGCATCGGCCTGATTAAATCGCTTAAGAATCACCCTGTCAAAGGACGCGTTACCCATATTAATTTTATCGACAGTGTCCTCGGTCATCCCGAATTTGTCAAAGGCAACCTGGCCATGGATTTTATTGAGCGCCATTTCAACGGCAACCAACCCTCATGCGCCTGATAAATGAGGCAAGGCTAATAAAGTAAACAACAAAAAGGAGTTGATACATGCATTTTCTTTTAAAAGACAGAGTTGATGAACAAATGCTCTTATTGGGCAACGAGGCCATAGCAAGGGGTGCGCTTGAGGCAGGAGTAGCCTTTGCAACTGCTTATCCCGGTACGCCTTCTTCCGAGATTGCCTTACAGTTTTTTCAGATATCCCGGGAAAGCGATTTGTATTTCGAGTACAGTGCCAACGAGAAGGTGGCCCTGGAGGTTGCGGCCGGTGCCGCCATGTGCGGACTCAGAACCATGGTCACCATGAAACATGTGGGCCTGAACGTAGCGTCCGATGCATTGATGACCTTGGCCTATACAGGAATTGTCGGCTCCCTGGTGCTGGTTGTTGCCGATGACCCGTTCATGTTTTCCAGTCAAAATGAGCAGGACTCCCGTTATTACGGAAAACTCAGCGGCCTGCCGATTCTCGAGCCTTCCACAGTGGCTGAAGCCAAGGAAATGACAAGATATGCCTTTGATTTATCTGAAGATCTCAAGCTCCCCGTTCTTTTACGGACTACCACAAGAATCAATCACAGCAGCGGTGTTGTGACCTTGGGACCATTACTCGATAGAAAGACACGCGGGGTTTTTAAAAAAGACCCTTTCAGCTATGTCTGCATACCCTCAGTTTCTCGTAATCTTCATCCAAAGCTTCTTGAAAAAATCGAAAAGGCCCGGGACATCGCTGACAACATTTCCTGGAACCGGATTGAAGGCAGCGGCAGGCGGGGTATTGTCTGTAGCGGTGTCAGTTACGGCTATGTCAGCGATGCCGTTAAGGACCTTGGCGGTGAAGACCGCTTCAAGGTTCTTCGTATCGGCTTTTCTCATCCCTTCCCGGAAAAGATGGTCCGGCAATTCCTGGAGGGCTGCGAAAAAGTGCTGGTGGCTGAAGAAGGAGAGCCCTTTCTTGAAGAGGCAGTGGGCAACTGCGCTCAGAAAGCCGGGCTTATCCTGCCGATCAGAGGCAAGGGCAAGAGTCTTTTTTCCCGGCTGTATGAATTTGATCCTGCCCTGGTGAAGAAGGTGATCGCCAATTATTTCCATCTTTCTTTTAAACAGACCCACCCTATCAGGATTGATGATCTTCCCGAGGCTCCTCCCCGACCGCCCAATCTGTGCGCCGGTTGCCCCCATCGTGCTACCTATGTGGCGGTACGCGAAGTTTTTGGGGATGACGCCATCTACCCCACCGATATCGGCTGTTATACCCTGGGCCTGCTGCCACCGCTGAACATGGGTGATTTTCTCATTGCCATGGGTGCGGGCATCGGCACGGCAGGAGGGTTTGCCCGGGCTACCGGACGCAAGGTAGTGGCGTTTATAGGCGACTCCACTTTTTTTCACAGTGGCTTGTCGCCGCTGGCCAATGCTGTTTTCAACAACCATAATTTTACTGTAGTCATTCTGGACAATGGAACGACAGCCATGACCGGACACCAACCACATCCTGGAGCTGATATTGAGCATTTCGGCCTGCCTAATACCCGGATATCCATTGAGGCAGCAGTTAAGGGGCTTGGGGTCGAAAAGGTGTTAACGGTAAACCCGCTGAAACACCGAAAAATGATTGAGGCCATTAAAGAGCTGGCGGATTACAAAGGGGTTTCAGTCCTCATCGCCCGTGCGCCATGCCCGCTGAATGAACGGACCTTCCCCGGCTACAAGAAAAAGCGGCCCTTTCAGATAAAACACGATAAATGCCGGAATCATCGCGACTGTGTGAGCAAGGTCGCCTGTCCTGCCCTTTACCTGGAAAATGACAGCGTTTTCATAGATATCAACCGATGTGAGGGATGCGCCTTCTGTGTTCAACTCTGTCCTGAAAATGCCATTTTGCCTGTAACGCCGGAAAATAGGAGAGAATCATGAATACAATTAAACTTATGATCGTGGCAGTGGGCGGTCAAGGCAACATCCTGGCCGCCCGCATTATTGGAGAAGCAGCACTGGCCGCCGATGTTCCCGTAAGGATGTCTGAATTTCATGGTATGGCCCAGCGGGGTGGTGTCGTGGAGTCCATGGTATTGCTGGGAGAAGGTAAAAGTTACTGCATCGCTGATGGTGATACAGACGTCTTGATTGGGTTCGAACCGTCCGAAACCATCCGTGCGGCAAAAAAATGCACTGCCGGTTCAGTGGTGATTTCCAATACGTCTCAGGTGCCCCCCTACACCGTTGCACTGGGCAAATCCCAATACCCGGATGTGAAAACCGCAATGAAATTATTATCAGGCAGAGTAAAAAAACTAATCGCTTTTGACGCCACATCGCTGGCAGTCAAGGCCGGATCTCCGCTTTCATTGAACATGGTCATGCTGGGCGCACTGGTCCAAAGCAAGGCCGTGCCGTTGTCGCCGGACCTGTTTTACAAGACGATCCGGGAAAAGACGAAAAAAGCATTTATCGATGTGAATCTTAAGGCTTTCGAGTCAGGTATGAAAGCTGCCGACTATTAAGGAGCAAAACCATGATGAAGAATTGGGTATATCTTTTTGATGAAGTAGACCGGATACAGGAACAATTTGACGGTAGTTGGGAGAAGGTACGCGAGCTGCTGGGCGGCAAGGGCGCCAATCTTGCCGAGATGGTGCGTCTTGGACTGCCTGTGCCACCTGGTTTCACGGTGACAACACAGGCTTGTAACGCTTACCTTGCGGGTGGTAAAACCCTGCCTGACAGGATGTGGGATCAGGTAGTCGAAGCGCTGAGAAAAGTGGAAAAAGCCACCGGAAAAACTTTTGGCGGGGAACAGAACCCCCTCTTGGTATCCTGCCGCTCGGGCGCCAAATTTTCCATGCCGGGAATGATGGATACGGTGCTTAATATTGGACTCAACGATCACACCGCCAAAGGATTGATCGCTCAGACCGGTGATGAAAGATTTGTTTATGATGCCTACCGTCGATTGATCCAGATGTTCGGCAGTGTAGTGATGGGAGCTCCCGACGATGTGTTTGAGACGGTGATTTCTAAAACCCGGCGCCGTTCCGGCATACAAAACGATGCTGATCTGTGTGCTGAAGACTGGAAAATCATCACAGCCGAATTCAAGGAAATTTATCGGCATTATGCCCACCATGCTTTTCCGGATGATCCCTTTGAGCAGTTGAAATATGCCACAGAGGCGGTCTTTAAAAGCTGGGACGGCAAGCGGGCGGTGGATTACCGAAATGCCTCCGGTATCCCCCATGATCTGGGTACTGCAGTGAATATTGTGGCCATGGTTTTCGGCAATATGGGTCCGGACAGTGCTACCGGCGTTGCCATGTCCCGAAACGGCTCCACCGGGGAAAAGCAGCTTGAAGGCGATTATCTGATCAATGCGCAGGGGGAGGATGTGGTGGCCGGTATCCGTCTGACAAAGGATCTGAAAGAGATGGCCCATGAACTTCCGGACGCCTTCAGTCAGTTTGAGACCATCGTCCGAAAATTGGAAACCCACTACCGGGATATGCAGGACGTGGAATTCACCATTGAGAAGGGCAAACTCTGGATGCTCCAGACACGCGACGGCAAGCGCACAGCCCTGGCAGCGGTTCGCATTGCCGTGGAGATGACCGATGAAGGATTGATCTCAAAAAAAGAAGCAGTGTTGCGCGTCAGCCCCGACCAGGTGGATTTTTTCCTGCACCCCCAGTTTCACCCGGATGCCGTCAAGGCAGCCAAATCAGCAGGGCGTGAATTGGCTGTCGGGTTGAACGTATCTCCGGGCGCTGCCTGCGGAGTGGTCGCATTTGATGCTGATCTGGCGGAAACCTGGGCAAAACAGGAGGGCAGACAGGTCATTATGGTCAGGCCGGAAACCAAACCGGATGATGTCCACGGAATGCTGGCCGCGGAAGGAATACTGACCAGCAAAGGCGGACGTACAAGCCACGCAGCCTTGGTGGCCAGGCAGTTCGGCAAGCCTGCGGTAGTGGGCGCATCCGGCCTTAATATCGATCTTGCCAAACGGCGGATGCTCGTCGGGGAAACCGTGGTCCAAGAAGGGGACTGGCTCTCCATTGACGGAACCACGGGCAGGGTTTATACCGGTAAAATAGAAACTATGATCCCGGACATTCAGGACCCGTGGGTGTTAAAGCTCCTCTTCTGGGCCGACGAGTTTCGGCGCCTGGGGGTATGGGCCAACGCGGATTACCCGAAAGATGCCAGGCGGGCACGGGACTATGGTGCTGAGGGAATCGGTCTCTGCCGAACCGAGCATATGTTTTTTGAAACTGCCCGGTTGCCTCTTGTACAGAAAATGATCATGACGGTTCACCCGGCAGAGCGTAAAGAGGCGCTTGATGCATTGCTGCCGTTTCAGCGGGAGGACTTTGCCGGTCTTTTCCGGGTCATGGACGGGCTGCCGGTGATCATTCGCCTGATCGATCCGCCTCTGCATGAATTTTTACCCGATCCCATAACCCTGATGCAGGCACTTTTTGATCTTAAACTGCAATTGCAACATGCCTCGAAAATGAACGAACTCAATGGATTACTGGAAGAAATCCAGAAAAAAGAACAACTGTTAAAGCAGGCAACCGGTATGCGGGAGGCCAACCCGATGCTTGGATTAAGGGGAGTACGCCTTGGGATAACGATTCCCGAACTGACTGCCATGCAGGTGAGGGCTATCTTTGAAGCGGCATGTGAAGTGAGCCGGGAAGGCATATCCGTACTTCCCAAGGTGATGATTCCCCTGATCAGTCACTGCAATGAACTTAAGTTTCAGCGCCAGGTGCTGGAAAAAGTCGCAAGTGAGGTCATGGAAGAGCAGGGGATTAAAATTGCCTACAAGTTCGGAACAATGATTGAAATCCCGCGAGCCGCTTTGACCGCCGATCAGATTGCAGTGCATGCCGAATTTTTCTCTTTCGGTACCAACGATCTGACCCAGACAGCTTTTGGGATTTCAAGAGATGACGCAGAAGCCGGTTTTCTTATTGACTATCTGGAACGCGGCATATTGCCCGAAAACCCGTTTACCACCATTGATGCGGATGGTGTGGGAGAGCTGATGAGGATTGCCATCAAAAAAGGCCGCAGCCAAAAGCCTGATCTGGAATGTGGAATTTGCGGCGAGCACGGTGGCGACCCCATGTCCATCAACCTCTGTCATCATCTTGGGTTGACCTATGTGTCCTGTTCTCCCTTCAGGGTTCCGGTCGCCCGTCTGGCTGCCGCCCATGCGGCGCTCAAAGGGTGAATCGGAATGAAATCTTCGAGGCTTTTAAGATGATTAATCGATAGAGCAGGTTTGCCATGTTCCGGCAACTGGCTCGCCAAAAAGCCGCTTGCCAAATTCAGCCCGGTCATGCTATTTAAATGTGCTCGACTTATAATGGAAACAGATTATCTGTTTGTAATGATCCGGGGCTGACCCGGGGACAGAATATAAATACAATGGTAAACAGGTGTAAATTGTTATGAAAGCATTATTAGCCCTTGAAGATGGAAGGGTTTTTCCCTGTAGAAGTTTCACAGGCCAGGGTGAAGCAAAGGGAGAAGTCGTGTTCAATACCAGCATGACCGGTTACCAGGAAATCCTGACCGACCCTTCCTACTATGGCCAGATGGTCACCATGACCTATCCTCTGATAGGTAATTACGGGGTCTGTCCGGAAGATGTCGAATCGGACAGGATACAGGTGGCAGCCTTTATTGTTAAAGAATACCAGGATTTCCCCAGTAATTACAGATCCAGGGGGACCCTTGCCGATTATCTGATCAAATCCCATGTGCTGGGCATTGAGGACCTGGATACCCGGGCACTGACCCGCCATATCAGGAAATCCGGCGCCATGCGGGCCATGATCTCCACCTCGGATCTTGTTCCCGATTCCCTTGTAGAAAGGATCAAACAGATCCCTTTAATGCTGGGAAGCGATTTTGTGGGAAAGGTAACCACAAAAAAACCCTATTTCTGGAAATATAACCAGCCCGATTATATTGATGCTGCAAAGCTCGATGACCCTCTTATCTGGCACCACAGAGGCAAGAAGCACTCTGTCGTGGCCCTTGATTTCGGCATTAAATATAATATTATCCGAAGCCTTGAGCGGGCAGGGTGCGAAGTCCTGGTGGTTCCGGCAAGAACCGATGCAAAAACCATCCTGCAACTGAATCCGGAAGGCATATTTCTTTCCAACGGGCCAGGAGACCCTGAGCCGCTGACCTATGCCGTGGATACCATAAAAGCGTTACTGGGCGTTGTTCCCATTTTCGGTATCTGCCTTGGCATGCAGCTTTTAGGGATTGCCATGGGCGGAAAAACCATGAAGATCAAATTCGGACACAGGGGTGCCAATCAGCCGGTTAAAAATCTATCCACCGGCAAAGTTGAAATTACCTCCCAGAACCATGGATTTGCCGTGGATCTGAATACCATCGGCAAGGACCAATCCGCCATGACCCATATCAATCTGAATGAAGATTCCCTTGAGGGTCTTAAAAGTGATGCCATACGGGCCTTTGCCGTGCAGTATCATCCGGAAGCTTCCCCCGGCCCCCATGATTCAGCCTATCTTTTTAACCAGTTTGCAAAAGTGATTAAAGATGCCAAAGCGTGAAGACATAAAAAAAATCCTGATCATTGGTGCAGGCCCCATCATCATCAGTCAGGCCTGTGAATTCGATTATTCCGGCACCCAGGCCTGCAAGGCCTTGAAAGAGGAAGGATATGAAGTAATTCTTATCAATTCCAATCCTGCCACCATCATGACCGACCCTGAAACCGCAGATAAAATCTATATTGAACCGGTCACTCCTGAAACCGTGATCAAGGTCATTGAAAAGGAGCGGCCCGATGCCCTTTTGCCCACCCTTGGGGGGCAGACTGCGCTGAACACAGCCATTGAAGTGGCCAAAACCGGCATTCTCAAAAAATACAATGTTGAAATGATCGGCGCCTCTGAAGAAGCTATTAATAAAGCCGAAGACCGGGAGCTTTTCCGGGATGCCATGAACAGGATCGGCTTAAGGATTCCCAAAAGCGGGTTTGCCACCAATATGCAGGAAGTGGAAGATGTTTCAAAGCGGATCGGCTTCCCCATTATTATAAGACCAAGCTTTACTTTGGGAGGAACCGGAGGCGGGGTCGCCTATAATATGGAAGAGCTGAAACGTGTCTCCAAAGCAGGCATTGATGCAAGCCTCATCCACCAGGTCATGCTGGAAGAATCGGTGATCGGCTGGAAAGAATATGAGCTTGAAGTCATGCGGGATCATGCCGATAACGTTGTCATTATCTGTTCCATTGAAAATGTGGATGCCATGGGGGTTCATACCGGGGATTCCATCACCGTGGCACCGGCCCAGACCCTTTCGGACAAGGAATACCAGAACCTTCGGGATGCTTCCATTGCCATCATGAGGGAAATCGGCGTGGATACAGGCGGATCAAATGTCCAGTTCGCCATCAACCCTGAAAACGGGGATATTATTGTGGTCGAGATGAACCCAAGGGTATCCCGGAGTTCCGCCCTTGCCTCCAAGGCCACGGGCTTTCCTATTGCCAAGATTGCGGCCAAACTGGCCGTTGGCTATACTCTCGATGAGATCCCCAATGATATCACCGGTGAAACCCTGGCCTGTTTTGAGCCTTCCATTGATTATTGCGTGGTGAAAATCCCAAGATGGACCTTTGAAAAATTCCCGGAAGCAGAGGATGTTCTGACGACCGCCATGAAATCCGTGGGTGAAACCATGGCCATCGGCAGAACATTTAAAGAGGCCTTCCAAAAAGGCCTTCGATCCCTTGAAATCGGCAGGGCAGGGTTTGGCGGCGACGGCAAAGATCCGCTTCCCGGAAGCGTAGCTGGAAACGAACTGGAATATAAACTATCCACACCCAATTCCCAGCGTCTGTTTTATATTAAATACGCCATTGAACACGGCATGCCCATTACCATGATCCATGAGCTGACCCGCATTGATCCCTGGTTTCTGAACCAGATGAAACAGATTGTTGATCTTGAAAAACAGATCAAGCTGGCGGGAAAAGATCTTCCACGGGATCTGTTTGAAAAGGCAAAAAAATACGGGTTCTCGGATAAACAGCTCGCCTTTCTCACGGGTTTGACGGATAAAAAGATCGAACAGGATAGAAAAGCCCTGGGCATTGTTCCGGTTTACAAGCTGGTGGATACCTGCGCCGCAGAATTCAGAGCAGCCACGCCTTATTATTATTCAACCTATGAGACGGAATGTGAAGCCAGGGTGTCCGACAAAAAAAAGGTCATCATCCTGGGCGGCGGCCCCAACCGGATCGGCCAGGGCATTGAATTTGACTATTGCTGTGTTCATGCCTCCTTTGCCCTGAGAGAAGAGGGGGTTGAATCCATCATGGTCAATTCCAATCCTGAAACCGTATCCACTGACTATGACACCTCGGACAAGCTCTATTTTGAGCCCGTGACAAGGGAAGATGTCCTTCATATCGTTGAAAAAGAAAAACCCTATGGTGTCATTGTCCAGTTCGGTGGCCAGACCCCTTTGAACCTGGCTTCCGATCTTCAAAAAGCAGGGGTCCCCATCATCGGCACCAGTCCTGACAGCATTGACCGGGCCGAAGACCGGGATCTTTTCCAGGAGATGCTCAAAAAGCTCGGCCTTCGCCAGCCGGAAAACGGGATCGCCCTGAGCCTGGAAGACGCCATAAAAACGGCAAGGGATATCGGATATCCGGTCATGGTCCGCCCCTCCTTTGTTCTTGGCGGCCGTGCCATGAAAATTGTTTATGATGAAAAGGACCTGGAAGAATTTTTCAATCTGGCAGTCCAGGCATCTCCGGATAAACCTGTTCTCATCGATAAATTCCTTGAAGATGCCTTTGAACTGGATGTGGATGTCATTTCCGACGGAGAGCGAACCGTTATCGGCGGCATGATGGAGCACATCGAAGAAGCTGGCATCCATTCCGGGGATTCCGCCTGTGTCCTGCCCCCGTATTCCATTTCCAAGGCCCATATTGATGAAATGGCGGGTGCGGCCAGGGCCATTGCAAAGGAATTGAATGTCAAAGGGCTCATGAATATCCAGTTTGGTATCATGAATGACAAGGTCTATATTATTGAAGTCAACCCGCGAGCTTCCCGGACCATCCCCTTTGTTTCCAAGGCCATCGGAGTGCCTCTGGCCAAGCTTGCCACCAAGGTCATGCTGGGAAAAACTTTGGATGAGCTGGGCTTTACAAAGGAAATCATTCCCCCTTATTATTGTGTCAAAGAGGCTGTCATGCCCTTTGACCGGTTTGAAAACGTGGACCCTGTTCTGGGTCCTGAAATGAAATCCACGGGCGAAGTTATGGGAATCGACAAGGATCTCGGCGCTGCAGTTGCCAAAGCTCAGATTGCAGCCGGGCAGAAACTTCCGACCCAAGGCACCGTCTTTATCAGTGTTCAGGATAAGGATAAGGAAAAAGCGCTTCCCATTGTCCGAAAATTTCACACCATGGGGTTTACCATCGTGGCAACCCGGGGAACGGCCCAATTTCTTGACGAAAACGATATCCCCACAAAAATTGTTAAGAAAGTTTCAGCAGGAAGGCCCCATGTGGTGGATGCCGTGACCAACAATGAAATTCAATTGATCCTGAACACTGGAGCGTCGAGCCAGACCCAGCGGGACGGCTATGAAATAAGGCGGGCGGCCATCAAATACAAGATCCCCTATGCCACTACAACCGACGGGGCAAGGGCCATCTGCAGCGCCATTGAGGCCCTTAAAAAAGAAACATTATCCGTGAAGACCATTCAGGACTATCACCGGGAAAACAACCATGCATGATTTATTTAATGCCAGTGAGCGGCCAAAGGATGAATGCGGTATCTTTGGGTTATATCGGCATCCGGAAGCTGCAAAAATAACCTATTTCGGCCTTTATGCCCTCCAGCACCGGGGGCAGGAGAGCGCTGGCATCTCCGTCAACAGAGGGATCACCGATACCATATATTCCCATAAAGGTATGGGCCTTGTTCCGGAAGTCTTTGACATGGAAGACCTTGAGAGAATAGAAGGGGGTTCCGCCATCGGCCATGTCCGGTATTCCACAACCGGGGATTCGGTTCTCACCAATGCCCAGCCCTTTGTGGTGAATCATAGGCATCGCTCCTATGCCGTGGCCCACAACGGGAATCTGGTCAATGCCCATATACTCAAAGAAGAACTGGAAGAACAGGGGTCTATATTTCAGACCACCATGGATTCAGAGGTTTTTCTTCATCTATTCATTAAAAACCTGATCAAAGGGGATATTGAGAGTGCCGTTCAAAAATCAGTCTCAAAAATTGAAGGCGCCTATTCCATGATCCTTCTGACCTGCAAGGGGGAGATCATCGGCATGAAGGACCCCAACGGGTTCAGACCCCTGGCCTTGGGCAAACTCAACGGCCATTATGTGCTGGCCTCGGAAACCTGCGCCTTTGATCTTATCCAGGCTGAGTTTATCCGGGAACTGGACCCCGGGGAAATCGTCATCATCAATGAAGACGGCATCAAAAGCATCCGGCATCCCAAGGCTGCCAGGCACAAAACCCTGTGCATATTTGAATATATCTATTTTGCTCGGCCCGATTCCACCATTGACGGTCTTAATGTCTATGAAATGAGAAAAGCCCACGGCAAGAGGCTGGCCCAGGAGTCCCCTGTGGAGGCCGATCTTGTCATGCCCTTTCCGGATTCCGGAAATTATGCGGCCATTGGGTATGCCAGAGAATCCGGCATTCCCTTTGAAATGGGGATGATCCGTAACCATTATGTGGGCCGAAGCTTTATCCAGCCCACCCAGTCCATGCGGGATTTTACCGTAAGGGTGAAACTCAATCCGGTGCGGGAACTGATCAAAGGCAAAGATATCATTATTATTGAAGATTCCATTATCCGCGGCACCACGGCCAAAACCCGGGTCAAGGCCCTGCGGGAACTCGGGGTTCATAAAGTTCATATGCGCATCTCCTGCCCGCCCCATCGATTTCCCTGCTATTATGGGATTGATTTTTCCAGCAAGGGAGAACTCATTGCCGCACAAAAGACCGTGGAAGAACTTAAGAACTACCTGGGGCTGGATTCCCTGAGCTATCTGTCCATTGAAGGCATGCTGGAGGCCACAGGTGTAGAAAATCCGGAACAGAATTTCTGCAAAGCCTGTTTTGACGGGCAATACCCGGTTCCATTTGACCCGAAATTTACCAAACAGTGTATGGGATAGTATGGGATAGTATGCACAAACAGACGGTTGCATTTTCCAGGGATTCATCCAATCTTTTTTTCCATATCCTGACAAAATGCAATCTTTCCTGCACCCACTGTTATATCAATAAGGAAGAGCACGGAACCAGCACCCTTGATATAGGGACAATTCTTTCCTGGCTCAATCTTTTTTCAGATAAAGCCGCCACGACGAATCTCATTTATCTGGGCGGAGAACCCACCCTTCACCCGGATCTTTTTCTGGCGGTGAAAGCTGCCAAAAAAATCGGTTTCAAATCCATTACCATTGATACCAACGGGTATCTTTTCCATGATATTCTGGATAAAATTTCCAGCAACGACATAGATTTTCTGTCTTTTTCCCTGGATGGGGCCACACCAAAAACCAATGATGCCATCAGGGGGGAGGGAAGCTTTGACAAGGTCATGGAAGGCCTGCAACACGCCTGCAAAAGAAAATTTTCCTGTTCAATGATTTATACGGTGTCGGATAGAAATATTCATGAACTAGAGCTTATGCCAAAGCTTGCCCAACATCTCGGCATCAAACGCTTTTTCATCCAGGTCATCGGTATCCGGGGTGCTTCATCAAAGGCAGATAACCCCCTCCAGGTATCAAGAAAAGCCTGGCTTGATGTGATTCCAAGGGTGGCTGAAGCGATTGCCAGCCAGGGAATAATTGTAACCTATCCAAAAGTATTTCTCGACCGGGATGAAAGCTTTGAATGCGCCGGCAATGTGGCCAAAAATTATTTTATTTTTCCCAATGGCAGGATCTATCAATGCCCCATCTGTGAAGATTTCCCCCTTCATTCCTATGAAATCAGAGAAAACAGGATTATCTCCACATCCAAAATCAATGAAAAGGATATCTTTTCTCTTACAATACCGGAAGGGTGCGTGATGAATAAAATCATTCAGCCCGGAAACCTTTCCTATGAAAAAAACGGCAGACCTGAATACAGGATCGCCTGCTGCATGCTGAAAGAAGAAATTTCCAGATGATCTGCCGATTTTGACGGCTTTCATTTTTTCTTGGATTTTTTCTTCCTGTTTTTCTCCCATTCTTCCTGTTCCCGTATCATCTCTTTGATGCTTGCTTCTTCATTGGACAGGGAAATTGTATAATCATATTCTTTTTTACTGACCGGAATGACTTCGATTTTTTTATTCAAAAAGGTCTGAATGGATTCAAACCGCTCTTTTTCTTCAGTGCTGCAAAAGGAAACGGCAATCCCCTTTTTTACTCCCCGGCCGGTCCTTCCCACTCTGTGGACATAATTTTCATTCTTATCCGGAAGATCATAATTAATGACATAATTGACATCCGGGATGTCAATGCCCCGGGCACTGACATCCGTGGCAATCAGAATACGGGTCTGCCCCTGTTTGAACCCGTCCAGGGCAAGGGCTCTGTCCTTCTGATCTTTTTCACCATGGAGGGTGACCGATTCGATTTTCCCCCGTTCCAGGGCTTTGGCAACCCGTTCCGCCCTGACCCGGGTTCTCACAAAAACAATCATCTTTGCCTCAGGATGGTCTGTGATGAATCGTCGCAAAAAAAACCGTTTGTCATCCATTTCAACAAACATGATAAAATGGGTCACATTCTTTGAAACCGGATCTTCCGGAGATATCTGGATTCTTATGGCCGATGTCTTCACCTGGGAAAAGGCAAGCTTTTTAATCTCTTTGTTGATGGTGGCAGAAAAGAAAAGCGTCTGATGTTTCTGGGTCAGCATTTTCTTGATGGCCATTATATCCTTGATAAATACAGGGTCCAGCATTCGGTCCGCCTCATCAAGAACAAGGGTATCCACATGTTTTAAACTGATGACACCCTGGCTGATCAGATCAAACATTCGTCCGGGAGTTGCCACCAGTACATCAATACCGTCGGCCAGTTTTTTTATCTGCCTGTCCTGTTCCACACCCCCGAAAACGGCAAAGGCCGTGACCTTTGTATGGCGGCAAATATCATTCAAGACTCCGCCGATCTGGGCAGCCAGCTCCCTTGTGGGCACCATGATAATACATTTTATACCAAAAGTTTTTTTTGATGTTTTGGCCCTGTGAATTCTGTCAATGACAGGAATGGCAAATGCTGCTGTTTTCCCCGTCCCTGTCTGGGCAACGGCAAGGACATCCTCTCCTTTCAGGATGGATGGGATGGCCTTAAACTGGATGTCTGTCGGGCGTTTAAATCCAAGCCCGGATAAATTTCTTTTTATATCTGATGAGATATGGTATGTTTCAAATTTCATGGAGCCTTCACTGATGTTAATATTTTAGGGCTTAAGATACAGGTGAATCAGTAATAATGCAACACTCTTGTGTCGACGGAAAAGAAACTTTTTCTTGACAGTTTCAGGATAACCCTCTATTTTATTCAATTATTTCAGGTGCTGTAAGTGCAGTTAAAAGGGAATCCTGTGAGAATCAGGAACGGACCCGCCGCTGTAACCGGGGATGAAGGTCACAAATACCACTGTTGATAGACGGATGAACGGGAAGGTGTGACCGGTAAAATGATCCGGAAGCCAGAAAACCTGCCTGAATGTTTGGTCGCGTTGCTTGCGAGGACAAGGGGCAGATCAATGAAAATGTGGATAAAAACGGTTCCCACACCAGACAGGCTCTGGCGTGGGATTTTTTATTGATACCCGGTCCTTTAAAAGCGTAATCCTGAATAACCGAGGAATGTTATGAGCTTACATCAGTTTCACATGAAACAATCAGATAATCAGACTGCAATTTTTTTTAACAGGCCGATAAAAGATTCGGCAAAGGCTTCAGGCACAGCCCTGTAGATTATGGCATTGAGTATACCAACTGCCATATCAAAAGGGAGAACAGGATTTCTGGTGATCCTGTTCTCCCTTTTTCTTGTTTTAATGATCCTGGTTTCTCTTTCCATGGGCTATATCCGGATTCCCATAACCGATATTTTTAATATCCTCATCACAAAAACAGCAGGTTCGTTATCCGGTTTAACAAACCTTAATGAAACCCATCTGGCTGTCATCATGGATGTAAGACTGCCAAGGATATTGTCCTGCGCAGGTGTCGGAGCTGCCCTGGCGCTTTCAGGCGTATTGTTCCAGGGCATATTGCTGAATCCCCTTGCCGACCCCTATACATTGGGTGTTTCTGCCGGAGCTGCGTTTGGTGCGAGTATTGCCATATTATTAAATTTAAGTAATGCCTTTGTTTCCGTGCCTTTGTTTGCTTTTACCGGTGCCTGCCTCACCCTTTTTGCAGTCATTTTTTTGTCTTATTCCGCTAAAAATCCCATGGCCGGGCTTTCATCAAACAACCTGATTTTATCGGGTGTTATTGTGGCCGCAATTCTTTCGGCCGGGATCAGTTTTTTAAAATTCATTGCCAATGAGCAGGTCTCGGTTATTATCTTCTGGCTCATGGGAAGTTTTGCTTCCAAGACATGGCCCAATGTTTCAACCATCACTGTTTTCCTTGCGGCCGGATTTTTTATTTCCATGTTTTTTGCAAGGGATCTCAACCTGATCTCCCTTGGAGCCAAATCCGCTTCAAGTCTTGGCGTGGATTTAAAAAAAATTATTTTTGTTCTACTTCTTTCGGGCTCAATTCTCGCTGCTGTCTGTGTATCGATTTCCGGTATTATCGGCTTTGTCGGTCTTCTTGTGCCCCATATGGTCAGGTTTATCACCGGCCCTGATAATCGAAAGCTGATTCCCCTGTCCATGTTGTCCGGCGCAATTCTGCTCCTCTTTGCCGACACGATAACACGGGCGGTTCTTCCCTATGAAATTCCCATCGGTGTTCTGACTGCCTTGACCGGCGGTCCGGTTTTCTGCTGGATATTCAAAAAGAATCGGTTTAAATAAGGCAGCCATGAAAATTTCCCTTCATAATATATTCTTTTCCTATGATGCCGATGCCCATGATGACGGCATGATCATTAAAGATATCAGCGGTTCTTTCTTGTCCGGTGCTTTTTATTCCATTATCGGCCCGAACGGCAGCGGCAAAACCACACTTCTGGATCTGATTTCCGGTTTTTTAAAACCCTTATCAGGCATTATAGAAATCGACGCAACCCCTGTGTTTTCATTTTCAAAAAAAAAGCTGGCAAAAATCATTTCCGTTGTTTCTCAGGACTATGCCGTCAATTTTCCATTCTGTGTCAGGGATATCATTTTAATGGGACGGCATCCCTATATCCCGAGATTTTCTCCTCCTTCGGCCGAAGATATTCAAAAAGCCGAAAAAATGATGGACATTTGCGGTATCCGTCATTTACAGGACCGGAAGATCAATGAACTTTCAGGAGGTGAAAGGCAACGGTGCGTTTTTGCAAGGGCCTTGTGCCAGGATACCCCCATTCTTCTGCTGGACGAGGCCTTTTCCAACATGGATATTCATCACACTTTACAGATGCTTCAACTTGTAAAACATTCGGTAAAAGAAAAAAACAGGTTGGTGATCAGTGTGTTTCATGATCTGAACCTTGCTTCAACCTGGTCTGATGACATTCTTGTCCTGAAAAAGGGAAAAATAAAGGCCTTTGGCAGGTCCGGGGATGTCCTGACCGAAAAGACCATTAAGGATGTGTTCCAGGTGAATTCCGTTGTAGAATATAATGAACATGTTCATGCAAAGCAGGTGTATTATCCGACACATTAATCTCATGGCAGGGGTGGTTTGCCTCATCCTTTTCATTTTTTCAGGGATATGCCAGGCCCTGACGCTGACCGATGATCATCAGCGTCGGATTGTTTTTGATAAACCCTTTAAACGGATAATTTCATTGTATGGGGCCCACACGGAAAATCTCTATTCTCTGGGTCTTGAGGACCAGATTGTGGGAGTTTCCTCAAACGACACCTTTCCTTTGAACGCAAGCAGGAAGCAGAAATTTTCATATCACGATGACCCTGAAAAATTCCTGGCATTTTCACCGGATCTTGTACTCATCCGGCCCATGATCGACAACGGATATCCCCAACTGATTCAGCGCCTTGAAAAATCCGGCATTACGGTTGTTTCCCTCCAGCCCGCCGATATTGACGAAATGTATGATTATTGGCAAAAGCTGGGCATGTTGACCGGCAGAATCGAACCGGCAAAAAAAATGATCCGGGAATTCAAAGAAAAAACAGACCGTATCCGATTATTGACCCGAAATATTCCTTTAAAAAAGAAGGTCTATTTTGAGGCCATCCATGACAAAATGAAAACTTTTACAAAGGGTGCCATGCCCATTTTTGTTCTTGAAACCGCTGGAGGAATCAACATTGCCCCGGATGCCGCTGCCTCAAGGGATACAAATATTGCCGTTTATGGTAAGGAACAATTGCTTTCAAAAGCTTTAGAAATCGATGTGTTCCTTTCCCAGAGCGGCATCATGAATTCAGTCAGTATCGAAGAAATAAAAAACGAACCCGGCTTTAGCATCATTAAGGCCATAAAAAATAACCAGATATATCTCATCGATGAAAATATCATTTCCCGGCCTGTTCCAAGACTTTATGAGGGGATTGTCACCGTTGGAAGAATTCTTTATCCTGATATTTTCACTGAAGAAAAGTTTAATAAGGATGTCCAATGAAAAAAATCGGTAAGCTGTTCGGGGTGGGTGTCGGCCCCGGAGACCCGGAGCTTTTAACCATGAAGGCTGTCCGAGTCATTAAAGCCGCGGATGTGATTTTTACGGCAGCATCAACCAAGAATACCTACAGCCTTGCTGTTGAGATTGCTTCGCCCTATATTTCACCCGATATTCCTGTCAACATACTTTCTTTTCCCATGACCAAGGATATCCATACGGCTGAAACTGCCTGGACTGAAAACGCAAGGAAGATTGCAGAGACATTGAAACAGGGCAGGGCTGCGGTTTTTCTGACCCTGGGAGATCCTACGACCTATTCCACCTTCGGGTATATCCTCAAAAAAATGAAATGCGTCATGCCGGAAGCGGAAATCGAAACCATTCCCGGAATCACCTCTTTCCATGCCGCTTCCGCCCGTTTGAACCGGATACTGGTAGAAGGCGAAGAATCTTTGCTCATAACCTCGGGCGCCTTTGGCGGGGACCGGATACGAAATGTCGATGGTGTGGAAAATGTGGCCATTGTCAAGGCCTATAAAAATATCAAGGACATTAACCGGGCGTTAAAGGATACGGGTCTTTACGCAAGAAGCGTGGCCGTGACAAAATGCGGCAGGGACAATGAAGAGATTATCAATGATATTGACGAGCTTGAAAAAAGAGCGCCGGATTACTGGACATTGATCCTGGCCTCAAAATGAAAAATCAGGAACCCTTATTATATGGTGGCATGATATGTATCCAATAGATGTTATCGGGATCGGTCTTGGCATGAATGACCTGACGTCAAATCACCTTGACCTGATCAGGGGATGCGATGTTCTTGTGGGCGGTGAACGTCATCTTCAATTGTTTGATGACCTTGGTAAGCAGAAAATTGTCATTAAGGGCCATATGGTAAAGGTGATCGAGTCCATCCGGGAAAAAATGGAAGACCATAAAATTGTCGTTCTCGCATCCGGTGATCCCCTGTTTTATGGTATCGGCTCAACTCTGATTCAATATTTTGACAGGGCGCAATTAAACATTCATTCCAATATATCTTCGGTCTCAGCAGCTTTTGCCGCCATCAAAGAGCCCTGGCATGATGCCCTTATTATCAGCCTTCACGGCAAAAAAGAGGCTATCTCCTTTTCCAGGCTTTCCAATGAAAATAAAATAGCCTTTCTGACCTCTCCTGAAATGAATCCAGGGTATATTGCAGAAATGCTTATCAAAGAAGGCCTATATGATTTCAGGTTTTGTGTCCTGGAATCCCTTGGTCATAAAGAGAAAATCTCGTGGTTTGACAATATTGATCTTGTGCGGCACCAGGCCTTTCAAGAGCCCAATATCGTTATTCTTTTAAAGCGGATTGTGCAGAAGATCCCTGTTTCACGGGAAACACATATCGGAATGGAAGATTCCTTGTTCAAACATTCAAAAGGGCTCATTACAAAATCTGAAATCCGGTGTATTGCCCTGTCAAAATTGAAACTCATTAAAAAGGATCATGTGCTGTGGGATATAGGTTCAGGCTCCGGCTCCGTGGGCATAGAAGCATCCTTTCTGATTCCCTGGGGCCTTGTTTATACCATTGAAAAGCATCCGGATCGAATTTCAGATATTATTCACAATATTAAAAATTTTAATTGTTCCAATGTAAAAATAGTCAATGCTGAATTCCCGGCTGGGACAGAAGACCTAAGAACACCGGACAGGATATTTATCGGTGGCGGCGGTGAAAACATGGCCGGGATCATAGATCTGTGTTGTGAAAAACTTGCGCCATTCGGCATGATCGTCATCAATACTGTTCTTTTACAGACCATCACCACTGTATTGGCGTGTTTTGAAAAACACAAATTTAAAACCGATGTGGTACAGATCCAGGTATCCAGATCAAAACCCATGCCATATGGGGATCGGCTTGAAGCTATAAATCCGGTCTGGATCATATCCGGCTCGAAAAAAGGGAAGAGGAATTAATATATGGAAGGCACCCATAAAGTCATCTTTGCAGGCGCAGGTCCGGGAGATCCCGATCTGATAACGGTCAAGGCCATGAATGCGCTGAGAACGGCAGATCTCATCATTTATGCGGGTTCCCTTGTGCCTGGAGCCGTCTTGTGCTGGAAGGGCAGGGATACAAAGGCCTTGTCCAGTGAAGATATGAATTTAACTCAGATCATTGATACCATCAAAGAAAAATATTCAATGGGCCAAAAAGTGGTCCGCCTTCATACCGGCGATCCAGCACTATATGGAGCCATTTTTGAACAGATGCGGGAACTTGAAAAATTGAATATCCCCTATGAGGTCATTCCTGGTGTCACGGCGGCCTTTGCTGCCTCGGCAAAAATGAAAATGGAATACACGCTTCCCGAAGAAACCCAGACCCTGATTCTGACCCGGATTTCAGGAAGAACTCTTGTGCCTGATTCCGAAGACCTTGACAAGCTATCGGCCCATCGGTCTTCCATGGTCATTTATTTAAGCATTGGCCACGTAGAAAAAGTTCAGACTGTACTGGAAACCCATTATGGGAAAGAAAGCCTTTGCGCAGTGGCATTTAAGGTCAGCCACCCGGAAGAAAAAATTATTTACACCAAGATTGAACACCTCGCAAAAACCTGTGAAGAAAATCAGATTACACGGCATGCCTTGATTATTGTGGGTAAATCCGTTGAAGCGAGTATCAATTCAGGCCATATCCTGTCATCAAAACTATATGATTCCGGATTTTCCCATGGCTATCGAACCGCTGAAAAATAATATTGAGCCGGATAGGCCGGCAATCTGGTGCATTACTCCCAAAGGGAAGGTGCTGGGTTTAAAACTCAAGGAGGCCTTACAGGATTCAGTTCTTTATATGTCGAAAGGAACATTTGGCAGCTTTGATCCTGGAAAAAATATATTCACTTTTGACTCGCTTGGAATAGAAATCAAAAAAAAATTTAATAGCCATTCCGGCCATATTTTTATATTTTCCACAGGGATTGCAGTACGACTCATTGCGCCGCTCCTGAAATCTAAAATCGTTGATCCGGCCGTGGTTGTGGTGGATGACAATGGAAATCATGCCATCAGCCTGATTTCAGGACATCTTGGGGGTGCCAATGCGCTTGCAAAAAAGATTGCAGACATCCTCCATGCAAGGCCCGTTATTACCACGGCGACAGATACCAATGGGTTGCCTGCCATTGATCTGATTGCCAAAGAAAAAGGGCTTTTTATGGAAACCCCCTGGAATATCAAACGTATCAATATGGCCTTTCTGACGGGAAAACCCATCCATCTCTATGATCCCTTTGGATTTATTGAAAAAAAATTGCAGGGTATTCCACGGGTGAAAAAAACCGATGATGATCAAGATTTTGAAAAAATCTTCTGCTCGCCTGAAATAAAGCCGGTTTCACGTGAAACCATGGTATTAAGGCCTCCTGTTTTAAGTGTCGGAATCGGATGCAACAGGGGAACCGGGGTTGAGGAAATTCATCATTTCCTGGCTCATGTTCTGGAAGAAGGGAATCTATCCATGCACAGCATCCACAGCCTTTCAACCATTGACCTGAAAGAAAATGAGGAAGGCTTGCTGTCCCTTGCAAAAAAAATGAAACTGCCCCTGGATTTTCACACCGGGGAAAAGCTGAATTCAGTTGAATCCATTGAGACTCCGTCAGAAATGGTTGAAAAGCATGTGGGCGTTAAAAGTGTGTGCGAAGCGTCGGCCATTCTGTCTGCCGACAATGGAAAACTGATCATTACAAAAAAGAAAAACAAGGATGTCACCATTGCTGTGGCAATAAGAAAATGACACTGTACATCGTTGGAACAGGGCCCGGAGACATGGCCCATATGTCGGGGAGGGCAATTGAGGTAATCCGTGCCGCAGACTGTGTGGCCGGATATACAACCTATATGGATATGATAACGGATCTCATTAAAGACAAGGAAATTATTTCCACAGGAATGATGAAAGAGGTTGAAAGGGTTGAAAAGGCCATAGAAAAAGCCTTGTCAGGAAAAGCCTGCGCCCTTGTTTCCGGGGGAGACCCCGGTATTTATGCCATGGCAGGTCTTGTCTTTGAAATCTGCAAAAACAAAGGGATAAAACTTGCCAGGGCCGTGAATAAAAAAAATCAGGTGATGGGCGAGTCATCACTCTGCATTGAAATCGTTCCCGGGATTCCGGCCCTGGCAGCAGGGGCTGCCTTGGCAGGTGCTCCGCTGACCCATGATTTTGCAGCCATTTCGTTGAGCGATCTTCTCACGTCCTGGGAAACCATAGAAAAAAGGCTCTCCTGCGCTGCCATGGCGGATTTTGTCATCGTTATCTACAATCCGAAAAGCAAAAAAAGGGACTGGCAGCTCAGGCGGGCACAGGAAACCATCCTTGCTCACAGAGACGGGGCAACTCCTGTGGCGGTGGTTACAGGTGCCATGAGGGATAATCAACACATTGCCTTTACGACCCTGGCTTGCCTTGAATCAGCAGATGTGAACATGCAGACGGTTATTTTTATCGGTTCCAGCACATCGGTCCAATATCTGGATTTTTTGTTTACTCCAAGGGGTTATTCAGAAAAATATGAAATATAAACTGATCCGAAATTCTTTTGAGGGGGATTTGTCATGAAAGGTTATATTCAGGTTTATACCGGGAACGGAAAGGGAAAAACAACGGCCTGCCTGGGCCTTGCTATAAGAGCCGCCGGGGCCGGGCTGAAGGTATATATTGCCCAGTTCCTTAAAAACGGGGAATATTCGGAAATCAAAGCATTATCTATGTTTGAAAATATCACCATTGAGCAATTCGGGATGGGTAAATTTGTCCGAGGGAAACCATCAGATGAAGACATGGCTGCCGGAAAGGCGGGATATCTGAAACTATGTAAAATTTTAAAAGAGAACAAACACGATATGGTCATTGCCGAAGAAGGTAATGTGGCGGTCATGTGCAATATTCTGTCGGAAAAAGAAATCCTATCTCTCATGGAACTGAAGCCGGACAATGTTGAGCTTGTTATCACGGGCCGAGGCGCCACCGAAGCCATTATTGAAAAAGCAGACCTTGTGACGGAAATGCTGGAAATCAAGCACTATTATAAAAAGGGTGTTACGGCCCGTGTCGGGATTGAAAAATGAGAAAAAAGAATATCGCTGTTCTGGGTACAGGTTCGGATGTCGGAAAAAGCATTGTCGCGGCCGCTCTTTGCAGATCCCTTGTTGACAAGGGGATCAGGGTTGCGCCCTTTAAATCCCAGAATATGTCGAATAATTCAGGCATAACGCCTGAAGGCCTAGAAATGGGTCGGGCCCAGATTGTCCAGGCAGAAGCATCCAGAATTGCACCTCATGTCCATATGAATCCGATCCTTTTAAAACCGACAGGGGAAAAACAATCCCAGGTCATCTTATTAGGAAAGGTTCATGCAAACCAAACCGCCATGGAGTATCACAGACAAAAAGGCTTCTATTTCAAAAAAGCTTGTGAAGCCTTTGATTCCCTTGAACAGACCTGTGACAGGATTATACTTGAGGGTGCGGGCTCCTGCGCCGAAGTCAATCTGATGCCCAGTGATATCGTCAATTTTCCCATGGCCGAATATGCCGGTGCTGATGTGATCCTTGTGGCCGATATCCACAGGGGGGGGGTTTTTGCACAGATTATCGGAACCCTGAAATGCCTTCCGCAGAAATACTGTGATATGGTGAAAGGCATTATCATCAACCGTTTCAGGGGAGATATCGCCCTCTTTAAGGATGGAGTTGAATGGATTGAAAAAGAGACCGGGAAAAAAGTGATGGGGGTCCTGCCCTGGTATTCCCATTTTAAAATTGATGCTGAAGATTCCGTTGAAATTGAAGAATGCCGGGATTTTAAAGAATTCCAACCGGATATTCCGGCCATCGCCGTCATCCGGCTGCCCCACATTGCAAATTTTACCGATTTTCATGTCCTGTCAAAAATCAAGGGACTCCAACTTGTTTATATTGACAGGCCAAATCATTTAAAAAAATTCAAGGCAGTGATCATTCCGGGATCAAAAAATACAAGATCGGATCTTGAATGGCTGCTGCAGAATTTTAAGACTCCTCTTGAAGATTATGCCCGCTCAGGAGGCTGCATTTTGGGAATCTGCGGCGGATACCAGATGCTTGGAGAATTTGTAGATGACCCGGAGGGACTTGAGGGGCTGCCCGGAAGAACAACTGCATTAAACCTCCTGCCGGTTCAGACCGTATTGAAAGCCCCGAAAACCACCACCTTGAGTGATTTTGAGTGGGAGGGGGAAAAAGGGAAAGGCTATGAAATCCATATGGGATCAACCATTCTTAAAAGCGGAATGTCCATGCTTAAAATTCTTGCGCGGAATTCCATCCCATGCAGGGAGATGGATGGATGTATGGAAATGAACAAAAAAATCGCCGGAACCTATATCCATGGCTTTTTTGATTCTTCACGGGTATTATCCAAATGGCTGAAAATGATTGGATTGGATCTGCCTTGCCCGGATGAGGACCTTGCCTCCTTAAAAGAAAAAAGCTATGGCCTTTTGAAAGAACATTTTGAAACCCATGTCGATCTAAGGCATGTCCTTTGACCCGGATCTTTTGGCCGGGGTCTTTGAAATCAGTTCGATAATCATCATGAAATCATTTACTTTAGCCTTTAAATTCCGTATTCTTATTCCAACATAAAAATAATGAAAACCCCTTGGAAACAACTATTGTGGAGCAACCGAATCAAATTCCAACCCTGGCCGACCTTGCCCTTCAATATGGCACGATAACCATTGAACAGTTTCATCATCTGCATAAATTATACGCCTTAAAGAAAAAGGAAGATCCTGCCATAACCTTTTCCCGGTTGATCCTGAACCTGAATTTTGCAACCCAATATCAGGTCGGGATTTTAAAACTGATCGAGGATTATCTGATCATTAAAAAGCAGGGGGAGGTATTTGGCCGAATCGCCATTGAAAAAGGATTTGCCACAGAAAAAGATATTGAAAAAGCACTTGAACATCAGAAAAAAGAATTCCGGCGGGCAAAATTGAAAAAATTGATCGGGGATATTCTGGTCGAATCCGGAGTCATCACGGTAAAACAGAAGCATGTCATTTTAGAGGAACAAACCTTCCTTGATACGCAGCTTGAAAAAATACTTTCTGAAGCGCAACCGGACGACGATAATGATCCTGAACCCCCTGCCGCAACAACAGACCCGGATCTTTCGGAGTATGAAAAAAAATTTTTACAGATCAAAGCCCTGGATAAAGAATTCGCCTCAAGCCTTATTGAAAAGGGTTTTGCCACGGACGAACAGGTTCGGATCGCCCAGATAGCCCAGGAAGAAACCTTTGAAAAAGAGAACGAAATTCAAATCCTCGGTGATTTCATGGTTCAGCTCAATTTTATGACCGAAGGCCAGAAAAATATCGTTCTAAAAGAGCAGCAGCGCCTTGACACATTATCCCAACCTGGAAAAGATACCGAGCTCACTGTCAGTATCAGCAAGGATAAAATGGAGGCGGTCGTAAAAATCAACAGGGGCATTGAGAAATTAAGTTTTCAGGATATCCGGCAGGCGCTTCAGAACAGGGGAGTAAAATTCGGCATTTATCCGGATGCTGTTCTTCAATGCAATATAGACATGAAAAACAATGAATTTGTTGCAGCAAGACAGGATTTTTCACTGGAATTGATAAAAAACAGGAAAGCCTCTTATTATTTTGATATTGGTCAAGTTGATAAGCAGGAAAAAAAAATGGGTGCTCCCCTGGCAGAGCAATCTCTTAGCGGCGAAACCTATATAAAAAAGGATCTCTTCGGCAATAATCTGGAACAATCCAAAGGCTATGATTTTACATTCAGGTGTGCATCCGGAACAAGACTATCAGATGATAAGACTAAAGCCTTTGCAGGCAAAACCGGGTTTCCTTCCCTTTCCATAGAAAGAAAGCTTTATATTCATCCCTTGATTTCTATCCTGGAAGATGCCGACCTTAGATACGGACCCCTTGAAACATATGCGAACCTGAAAATTTCCGGCGTTTTAACCGGTGCATATCCTGTAACCACGGGCGATCTTCATGCAAGAGAAATCAGAGATGCGCAAATAGAAGCCATTGGAAGTGTCAGGACAGAGTTCGGCATTACAAATTCTTTCATCAGTGCACAGGGTGATGTCCATGCCAAATATCTTCACAACTGCCGGGTTGAAACCTTTGGGAATATTTTTGTTGAAAATGAAATAATTGACTCAGAGGTTTTCTCCAGCGGAAAAATTGATTCAAAGCATTGCCGTGTGGTTTCCTCAACCCTTTTTGCAAAAAAGGGAATAGCGCTTGCAGGTGCCGGCGGCAGCAACAGAGCAAGAGCTTGTGTTCTCGGAGCCGGAACAGAACATCATATTCTTGAAAAAGTAAAGCACCTCGGTCTTGAAATTAAAAACATTCAATCCTCCCTTGATGAATTAAAAGAAAAAAAAGACATTCAGGACAAAGCCGCCAATAAAATTTTCCAGAAAATGGTTGAGTTGAAAATTTTTCATGACCGGGCAAAAAATAAAAAAATAAAACTCTCCAATGAATTTAAAGAGAAAAAAGATACCGTAACTCAAAAAGAGCTTCAAAACATTGCAGCCTTGGTCCAGGCATTTGAAAAAAGAATGGAAGATGCCCTCACTTCTCTGAAAGAATTGAATGAGACAAAAAAGAATTGTGATAAAGAATCCGCCCTTCTTGAGCAGAAAATAAAGAGACTTGAGCCTGGAATAGAAAAAGAAATTTCAGAGATTCAAATTGATATACTGGCCTTTTTTGAATGGGCAAGGAAACAGGAAAGCCATGCCTGCATAAAAATCAGGACCCAGGCATTTTCCGGAACCGTATTTAAGGGTGTATATTCATCCCTTGCCATTGAAACGGAGCAAACCAATTTTTCCGTAGTAGAAAAGCAGACTTCAAATGCTGATTTTGAGCTGGTGCTTGAAAAACATTAACACGACCCTCTTCATTTTCTCTTTTTATTCACAAATCCGAGCAAAACCCTGTATGGCCCAGGGGTTCCCGGCGGAATAAATGCGACACGGTCATTGTCCTGAAAAATTGTATCAAAGGAGGATACTTTCCCGTTGATGAATACTGCCTCGACTTCATCCGGGGCAAGATGTACCTGCCGGATGAGGTCTTCTGCACAGGTTCCCGGTTCTATGGTCATGGAAACATTGGAACAGGGTATTTTTTTTTCCTTTAATTTTTCCTGTAAAAATGAAAAAGCATTAAATGTGATCACCGGCATTTTGAATTCCTCCCCTGATTATTTAATGAAAATATTCTACCATGACTGGTGAAACAGGGGCAAGGTCTATTAACAAGCCTCGGGGTCCTTCTTATGATCTAATGATTCAGCCTTTCAAAATTTGCAAATATCTTGTTCAGAGTGGTCCTGCATTGGGTAATTTCATCGGTTCCGATTCCCTGTCCAGCTTCCTTTAATAGATCTTCGACAATGGAGATGAGATCAACCTTGAATTCTTTTGCCTTATGGGTCAGATAAACCAGTTTACTTCGTTTGTCGGTCCTGTCCGGAATTCTTAAGACAATATTCTTCTTTTCAAGGACATGTAAAAGTCTTGTAATGGCGGCCTTGTCCTTGACCGCGATATTGGCAAGTTCCTGCTGGGTCTGCCCGTCTTTTCTATAAAGATGAACCAGAATGCTCCATTGCTCATAGCTTACGTCAAATCCGGCAGTTGAAAATTTATTGGTCAGCCTTTTCATGATGGATCGGGATGTACGACCCACTAAATATGCAATGGACGAATCAATGACCTTCTCGAATATTTCCATTTAATCAATTCTTAATTTTATGTTAACAATATACATTCAAACAGGCGGTAAATATCATCATTCTTGAAAATTTATCAGAAAATTCAGCCTTTTTCATACTACTATGGTATAAAATCGTTGATGACGCAACCGGTTTTTTTGATGTCCATAAAAAACTTCGCTGACCAGGACAGGCGAAGTTCTGATTTTAATGCAGGCAAATTTTTTAAAGGCTAATGGATCTGGTCTACGGAAGACAGGACATGGGAAAATCTTTCGCCATTTTTGGAGGTTTTTTTATAAAAGGCCAGGCAGCTTTTTACAATAGCCGGCACCTGATCATGGGGATGGATTCCGCCGATCTCCATGGCCAGCCTTGGGTGGCGACCCAATCTTCCTCCCAGCATGACCCTGAACCCTTTTTGTTTCTCAATTAATGTGCCAGTGGGGCAGGCTTTTATGCATTTTGCGCACATGAGGCAGCAATGATCATCAATGAGAGGCTTTTGATTATTTTTATCCAGTTCAATTGCATTGTCATCACAGGCACTGACGCAGGACCCGCAAAGGGTGCAGGCTTCATGGGAAACCCCGGGCAGAACAGCCCCAATGATGCCGATATCGGCAATCTGTGGTCTTGAACAGGCATTGGGGCAATCGGAGAGTGACACCCTGAATTCATGGTGAAATTTCAAATCCCCGTTGACGGTTTTTTTTAAAAATTCAAGGACATTCTCTTTTTCAAAGATTTTTTCAATATCCTGTGGCAACCGGGCGACCGAATTTGCCGAATTCGGACACCCGGAACTTCCAAAACAGGAACCAATCTCATATCCTTTGATCTCTTTTTCCATCCTATTCATGCAAGGATTTCCCCCCTGGCACTGACCACCACTTCCTTAAATGGGATCTCAACCCCGGATTTGGCAAGGGCTTTTTTCACAATGATGGGAAGGGCTGAACAGCAGGGAACTTCCATGATAACAGAGGTGATGCTTTTAATTTTGGAAACTTTAAACACCTGGGAGAGTTTTTCAATATATTCTTCAGCATTGTCAAATTTGGGACATCCGATCATGACGGCCTTGCCTTTCAAAAAATCATTATGAAAAGTTGGATAGGCCACGGGAACACAATCGGCTGCAATTAAAAGATCTGCATTTTTCAGGAAAGGTGCTCCCGGCGGAACGAGTTTAATCTGAACCGGCCAGTGACCCAGAGCGGATCTGCCGCCGGAAACCTGTACGGACGGTTTATTGGCACAGCCGCAAGCGTCGGCAGAACCCGCCATATGAAAGGTTTTTACGGCTGCCGAAGGGCATCCGCAAGCCGCCGGTTTAGCCTCTTCTGTGGCAGCCTTCTGGTGTTTCAGCAATTCTTCAACCGCTTTTTCATCAAAATCATCAGCTTCCCTTTCAATGATTTTCAAGGCATCTTCAGGGCAATCCCCGATGCAGGCACCGAGACCATCACAATATTTATCGGCAATGACTTTGGCTTTGCCGTCGATAATTTTTATGGCCCCTTCGGCGCAGGCGATCACGCAATTGCCGCAACCATTGCAGCGCTCTTCATCGATTTGAATTATTTTTCTCATTATTTTCATGGTGTTCTCCCTATATCAAGCTTGAATAATGTTATGATAAACGATTATTCAGCAAAGATTTCTATTTTGTTTCGATCAATACCTGTCTTGCAAGCTCATTTCCGGCGGCGGTTAAAAAAATCTGATCAATTTTGGCCAGAAATTCTTTATCCTCAAGGCTGGCCTTTTTTTCACAGGCTGCCATATGGGCCAGCCTATCTGCATCCCGAAGGACTTTATGGTTAAGATTGTCTTCTTCCTGAAGCGGGTGATGCCCAATGATATGGATGATGTCGTGGATCAATTCTTCTTTGGCGCCCAGTTTTCCCATGAGGCTTCTGATCACCTCCGGGTTTTCTTTTTCGATATCTTCAGGTTTGTCCGATCCATATTTCTCCAGAGCGGTTTTGGCGCCGATGTCATAAAGATAGGCTGCACAGAGAACCACCGGAAGATTGGCCTTTTCCTTTTTACCGATTTTTTCGGCATAATTGGCAACTTTGGCAGCATGTCCGATGCGTTTAAAATCAGGGCTGAGATAGCGTTTCATTTCTACGGCCACACGGTCTTTAAAAAGGTCCTCCCGTTTGGCAACAAATTCTTCAGGCAGAGTGCCAAGGCATTGTTCTGCAAATTTGCAATAGGAGGCGCAGCCGAAATCCATATTGGGGTTGACAATCTTTTTATGACAGTTTGAACATCTCCTTGTGGCGTCATCCTTGAAAAATTCCATGGGGTGGCCACATTCAGGACATTGGGTTTCAAAAATCGCTTCTTTATTCCAGTATTGGGTATCCTGCCCAGGGCATTTCATGTTCAACCTCCTTTATCAATCAAATCAAACTTCTTTTTTATGGCCGGTGCAGGATAGACACCTGCACCGGCCGGAATTCATTTCTTATTTTCCCTGCATCATGGCAGCAACATCTGCCTCGGGTTCGGTGATGAGTCTGATATCAAAATTCTTCACCAGAACATCCAGCACCGCCGGGGAAACAAAGGCCGGCAGCGTGGGTCCAAGTCTGATGCCTTTGACGCCCAGGAACAGCAGGGCCAGAAGAACAGCCACGGCTTTCTGCTCATACCAGCCGATATCAAAGGAAATCGGCAGATCATTGATGCTTTCAAGCCCGAACACTTCTTTGAGCTTAAGGGCGATCACGGCCAATGAATAGCAGTCATTGCACTGGCCGGCATCCAATACCCTTGGAATCCCGCCGATGTCTCCGAGGTTGAGTTTGTTATACCTGTATTTGGCGCATCCGGCAGTAAGAATCACGGCATCTTTGGGAAGCTTTTCAGCCACTTCTGTAAAATAATTTCTATCCTTCTGACGTCCGTCACATCCGGCCATGACGACAAATCGTTTGATGGCCCCGGATTTCACCGCAGCCACGACCTTATCCGCCAGGGCCAGCACCTGGTTATGGGCAAACCCGCCGACAATCTTTCCGGTTTCCAGCTCCAAAGGCGCTTTGCAGGTTTTGGCAAGGGTAATGACCTTGGAAAAGTCCTTGGCCTTGCCGGTTATTCTTTCCGGGATATGGACGGCGCCGGGATAGGACACCACCCCGGTTGTAAAGAGCCGGTTCAGATAGGTGTTTTTGCTTTTTATGGGAACAATGCAATTGGTGGTCATGAGAACCGGGCCGTTAAAGGCTTCAAAATCCTCATTCTGGTGCCACCAGGAGCTGCCGTAATTTCCCTTGAGATGGGAATATTTTTTAAAGGCCGGGTAGTAATTGGCCGGAAGCATTTCGCCGTGGGTGTAAACATCCACGCCCGTAACCTCGGTCTGTTTTAACAGTTCTTCCATATCTTTAAGATCGTGCCCGGAGATTAATATTCCAGGAAGGGTTCCCACACCGATATTGACTTGTGTCAGCTCAGGATTGCCATAGGCGGTTGTGTTGGCACTGTCCAGGGCTGCCATGGTGGTCACGGCAATTTCGCCGGCCTTCAGCACAAGGCCCACCATTTCATCTACGGAAAGATCCTGGGTTGTGGAGGCAAGTCCATCATAGAGAAAATCCCAGATTTCAGGCTTTGTAACCCCAAGAACCGCAGCATGATCTGCATAGGCGGATATTCCCTTAAGGCCCAGAATGAGCAGTTCCCTTAAAGACCGGACATCTTCATGGGCTGTTGCTAGCACACCCACCGTTGCCCCTTTTGCCTTGAATCCGGCCACATCATTGGAATACCAGGTCGCACTTTCATGAAGGTCGGAGCCGATTTTTCCCTTTGCAGATTCAAACAGTTCTTTTTTAAGTACCTGGGCCCTGTTGATCCAGTTAATGAGATTTTCATCATTGAAATTTGCGTTTGTAATGGTTGTAAAAAGAGCCTGGGCAATGAATTTTCCTGCCTTCTCCGGAACCTCCACCCCACCGGCCCTGGCCTTATTTGCGATAACTGCAATTCCCTTGAGGTTATAGATCAATAGATCCTGCAGATCCGCCGTACTTCCTTCTTTCCCGCACATTCCCTTGATTGTGCATCCCTCGCCTTTTGCCGCTTCCTGACATTGAAAACAGAACATTGAACATCTCCTTATATCTAAGTTAATAAAACAATTGATCTTTACATCCTGGCCTTAAATTATTATAAAAAAGAGAGGAATTCCTTGACATGGATCAAGTAATCAAACTTTTTTTAATTAATTTTTAGTTTTAAGAAACGGTTTGCATTAGACGTATTATGAAAGAAGTATAGATGATTGAAAAGCTGAAAGCAATCCCTCTTTTTTCAGGGCTGTCCGAGGACCATCTGGAAAAAATTGCCTTTGTTGCCACAACCCTCAATTTTGACAAGGGAGGGATGATTTTCCACGAAGGGGACAAAGGCAACGGGTTCTATATGGTTGAAAAAGGAACCGTCAAAGTATTCAAGCTCTCCTTTGAAGGAAAGGAACAGATTCTTCACATTTATGGCCCTGGCCACACCTTTGGTGAAGTACCGGTCTTTGAAGGAAAAAATTTTCCGGCATCTGCCATGGCCATTGAAAAATCCGTCATTCTTTTTCTTCCACGGGAAAAATTTGTAAGCCTCATCACAAGCACCCCAGGCCTTGGCATGAACCTTCTGGCTGATCTTTCCAGAAGGCTGCGGGAATTCACCATTCAGATCGAAAATTTAAGCCTGAAAGAGGTGCCTGCAAGGCTTTCAGCCTATATCCTCACACTTTCAAAAGAGCAGAAGAATCTTAAAAAAGTAACCCTTCCCATATCCAAGGCCCAATTGTCCAACCTCATCGGGACAACCCCTGAGACCGTCTCCCGGGTACTGAAAAAGATGACGGATTCTTCTCTTATTGAAGTACAGACCAAAACCATTGTCATTAAAGATATGGAAGGACTTCAGGACCTGTCCGAGTCAGGGAGTCTCTGATCAATAAAATCTGATAAATAAAAAAGGATCTCCGGGATTATGAATAAAAAGGCCGCATACATCGTCTTTGGAAAAGATCTTGATCCCGGAGCCATATCCCAGATGGAGGATGCGGTAAGTCTTTCCGTAGCTGTTAAAGGCGCACTCATGCCCGATGCCCACATGGGCTACGGCCTTCCCATCGGGGGTGTCCTGGCGGTCAAGGATGCCGTCATTCCCTATGCCGTTGGGGTGGATATTGCCTGCAGGATGAAGCTGTCCGTGCTTTCCCTTCCCTTTGAAAATTATGAAACCCATAAACAGAGGTTCAGGGAAGCCATTGAAACCCGGACAAAATTCGGCGTGGGTGAAGCATTTTCAAGGCCCAGGCAGCACCCGGTCATGGATGAAGACTGGAATATCAGTCCCCTTGTAAAATCCTTAAAAGATACGGCACACAAGCAGCTCGGAACCAGCGGGTCGGGAAATCATTTTGCCGAATTCGGAAAACTGATCCTGACCCGTGAGGACATGGGTTTAAAGCCGGGCGAATATATTGCTTTTTTGACTCATTCCGGCTCCAGAGGAACAGGGGCACAGATTGCAGATCATTATTCAAATCTTGCCAAACGACTCCACCCGGAACTTGGGAAACCCTTGAACAATCTTGCCTGGCTGGACATGGAAAAAGGCGACGGTATTGAGTATTTTAAAGCCATGGAACTCATGGGCCGGTATGCCTCGGCCAATCATGAGATCATCCATGATGCCGTATTGGATTTTATAGGAGAAACCGCCCTTGCCACCATTGAAAATCACCATAATTTTGCCTGGAAGGAAAAGATCGGGCTTCAGAATGTGATGGTTCACAGGAAAGGGGCTACTCCGGCAGGCAAAGGTGTATTGGGCATCATTCCCGGTTCCATGGCAGATCCGGGGTTCATTGTGAGGGGACTTGGAAATGAAGATTCCTTAAACTCTGCCGCCCATGGCGCCGGACGCCGGATGAGCCGGAATGCTGCACTAAAACAGTTTGATTTTAAAAATCTTCAGGATATAATGCAAAAAAGGAAGATCACATTAATTTCTGCCGGGGTGGACGAAATTCCCACGGCATATAAAAATATTGAAGAGGTCATGGAGCAACAAAAGGGTCTTGTTGAAATTGTGGCAAAATTTGAGCCAAAACTTGTAAAAATGGCGCCACCCGACAAGAGCAAATCGAGGAAGAGACGATAAGTATTTCTAATTAACCTTTGCCAAGGAGAAAAACATGGGGAAATTATTAAGGATTAACACCAGGGAAAAAACCTTTGGGTTTCAGGAAGTGCCAAAGGGGTATGCAGGTTTAGGCGGCCGGGCGCTCACATCCAAGATGATCCTGGATGAAGTACCGGCAACCTGTCATGCTCTTGGAAAAGCAAATAAACTCATTTTTGCGCCGGGAATTCTTTCCGGGTCCCCGGCAGGAAATTCAGGGAGGCTTTCCGCCGGTGCCAAATCACCACTGACGGGGGGTATCAAGGAAAGCAATGCCGGCGGCCTTGTATCACAGAAATTGGCAAAGCTCGGCATCACCGCCCTTGTGCTGGAAGATAAACCTGAATCCAATGATTACAGCATTGTTGTCATCAATAAAGACGGGGTTAAACTGCTTCCGGCCGGGGACCTGGTGGGAAAAGGCAATTATGCCGTCATGGAAAGCCTCTGGAAAACCTATGGCAAATCCGTGGGCGTGCTCAGCATCGGACAGGCAGGGGAACAATGCCTGAAAGGAGCCAGCATCAACCAGGCCGACATGAGCGGCAGACCGGGACGGGCCCATGGCAGAGGCGGTCTTGGGGCTGTCATGGGAGCTAAAAAAATAAAAGCCATTGTTGTGGATGATAAAGGGGCCCCGCGCCTTGAAATGAAAAACCCGGAAGCCTTTAAGGCTGCCAATAAAAAATGGGTGGAGATGCTGCAAAAGCATCCGGTAAGCGGCCAGGGGCTTCCTGCCTTCGGCACTGCCGTGCTTGTCAACGTCATCAATGAAGCCGGTACTTTCCCCACAAAAAATTTCCGAAGCGGCCGGTTTGAGCATGCCCAGGACATCAGTGGGGAAAAAATGGCTGAACTCATCCAGAAAAGAGGGGGCATCACAACGGAAGGATGCCATCCTGGATGCGTGATCAAATGTTCCAATGTTTACCACGACAAAGATGGCAAATATCTTACCTCGGGCTTTGAGTATGAAACCATCTGGGCCTTTGGCGGTCACACCACCATCAAAGAACTGGATGATATTGCCATGCTGGACCGGCTTTGCGACGATTTCGGCCTGGATACCATAGAAACCGGGGTTGCCATCGGGATTGCCATGGAAGGCGGTATGATTCCCTGGGGCGACGGCAAGGCCGCCATCAAGCTTTTATCCAAAGTCGGCACATATGCACCGGAAGGTAAAATCATCGGGAACGGCTCTGTATTCACCGGCGATGCCCTTGGGGTGGACCGTGTTCCGGTTTGCAAAAACCAGGCCTTCCCGGCCTATGATCCAAGGTCCTGTAAAGGGGTAGGCGTTACCTATGCCACAACCCCCATGGGTGCGGATCACACGGCAGGATACGGGGTCACGGCCAATATTCTGGGCGTCGGCGGTACCATTGACCCGCACAAAAAAGCCGGGAATATTGAATTGTCTCAGGGACTCCAGATTGCTACGGCAGCCATTGATGCGGCAGGATTATGCCTTTTTGTGGCCTTTGCAGTCCTTGATAACCCGGATGGGGTTCCCACCATAGTGGAAATGATCAATGCCCAGTATGGTCTTTCTTTGACGCCGGATGATGTGATGGCCCTTGGAAAATCCATCCTGAACAATGAAAAGGAATTTAACCGGAAAGCCGGGTTTACGGCCGTGGATGACCAGCTCCCGGAAATGTTTCTTGAGAGCTTTCCTCCCCATAATACAACATGGGATTTTTCAACAGAAGAGCTTTCAAAAACCCTTTCATTTTAACTGTTCAGCTTAACAACCATAAAAACAGGGGCGGGTTTTCCGACCCTGTTTTTATTTTAATGGATAGATTTATCTCCTCTCTTCTGCTATAAAAAAGCCTGTTTTTCTGTGTTAAAAAGAATCGGGAGAATGAGGAACCCTATGAAATTATATCTATACCCGTCAGAAATGGCGGAAAAAAGAATCGTAAAAACCCTGGAGCGGGGGCTCGGGTTTTCAAAAAAGGATCTGAAAGCCGTAGAGGCTTATCTTAAAGATGTCAGAAAAAGGGGGGATGACGCCCTTGTTGAATATACAAACCGGTTTGATTCAAACAAGGTGTCTCTGGATACCATAAAGGTCACGCCTGGGGAATTTGATATTGCATTAAAATCCGTGGATGAATCATTCTTAAAAACCCTGGACCGTTCTGCCAACCAACTTGAATATTTTCATTCAAAACAAAAAGAAAATTCCTGGATCGACACACCAAGAAACGGTGTCATGGTGGGAAGGCTGGTCAAACCCGTAAGCGCAGCAGGGATTTATGTGCCCGGCGCAAAAGGCGGAAAAACCCCCCTGGTATCCTCGGTCCTCATGGGCGGCATTCCTGCAAAAATCGCAGGTGTACGGTCCATCAATCTGGTGACCCCGCCCATGGAAACCGGCTGCATTAATCCCCATATTCTTGCCGCAGCCCACAGAATCGGTATCACTTCCGTTTTCAAGGTAGGATCTGCCTGGGCCATTGCCGCCCTTGCTTACGGAACCAGAACCATTCCCAAGGTGGATGTCATTGTGGGACCGGGAAATATTTATGTCACCCTGGCAAAAAAACTCGTGGCCGGAACCGTGGGTATTGATATGATTGCTGGCCCCAGTGAAATCCTGATCATTGCCGATAAGGACGCCAACCCTGATTTCGTTGCCGCCGACCTTCTTTCCCAGGCCGAACATGATGTCATGGCCTCGGCCATCCTGGTGACCGATTCCCGGCGTCTTGCCAAGGATACCATCGCGGCCCTTGCCGAGCAGATTGAAAAACTTCCCCGAAAAGAGATTGCAAAAAAATCCATTGATAGGTTTGGTGCCGTCATTCTGGTTCCGGATATTGAAACCGGGATTGAACTCTCCAACCGGCTGGCACCGGAACACCTTGAACTCATCGTAAAGGACCCCTTTGATTATATCGACCGGATACAGAATGCCGGGGCCCTGTTTTTAGGCCCCTATACCCCCGAACCC
The DNA here is from genome assembly GCA_031395015.1 of Desulfobacterales bacterium. Classification (GTDB taxonomy): domain Bacteria; phylum Desulfobacterota; class Desulfobacteria; order Desulfobacterales; family Desulfobacteraceae; genus Desulfobacula. The sequence continues at coordinate 80,438 of JANNUH010000071.1, read as the reverse complement.
ATGGGAGACTATATTGCCGGCCCCAATCATGTTCTGCCCACGGCCGGAACCGCCAGATTTTCTTCAGCATTGGGTGTTGAGCATTTTATCAAAAAAACCAGTCTGATTCATTATTCAAAACAAGCCTTTGAAAAAGAAGCCGATGATGTGATCCGGTTGGCGGAAACAGAAGGTCTTCTAGCCCATGCCAACTCGGTCAGGATAAGGAAATAGGGGAGTTTACCATTTAGATATTGACCAAGGCTTTGATTTTAATCTATAAAGTACGTTTGGTGAAATTTTTGTAACAATTTAATAAAGAAAAAACCATGCAGACCATACGAGGATTCAGAGATATACTGCCGGAAACCATTTCACTCTGGCAAAAAGTGGAAAAAGAAGCCACACAATTGTTTGAAGCATTCGGATTCAGGGAAATCCGAATCCCCATCCTTGAAAAAACCGAACTTTTTGCACGAAGTATCGGGGAAGCCACCGATATTGTTGAAAAAGAAATGTATACCTTTGCCGACCGCAAGGGGGATAAACTAACCTTAAGGCCGGAAGCCACGGCATCCATTGTAAGATCCTATGTTCAGCATAAAATGTATGCCTCCGATCCGGTGAGAAAATTTTTCATGATGGGCCCCATGTTCCGCCGGGAAAGACCCCAGAAGGGCAGATACCGACAATTTTATCAGATTGACGCCGAGGTTTTCGGGATTGAATCGGCGTATATTGACAGTCAGTTGATTTTTATCCTCAATGAATTGTTCAGGCGACTGGGGTTGACCGAGCTTTCTGCCCATATCAATTCCCTTGGGTGTCCTGAATGCCGACCCTCTTTTCAGGCCGCTCTTTTGAAATTCCTGGAATCCAGGAAAGATAGACTTTGTGAAAATTGCCTGCGCAGAATGGATAAAAACCCTTTAAGAATTCTGGACTGCAAGGTTATTGAATGCAAAGACGCCATTGTTGATGCGCCTTCAACCCTGGATCATCTCTGCCCTGTCTGTACAGACCATTTTGAAACCGTTAAGAGAACCCTTGAAATACAAAAGGTTGATTTTATTGTGGACAAAACCCTTGTCCGGGGTCTTGATTATTATACGCGCACGGCCTGGGAAATCCAAACCACCACCCTGGGTGCCCAGAGTGCTGTCGCGGGCGGCGGAAGATATGACGGGCTTGTGGCTGAATTGGGGGGGCCGCCGACTCCGGGAATCGGTTTTGCCATTGGATTTGACCGCCTGGTCGAAGTCATGGAACAGGTTGAAACCCCTCTGGAAAAACCCCTGGATCTGTTTATCGTGTCCCTGGGAGACAGGGCCATTGAAAAGGCCTATCTCTGGTCCTGCGAACTGAACCAAAAAGGTGTCCCCACGGAACTGGATTTCAGGGGAAAAAGCATGAAAGCCCTCATGAAACGGGCCGATAAGCTGAAAGCAAGATATGTATTGATTGCAGGGGAAAATGAATTGGCTCAAAATGCCGTTCTCTTAAGAAATATGACAACAACGGAACAAATTTCGCTGACCCTTGATCATCTGGTTCCGGAACTAATCAAAATCATAAAAAAATAAACATAGAGGAAATTTACGTGACTGACTTACTCGGAAATATGAAAAGAACCCATCATTGCTGTGAATTAAGCGCCGGCGACATCGGCAAAGAAGTGGTCCTGATGGGATGGGCAGCCCACCGCCGGGACCACGGAGGTGTTGTCTTTGTGGATTTAAGGGACAGGGAAGGGATCACCCAGATTGTTTTTAACCCGGAAATAGCATCGGCTGTTCATGAAAAAGCCCAGGAAATTCGGAGTGAATATGTCCTTGGCGTAAAGGGAAAGGTCATTGCAAGGCCCGATGACATGGTCAATCCGAATATGAAAACCGGTAGCGTTGAGGTGATTATCAGCGAGCTTCGAATCTTTTCACGGGCGGTTACCCCCATATTTCAGATCGAAGACAGGGCGGAGGCATCGGAATCGGTCCGTCTTCAATACCGGTATCTTGATTTAAGACGGCCCCAGCTTAAAAACAATCTTCTGGCAAGACACAGGGCCACCCTGGCGATTCGGAACTTTCTTGACAACAAGGGGTTCATTGATATTGAAACTCCTTTTTTGACCCGGAGTACACCTGAGGGTGCAAGGGATTACCTGGTTCCTTCCCGGGTCAACCCGGGCAATTTCTATGCCCTGCCCCAATCTCCCCAGCTTTTTAAGCAATTGCTGATGATTGCCGGATTCGACCGGTACTACCAGATCGTCAAATGCTTCAGGGACGAAGATTTAAGAGCCGACCGCCAGCCTGAATTCACACAGATCGACATGGAACTTTCCTTTGTGACGGAACAGGAGATCATGGAAATTGCCGAAGGGATGATTGTCGCCATTTTCAAAAAAGTGCTGGACATGGATCTGGTGACGCCTTTCCCCCGGATCACCTATGATGAAGCCATGGCAAGATTCGGTATCGACAGACCGGACGTAAGATTTGGCCTTGAATTGTGTGATGTCTCGGATATTGTCAAGGATACCGGTTTCAAGGTCTTTGCCAATGCCGTGAAAAACGGCGGTCTGGTAAAGGCTGTCAATGCCAAAGGCTGCTCTTCTTTTACACGAAAGCAGATTGACGAGCTTACGGAATTCGCAGCCATTTATAAAGCCAAGGGACTGGCCTGGATCAAAATCAAAGAAAATGAATGGCAGTCTCCCATTGCCAAATTCTTTACCGATGAGGAAAAAGAAGCCCTGCGGCAACGGCTTGATCTTGAAATCGGAGATATTGTTTTTTTTGTGGCAGACAGTGTTAAAATCACAAACGAAGCCCTGGGTCAATTAAGAAATGAACTGGCCAGACGGCTTAATCTGATTTCCGACAATACCTTTCAGTTTACCTGGGTGACCCTTTTTCCCCTTGTGGAATATGATGAAACGGAAAAACGGTACCAGGCGCTTCACCATCCCTTTACCTCTCCCCTTGAAGAAGATATTGAAAAAATTGAAACTGATCCGCTATCGGTCAAATCCAGAGCCTATGACCTGGTCTTAAACGGCATTGAAATCGGCGGCGGCAGTATCCGCATTCATTCAACAGATCTTCAGTCAAAAGTATTCAAATGTCTTGGCATCAATGAAGCCGAGGCCAATGAAAAATTCGGATTCCTGCTGAATGCCCTTGCATCCGGCGCTCCCCCGCACGGCGGCATCGCTTTCGGACTGGACCGGCTGATGATGCTGTTACAGAAGGAAGATTCCATCAGAAATGTGATTGCCTTCCCAAAAACCCAGAAAGCCACCTGTCCCATGACGGATGCGCCCTCAAAGGCTTCGGCGGCGCAATTGACGGAACTTGGAATCAAAGTGTCCATGACTGAATAGAAGAACTGTTTTCAGATCGCAAGGTGTCTTCTCTTAAAGGAAGACACCTTGTTTATGACTCGCAGGGATCAGAACATCCCAAGATATTTCCCATACCCTTCTTTATCCAGCTTTTCTTTTGGGATGAATCTTAAGGATGCGGAATTTATGCAATATCTCAACCCGGAAGGCGCGGGGCCATCATCAAACAAATGCCCCAGGTGGGAGTCACCCTCCCTGCTTCTGACTTCCGTGCGAACCGCGAAAAAACTTTTATCCTTTTTTTCAACGATGAAATCAGGTTCAAGGGGTTTTGTAAAACTCGGCCACCCGGTTCCGGAATCGAATTTATCTTTTGAGCTGAAAAGCGGTTCCCCGGACACAATATCCACATAGATGCCTTCTTTTTTATTTTCCCAGTATTCATTCTTAAAAGGCGGTTCCGTCCCATTCTCCTGGGTGACTCTGTATTGAAGCGGCGTGAGTTTGCCTTTAATTCCATCCTTCCATGTTTTTTCCAGGAATTTATCCCTTCCCGAACCCCATCGATAATAGGCGTACCGGTTTGAATTTTTCTTGTAATAATTCTGGTGATACTCCTCGGCAGGATAAAATTTTTCAAATTTCGTAATGGGCGTCACAATGGGTTGGTCAAATACCCTTGACTCTTCCAGGGCCTTTTTTGAAGTCAGGGCGTCCTGTTTCTGGGCTTCGGTGTGATAGAAAATTTCCGATCTGTACTGGGACCCCCGGTCAACAAACTGGCCGTCTGCATCTGTTGGGTTGATATGCCGCCAGAACACATCCAGAAGCGTTTTATAGGTTACGACACCCGGATCATAATGCACCTGCACTGCCTCGGCATGGCCAGTGCCGCCCGTGGAGACCTCCTCATAGGTCGGGTTTATCTTTTGCCCGCCCGTATAACCGGAGATAACTTCCTTAACCCCGTCAATTTTTTCAAGATCAGACTCGGTACACCAGAAGCAGCCGCCTGCAAAGGTTGCGATTTCATATTTTTCTGCCATGGCCGGATATCCTTTAATATTTAGTATTGAAACGATTGTAAGGATCATCAATAGTGTTTTCATTCTGCATCTCCTTTTTAACCATCATGCAGTTTCCCTGTTGATCTGAAATATAAGCAAGATCACGGGGTGAGATTAAAATAATCACCATTTCAGTACAAAACAATTAAAAGGCGAGAATTTTTAAAAAAGGGGTTTGTTTCGGCAAATAGAAACGCACCGGAACATGGGAGTTAGCCTGCTTCGGTGCGGTTTAAGGGGATATCAGGATAAATCAGGATGCTCTTTTCCGTTTTACCTGTAGAATCGGTGTGTTAAACACCAGGGCAGAGACATCGTCGTCTCTTTTGACCTTCAGCTCAAGTGCGTCTTTATCGATTTCAAAATATTTTGAAATAACGGCCACAATATCGTTTTGAAGGTCTGTCAGGGTTGTGTCATTCACCTCAAGCTTGTCATATATCAAGGAGAACTGGAGTCTTTTTTTGGCTGTCAGTTTACTGGGTTTCTGACTCGTGAATCTTTTAAATAATGCGTTGAACATTCAATTCTCCTTATTATTTAAACCCAAAGGTTTTACTGATTTTTTTCCACATGTTTGTTCTATGGGTCGGTATCTCTATGGGTAAGTCAGCTTCGCCATTGAGTCTTCGGGCAATCCGCCTGAATGCGTGACCGGCCTTTGAATCATTCTGCAGAACCAGCGGAGTTCCTGTATTGGTAGAAATCAGCACATGTTCATCCATGGGGACAAGCCCGAGAAGCTCGATGGAAAGAACTTCAAGCACATCTTCATAACTGAGCATCTCTCCTCGTTCCACCCGTGCCGGCTCTATCCGGTTGACAACCAGCTTCGGGGTCAGGGAGCGTGAATATAAAATACCTATTACACGATCGGCGTCCCGGACGGAAGATACATCCGGAGTACAGATTACAATTGCCTCATTGGCACCGACAATGGCATTTTGGAATCCCCGCTCGATTCCGGCAGGTGAATCCATTATGACATAGTCAAATTCCTTTCGAAGCTCATTGGCTATCCGTTCGACACCGGCAGGGGATAAAACATCTTTATTATCACTCTGGGAAGCAGGGATCAAAAAAAGATTTTCAATTCTTCTGTCCCGGATGGCAGCCTGGCTGATTTTGCATTTACCCAGAACCACATCCACAATATTAAAGACAATCCTGTTTTCAAGCCCCATGACAACATCAAGATTTCTTAAGCCGATATCCATATCCACGATGGCAACCCTTTTGCCTTCCAAAGCCAGGGCCGCACCAATGGAAGCAGTGGCGGTTGTTTTCCCAACGCCTCCCTTTCCAGATGTTACGACGATTACTTTTCCTTCCAATTCACACCTCTATATTTATAGTTTAAATAGCTTCCGGCCAGGGCATTTTACGGAAAGGATTTGTCTTCATATAATCCTTTACAATGATTGCATCATTTTCAACGCTTGCATATTCCGGTTTTATCCGGACATCTTCATCAATTCCTGAAGCCGCCATTTTTCCGATCCTGACCAGGGTGGGTCTGAACTCCAGCGCAAATATAATTGCGGTTTCGTTCTCCGGAAATCCGGCATGGACTTTTCCTGCAAGCCGCCCAAGAACAATAATATCACCGCCTGCACAGATTTCCGAACCCGGGTTGACATCCCCCATGATCACAATATGTTTTCTGGATTCAATTTTCTGGCCTGAGCGAACAATGCCCCTGAGCATGAGCACATCACTTCGGTGATGGTTCCAGCCTTTTGAAAGATCCCTCTGGCGGATTCGTTCAGTCGGAATGGATCTTTTTTCCGGCGGGCTGGATACTTTGGACACTTCAAAGGTGGTCATCAAATAGGATTTCAGGCTTGCTATCAAATCATCATGACCCTTTGCATCCCCGACATCAATGACAACGCTTGCATTGATGGCCAGATGTTTCAGATTTCCGAATAATTTGTCTATCTCAGACTTGAGAATTTCTTCCGGATAAGATGGATCAAGGGTTATCCAGAAACCGTCACCAACTCCTTTCAACCTTACCGGGGCAGCGCTGTCAAAGTTAATCATATCAGTATCTTTAGCAAATGCATGGGTTCATCCAAATAATTTTCAAGGACTATAGATAATCATGGGATTTGTGTCAAGGATTGAATATATTTGAAACAGAGGACTTGCAGGAAGCTTTGAAAACCGGCCTGCAACAAGGGTTTCAATATCTAAATGTCCAAAATTTCTCTCAGCTTATGGGAAAAATCAATTACACTATAAGGTTTTAAAATATATCCCCTGCACCCCTGTCTCAGCATTTCCTGGGCTTTCTCATCAATGGAGTACCCGGTTGAAAGAAGCACCTTGACATCAGGGTTGAGCTTTTTAAGTTTCAGAAACGTTTCAAGTCCGTTCATCTCGGGCATGATCATGTCCAGAATCACCAGATTGATCTTATCCTGTTCCTTTTTATAAATTTTGACGGCTTCTTTACCCGAAGTCGCGGTGATGACACTATATCCCAGGGCCTTGCAGATTTCCCGCCCAACGGTGAGGATTCTTTCCTCATCATCCACCAGCAGGACAGATTCGCTCCCCATGACCAGTTTTTCATCATTTGCAGGGATATCAAGGTTATCGGTTGTTTTCTTTAAGGGAAGAATAACTGAAAAAGAAGACCCTGCATTGGGATAGCTCCACACATCAATGACGCCGTTGTGGTTTTGAACGATTTCCCTCGCAAAGGTTAATCCAAGGCCTTTTTTTTCAGGATAACGCCCATGATCTGAGGAATAAAAAGGGGTAAATATTTTATCCAGCACATCCTTTTCCATGCCGATACCTGTATCGGTAATGGAAATTTTGACAAAAAACCCGGAATTCAATCCATAGGAGTCTGCCGTTCCGTTTAAAATGGTAGCAGATTCAGTGACAACGGACAATTTCCCTCCTTTGGGCATGGCCAGGAGTGCATTGTCAATGAGGCTCATCAGCACCTGGCTGATTTTATCGGGATCAGCTTCAATGATCAGGGGTTTGGAATCCAGGTCCACATCCAGGACAATCCTTCTCCCCTTAAGATCAAGATGTTCCACTGTTTTTCGAACCAGCCGGTTGACATCAATGGTCAGAGTATAATATTCATCCACCTTGGCAAACCCCAGGAGCTGGGTTGCAATTTCAGACCCCTTGTCAATGCAGCGGATAATTTCAATAACATGGTTGTAAAGAGGGTCGGACGGCTTTATACTGTTCATCATCAGCGATGCTCTGCCCTTGATGGCGGCCAGAAGATTGTTTAAATCATGGGCTATTCCGCTGGCAAGTGCTTCCACCGCGTCGGGAGTCTCATTTTTTAATCGAATATGTTCCATCTTATGCCTTACCTTAATATTTATTTATAGCGATCTTAAAAAAGATTATAGTAAAAATTTTAAGGCAATTCAATCAGGGAAAACCCTGAATTTTACAAAAAAATTCGCTTTTTTTACTCTATAGCAATAATTCCTTCCTGAATGGCAAATCTGGTCAGACCTGCAATTGTAAAAATGCTGAGTTTTTTCATCATATTTCTGCGATGGCTTTCCACCGTCTTGGTACTGAGGTTCAGCCGCACGGCAATATCCCTTGTCTTTAATCCCTCGGCAACCAGTTGAAGCACTTCCCGTTCTTTTTTTGAAATATCCTTTGATTTTGAAATATCCCCAAGGGTTTGAAATGCATTTTCTTCAGAATCAACATACATTCTGGCGATGGAAGGGGTTAAATAAAAATTGCCTTTCAGAACTGCCTGAATGGCGTCATGCAGTTCCTCAAATGCTGATTCTTTCAGGATATATCCCGATGCACCCGATGAAAACATCTTATCAATCATATTTTTGCCGGAGTGCATGGACAACCCGATGATCTTTATATGCGGAGCCTGGCGCCGGATGGCCGCCGTTGCTTCCACACCGTTAAGATCCGGCATGGAAATATCCATAATCACCAGATCCGGCTGGTGCAGGACTGCCAATTCGATTGCTTCCCTGCCGTTTTTTGCAATGGCCGAGACGGTAATGCCCCTTTTTTCAAGAAGACTTTTCAAGCCTTCCCGTATAATGGCATGATCATCTGCTATGATGACTCTTGTTTCCATATCCTTCCTGTTTATTTCATTTTTCTAAAAAACTTTATCCTGATGCCCTGTTAAAATCAAACAATAATTTTTTCGGGTTCATTTTTTTGTTGACAAAGGAATTTATTAATTTATAATTTTTTCCCACCATGATGTTGCTATGTACAGAAACAAGTTTTAAATCTCTTCCCATTGATGAAATCGTTACGGCAGGTTTGCCGCTCTGGCGATGGTGGCGACAAAGCCCTGCTTGAGCGGTCAGACCTGAAAATTTACAAATAAATAGTATTGGAAAAAGGCTGCCGGAAAACGCAGCCTTTTTATTTTCAGGTTGTAAAAAATACCCAAAGCCTTTTTTATTGCTCAAAAGAGTGAATACTGATACAAATTCAAATGGAGGAAAACAATGCTGGTTGTAATGCAAAAAAGCGCAAGTGAAGAAAAAATCAAAGCGGTTGTAAATTCTATTGAAAAAAGAGGCTACACAGCCCGCCCCATACCCGGAGGGGACAGGGTATCCATCGGAATTCTGCACAATAAGGGTTCTGTCGATGCCGATCATTTCCTGGGTCTTGACGGTGTAAAGGAGGTCATTCCGGTGACAAAACCATATAAACTTGTCAGCCGGGAGTTTAAGCAGGAAAATACCTGCATCAGAGTTGGTGATGCGGTATTCGGCAATGGAAGCCTTCCTGTAATTGCCGGTCCCTGTGCTGTTGAAAGTGAGAATCAGATCCTATCCATTGCAAATTGTGTCAAAGATGCCGGCGCAAAATTACTCCGAGGTGGTGCGTTTAAACCCAGAACCTCTCCCTATTCTTTCCAGGGCCTTGGAAAAAAAGGACTGGAGTTATTGGCAAAAGCACGGAAAGAAACAGGACTGCCCATTGTAACGGAAGCGATGGATGTTGAAACCTTTGATCTTGTTGAAGAATATGCCGATATCATCCAGATCGGTGCCCGGAACATGCAGAATTTCAGCCTTCTGAGGCGGGCCGGGAAATCCCGTAAGCCCGTCATCCTGAAAAGGGGAATGTCGGCCCTGCTCCAGGAATGGCTCATGGCTGCCGAATATATCATGGAAGAAGGCAATAATCATGTGATCCTCTGTGAAAGAGGCGTCAGAACCTTTGTCAGACACAGCAGGAACACATTGGACCTTTCCGTTGTTTCAGCCGTTAAAAAAGAAAGCCATCTTCCCATTATTGTGGACCCCAGCCACGCGGCCGGGGTCAGGGAACAGGTCATTTCCCTATCCTTTGCCTGTGCCGCTTCAGGTGTGGACGGGATCATGATTGAAGTCCATAATCATCCCGAAGAAGCCATGAGCGACGGGGCCCAGTCCTTATATCCCGAACAGTTTAAAACCGTCATGGAAAAAATGAACGCCATCCATGCCATTGTCGGAAAATAATAATGGAAACCTTTCATATTAAAGGTAATTTAAGGCGTTCTTCCATTTATGTGGGAGAACACCTTAAAAATCTTGGGAACTACCTGCCCGATGCCCGCACCGTCATCATCACCGATGAAAACATAAAAAAATATTATCAAAAAGATTTTCCAAATCTTCCCGTCATTACCATTGGAACCGGGGAAGGCATCAAAACACTTGCCAGTGTTGAATTCATATTAAAGGAATTGATCCGGCACGGCTGTGACCGGTCAAGTTTTATCGTCGGTATCGGCGGGGGGATTGTCTCCGATATCACGGGGTTTGCGGCTTCTATCTTTTTAAGGGGAATCCAATTCGGGTTTGTATCTACATCTCTTTTGTCCCAGGTGGATGCCAGTGTGGGCGGCAAAAACGGAGTCAATCTGGATGCCTACAAAAATATGGTCGGGGTCTTTAACCAGCCGGAATTCGTCATCTGTGACATAGATCTCTTACAGACCCTGCCCGTGATGGAAATTTCCAACGGGTTTGCGGAAATTGTCAAGCATGCCCTGATCTGTGATAAAGCCTTGTTTGAATTTATCGAAAATAATCTTCAAAAGGCCATGAATCTTGATTATCAGACGATATACAGACTGGTTGCAGACTGTGTGAGAATCAAATCCAGGATTGTGCAGCAGGATGAAAAAGAATCCAATGAAAGACGAAAGCTGAATTTCGGCCACACCATCGGCCATGCCATTGAAAAGATTGAACGGGTAGGACACGGAAGGGCTGTTTCCATGGGTATGGTTGCGGCTGCAAGATTTTCCGAAAAAAGAGATATGGTTTCAGGAAAAGAGGTTTCAAGGATCGTCTCCCTATTAAAGAATTTGAGCCTTCCGACAACCTTTGATTATGACCCAGAGGCTATCATCCGTGCTGCTGGCAAAGACAAGAAAAAGCAGGGAGAAGATCTTTTTTATGTCTTTCTGGAAAAGATCGGAAAGGCAAGGGTTGAAAAAATTTCTTTCCAGGAACTAAATGAATTTATTGTTCAATGTTTGAAACAGAATATCTAAAGATGAATCATAGACGGGGCCCTGTTTTTATCTTTTACAAACAGGGTCAAGATACAGACAAAGGAGAAAAACCTATGGCAAGCTTAAAAGGAACAAAGACCGAAAAGAACCTGTTGACGGCATTCGCCGGTGAATCCCAGGCCAGAAACCGATATACCTATTTTGCAAGCGCAGCAAAAAAAGAAGGCTTTATCCAGATTTCTGATATTTTTTTAGAAACAGCAGAGCAGGAAAAAGAACATGCCAAACGATTCTTCAAATTTCTTGAAGGAGGAGAACTTGAGATTATTGCTGCCTTTCCCGCCGGTGCCATCGGCTCAACCCTTGAAAACCTGAAAGCGGCCGCTGCCGGAGAAAAATTTGAATGGACGAAAATGTATCCCGACTTTGCACAAACCGCACGGGAAGAAGGGTTTAATGAGATTGCCAAGGTATTTGAAATGATTTCCGTTGCGGAAAAACAGCATGAAAAACGATATCAAGACCTTGCAGCCAACGTGGAAAAGGGCCGCGTGTTTAAAAAAGATAAAAAAACAAAATGGCGCTGTAGAAACTGCGGCTATGTCCATGAAGGCGAGGAGGCTATGGACATGTGCCCGGCCTGTGCCCATCCCCAGGCGCATTTTGAACTTCTGGCGGAAAACTGGTAGAAATCCGCTCGTTTTCAAAATCATATCAAGGGGCCGCTTTTTCTTGCGAGAAGCAGTTGCCCCTTATTTGTTTTGACGGGTATTGATTAATTGACAAAGATTGATTAACAACATATATTTACAGGGAATTTTTAACCCCACATTTAAATTAGGACGGTTGTTATGACAGAAAATATTATTGAAATTAATGACGATTCCTTTGAAAAAATCGTTCTCAAATCAGATAAGCCCGTAATGGTGGATTTCTGGGCTCCCTGGTGCGGCCCCTGCAAAGCCATTGCACCCACCATCGAGGCCCTTGAAAAAGAATTCGGTGATAAGATGACCTTTGTGAAGGTGAATGTTGATGATAACCCTGTCAGCCCCAGCAAATATGGTGTCCAGGCCATTCCCACACTTATTTTCTTTAAAAATGGAGAAATTGCCGATCAGATCACGGGAATGGTGGCCAAACAAAAACTTGAGGAAACCATAAAAAGTGTCCTGTAATGAAAAGGTAATCCAATGATTAAGACTGATTATGATCTTGTTATTATCGGTGCCGGGCCTGCCGGGCTTACCGCCGGGATATACGCAGCCAGGGCAAGGATGAACGTTCTTCTTCTGGAAAAAACTGCACCCGGAGGTCAGATTCTGATCACGGACTGGATAGAAAATTACCCTGGTTTTCCTGAAGGCATTTCAGGATATGATTTATCTGAAAAAATGAAGATCCAGGCCGAGTCCCTGGGATTGAAAATCGAATCGGCTGAGGTACTTTCCTTTAATCTGTCCGGAGAAGCAAAGGAAATCATCTTAAATGACAGAACCGTTACCACTAAAAGCATTATCATTACCAGCGGAGCATCGCCAAGAAAACTGGGTATTGGAGAGGATAAGTTTTTCGGCAAAGGGGTTTCCTTTTGCGCCACCTGTGACGGGCCTTTTTTCAGGGATAAAATCGTTGTTGCCGTGGGCGGCGGAGATACGGCCATTCAGGAATCCATTTTTCTGACAAAATTTGCAAAAAAAGTATATCTTGTTCACAGAAGAAATGAACTTCGCGCCGCAAAAATTCTCCAGGAACGCGCCCTTAAGAATGAAAAGATTGAATTTGTCTGGGACAGTGTTGTAACCGGGATCAAAGGTTTTTTCGGGGTGGAGGGAGTAACGGTTAAGAATCTGAAAACCGGCGAAGAAAAAAACATACCGGCAAATGGATGTTTTATATGGGTCGGAATTTTACCCAATACCTCTTTTCTAAACGGTTCCGTTAAGACGGATGAATTCGGGTTTATCATGGCAGATGCAAAGATGCAGACCTCTGTTCCGGGAGTATTTGTCGCCGGAGATGTCCGGGATACCCCTTTAAGGCAGATTGCCACCGCTGTCGGAGACGCTGCCATTGCTGCAATTTCTGCTGAACACTATATTGAGAATCTATTATGATAAAAAAAATATTCATATCCTTTATTGTTTTTCTGTTTTGCGGATGTTCTCTTTTTGAAACATCAAACGAGATGAATCGAAATGCTGAGGAGCTTGTCTCAGAAGGGTCTTCTGCTTTTTTGGACAAAGATTACAAAACAGCGATAAAAGCCTATACAAACCTGAAAGACTGGTACCCGTTCAGCAAATATGCCAGCCTGGCGGAACTGAAAATTGCCGATTCCCATTTTTATCTTGAAGAGTATGATGAGGCCATACCGGCCTATGAAGAATTTGAAAAACTGCACCCTAAAAATGAAGCCGTTCCCTATGTTATCTATCAGATTGGGTTAAGCTGGTTTAAACAATTGGGTACCGTAGACAGGGATAATACCCCTGCCCTGAACAGCCTCACCCAGTTCAACAGGCTGAAGGATCAATTCCCTCAAAGCGAATATACACAGAAAGCAACTGAGCATATTGCAAAATGTACGGCAAACCTTGTCGGCCATGAGCTTTATGTCGCTAATTTTTATATGAGGACAAAAAAATACGCTGCGGCATTGAAACGATATGAAGATATTGTTGAGAAATATCCGGATTCAAAAGAAAGCAAAGAAGCCCTGGCAAAGATGCCGGAATGCAAAGCCCTGGCAGATAAAGAAAAATAATCTCTTTACATTTATCTGCTGATAGTATATTTATTCCGGGTTATTTTGTTTGTTAAAAGATTTTTCTTTCAGGAGTATAAAAATGTCAAAAGAATGTGCAATTTGCGGAAAAAGCCCGATGGTCGGTAATAATGTGAGTCATGCCCACAATTTAACCAAGAGAAGATTCAATCCAAACCTCCAAAGAGTCCGTGCCTTTATTAGAGAAGGTTATATCAGAAAAATCAAAGTGTGCACAAGTTGCATTAAAGCAGGAAAAGTTACAAAGGCAGCATAGCCTGCTTTTTATTAAGCTTTTCAGGTAGTTAAAAATTTTGGTTCTGGCTGTTCAAAAGATCAGCCAGAATTTTTATTTCGATGATGGAAGTCCGTTTGAACTATTCCTCCCTGAAAATCCGTTTCACATCGGTTACTTTTTTGACTTTCCTTATATCGGACATAATCTTCCGGAGTTGATCCGTTCCTTCGACCAGGATGGTAAAATAAAACAGCCCCATGCCGGTTTCCAGGGTCTCGGTTCTTGCATTCAGAATATTGGATTTATTCTTACTGATCACAAAAGCAATATCTGCAAGGAGCCCGAATCTGTCCTCTGTCCGAACCCTGACGCTTGCAGGGTATGATTCTCTGGTATCATCACTCCACTGGACTTCAATCTGGCGCTCAACACTCATGGTCAAAACATTTGAACAGCGCCTGCGGTGGATGGTCACTCCCTGGCCCTGGGTGATATAGCCGATAATGGGGTCTCCGGGAAGGGGATTGCAGCATTTTGAAAACCGGACAAGAATATCATCAAGCCCTTTAACAATAATGCCTGTGTTTTCCTTTTTGGCTGTTCTTCCCGGACTTGTCCGGGGGAGAACCTCTTCCTTTTGATCCTGTTTTTCCAGATCCGGCAGGGCCTTATTAAGGACCTGAAGGGGGGTAAATTTACCGAACCCGACCTGGGCAATCAAATCATCTACGGTTTTAAAACCGTATCCGTCGGCAACTTTTTTGATTTCTCCGGATTTGATCAGGGTGTTGAAGTTCTGATTTCTTTTTCTAAAGGTCTTTTCACACATCTCACGGCCCAGGGTATAGGATCTTTCTTTTTCCCGGGCATTGATCCAGCCGCGTATCTTGGCTCTGGCCTTTACCGTCCTTACAAAACCGAGCCAGTCCGGGCTTGGCGTATGACCTTTGGTTGTAATGATTTCAACGGTATCACCGGTTTTCAGATGATGAGCAAGGGGAACAATCTTCCCGTTCACCTTGGCACCCGTGCATTCCGAACCCACTTCCGTATGGATCAGAAAAGCAAAATCAACAGGCGTGGCTTTCTTGGGCAGGGTTTTAATCTCACCGGTGGGCGTGAAAACATAGATTTCATCGGGGTAGAGATCGATCCTGACATTTTCCAGGAATTCATCCGGGTCATTATAATTCTCCTGGTTCTCAACGAGCTTTCTGATCCATGCAAACAATAAACCCGTATTCTCGTCGATTTTTGATCCTTCCTTGTAACTCCAGTGGGCAGCGATGCCTGATTCCGCTATCCTGTTCATCTCCCAGGTTCTGATCTGGATTTCCACCCGCTCTCCCTTGGGGCCCACCACTGTGGTGTGAATGGACTGGTACATATTGGGTTTGGGGTTGCCGATATAGTCCTTGATTTTATAATAAATCGGTTTCCACATGGAATGAACGGCACCCATGGCGGCATAGCATTGGGGAACCGTCTCGAGCATAATCCTGAACGCAATGATATCGTAGATCTCATTGAATTCCAGGTTCTGGGATATCATCTTCTGATAAATGCTGTAATGCTGCTTGTAACGGCCTTTGATTTCACATTCAAGCTCCATTTCCTGCATTTTTGCCTTAAGGTTTTCATTGACTTCCCGGATATAGTCTTCTTTTTCACCCTTGGCTCTGTTCACCAGGGCATCAATACGCTCATATTCATCCCTCAGGGTATAATAAAAGGCGATTTCCTCAAGTTCATATTTTATCCAGAAAATGCCGAGCCTTGCAGCAATGGGAGCATAGATATCCAGGGTTTCCTGGGCAATGGCTGCCTGTTTTTCAGGGCTCTTATGATATTTGAGGGTCCTCATATTATGAACCCTGTCCGCAAGCTTGATGAGCACCACCCTGATATCATCGGCCATGGCTAAAATCATTTTCCGCAGGCTTTCCGCCTGCCGGGCCGCCTTGGTGCCAAAGGGAAGAACGGAAAGTTTGGTCACCCCTGAAACAATACGGGCCACGCCAGGGCCGAACATTTCTTCAATATCTTCTTTTGTGGCTGGCGTATCTTCAATGACATCATGCAGGAGAGCTGCGGCAATACTCTCAACATCCATTTTCATATCTGCCAGGATATCGGCTACTTCCAGAGGATGGGAGAGATAGGGTTCACCGGAAAGTCTCACCTGGCCTTCATGAACCCTGGCAGAATAGATATAGGCCCGGTCGATGATATCGGAATCCCCGCCGGGATTATACTCGTAAATTTTATCCAGTATGTCGGTGATTCTGATCATAGGCAAAAATTAATATGCTTTTGCAAACAATACCCGCCTTGAACTGGCGCTGCCGCAATAGATGCATTTTCCTTCTTCTGTCGGGCTGTCAAAGGGAATACAGCGAATGGTGACGGACAAATCTTTTTTAATCGCTTCCTCGCATTTATCCGAACCGCACCAGTGAGCCATGACAAAGGCGCCATTATTAAATCCTGAGGCTTTTTGATATAAATCATAAAATTTCTTTTTATCATCCATCTCAAAGGTATTTTCTTTTCTGTAAAGGCTGGCCCTGTTGAAAAGGGATTCCTGGATATTGTCGAGAATAGCCGGGATCTCGCTGATAAACGCTTCCCGGTCCATGGATTGTTTCTGAGAGGACGGCTGATCTCTTCTGGCCATGAAAACACAATTTTTTTCTATATCCCTGGGCCCCAGTTCAATACGGACCGGAACCCCTTTTTTAACCCATTCCCATCCCCTGGCTCCGCCAATATCCCGGTCATCCAGTTCAACCCTTATCTTCTGGCCATGGAAAAGTTTTGCCTCCAGCGCATCCTTGAGACTGGAAGCGCTTTCCAGAATATTCCTTCGGTCTTCGTCCTTTTTAAATATCGGCAGAATCACCACATGGGCCGGTGCCACCCGTGGCGGGAGTACAAGTCCGTCATCATCTGAATGCACCATGATCATCCCGCCGATCATCCGTGTGGATGAGCCCCAGGAGGTGGTCCATGCATGGGCTTCCTGGCCTTCTTCATTCTGAAATTTGATTCCCGAACTTCTGGCAAAATTCTGGCCCAGAAAATGGGAAGTCCCTGCCTGAAGCGCCCTTTTATCCTGCATCATGGCTTCAATGCAGGTGGTATCGTCCGCTCCCGGGAATCGTTCCGACGGGGTTTTTTTACCCCGGATCACGGGCATGGCCAGGTATTCTTCCACGAATTTGGTATACACATCCAGCATGCGCATGGTTCGCTCGATGGCTTCCTGTTCGGTTGCGTGGGCCGTATGACCTTCCTGCCATAAAAATTCACTGGTCCTTAAAAACATCCTGGTCCGCATCTCCCACCGCACCACATTGGCCCACTGGTTGAGAAGGATGGGAAGATCCCTGTAACTGTTGGTCCACCTTGCCATGGACTCGCCGATAATGGTTTCCGATGTGGGCCGGACGATCAGGGGTTCTGCAAGCTCACCCGCAGGCTTTAAGCCGCCCTTGCCGTCGGACTCAAGTCTGTGGTGGGTGACCACGGCACATTCCTTGGCAAATCCTTCCACATGCGCGGCTTCCTTTTCCATATAACTTAAAGGAATAAACAAAGGGAAATAGGCATTTTTAACCCCTGTTTCCTTGAATAATGCATCCATCAGATGCATCATGTTTTCCCAGATGGCATAACCCCAGGGTTTGATGACCATGCACCCCCTGACCGGCGAATTTTCAGCCATATCGGCTGCTCTTACCACTTCCTGATACCAGTCAGGATAGTTCTGTTCCCGTGTCGGCGTGATTGCTGTTTTTTCAATTTTTGCCATTATTATCCTCCGAATTTTTCGTCATTTTATCAATTTCATCCAGCAACTGATCCACAAGCTCATCCTGGTCTATTTTCCGGATCACTTTTCCTTTTTTAAAGAGAATCCCCTTGCCGTCACCGCCTGCGATCCCTATATCCGCTTCCTTTGCTTCTCCGGGGCCGTTTACCACACACCCCATAATGGCAACTTTAATCTTAGAAGACCTCTCAAGTAAAGCATTTTCTACTTGCCCGGCAATTTTAAAAAGATCAATATTGCACCGCCCGCAGGTGGGACAGGAAATCAGCTCCGGTCCCCGGCTTCTGATCCCGAGAGCCCTTAATATCTCATACCCGGTCCGGATTTCTTCCACCGGGTCCCTGGTCAATGAAACCCTGATGGTATCACCGATTCCTTCAGCCAGCAGCATACCGATGCCGATGGCGGATTTGGTGATTCCGGCAAAAAGGCCCCCTGCTTCCGTCACACCCACATGAAAGGGAACGTCGGTCAAAGAAGAAAGAAGCCGGTAAGCACGAACCGTCCTTGAAATATCCGAGGCCTTGAGGGATACTTTGATATCATGAAAGTCCAGGTCTTCCAGGATTTGGATATTGCGCAGGGCGCTTTCCACCATGGCTTCGGCCGTTGTCCCAAGGCGCTGTTCAATCTCTTTTTCAAGGGAACCTGCATTGACCCCCACCCGGATGGGGATATGATGCTCCTTTGCACAGTCCACAACAGCCTTGATCTTCTTTTTTGCCCCGATATTGCCGGGATTTATTCTCAGAGCGTCGGCACCGGCCCTTGCCGATGCCAGGGCAAGCCTGTAATCAAAATGAATATCCGCAATCAGGGGAATGGAGATTTCCTGTTTGATCTTCTCAAGGGCAAGTGCAGCCTCCATATCCGGGACTGCCACACGGATGATTTCACATCCGGCTTTTTCAAGGCCCTTGATCTGCCTGACGGTGGCCGCCACATCCTGGGTCTTGGTATTGGTCATGGATTGAACTGAAATCGGGGCGTTTGAACCGATTTTTATATTTCCAATGCTGATCTCCCGGGTTTTGCGCCTTTCCTGAACAATGGACATTTTTCTGTTACCTTTAAAATTTTAAACCAAAGATCGTGTATCCCGGTTGTCACTTTGGAATTCACCTCTTTCCGGTCTTCAGAATATCAAAGCTCTCCCTTTAATTCAAGGCAACAGTTTTGGCTCTTTCATGAGCTGTACGGTAATAAGCCGGTTTCATTCGGATCATGCATATCTCCGGTCATCTTCCTATTGGGATATCATCCATTCAAGGTATGCCGGAATAGATCCGGCTAAATAAAACGGAAGGTTCAAAAGTGTAAATTCTTTTCCGTTTAACGTCTTGATCCGGTTCATTTCCAATTGCCCGGAATAAAGTCGCACAGCATATTTGTGCGGGGTTTGATCCATAAATTGGTGTAAGGAACGAAGTCGTCCTGTGGCTCCGGATTTGACTTCAACAGGGACGATCAGATTCTCGTACTGAATAAGGAAATCAATTTCAGCGTTGGATTGTTTTTTTTCTCTGCTCCAGAAATGCAGTTTGTATAACGGAGATGTCTGGCAGGCCAGAAGCTCTTGCCCCACAATATGCTCTGCTATTTTGCCCTGGTAAACGGAATCAATAGTATTCGTTCCAAACAATTCTTTCTGAAATCCGCCAAAATAGTTCAGCATTCCTGTATCGAGAACCTGAAGTTTTGGGGACTTTTTGGTATTGGGTACCAGGGGTGGCTTAACAGAGGATGAAGGATATAGAAGATAAATCAGCATTGCTTTTTCCAGTACTTTCAGCGCTTCACCCATCTCCCTTGATTTATAATTGGAATTGCCGAATCCCTGAAATTTGATTCTGTTCCCGGCCTCATAAAACGCATTGGAAACAGCATGCCGAATGACATTTGCCATTGAATAATTCCGTGCATATTTTTCCACATCATCAAGATACGAAACGATCAAACCGTCGAATATAGAGTTCAATGCAATGATATCGTTTTGCCCTGAATATTTTTGAATGATTTCCGGCATTCCCCCAATGATTGAATAGGTATGAAAAAATTTCAGTAATTTGTCGTGTGCAAAATCCGGAGCAGGTATTTGATTTTTAATAATATCCAGGCTGCTTTTTTCATCCAACGCGTTTAAAAATTCTTTAAAATTTAAAGGCTTCATCACAAGATACTCCACTCTTCCTACCGGGAAGCTGATATGAGTATCGATAAGGGTCTCCAGAAGAGATCCGGCTGCAATAATATAAAGATCCGGAAAAGATTCATAAAAAAACCTGAGATAGGAGACAGCAGACGGGCAGGTCTGAATCTCATCGATAAATATGAGAATCCTACCTTTGCGCTTTTCCTGATTTTTATAAAAAAAGATGGCCTGGATCAATTCTTTGATGGGATAGTCCTGTTCAAAGATTTTTCGTTCTTCTTTCTGTTCAAGATTCAGATAGAGATATTGATCGAATTCTTCTGAAAACAGATTTACAGCAGTGGTCTTACCGACCTGTCTTGCCCCTCTCAGAACCAATGGTTTCCGATCAGCCTTGTTTGCCCAGGCTGATAATTTTTCTAAGATATCCCTTTTAAACATACCGACCTTGTTTATCTTTCGATTATCAATAGAATTGTAAATATAAAGACAGGGGTATTCTTAGATTTTCTTGACACAAAGTCAATCATAATTTTAAAAATTTATGTCACAAAGTCAGATATTGTTAAAAATATAACAACGAAATCAGCGGGGAGCGTAGCGAGTCCGCTGTATTGATTTCGTTAGCGATTATGTAGTTACACCAAATTGCTGTGCCAGCTGCTCAATACTGAAACAGCGGATTTCTGCCGCCACCTTATTATCTTCTATAGCCTTGAGGAGCCGTCCTTTCTCTTGATTCAAATCAATAGAACTATCACCATATACAATAGCAATAATTATTTTAACATTTCGCCAACCATAACGACCAATACCAGCGGAAATTCTATCGGCTATTTGTAGAATTTGATTTGTCGGATAGGGGCGTTGGCTGTATTTGACTTCAACGATGTGAGCAGTACCACCTTTTGAGAAGAATCCATCGAATTGCATATCCCTGCCAGCTTGAAGCTGCCGACTAATTGGAATATTATACTCAGCCTGTATTGCCCTTAAAGCCAAATCCTCCGCTTGGAAGTATCTGGTGCGCAAGTCATCCCGTGGCACAAACGTAGATGGTGATATGGGTGGCACAGTTACGGACGATTCTACTTCTGTTGCCTCTGATATTTCTTGTATAATATTCTTCTTTTGTTGCTCAGGATTTTGTGGTTGCAGCAAAGAAGCTATTTCAAATGGCCCCGCCTTTATTCCGCTTCCTGACTCTATGCGCTTTTGAATGGCTTCTAACAAAGCATGTATTTGTTTGTTATAACGCCAAACAATTCCACCAATGAGTCCAACCCAGAGCACAGTCTGAATAAGTGGTGCTAAATCTTTCATTCTCTCCTCCGCTATCAAGTAATTATCCGGGTGTCCGCATATCCTCTATATATTTTATCCAAAATTTTCTGACGCATATCCTTTACAAATGAATGATAAAGGCTTCATTTCCATTCCAGGGTTCAAGGGTGTGATGCAATATGATTGCCGGAAAGGGGAAATGGCACAGATGAAGTCATATCCCAGGTTATGGGAGAATACAATAAATAAAAAATCCATTTTTTATAGGAAAGAGAAGAGAAGGCCTCTTTCCCGGAAATAGCAGGTCAAGCGGTTTTTCCCGCAGACATGGCCCTGGCAGTTAATCCGGCGGGTTTGCCGTGGCCCCGGTGAAAGCGCCTTTTTCATATCCGAACAATTCGCTGTTGATCAGTTCATTGGTGAATCCGCCGTAGTTGAAAGAAACAAAGGGACAGTCTTTTCTGGGGCTCATCTGGTGGATTTCCCTTGCGGCAAGTTCCTTGCCCGTGCCGCTGGCGCCAAGTCTTTCAGGACTTCTCGGCAGAAGTCTCACAGATGCCAGGGGTGATCTTGTAAACGGAATCATCACGGAAATGGCACAGAGCGATGTCGAAGAAAGGCTGATCATGCTGGGTCGGCTTCTAGGCTTCACCCGCCTGATGGATGCGGTGATGCACAATGATAATTCTCCCAAAATCATGGCCCAGGCCTTTATTGACGGAAAGTACAGCCTTGAAGGGGTTAACCTGGAATAGGATACAAGATATCCTGAAAACACCTGGAAAGAACCGACAAAGACCGGTTCAGATTTTCAAGATTAAAAACCTCAAGACTCACGACCCCCCTGAAGGTTTCAAGACGGTTTTGAATATTTCTGATCTCATCGTCGGATAAGGCATCAAGGGCTTTGTGATCTTTTTTTACTCCCCCGGAACCATCAACACCGTGCAGATGAATAATAGGAATCCGGGATTGGTAAGCGTCAAAGGTTTGAAGTAAATCATAACCGTATCGAATCTGATGCCCAACATCCAGACAGACCGACAGATGAAATTCCCTGATAAGGGGCTCAATATATGAAAAAGGATAATCCAGGGTCTCAACGGAAATGATTCCGGGATCAGAAATATCAGATAAAAGAAGGGCAAGTCCTTTTCGTGTGGACTTAATCCAATTTTCCATTTTTTCAGGATTCCCCATCTCCTGCCATACATCCTGGGGCATATCAAGATGAAGCGTATGGGTGGACGGATTTAAGGGGGCAAGCCGATCCATGACGCTTAAAAGCGTATCGGCAGCCATCTGTCTTTTTCGGGCTGACTCATCTGAAAGGCTCACATCCGTGGGCAGGTGAATGTTATAGGTCAGGTTCAGATCCCTGGATAAGGATAAAAGCGTTTTTACATCCTCTTTTGAAGGAAGGACATCCAATGGGAAACTTTCGAATACAAGAAGCTCTATTTCATCGAAAAAAGGCCCCAGCCTTATGACGTTGGGGATGATATGGTCCGGAACGATAAAAGAGGTTGTTCCAAGCCGGAAAAGCCTGGGAGATGATATGAAATCCGTTGATCCTATGCCGGACACCCTTTATGATCCAGAACCTGTCGGATGGCTTTTTCAAGTGCCATGATTTCAAAGGGTTTTTTTAAATAATTTTTTGCAGATTTGATAATCGGGTCTTCAAAGTGGTTTTCATCGTGGCCCGAAGAAATGATCACTTTGACATCCGGGTCTATTTTCAACATTTCCCTTAATAATTCCCTGCCCGGCATTTTGGGCATGATCATATCCAGCAAGACAATATTCACAGCGTCGACATTCTCTCTGAAAAGGGCAAGGCCTTCCTCACCGTCGCCTGCCAGAATGATCCGGTATCCGAAATCTTCCAGCGCGCTTTTCAAGGATTCCCTGACGGATATATCATCATCCACGACCAGGATGGTTTCACTCCCACCCTGAATATCGGTGGGGGGTTCTTCCAGGCCGCAGGCATCATCCGCCTTTGGCAGAAAAATGTGAAAAACGGTTCCCTGGCCGGGAGCTGAATCCACTTCAATATGGCCATCATGCCGTTTGGTAACGATATCCATTACCATGGCCAGGCCAAGCCCCTGACCATTTTTTCCCGGGCCTGTCTTGGTGGTAAACAAAGGGTCAAATGCTTTTTCAAGAACATCTTCAGGCATGCCTGCACCGGTATCCTCAAACAGGAATTCATGATATTTTCCTGTTGAGAGATAGTTCAATTCCGATCCTTTGCGTGTTTCCGGTTTAACCCTCAACCGGATATAATCCCCTTTTTTCAATCCTTTTTCTTCAATGGCATGAACGGCATTGGTGGCAAGATTCATGAAGACCTGGTGGATTTCATTGACATCGGCACAGACAAAAATCCGGCCCTTTTCAATATCAAGTTTTTTGTCCAGCAGTTTATCCGTTGTTTTGTCGAGCAGAAGAAATACTTCCTCAGCCACACTGTAAATATCAATATTTTCTTTCGGGGAGATGGCCCTGCCGGAGAGATTCTGGAACTGCTTTACGGTTGCCGCCCCCCTTTTAACCGAGTTAATAATATTCTGGACATAGGTTTTCTGGGAAGGTGAAAAATTATCATCGGTCAGGCTTAAGATATTCAGATAGGCCATGATCCCGGAGAGGATATTGTTAAAATCATGGGCCACACCCTGGGCCAGCGTTCCCAGAGAATCCATTCGCTGGCGCTGTCTGAGCTGTTTTTCAACCAGGGAGAACTGAACCTCAAGAGATCTGAGTTCTTTTTCCAGAAGGCTGATATGGCCTGCCTTCTGCTCCAGTATTCTGACTTTTTTTTCTAGTTCTTCGTAGGTCGGTTTTGCCATTGTTCTTCTTTTTTCAACTGGTAATTCATATCAAGGGTATCCTAAAAAATTAAAAGAATAAAGCAGGAAATAAAAACTGCTGAAAATGAACCCATCATCATCAATCTGCAGGCCTGTGGTATCTTTTGCCTTTCCGGGTCTTTGAAGGAGCTGCCGATGAACGGTTTCTCAACAAGGGTGCCATGATAAACATTGGGCCCTCCCAGTCTGACTTGAAGGGCTCCTGAAAAAGCTGCTTCCGGATAACCGGAATTGGGGCTTTTGTGAAGCGATCCTTGGGAAAAACCGGTCCTAAAGGCCAGGGCACCGGTTTTGAAGGAAAGAAGAAAAGCACTCAGGCTGATAATGAAGACGGAAACCCTCGCCGGGATAAAATTGGCCACATCATCTATCTTTGCAGAAGCCCTGCCGAAAAGACTATAGGATTCATTTTGATATCCCACCATGGAATCCAGGGTATTGATCATTTTATAGGCCAGGGCAAAAGGGACTCCGCCGATCACGGCAAAAAACAAGGGAGACAAAAATCCGTCCACAAAATTTTCAGCCGTTGTTTCCACGGCAGCCCTTGTGATGCCTGTCTCGTCAAGGGTCTTTGTCTGTCTTCCCACAATCATGGATACAGCCTGCCTTGCGCCATCCATATTATGGTTCTCAAGGGCTTGAAAGACTTTCAAAGCAGCTCTTTCAAGGCTTTTTGATGAAAAACAGAAAAACAGCAGGATCATCTGGACAGCGTATCCGAAAACGGGATGGATGATCATTGATAGCGTTATAACAACAAATGCCAGGGCCCATGTGGACAATATGAGAAAACCGGCAAAGAAAAAACCTGAGGCCAGAAGGTTTTTAAACCATTTCCTGAACCTGTTTTCAAAAAAAACAATGGCCTTTCCCATATATATAACCGGGTGGGGCAGTATTTTTGGATCTCCAAGGATAAAATCCAGAATAAAGGCGCCAAGGAGTATATACCACTGAAGTTCAATCATTTTCCATAACCTGCCGGATCAGAGTCGAAAGATGCTCATTGGCATTTCTTTTTTTTAAGGAAAATCTTACATACTGATCCGACAAGCCAAAAAAATTGGAACAATCCCGGATCAATATCCCGTGTCGGCCGATTTTTTCACAGAACTCCGGGGAGGTCAGGCCCTCTTTCAGGCGCGCCAGAATAAAACAGGTGGAGGAATCAAAAAGCTCGATTCCCTTCACTCCCTCAAGGCTTTCCATAAATCTTTGCCTTTCTGCCCTGACATAGATCCTTGTTTTACTGAAAAAAGGTTCAATGGCTTCCGGATGATCAAAAATATGTTCAATCACGGCCTGGGCCAAGGCGTTCACACTCCAGGGCTGATAATAGGCCATGATCTTTTCAACGATTTTGGGTTGGGCACTTAAAAATCCCGTGCGAAGGCCGGGAATCCGGTAAATTTTCGACATGGAGGAAAGAACGATGAGATTCTCATATCCTGTTTCTGACACAAGAGAGATGTCTTCGGCATTTTCCACAAAGGGAAGATAGGATTCATCAATGATAAACAGAGTATTTCTATGCTTTTGCAACAGATACTCAAGCTTGTCCCTTAGCATCAAAGCGCCGGTGGGGTTGTCGGGATTGCAGATAAATACCGTATCTGCACTATCCGCCATCCGGGATATCTCGTCCACATCCGGCTTAAATGAATTTGCCGCCTTTGCAAGACAATGCTCAATATCAATATGGTACATGCGGCAGGCATCCATGTAATCCGAATAGGTCGGGCCTGCAATGAGAACCTTTTTTGAGCAAAGGGCAAGGGGAAGGGTGTAGATAAACCATGTGGTGCCGTTGCCGGCAACCACCCGGTTTTCATCAATGCCATGGAACCCTGCAAACCCGTTTCTCATGGAGGCAGCGTCCGGTTCGGGCAGGGACCTTATTTTCATCACATTCTCACAGATGAAGGATTCGATGGTCTCCGGCGGTCCCAGGGGATTAAGGTTGCTGCTCATGTCAATGATCGCTTCAACGGCACAACCCAGCTTTTCGGCAAGTTTTCTCTTATTTCCGCCATGACCTGTAATCATGGATATTTTCCTCTTTAAAGGATCAATGCTCCGGCTGCCAGGAACAATACAGCTTCTATTATCTCATTCATGGCGCCCAGCATATCCCCTGTAATGCAATTCAATTTCTTTTTGTAAAACCCCAGTATGGAAATCAGGGTAACAACAAAAACAATATTCAAAACCAGGCCCTTATAGCCTAAAAAGAAGGAGATGACCACAGGAATCACCATAAATATAAAATCTTTTCGGCCAATGGGTTTTTCAAACAGATCAAGACCGGTGCCGGTTTTTTCCCTGCCGTATTTCAGGAATCTTATCCCGAAAATCATGGAAGACCTTGAATAGGACGGAATGATGAGGAACATCAAAAGCGTTTGAGCCTGAGTCAACGCCGTTTTAACAGCGAATATCCCCGCCGTTTTCAGCAGAAGAACCGAGAACACGGCCACAAGCCCCATCATTCCCGTCCTGCTGTCCTTCATGATCTCAAGAACCCGCTCTTTCGGCCTGTGGCTGAACATCCCGTCTGCCGTGTCCCCAAGACCGTCAATATGGAATGCCCCGGTGATCACCAGAAGCAATAGAACATCCAGAGCCGATACCACCGGTGCTGACCAAAAATTTGAAACCACGAGATCAAATAAAAGAAGGAGCCCGCCCACCATCAGCCCGACCAGGGGAAAAAACCGGATCATGCCAAGGGGTGAATAAGCCACCCCTTTTCCTGCCGGAAGGATGGTGATAAAGAGAATGGCGGATCTGAAATCCGTGAAAAATTTTTTCATGCCGGTTCTTTTACCGTCCGATAGAAAAGGCCCCGTTCCCCGTGGTTACTGATTATTTTTTTTTCCTGCAAAAGGATATTGATACAGCCTTCGATCATCTCTTTTTCAACTCCCAGGATTTTTAACAGGTCTTCTTTGGTGCAGGGACGCCGGTGGATGGTCGCAATGATCACGTCCTTAATGTCTTCAGGCTTTGACCGGGCATTGACATCCTGGTGGGCCCTTGCAATGATCTCTGTATCCGGAAAATCAAGAATTGCTGCCACCCGTTCAAGGTCTGCTTTTGATGCAGGCTTGATGTTGGTCAGGGTTCCTGGCCTGTCAAGGGTATTGAGCTGGAGCCGGTCCGGATTGATCCGGTAGATGGCTTCTTTAAGCTCCGTAAGATCCGCTAACCCGTCATTAATTTCCGGAAGAATCATGACCTCCAGCCAGATTTTGCCCTTGAATTCTTTTGCAAAAGCTTCTATCCCCCTTGCGATCTCCTTTCCATCAATGCCCTTGTGCGGCCGGTTGATCCTTGAAAAGGCTTTTTTTGAAACGGCATCAAGGGAAGGAAGCACAAGGTCTGCCTTTAAAAGCGCCTGCCATACAGAGGGGTTCCGGATCAGGGTTGAATTGGTCAGCACCGCGATATTGATATGGGGCCTCTTTGCTCTGATATGGTCGATCACATCTCCCAGGAAAGGGTTTAATGTGGGCTCGCCAGAGCCTGAAAATGTTATATAATCCGGATCAGGATGATGCTCCAGAAAATGATCAAGCTCCTTTATCACATCCTTGAACAGGACATATTCTTTTCGCTCAAGGGTGAGTTCCGTTGTCTTCCCACACTCGCAATAAATGCAATCCATGCTGCATGTTTTGTGGGTGACAAGATCAATCCCCAGGGATATTCCGAGCCGCCGGGAAGGGACCGGTCCGAAAATATGATGATACTGCATCTTAGATATTTCCCATGTTTAAAAGGCCTTTGCCTCCGTTTTTATCTTGATTTCTGCCCCGGCTTTATCTCTACATCAATCCCGGCAATGGTCATGACAACCCTGTCGGAAAGTTTTGCCATGCGCTGATGGATCATTCCGGCAAGGTCCCTGAATTCTCTTGCAAGCCTGTTTTCCGGGACAATTCCCAGTCCCACTTCATTGGATACCAGGAAAACAGGGCATTCACAGTTCAGTAGGGCCTGCTCGAATTTTTCAAGAAGTGCAAGAATGTCGGCTGAGTCATATGAACGAGCTAAAAGATTGGATAGCCAGAGGGTCAGGCAATCGATCAGGATCACGCCGGCCTTGCCTGAGTATTCATTAATTTTTTCATCTATCAGGACAGGTTCCTCAATGGTCTGCCAGTCTTTTCCCCTTTCATTCCGGTGCTTTTCAATCCTGCTCTGCATTTCCGGGTCCAGGGGCAAGGAAGTGGCAATGAAATATTTATGCTTTTTTGCCGTCTTGTTGGCCTCATCCAGTGCAAATGAGCTTTTCCCGCTTCTGCATCCGCCGATCACAAATGTTATATATTTTTTCAAAATCATCCTCTGAAGATATGATCTGATCCGAGTTTAAATTTTTTGTAATTTATCTTATTCCTTAAGGCATTGGCAACTTAAAAATCAATTCTTGAATTATGCTTTACATTCGGTTTTGATTGATGTACCACTTTCAACAAATAAATTTACTTCAATTTTATCATGGGAGCGGTTCAAGGAGGCGGTAATGATAAACAGGAATACGGTAAAAATACTCAACCTGAAACCCGTCACCCGCACCATGTGCTATGAATTTTATACAAAAGTCAATACAGAGCTCACCACATCCGAAGCAATCCGGGAATCGGTTTCCTGGTGGCAGGATGATTCTGAAAAATTGAATAACCTCTGGTGGGTGCTGAACTATTATTCGGACCGGCTTGATCCGGACAGAAATTTAAGAGCTTTTGTTGAAAATCAGCTTGATTCTCTTGCCAAGAGAAAACAGACTTCATTTCAGGCATAACCCATGACCCAGGATAATGAAAAGATTGCACTTGTCACAGGGGCAGGAAAAGGAATCGGCAGAGCCATTGCCATGGCACTGGCCGGGCAAGGGATATTTGTCTATATCAATTATCTGTCCGACAGGACATCCGCTGCCCGGACCCTTGAAGATATGAATGCCTGCAACGGGCATGGGGCTTTATTGCCCTTTGATGTGACACGTTCTGAAGATTCAAAAAAAGCGGTTCAGACCATCCTGAAAGACAAAGGGAAAATAGACATCCTTGTCAATAATGCAGGCATAAGAAATGACGGGCTTCTGGCCATGATGAAAGAAGACTCCTGGCAAAATGTCATCAATACCAACCTCACAAGCTTTTACAACGTAACAAAACCGGTGGTAAAACAGATGCTGAAAAACAGATCCGGCAGAATTGTGAATGTGACATCTGCCGCAGGGCAGATGGGAAATGCTGGCCAGGTCAATTATTCAGCCGCCAAATCAGGGCTTATCGGTGCCACAAAAGCCCTGGCAAGAGAAGTGGGAAACAGGAACATCACTGTCAATGCGGTTTCGCCAGGATTTATCGAGACCCGGATGCTGGAGGGGATGGACACTGGCAGGATTCTTGATACCATACCGGCCAAAAGGCTTGGCAGACCGGAAGAGGTGGCCCATGCCGTTGCATTTTTGTGTTCAGACAAAGCCGCCTATATCAATGGTCAGATCCTTGGGGTTAACGGTGGGCTGATATAGGGCCCGGGACTATACTGCCTTATCCAGAATTTTCCTCACGGCCCTGGCAAATTCGTTCAGGGAAAACGGTTTCTGTATGAATCCATGACATCCCTGGTTCAGGAACCCTTCAATTTTATCATCAACAGCATAGCCCGTGGAAATCAGAATTTTTGCATCGGCCTTTATTTCCTTGATTTCAAGGAATGCCTGTTTTCCATCCATTTTCGGCATGATCAGGTCAAGCACAACCAGAGAAATCTGATCTTTATAGGCTCTGAATATCTCGACGGCTTCCAATCCGTTTCTTGCAATGAGGGGCTTATATCCGAGTTTGTCGAGAAAATTTCTGCCGACATTAATGATTTCTTCCTCGTCATCCACCAAAAGAATGGTTTCTGATCCCTTCTGCATCTGGGCAAAGGGCCGAGATTCCTCTTTCATGGGTTTGACTTCAATATTATTGGAGGCCGGCAAACAGATGTGAAAGCTTGAGCCCTTGCCCTTTTCGCTTTCAACCGTGATAAATCCCCTATGATTTTTTACGATTCCAAAAACTGTGGACAGGCCAAGCCCCCTGCCTTTTTTATCATCCACATCTTTTGTTGAAAAAAACGGATCAAAAATCTTTTTCTGGATTTCCATATCCATACCGATACCCGTGTCTTTGATTGTGACCTTGATATATCGCCCGGGTTGAACTTCAAAGGGATAATGATGTCCCCCATCAATAAAAATATTTTGGGTGGTGACAGCCATTTTTCCCGGCCCCGGCATGGCCTGGGAAGCATTGATTAAAAGATTCAGGAAGACCTGCTCAAGCTGGGATTGGTCCGCATCCACAAGGTGAAGCCCCGTTTCAAAGTCCTGAGAAATGGTGATGTCTTTGCGGGTGGGTTTAAAAATCTCCAGGGCCATGGCGATCAGCTCATTGACATTTAATACCGAGATCCGGTATTTCCCTCCCCTGGCAAACCCGAGCAGGCGGCTTGTCAACTCTGCTGCGGTTTTTACAAGCCGGCCGATATGCCTGGAGTGAGCCTCCACTTTTT
Organism: Desulfobacterales bacterium; assembly: GCA_031395015.1. Lineage (GTDB taxonomy): Bacteria > Desulfobacterota > Desulfobacteria > Desulfobacterales > Desulfobacteraceae > Desulfobacula. The sequence continues at coordinate 49,807 of JANNUH010000071.1, read as the reverse complement.
CAACAGCAGACAGATCAATCTGCATTAAAGACAAATGGCCCTGTATCCCCATGAGAATATTATTAAAATCATGGGATATCCCTCCGGCCAGAACCCCTATGGCTTCCATTTTCTGGGCCTGCTGAAGCTGAATCTGAAGGAGCTTGAGTTCGGAAATATCCGTAATAATAACAATGATGCCTTTTGAAGCATCCGTTATATCCAGTCTTGATGCCCTGAGCATACAGGTCAGTGTCGTACCGTCTTTTTTTAAGAGTTTGGTTTCCAGAAGATTGCTTCCATACTTGTCCATATGGGAATAAAGCTCTACTCCGATTCTGTCATATTCTTTTTGGTCTGCATAAAGGAGCTGTGCATTTTTTCCCTTTAAAAAATCCGGTTCATATCCCAACATGGTATGAAAAATATCATTGGTCCATCCAAGAACCCTGTCTTTGACAATTGCCATCCCCACCGGTGAAGAATCCAGGATGATTTTCATTTCTCCGGGGGTCAATTTCGGATCATTCAAATTAAACAATTTTTTATGGGGGGTCAGGTCGCTGGTATAATCTTCAATATCATTTCCCTGATAATCGTTTTCCATATAATAAACCCGTTGGTGATTTCATCATTTGACTGCCCGCCGACTTGCTGATAAATATATCAGACTTTTAAAAAGAATATAAGAAAAGAAAGAAAAAAATGATACAAAAAAAAGATAATTTTTTAATTCAATACGCACCGGCCATGGTGAGCGGCCTGTTGCTAACCCTTTCATTTCCAAAGGCCGGGCTCTCACCCCTTGCCTTTTTTGCCCTGGTCCCCTGGCTGATATCTCTTTTGTCACTGACGCTGAAACAATCTTTTTACAGTGGGTTCATTGCCGGTTTTTTTCATTTTGTCACTTTGATTTACTGGATCATCCCAACCATCCATATTTACGGCGGGCTTCATATCATTCTCGCCGGTTCCACCCTGATTCTTCTGTGTTTCTATCTTGCCCTTTATCCTGCGCTTTTTGCCTTTCTCTTAAAAAAACTCAGGCCCGGGACTTTTTTTACACCTTTCCTGGCAGCCTGTCTCTGGACAGGCCTTGAATACATCAGAACCTATGCATTCACGGGCTTTTCATGGGGAAGCCTGGGTTACAGCCAGTATTCAAACCTTATGTTCATCCAGGTTGCCGATCTTTCCGGAGTTTATGGGGTTTCATTTCTTATTGTTCTGATCAATTATTTTTTTGCTGATCTTACTATCCTGCTAAAAGAAAAAAAGAAAGAAAGACCCGTCTTTGCCATGCTGCTTACCATCATCCTGGTTTCATGGGCCCTTTATTATGGTAACCTGAGACTTTCAGCCATTGACTCATTGATGATTTCGGCACCTAAACCAGCAATTGCCGTTGTTCAGGGGAATATTGAGCAGGATCTGAAATGGAGTGATGAGTTTAAGAATAAAACCGTCGAAAAATACATTCTTCTTTCAAAAACCACACTGAATGATAACCCGGAGCTGATTATCTGGCCGGAAACCGCCCTTCCTTTCTATTATGGCTACGAACTGACATTATCGGATCTTGTGGATCAGTGTGTCCGGGAATCCAGAACCAATTTCCTCATCGGCAGCCCGGCTTTTAAATCTGATGAAAAAGAAACCCTGTACTACAACCGGGCCTTTATGCTGAACCGGTTTTCCATTGTAACCGGTACCTATGATAAAAACCACCTGGTGCCCTTTGGAGAATATGTCCCTTTTGGGAAATACCTGACCTTTCTTGGAAAAATCACGGCCCAGGCCGGAAATTTTTCCACAGGAGACAAAACCTTTATGCCCCTTGATTTCAAGGATCATAAAACCGGGGTTCTCATCTGCTTTGAAATCCTGTTTCCGCACATTGCCTCAGGATTTGTAAACAACGGGGCCGATATTCTCACCACCATTACCAATGATGCCTGGTTCGGGCAAACTTCGGCACCGCTGCAGCATTTTTCCATGGCTGTATTCAGGGCCGTGGAAAACCGGCGGTCTGTTGCCAGGGCTGCCAACACAGGCATTTCAGGATTTATCGATCCTACAGGGAAAATTCTTGAAACCACCCCTTTGTTCACAGACAGGGCCATTACGCGAGAAATTCCGGCCCTGACCCTCATGAGTTTTTATACCCGATACGGGGATATCTTTGCTTTTGGCGCCATGGTTGCTTTCTGTCTCACTTTCATGGTAAAAGGCATAAGAAACCCGTTTAGGAGAAATGAAAAATGAGCGTAGAATTAAAACAGACCATTCAAACCATTCATGCCAAAGCCCTGAAACTCAGGGAGTATCTTTGACCTCCCGGTCAAACAGAAGCGCCTTAGGGAGCTGGAACACCTGATTTCAAGAGAAGATTTCTGGAATGACGCAGAAAAAGCCACAGGACTTTTAAAAGAGAGAACGGTTCTTTCAAACCTGGTGGACACCTTTGAAACCATCCATAACGGGATTGAAGACGCTGAAGTTCTCCTTGATCTTTCCCTTGAAGAATCCGACAAGGAAAGTGAAGCGGAAGTGGCATTGCTTTTGGCTGAGCTTGAGAAAAATATAAAAAAATTCTCCATTGAAATCACCCTTGACGGTGAAGACGATGCCAGGGATGCCCTTGTTTCCATCAATGCCGGAGCCGGTGGAACAGATTCCCAGGACTGGGCTGAAATGCTGTTTCGAATGTATACCCGGTGGATTGATAAAAAAGGATATAAATGTGAAATCATTGATTACCAGCCCGGCGATGAAGCCGGCATCAAAGGGGTGACCCTTCGCGTGTCCGGCACCAACTGCTACGGTTTCATGAAGGTTGAGTCCGGGGTTCACCGTCTGGTGAGGATTTCACCCTTTAATGCGGGCGGAAAACGTCATACCTCCTTTGCCGCTGTTTTTGTTTATCCTGAAATAAAAGATGAAATCATCATCGATATTGACGAATCGGATCTCAGGATTGATGTCTTCCGTGCCAGTGGTGCCGGAGGCCAGCATGTCAACAAGACCAGCAGTGCGGTCCGGATGACCCATCTGCCCACCGGCGTGGTGGTTCAGTGCCAGCAGGAATCCTCCCAGCACCGGAACCGGGAAATTGCTCTTAAAGTATTGAAATCAAGACTTTACCAGCTTGAAAAGCAGAAGCACGACAAAAAAATGCAGAGCCTCCATGACGGAAAAGATGATGCGGCCTGGGGAAGCCAGATCAGATCCTATGTGCTTCACCCTTACCGTCTCGTCAAAGACCATCGCACCAATTTTGAAGTGGGAGATGTGGACAGGGTTCTCAACGGCGATCTGGACCCGTTTATTGAAGGAGTGCTGTTGTCTTGAAAATAGACCCCATCCGTATCATTGAAAAATATTATCCGCCCGGATCAAGGGCCTATGATATCCTTATGGACCACAGCCGGGTTGTGACTGAAAAAAGCCTTGATATTGCAGTGCGCCTGCCCCACCTGAACCCGGATCTGGAATTTATTCAGACCGCAGCCATGCTGCATGACATTGGTATTTTTCTCACCCGATCCGAATCCATCGGCTGTTACGGCAAAGAACCTTACGTCTGTCACGGATATCTTGGGCGTGAGCTTCTGGATGAACTGGGATTGCCGCCTGAATACGGGCTGGTCAGCGAACGGCACACCGGAGCCGGGATTACAAGGGAAAACATCCTGTTAAACAACCTTCCGTTGCCAAAAAGAGATATGGTTCCCATCAGTATTGAAGAAAAAATCATTTGTGTGGCAGACAAATACCATTCCAAAAACCCGAAATTTTCAGACAGAAAAATTATGACAGCAGAGGTGATTGAGGAACTTCAAAAAATAAACAGCGACCATGCCGAGAGATTCACTCTCTGGGTTGAGGAATTTTGCTTGTGATAAGGCTCATGAAAAAGCATTTCCGGTGATTTTTGCCACATAATTTCTTGTTTCCGCCGGCATCCGGCTCCGGCGGGAATCCAGATTCCCCATCCCCCAGTTATAGGCAGCCAGGGCATGCGGCACGCTTCCGTCATAGCGGTCCAGAAGTTTTTTCAGATACCGGGTTCCTCCCATGATGTTCTCAGCCGGGTCCAGAGGATCCTTTACGCCCAATTCCTTTGCAGTTTCCGGCATGAGCTGCATCAGCCCCTTGGCCCCTTTGGATGAAATGGCATCGGGATTAAAACTGCTTTCCGCCTCTATCACCCCCCGAATGAGGCCGGAATCCACACCATAGAGAGATGATGCTTTTTGGATGATTCCGTCAATATCACGGCCACGGGAGCCATCCCCATCGATTTTCACTTTTTTTTCAACCATCCGGTCAGATGCCTGAATCTCCGGCTGCAAAGTTTCTGACGGGGCCTGTCGAATCTTTGACAAAAGCGGCCCTGCTTTTTCCTGTCTGGGAAGGATTTCCTCAAGGCCCGTTATCAGAGAATTCTCAGTGCCGTTTTCTTCTTCAGCATCGGAAACTATTCTAAGCAAACTTTCATTCATCTGGAGCTTCATCCTCTGGCATAATTCCAGGGCTTTTTTGACTTCTAAGGCGGATTGAGACTGATCCGGCCGACTTACAGGCGGTTCGGCACTGTCTGAAACCTTCCTGAGAAGACTTAAGAAAGATTCCGGTTCAACAGCTTCTTTTTTTTGTGCCCTGTTTTTTTCCGGGGAGGCTCCTGAAGCCGGGTGGAATAGGGAATTTCCGATTGGATTGTTAAAATGAATACCCATGAAAATCGCTTTTCCTTTTAAACTTTTTGATTCACTTCATCATGATAATCCGCCATGGATGGAATAAAGCGGTTATCCTTAAGAATAAGAGACAGCAAGAAACGTACCGTTAGAGAAAATTAAAAAGGGCCTTCAGTCAGATCTGAAAGCCCTTGGATGTTCTGGTAGGCACGAGCGGATTTGAACCGCTGACTTCTACCTTGTCGAGGTAGCACTCTACCAACTGAGTTACGCGCCTGAATCGTTATGTTCTATTAACAAAACACTTTGTTTGTGTCAAGAAAAACTAAAATTTATTGTGGCGTGTTTTTGTTTTCCGCCTTTGCCGGCGCAGGGATCTTTGATTCCTCTTTTCCGGGGGCCTGTTCTTTTTCAATAAACCGGATGGTAACAAGATCATCGGTTACATCTGTAATTTCAAGGCCGAAGGAATCAAAGGTTTTGAGCATGACGGCATTGGCAAACCGCGACGGTTTCCCTTTATACAGGATTTGTACAAGTGCGCTGTTTGATCCCATTTCTTTTTGCACGGTGTTCGTAATTTCCGGCATATCCTTGAATCGCTGCTTTAATGCGATGAACCGGGGGAGAAAATTGTCCCCGGAAAGTTTGAGATCAAAGGATACCTCCTTTCTTAAATTCCGACCCCAGTATGAATTGATTTTTTCAGTCAGATCTTCAGCCGACAGACCGGCCGCCTTGACAAGGGCCTGGGTATTGCCTTCCTCATCAATCTTGCTTTTGGCCACGGCCTGAATCTTGGAACTGATAATCTTTTCACCCGTATTGACATCATAGGCCTGAAGAAGGATTTCTGCATCAAAGGTTTTTTCTTCACCCATGCGGTTGGTAGCCAATGATGAAATTGCTTTTCCGAAAATAATCACGTCTGCCTTCATTTCCCTGCCAAGGGTTCGGGCGGCATCAATATCGTCCATTGAGCTAAAAATGATATTGTAAAATAAAGGGTCAGGGCGTCCTGGGCCGTTCCCGATCAATATGAATCTGTTCCGGATCATTTTTCCGGTAATGGTTTCTTCAGCCAGGGACCTATAGGAAGAGGAATCGTTCCCCCACCAGTGCCTTGGCAGATCATCCGCCGGGGTTTTTTCGGAAATGAAAAACATGATGGCGGGCTTATCTTTTCCGGCATCCAGTATTTTTGCGTCAGACAGGGCCTTTTCAAGCAGTTCAAGGTTGACCCTGGATTCCACGGCCACAAGAAAAGCGGCTTTATGTTCAATCTCACCAAGAGACCGGTAAGTGATAATAAAATCTGACGGGTGAGATAGAATCTCACTATATAGAAAATCCAGACTGGAGGCTAAAACCCGGGTTGTCAAAAGCTCGGAAAGGGCATTCTGAACCGCAGCACTCAGGGCATCGGCTATGGCGCCCTGCTTTGCCTGCTGGATATTATGATTGACCACCATTCTTCTGCCCGTGGTCACACTGATGAAGGCCCCGGAATCCCTGGCAGCAGATACGGGTCCGGTCAGGACTCCGAAACCGATGAGCAATGCAATGAGGCCTGCAACCCCTGTTTTCTTAAACATTCTTTTTACACCTTTCTTTCAATGGAATACCCTGCGATCATGCACAAAAGTTTCTTGGACGGACAATTTTCAAATCCCTCCAGGTATTGGATTGCTTTTTTAACATGATCCTCTGCGCATTGACGAGTATACTCAATTCCCTTGTATTGGATCAATTTCTCCTTGAACATTTCAAACTGCTCCGGGCTGAATGCATCATTTTTAATGATGTTTTCCATCCAGGTCCTGTCTTTTTGCGATGCATGGGCAAGGCTGTAAATCAGGGGCAGGGTGAGTTTTCCTTCCCGGATGTCTGCACCGGGAGTTTTTCCAATCTCCTCTTTGGTGCTGGTATAATCTAAAAGATCATCTGCCATCTGAAAGGCCATGCCGGTATGAAACCCGTATTGCTTCAAGGCATCCTGTTTTTCTTTGGAAGCCCCTGCCAGGATGGCGCCGCTTTGACAGGCTCCCTGGATCAGGACAGCGGTCTTTTTTTCGATGATATCCAGGTATTCTGTTTCAGAAAGATCGAGCCTCCCTTTTTTTTCAAGCTGGTCGATTTCGCCCTGGGACATATTCCTTGTAATGCCTGCGATGACACAGATGATATCCGGCTGCCTTGTCCTTGCGGCAATTTCAAGGGACAGGGCCAGAAGAAAATCACCGGTCAGAACCACTTTCGGAACCGACCATTGGGTATGGGCCGCTTTTTTCCCCCGTCTTGTATCAGCCTTGTCCACCACATCATCATGGAGAAGAGTGGCGGCATGAAGGTATTCAAAAATCGTTGAAAACTCGATCTCAAATGCGCCAGAATAGCCGCAAAGCCTGGCACAGTGAATCATCAGGAGAGGTCTTAAGCGTTTTCCGCCGCTGAAAAGAAGATGGGAGGCAATCTCACGAACTAGTTCCAGGTTGGGATTCAAATGGTGAAGAAGGGCAATTTCAACCTTTTCAAGGTCTTCCTTTGTCATTTCAATGATTCTGTGTTTCAGATCCTTTGTCATGCAAGCTCTCCGGCAATATCATATTCAAACGCATCCGTTATTTTTACCTTAACAAAGGTCCCGGTTTCAAGCCCGTCTGCATAAATAAATGTCACCCCGTCCACTTCCGGAGCCTGGAACAGGGTTCTGCCGATATACACCCCGGGTTCAGGGTTTTCTTCCACCAGAACATCAAATATTTTTCCCACATGATGCTCATTAATGGCCTCTGAAATTTTTGCCTGGGCTTCCATAATTTTGTCATGGCGGATTTCTGCTATGTCGGGCCGGATATGATCCTTTAAAACATGGGATTTCAAATCTTTGGAATCCGAATAGGTAAACACCCCGAGATGATCAAACCGGATATCCTTGATAAATTTCATCAGAATTTTAAAATCTTTCTCTGTTTCACCGGGAAATCCCACAATCAGGGTGGTTCGAAGGGCTGCGTCCGGATCAATCCGCCGGATGGTTTCAAACAGAGTATACAGATCTTCAGTGGTATAGGGCCGCCCCATTTTTTTTAATATGCGGGAGGAAGCATGCTGGATGGGAACATCATAATAGGAAGCGATATTTTTGTGATCTTTTACTGCATGAATGACCGATTCCGTAAGGGTTTCAGGGTGAGTGTATAAAAACCGAATCCAGACATTTTTGTCGTCAAGGGCCTTGGCAAGATTCGACAGCACCTGCTCAAAGCCTGTTTTGTCTCTCAGGTCCCGGCCGTAATCCGTTGTATTCTCAGCCGTGAGGATGATTTCCTTTATCCCTCTTGCCACAAGGTTTTCCGATTCCTTCACAATATCTTCGACAGGTCTTGAGCGCTGAAGGCCCCGAAGTTTCGGGATAATACAATAGGTGCATTTCCTGTTACACCCTTCCGACACCTTGACATAGGCAAAATGATCCGAGAGAAGTTCTCGTTCTTCTGAAATATCCTGGAACGCTCTTTTATTGGGATCAGGAAAAAGGGTTAAGATGTTGACTTCCCTGTTTTCCACCACATCCACAATATGTTCGCAGGCTGCCGTACCCAGGAACGCATCCACTTCCGGCAGGGTTGCCGTAAGATCCGGGTCATCCTTATACCTCTCGGCCAGGCACCCTGTGGCGATGAGCCGTTTGCAGGCCCCTGTTTTCTTATATTCCGCCATTTCGAGAATCACATCAACAGCCTCATCAGAGGCTGTTGATATAAATCCGCAGGTGTTGACAATGATCACCTCGGCCGCTGCCGGGTCATGGGTCAGGCTGTGGCCCTTTGCCACAAGCTTTCCCAGCATGATCTCGCTATCCACCTGGTTCCTCGAGCATCCCAGGGTTTCAAGGAAAATGATCATAGGCTTTTGGCCATCAGGTCCCCCAATTGTTTTGAGAATCCGGCCGGATTATCGAGTTTCCCGCCTTCGCTGATGACGGCAATATCAAAGAGAAGCTCGCTGTAATCCTTTAACACCGGGTTGGTGGTATCGGTTTCAAAGATATGTTTCATTTTGCCCAGAACCGGGTGGTTGACATTGACTTCCATCACCCGTTTCTGCTCCGGGCTCTTCTGGCCCGAAGCCTTGAGAATTTTTTCCATATAGGCGCTCATGCCCCAGGCATCGCCGGACAGGCAGGAGACGGAATCCGTAAGCCTTGCAGACACCACCACATCCTTGACCTTGTCTTCCAGTTTTCCTTTAAGAAACGATAACAGTGCCGAATATTCATTTTTCTTTTCATCATCCACTTTATCCAGATCCAGATCCCCTTTTTCCGCGCTTTTGAGAGTCTTTTCCTTGTATTCGTGAAGGGACTGGGTCACCCATTCATCAATGGGGTCCACCATCAGGATAACTTCATAATCCTTTGCCTTCAGGGATTCAAGCAGCGGGGAATTGATGAGGGAGGTCAGGTTCTCGCCGGTCAGATAATAGATCTCCTTCTGACCTTCCTTCATATTGGTAATATATTCATCCAGGCTGACATATTTGCCATTGGATTTTGTGGTTTTGTATCTAAGAAGCGCCGCCAGTTTTTCCTTATTTTCAAAATCCGTTGGGATACCGGCCTTCAGGGCCTGGCCGAACTCAATATAGAATTCCTCATATTTTTCCTTTTCCATGCCCTCCAGGACAGAAAAAATCTGTTTCACCAGGTTTTTCTTGATATTTCTGACCAGGCGGTCTTCCTGGAGGATTTCACGGCTGACATTCAGATTCAGGTCCGGTGCATCCACAATGCCCTGGACAAAGCCCAGATATTCAGGCAGAAGTTCCTTGCAGTCATCCATGATAAAAACGCGCTTGCAATATAATTGCATGCCGTGCTTTCTTTCGGGCCGGAACATATCAAAGGGCGCCTTGGACGGCAGGTACATGAGAACATCATATTCGGTCACGCCCTCAAACCGCTTGTGGATGATCTCCATGGGTTTGTCCCAGTTATGGCTGATATGTTTGTAGAATTCTTCATACTCTTCCGGTGTGACATCTTCCTTGGCCTTTGACCAGATGGCTTTCCGGGAATTCAGGGTTTCGTCCTTCCTGGTTTTCCGGAAGGTATCGCCGATGGGTTTGCCGCTGGAATCTTTGATGATTTCATTTTCATGAATGGGGTCGCTGGCTTCCACATTCATGATAACGGGATAGCTCACAAAATCCGAATGTTTTTTGACAATATGCCGGATGGTGTATTCTTCTGTAAAATCCTGTTCCCCTTCTTCCGGATCTTTCAGGAAAAGGGTAATGGTGGTGCCCCGTTTTTCCTTTTCGATCTCCTGGACATCATAGGACCCTTTACCGTCGGATTCCCACCGGGTGCCCAGTTTTTCCCCCTGGGCCCTTGTATCCAGCATCACCTTGTCCGCCACAATAAAGGCTGAATAAAAACCGACCCCGAACTGACCAATGAGTTCCGGTGTCAGGAGATTTTCTTTCTTGGAATTTTCAAGGGCCTTCATAAAGGCGGCGGTTCCGGACTGGGCAATGGTTCCGATATTTTCATTGACTTCATCCAGGGTCATCCCGATCCCATTGTCTGATATCTGGAAGGTTTTTTTCTCAGGATCAAGGGAGATCCGGATGTGATAGTCATTGTCATCGGAAAATAGTTCCGGCTGGGTCTGTTCTTTGAATCTTGCCTTGTCTAGGGCATCCGAGGCATTGGAAATCAGCTCCCGGACAAAAATTTCCCTGTTGGAATACAATGAATTGATGATCAGGTGCAAAAGCTGCTGCACCTCGGCTTTGAATTTACGTGTCTTTTTTGTTCCCATGTTTACTCCTGTTTTCGAATTTTACCGGTTAATAAATTTTTCTAAATAATTATGGCAAAATCAGAATTGTCAAGACGTGCATCATGGGAGTGATGATTCTTCGTGGTGCCTAAGTCAAGGCCATGGCTTTTTCAGGGCAGATCTCCTGGCAGCAGAAACAGGTGATGCAGGTATCTGCATCCACAACAGGAATGGTTTCCTTTATCGTGAGCGCTTCCACCGGACACTGATCGATACAGGCACCACACGCCGTGCACAGTTTCGGATCAGCCTTTGGCCTGACCTTTGTCCTGATGTTCATGAATTCCTGAACCGCCGGGTTACCCGCTATGGCTTCACCACTCATGGGCGGCAGCTTGAAATCCGGTATCACCTGCATTTGTCCGTCAATCTGAACCATTTGCGGATCAAAATCCCCAAGGCCCAAGGCCTTTGCTTTTTGAAGAAACCGAAGGGCTCCGGGATCAAGCCCCATCATCCGGGCCACAACCCCATCCATGGCCACGGCATTATCCGCTGCCAGGATCAGGCCGATATTTCTCAATTCAGGCGAGGCAGGCCCGTTTCCCTCCAAGCCCACGATGGCATCCATGATGAATAAATCAGGAACCCGAAGCCGGAAGACCTCCACAATAAGCTCATGAAACCGAAACGGCGTACCGGCAATCTGGTGCAGCCGTGCTTTCTGTGCTCCCGGCAGAATCCCGTAGCTGTTTTTAATGGCCCCGGTCATGACCGTCAGGCCATGGGTCTTGAACTTGGGCAGACTGATCAGGATATCAGCATCCAGGATTTCTTTGGAGACCCCGACCTGGGGCATGAAATCAGGATGAAAGGCAAGGTTTTGAGTCGTGTTGCCAAGGTTTTGGTAATAGCCCTTTGCCGCAGCCATCAATCCTGTTTTTTCAAAACTGTTTTCATTGTCCCCATAGTTAAACAAGCCTGGGTTATCCCCCACCACAATCCGGGCCGGGGACAGGGTTTCGACTTTTTCAACCACGGCCCGCAGTAAGGCCGGGTTCGTCACAATATGCTCTTCAGCACCGGATGCCCGGAGCACATTGGGCTTGATCACCACTTTTTTCCCGGAAATCTGAAGGGGGAAAAGCTCAAAGGCCCTATCAACTGATTCCCGGCAAGTTTCGTAGGTTGCCGGGTGGATCATGACACGATGCATAATTTTTTTCCTCCTTATCAGTGCCCGCACCCTCCGATATGACCGCCACAGGCTTGCTGTACATTCATTTCAGACAGGGTGTGATTCTCGAACAAGCCGATATTATCCTGAATAGAACCGTTTGAAGCTTTATAAACTTTGATTCCCATTTCATTTAATTTATTGATAGCACCGGCACCGATCCCGCCGACAATAATATGATCAACCCTTTTCCCATTTAATGCCTTTAAAGGATTGCACATGCCATGGACATGACCCAGGTCCTGATTGTTAATGGTATGAACGGACTTTGCTTCTGTATCAAAAACAACAAAGAGCGGTGCCGAACCAAAATGGCCGAAAATTTCACTGTTCAATCCTTGATCCGATTCAACCGGAAAACATAGCTTCATGTTTATTCAGCAACCGATATCAGTTCAACATCAAAAATCAGGGTTGCATTGGGCCCGATGGGTTCGGGGCCGTTTTCTCCATAGGCAAGATCAGGAGGAATAAAGAGCTGCCATTTGGAGCCTGTTTTCATGAGCTGAAGTGCTTCGGTCCAGCCGGCGATAACTCCGTTGACCGGAAAGGATACCGGCTCACCCCGTTTATAGGAGCTGTCAAATTCAGTTCCGTTCACCAAAGAGCCCCGATAGTGGGTTGTCACCTTATCAGACTCTTTGGGCATCCTGCCGGTTCCTTCCGTGATCACCTTATATTGGAGACCGCTTTTTAAGGTTACCACCCCGTCTTTCTTTTTATTATCTGCAAGGAAAGCATCTCCCTCTTTTTTATTTTTTTCAGCGGTCACTTTGGTTTTCTCCAGTTGTTTTACCTGCATCTGCTGTTGGAAGACAGTCATGGCAGAAGTCATCTCCTCATCGGTAAGCATTGGTTTTGCCCCTGACAGGGCATCCTTGAATCCTTTCATGAGCATGTCGGTATTGACATCAATGGAATCTCTTTTAAAATGGTTTCCCATATTGATTCCAAGTATGTAGCTGATCTTGTCCTTGTCGGTTTTCAGCATTTTGTTGTCCGCCGAAAAGACCTGAGTTGCGATACATAAAACAGCCAGTATTCCGATCCATCCTGATTTCATCATATCCCCCGGTTATCATAATTGTCTGTCTGACGGAATTTGCCCGTCAGGCACCATTGGTTGAGCCTTGGCAATTATCATGTTTCAATTGCCTTGTCAAACAAGGAAAAGTTTTAACCCTTTTTTGCGTTGAGCCAGGATTCAAAATCAAGGGTAATTTCTTCAGGCTCAGGGCAGGACGGGGTTTTTTTTTCAGCCGTTACCATGACATGGGTTTCAAGAAATTGCCGGATATCGCCCACTTCTTTTATCAGCAACGACAGTTTTGATTCCAAATGGGAAAGCATTTTACGGATATCCGGATCAATTTTGTCGGCTTCTTTTGCTTTTCCGTCTTTCCGGGGATGATGCTTTTCAAGAAAAGACAGGCAGTTATCCCAGAAAAACTCCAGGGGAATATCCTGTGTTTCACGCTGAGTTTTGATCAGCTTTTCAGCAATGGCGGAAATACACCTTGAAGCCACGGTGCCTGGAAAAAGGATGAAAAAAGGAGTCTGGGAAATCACCGAAGCCCGGACATTTTTATCCGATGCGATGATGCCCAGGGGTTGGATTTTTGCAGAAAGAAACCGGCCCACGGTCTGCTTTAACCGGGCATAGGCCTTTTGTGCGGCCTTGCCGGAAGTGACCTGGTTGACGATGACCTTGACCGGGCAGTCATATCCGTATTTTGACAGGACTTTCAGCATGGAATAGGCATCGGTCAGGGAGGTGGGTTCTGTTGTGACCACCAGGATGATTTCATGGGAGGCCATGCAGAAGGAAAGAACCTGGGATGAAATTCCGGCCGAGGTGTCAAAAACAAAAAAATCATAGGTCTCCAGGTCCAGAAAAGCACTGATCAGGGTTCCTGTCTCGGTCCGGGTCAGGTCGGCCAGTTTTTCAACCCCGGAGCTTCCCGGAATGATATCAATGCCCTGGTAATCTTTGATCAGGATGTCGGTTAAACTCAATTGCCCTGAAATGACGGACTCCAGATCTTTTTTGGGATAGAGGCCCGTGAGGATGTTTACATTGGCAAGCCCTAAGTCTGCATCAAAGAGGCAGACTTTAAACCCTTCAGCGGCGAGGGCCAATGAAAGATTAAGGCTGATACTGGTTTTTCCGACGCCGCCCTTTCCACTGGTAATGGTAATGATTCTGGCCATGATATCCTGCCTATTTTTCCGGAAATGCAACCACCTTGACACCAATGTCATCCTTTTTAAGGGAGAACTCAATGCCGTGGCCCTGATATTCCGTCATAAGATTCTTGTGATGAAGCATGATAAATTCAATAAACTCATTCTGAAGATCCCTGCGCTTGGAATTTCCCGTCAGAAGCCGGAGCTGTTCATACCGGTGATAAAGGGAAAGAATGGCGTCTTTCTCCTTTTCAGGTTCCCGGATGGAGGTTTTGAAATTTAACAGGAGGGACAGGTCCGGCGGGTTTTTGTCCGGCAACACGGCAATACCTTCATATATGATCCTGTGGAACCACGTAAATCCTGAAAAAGGAATGAACATGGCTTTGAACCGGTATTGAGGAAACCGGTCGTTCAATTGATGGATGAACAAAATATTTTCAGGATCAGTGATACCGAACAACAGGGTATTGTGTTTGATCATCAGGGGAAGAATTTTTTTTTCCATGGACGTGGGTTTATCCAGTATCTTGATCAGAATATCCCTGTCCTTATCATTAAAAATAAAATCACTGATGGATCTGAAGGCGATATGGAACAGATCAAACAACAGGGTCTGCATGCCGGCAGGGGAAATACATTTTTTTGTGATCAGGCTGCTGATAAAGGGAATCCCCTGATCCCGGGACTCTTTTAAGATTCCCAGCACATTGTCCCGGCTCAGTATTTTTTTTGAAACCAGGGCAGACTGAACCGATATGAGCTTTTTATGTTTATGAAGAACACAATAATTATCCAGGGGGGTAATCAGATTCAGGTCGCAGAGAATCATTCCAAAAAGACGGTTTTTTTCAAGGCTCACCGAATCCTGTCTTTTTTTTTGGATGGAAAGCACCGTGTCAATGTCATTAAGGCGGATCATGCCTTCTTTGACCATGATCTCGCCGGATTTCAAGGACTCTGCCAGTCCTGGAACTATTTTACTCTGAAGCTGCAATTATAGGTGCCTGTCTGTTTTTTTTGATGAATTGACCGGAAGGGTGATAATAAACCGGGTCCCTTTTCCTTTTTCCGACAGGCAGCGGATCCGGCCGTTCAATTCTTTTACAATGGAATGGACAATGGAAAGCCCGAGTCCTGAATTGGAAGTTCCCGTCTTTGTTGTTGTATAGGGCTCAAACAGAGTTTCCCGGATCTTTTCATCGATACCGGGCCCGTCATCGGAAACTTCGATTTCAATGCTGCCCGGAATCCGTTTTTTTTCATCAATCATGATTTTTGCAGATTCCGACAGAAACCGGGTGGACACCGTAATTTTTCCCCCTTTGCCCAGGGCTTCCGATGCATTTTTAATCAGATTGATTAAAATTTGTTTCAATCCGTTGGGGTCTGTTTTTATTTTTGGAAGTTCAGGGTCAATGCGGAGAGAGGCCTCAATCTGCTTCGGCATGAGGATGGATTTTTTCAGGATTTCAAGGATGCTTTGGCAGAGCTGATTCATGTCAACGGGCTCAAACCCTTCTATTTTGGGCCTTGAAAAACTTCTAAGCCTGTCCAGAAGGCCAGCGACCCGGTTCATTTCCTCTCCGATCACAAAAAGTTCGGTCTGGGCCGGATGCTTATCCGGCAGCTTCAACCCCAGGGTTTCAATATAATTTTTGATGATGGAAATGGGATTGTTGATTTCATGGATGACTTTATCGGTCAGCGTGGCATAGGCTTCCATTTTTTTTTCATGAATATGAAGTGCATAGTCATTATGAAATCTTATGCTCTGAAGACAGACCCCGGCCTGCTTTGAAAAAAGCTTTATCAGGCCTTTGTTGCCATCCAGGTCCTGTGCTGTTTTTTCATCCACGCCCAGCACCATGACCCCGGACGCCTTGTCCGATGAATAGATGGGAACACAATACATACCTTCAGTCTCCAGGAGCCGGGTGATCTGATGGTCAGAGATGGCTGGCTTTCTTGTATCATTTTTTTTAAGACTGTTTTGAACTTCCTGCCCATGGATACAGATCACAGGAAGACTCGAACCGCTGGACATGGGAATGGCAATGCTTCGGATGATTTTATGGGATTTATCCTTGCTGCTGCAGAATCCGGTTAAAAGGCTTTCTTTTTCATCCAGGAGAAAATAAAACACCCTTGGAACATGAAAGAGAATTTTCAGTCCGTTCTGTGTGATATCCAGGACCGACTCCACATCCTTTGCCTGCAAAAGGGCTTGCAAAGTTCCGAAAAAAAGAGACAGGTCCTTTATTTCGGAAGTGATGGCCTCTTCATAAATTTTTTCCTTGGCCCCGGCAAGGTCAAGGCCAAGGCTTTTTGAAATCTCGGTAACCTCTTCTTCTGCGGAAACAACAATCTGTTCCAGCCTTGTCCGGGGGATATCGGTCAGGGCCAGAATTTCCGGAATTTTTTCAACGCTATCGGCCTCTGATAGAATATTTGAAATATATACGATTTTTACATGGGAAAGCGCACTTTCAATCTGTTCCGCACTTTCATTGATAAAAAGAACCGCATCTGAAATCAATGGGTTCAGGTTCCATTGGCTGAAAAGCCAGGCACTGACCTGGGGGGTATCGGCATTAAACATTTTTTTTTCAGATGAAAGGATCTGTTTTTCAGTGGTTGCCGTCTCAAGAATGGTGTTATAATCATCGGAGAAATTCTGCATCAATACCAATCTGCCGATATCATGGAGCAACCCTGCCAGGAAAAATTCATCCGGGTTGGAATACCCGTTTTCTTCCGCGATTTGTCTTGCAATAACGGCGCATTTATACGAATGATACCAGAATTTTACAACATCAAAGGCCTTGACCGCCTTTGACAGTTTGAAAAAATGCATGGCCGACGTGCTGATGGAAATATTACGGATGGTATCAATGCCAAGATAGACCACTGCGGTTTTGATGCTGTTCACTTCCTTGGGCAGATTGACATAGGGCGACCCGATAATCTGCAAAAGACGGGATACAAGGGAAGGGTCTGTGGAAATAATTGTCGTCAGCTCTTCAATGGACGTCTTTTCATTATTGCAGGCCTTAATCAGTCTGAGCATGACCTGGGGAAGCTGGGGCAGGTTTTCAGACTGTTTTATTTTTTCAAAAATATTATTTTGTGTCATTTCCAAAACTAGATTAAGGAGTTAATCTTATACTGCTTAGTCCGTCATTTTCGGCATGCCCGGAGGCATCCCCGGCATCGCACCGATATTCATGACCTCGGCACCCGGGGGAATCTGATAGGTTGAATTATCAAGGGACTGCTTTTTAAGGCTCTCAAGCTTCATTTCATCACCATACCGGAGCATGCCCCCATAACCGGCGGCATTGGCTTCTTTTGCAGCCTTCTCAAGGCTCCCGGCTGTTTTATCACCCATGATATCGCTCATTCCCATTGCAATGGCAGCCCAGGCGTCATTCACTTTTTTCAGATCATCATGATTGCATAAAACGATTTCATTCTGGCTGACGATTTTGCCGCCTTCCATGGTCTTAGCATTGTAGACCACACCTTCATAACCGGCAATCTGCTCTTTTTTCCCGGTTTTTTCATATTTGACCGTGTATTCTTTGTTCTGTGGGGGCAGAGGGGTTTTTGCGCCTGCCATGAGGCCGGCAATCCCGCCGGATGCCATGGCTTTCATCTGACTCATGTCCATGACCATCCATTTTCCGTCATCTTCCTTTGAAACGGCATACACCTTATTTTTCTGAAGCAGCATATAATTATCCGGTGACACATTCATCCGGACATGCTTATTGTCCCGTGTTACAAGGGTGGCCTTGTCCCCGTTTTTGTAAACATAGGTGGCGGCAATATCATCGGCAGCAAATGCCGTGGATGTAAAAAAAATCAGAAAAACCATCATCAGATAAGGCATCATCAACCTCCATTTAAGTGTTTAACCGGTTGTATTCAAATTTACCCAAATTGTCAAGATGCGCATCAACCGCCAAAAAGGTTATGGCCGCATTTCCTGAACAGTTCTGACGGCCCGGTCCATTGGGAACTAGACCAGAAGTTTTCCGACAATCTCCTCGCATACCCGGTGGGTCATAAACACCGGCACCGGGTAAAGCGGGTGGGCTTCTTTCAGGGCTCGCACGGCAATCAGAGGGATATCGCTTTTTTTCAGCGGTTCGATACCCGTGGGGATTTTCATGTTTTTATTCATGGTTTTTATTTTTTCAATAAACCGGTATGACAGCTCTTCTTCCGGCTCTCCATGGGTTCCGATGCCTCCTGCAACGGCCAGTCTGGCCAGTCTTTTCTCCGAGGCTTTCCGGCAGAAGTCCAGAACATAGGGAAGAATAACGGCGTTTGCCAGGCCGTGGGGAACACCGTAAAGTCCTCCCATATTGTGGGCAATGGCATGGACATAGCCGACATAGGCCCTTGTAAACGCAATCCCGGCATAAAAGGATGCCAGGGCCATGTTGTTTCTGGCTTCCATATCACTGCCGTCGAGATAGGCCTTTTCAAGATTCTCAAAAATAAGCCTGACTGCATTTTCAGCATTTTCATCGGTAAAGGAATTACCGCTCAGATTGATATAGGCCTCCACCGCATGGGTCAAGGCATCCATCCCCGTGGTCGAGGTGATTTGCGGCGGCAGGCCCTTCATCAATTCCGGGTCCAGAACCGCGATTTTAGGCACCAGCTTGATGTCATTGATGGCAAATTTAAAATGGTTTCCAGCATCGGTGATCACCGCAACAACCGTTGTTTCAGATCCGGTTCCCGCCGTTGTCGGGACACAGAAAAAAGGCGGGATGGGAATGATCACCCGGAAAAGCCCTTTCATCATGCGCACGGAAAGATAGGGATTTCTGATCCGGGCGCCGATGATTTTGGCGCAATCCATGGGGGAGCCCCCGCCAAAGCCGACGATGGCCCGGCATTTGTTCTGCCGGTAAATTTTTCTGCCGGCCTCGACATTTTCAATGGTCGGGTTTGCCTGGACATCATCAAAGACCGTATAGGCAACCCCGTGTTCTTTAAGGGAGGCCAGAAATCCGTCCGGAAGCTTGAGATCCATCAGCACCTTATCCGTCACCACCAGGACATGCTTAATTCCCCGTGCCTTGATGTTCTGGGCCAGCATCATCACGCTGCCCGGGCCGGTCAACAGGACCGGTATCGGAAAGGGAATGATCTTTGAGGCCAGTTTCATCACTTTTTGAAAGGCCCGGTAACCAATCTTTTTTAATGTCCATTTCATGCTTTTATCCCTTTGAACAGCTTCCTTTATCATCTTCTCCTCCACAACAGACAAAAGGTCCATCTCTATGGCATCCACCGGGCACTCCAAAGCGCAGAAGCCGCAGCCGATGCAGTTCTTAAAATCAATCACCCTTGGACAGGCATGGTGATCTCTGCGGTCCGGGGCTCCCAGCGATATACAGCCCGTCGGGCAGACATCCAGGCAGACCCCACAGCCATTGCATTTTTGTCTGTCAAAAAATGGCTTTTTCCACTCTGCACGTTTCACCCGTTCCGGAACATGTCCGGATGCGTCTTTTACCGCGCCTTCCGGGCACACCTTAATATTATCGGCCATTCTATTCCTCCTGAATTCTTTTTGATCTGCCCCTAAACATCGGCGATTATTTTTTGAATCTGTCCATCCGAGGGTCTGCCTGTATCGCTGTCCCATCCAAACGCTTCCCAATAGCGTTTCATCATGGCTTCTATGTCAATGGAGCGGCCTTTATTGGCGCCTTTATTCTGCAGGGGCCGGCCCAGGGCCCGGTCACTGAGTTTGGCCTTTTTGGGATCAATGCCATGTTTGATATTGAACGCCTGCTTCAGGCTGTGAATATCCGCCGCCTTTTCCATGTACTGGTCCGGTGTCAATTCCCAACCCGTGGCCCCATTGATCCAGTCGAAAATTCGGATGCGTTTGGCACCGAGAAAAACGCCGAACATGCAGGCACCGACACAATTGATCAGGGTCATATATTTGCTGTTCACCACACCGATTTGGGCCTGTTTGTCAATGTCCCTGTATTTACTGCTTTTCCGGTACATGGGGGGTATTTTGGGGATGCCTTTCACCACTTTCCACAACTGGTACATTTCATAATACATATGGGACCCCAGGGTATGTCTTCCGGGCGTCGGTTCAACACTGTAGTGAAGCGCATAACCCGGATCATTTCTCGAATCGTGCATGCCCGGCTCCTGACCACCGGCATGCACGGCAAATTTTTCCGATCCTTTTCCGATCCGTTCCACTGCCTGTTTAACCCCATCGGCCAGGATGTGGCCGAACCCTTCGCGCCTCACCATTTTTTCCACCAGAGCAACAATGGCCTCAGAATTTCCCCAGGTCAGTTCCAGGCCATCGGTATCTTCTCTGGTGATCAGCCCTTCTTCATAGCATTCCATGGCAAAGGCGATGGCATGACCGGCTGAAATCGTATCCATACCGGCGCGGTTGAGCACTTCATTCAGGTAAAAAATTGTCTTAACATCATGGTTCATGCAGAACCCGCCCAGGGCAAGAACGGTTTCATATTCCGGTTTGTGGGTTTTGCCGTATTTGTCGTCAGTCGTGCAGATACCGCCGCATCCCAGGGGGCATGAATAGCAGTGGTATTTTATTGTCTCGCATTGGGTAAACACATCGGGATTGGATGAATAGCTTTTCATAAATCCCCAGTCCCGGCTGCTGCCTTTCCAGTTTTTGATGGGTGAATCCCCCATTTCCGGAGACATCTGGTTCATGGACACCGTGCCCCATTTTTTAAGCATGATTTTGTACAAAAGACCGTCCATGGTGAAGGCCACGGGCAATAGGCGCATGATGGCCCCGAAAAGGGCGGTGAGGGGCCCGGAAACAAAGGGCGGCTGAAACCTGACCCAATTGTTGCAAATTCGGCTGATTCGTTTCATCTCCTGGCGGTCATGGGGAACAATCCTTTGTTTACCGGCAAGGACCACTGCTTTCAGCCGTTTGGCCCCCATGACCGCACCAAGCCCTGAGCGGGCCGCAATGCGTCCCTTGTCCGTTGATATTCCGGAAATCAGCGAAATTGACTCGCCAGCAGTCCCGATACAGGCAACCTTTGGCTTTTTATCTCCGCGCGCTTCTTTCTTTTCAAGGAATTCCTCGGTTTCAACCGCATCCATTCCCCATACATCAGAGGCATCCCGGAGCTCTTTGACCTTATCATCAATATAAAGATACACCGGCTTTTCACTGATCCCCGTAAAAAAGATGCCGTCATATCCGCACCGCTTGATGGCCGGAGAAAAATTCCCGCCGCAGTTTGCATCCCCCCATCCGCCGGTCAGCGGCGATTTTCCAACCACCATCCACCGTCCGGTAAACAGGCTGCCGGTCCCGGTCAGCAGTCCCGGAAGAAACCCCAGGAGATTATCCGGCCCCAGAGGGTCAGCATCCGCCGGTATCCGGTTGTACAGGATGTATGCCCCCAGGCCCATGCCGCCCAGATATTTTTCATACACCCGGTCCGGCAGCTCCTCTTCCCGGATGTCCCCTGTTGTTAAATCAACATTTAAGATCTTGCCCATGTATCCTTTTTCTTTCATACTGCCCTCACTTTTCCGGACCGGCTTCCGGTTGTATTTTTCAAGGTTTAATCCAGCCACATGTTTTTCAGACATTAATCCAATAAAGGGATGAACTGCAATGTTTTTTTATGGAAAATCTCTGCATATTTTACTTCAATCGCCTGAATTTCAACATCCGTCAATTTTTTGAAATAGTGCATTGAGGACGGCCAGATCATAGCCCTTAGCAACGGTTGAACTGTTCGGTGCGTCTTTTTGCATCAGTACCAGTGAAAGGTTATGCCACTTTTTGAATTTCTTTTGATTCGTATTCAGGAAACATAATAATGGCAGGATGCACATCAAATGCAGTGGCGAGTTGCAACGCTCTTTTTTTCCCGATTTCTAACTTATCATTTTCAAGCATACTTATGTTTTTTGCATTGATAGAGCAATATTTAGATAATTCCTCTTGAGTCCATCCTTTTAATTCACGCAACATTTTGATCACCTCTCCGGTAGTTAAGATCGTATGCGGTTTTGCCGGTTTATAATTCGATTTATTGATTTCCATTATTTTAACTCCCTAATATTTATGTGGTGTGATATCAATGACATATACCGAAACAACCTCTTTTGCGACATAATAGATAACCCGGTATTGAATGTTAAGCCGTGATGACTTTTGTCCTTCAAGGTCTCCTTTTAATTTTTCGTCATGGAAACCAGGAAAATCCCTTAATTTATCCGGCCCATGTCGAAAAACAAGATTTTTCCAAAGTTCGTATTTTTTTACGACTTACAACGGTAATTTTGCAATAACCTTAAATAGCTAAAATGGTATTGCTTTATAATTAACAAAATAATTCAATCAGGAAGGATTTGTCAAAATCAATTTTATTGGAGATACATTTGACGGGTGTTTTTCAATTTTTATACCAATTCTGAAAATCAAAGATTCTTGCAACTATCCCTGAATTTATAAAAACTCAAGATTCCTTGGATAATGCTTATTTTTTTTGATCGGAAGACCGGTCAGGACTCTTCAAAATTGTGGCTGTCCTGGCTGGTCAGATCAAGTTCATAAATCCGCTTTAATTCTTCAATTTTTTTCAGGCTTTTTTCACTGAAAGGGGCCTTTCCCTCAAAGGCATGGAGTACGATGCCTTCGATGAGGTCGCCAAGGGTCAGATCATGATATTCGGCAAGGCCCTTCAACACCTTTAAAACCCTTTTTTCAATCCTGACCCCGGTCTGCACCCTTTCAATACTAATCACTGGGTTTTGAGAGGATTTCTCCTGTCCGGCCATATTTTTTCTCCTTAAACAAAATAAATGAAAGAATGCTGAGCGGCATCAGGGCCATTCCTGAAACCATGAGCAAGTCCTGAAAATGAAAGTGTTCCAGCAGCAGCCCATAAATTATCATGGCGCCCGGTATGGCAGCGTTTCCGATGGACCCTGCCGCGGCAAACACCCTTCCTGCATATTCATTGTCCATCCGCCGCTGTAATAGCGTCCGAAATGAGATGCCGGCACAGATAATACAGCAGCCGAATAAAAAAATCATGAAAAGATAAAATATGATCATCGCATTTTCCCTGCCCTTGATAATCCCTGTCCCTGAAAAGAGCAGCCCGATAATGAAAACACTGCCGAAAAGCGTTCTTTCTTCCTTTCCTGAAATGGTCCGGATACTCAGAAAAATTGCCATAATGACAGTGCCAAGACCAAAGGCCGTCTGAAAAAAGCCAAAGGTCCCGGCCCCATCCGAAGACACGGTATCGGCCATCACCGGCATGAAGACTTCCATGGACCCGACAAAAAAATGAATGACCAATACCATGAATAAGAGCACCACAAGGTCCTGCCTGGTAAAAATATATTGATATCCCTGTTTCATATCCTCCCATAGGCCCTGGGGTTTCTTTGTTTCTGCCTTGCCCGGTAGCGGCGGAATACGGATAAAGCATTCAAAAAAGGCGGATAGAACTAAGGAAACCGCATTGATGATAAACACCCATAGATATCCAAAGGCTGACACCATTATTCCGCTTAAAAATGCACCGGCAATGGTGGAAACCCCGGCAACAAACTGGTGCCTGGAATTGGCGGTGGCCAGGTTTTTTTCATCCACAATCGTCGGGATGATGGCTTTTCTGTCATACCGGTCAATGAAGGCGCCTGAGAAAAAACCCAGAATCAGCGAAGGAATCAGGGAGGCGGCCAGCACAGCCCCCATTCTGGCAGATGAGCCCGTTGTCTTCAGTACATAAAAAGACAGAGCAATCATATGGAATTTATCCCCGATCTGGGAAACGAGCTGGCCTGACAAGAGCAGCAGAAAATTTCGATTGATCATTTTTATTAATTTTCCTGAAATATATCGATTATTTTTGTATATTAGTACCAACACACCTTGATATTGTCAATAAAGAACATGCTAATAAAGAACATTGAAAATACCCGCCAACATGGTAAAATAGCAGAAATTTTTTCAAAATGAGTAACACTGCCATGGAAAACAGGACCATAAAAAACAAGACCATAAAAAACGAGAAAGGATTACCTGTGAAGTCCAAAGCCCTTGAGGTCAATCTGTCGGATACAAAAGTCGAGGTAGGGATTGAGGAAAGATATGCCGTCCTTTTGAAAATAGTGTCATCCTATGTGGGAATTCTCAACCGGATGAATATTTTTTTACAGGAATTGTCCCACCCCTATAAAAACTGGGAATTTATTGTCAGTGAAACCCGGTATTTTTCCATCCAGAATTTTTATCTTTTCAAACAGCACCCGGACGGAGACAAGGCCCTCCATCTATTTACCGACATTTATTTTGCAGCCTTTGAATCGGATTTCAACGCAAAGCTGAAAACAGAGGCAGCAGACAATCTGATGCTGTTTTTACAGCATATTGTCAAAGAATCAGGAGATGATCTTCAAAGATTTCTCGGCGTGATTGAAAGAACTGCTCAAAAAATTGAAACCTGTGACACCGCATCTTTTTATTTCTTTCTCAAATCCTATTATCAGCCGGACAAAATAGCAAAAGCCCTTTTGAGCAGCCTTAAAGATGAAGATTTTTTCAGATCCGTCAATCCTTTCCTGGCTAAATTCCATGGCGGTTCATTCAACTACTGGCTCAGCCAGGAAGATCCCCTGATCTGGGTTGGTCAAAGCATGGATATCCATCAACTGGATCAGGGGTTAAAGGATATATTGAATGAAATATCCCATGCCCGCGTCCTTTCCTGGCAGAAAGAGCTTGAATCCATTATCCGAACATTGGATCAGGACCCTGTCAGGGCAACGGAAAAACTGACCTGTCTTGTGAACTTTCAGGATTTTGTCAGTCAGATCTGGGCCGTGCCCCAGAAAATCATGAATAAAAACGGCAATGAAACCGCAGCAAGACATCTGAAGCTCATTTTTCTGTTTTATATCATTCATATCCCTGGGCTTTCTGCCATCCATGTTCAGGCCCTGCGTGACATTAATACCACCTTAAGCCATCTTATCGGGGATGAGGATTTTAAAAAAGACGTCAATATCATCAACCAGACCTTTTCCCTGCTCAAGGAACATAAGGGAAAATACCCGGAAACGGTTCTCGATTGTATCCATAAGATAGGGGATGCGGTTTACCGGACATCCAAAATCGATCTCATCAATCATTTTATCGACCGGGCCGTGGATCACGGGTTTCAATTTCCCATGATCGAGGGCACGGGCGAGGATTGGCAGATCATAAGCAATTCGGCCCATGTCAATAATATCCGTGTATTTTTAGATCTCATCAGCCAGCACCCGAAAAAATCAAGACGCCTTTTGTCGGCACTCATCATCTCCCTTGCCATCGGCGGGGTTTTTATCAAGGATACGGATCTCTTTCCTAGAGATATCACAAAATTTCTGAATTCCGATATCGGGCCTGTCTTCAACCTTGTCAAACAGCTTTCAAGGCTCTTGCCGGCTTTTTTTAATGAAATCGGGGCCGAGGGACGGTTAAGGGATATTTCAACCCAGTTGGATGAATCCTGCCAGAGAAAGGATCTCCTGATCCATTTTTTAAGAAAACAATGCCATGTTGAATCCTCCAGCCGAATCGTGGATTTTATCCGGGAAGTGATTCTTTTCTGGAAAACAGGGGATAAAACCGCGCTTGAACCTTATCTTCCGCCATCCATTTATGGGGAAACCGGAGAATCAGGGCCATTTGTGGATGGGCCGAGGAGTATTCTGAACTCACCGGGATTTAAAGAAATCGCTTTCCCCGAGGATAGCCTCATCCATACCGAGGAAGCCATCCATAACCTGATTGATGCAGTGGAAGGGGTAAGTGATCTTGACCGGTCACGGGTAAAAATGATTTTCGGGTTTTACAGGCTGTTAAACCAGAAATACAGGATCGACAATCTGGAATTTAAAAAATACCTGTCTTCTTTCAATCCTGAGAATCTGCCGGATACCGGCAGGCTTATTCTGGCCCTGGAAGAGAAAAACCTGGAAGATAAAATCCTGGGGCTCCTCTCCTATATGCAGGAACTCAAAGACATTATTCTTTCGGATAAAATTTATGAGGTCAATGAAGCCATCTATCATAAACGTCATTTTGCCGTGGATATCCCATCCATGTACGGCAGTTACAATGAGGCAAAATTTGATGCCATGGGGCTGACCCTGAGGGTTGAAAGCATCCTCAATGTTCTTTTTGAAGAACTGGTCAACAGCATTGATCTCCAGGTGATCACCAAATCCACCTTTAAACGGATCTACAGCCTTCTGAGCCTTTTTCTGACGGCATTGGAGCTGGACGGTATTAAATCCAACCAGTTGAATGTTCAGATGGATTTCCTGAAATCCTCCGTTGACATCAGAACCTGCACCATCAGCCAGTACCTGGACATTTTTAAGGGCCTTCTGAGGGCCGTGGCTGATATCATTAACGACCATTTCAATACGATTCATTCCTCAAATCTGTTTCACATTGAAGCCAGAATCGGAAAAACCCGGATCCTGAAAAAATATCTGCCTGGCGAGCCAGGAAAACAGGAGTCTAAAATAGACCAGAGAGTGGCTGAAATTTTTTTCATGGACCGCATTGCCACCTCCATCGGGCTCCAGCAGATCGATGTTTTTTTGAACAGAATCCTGCACACCCTGTTCCAGCAGTCTGAAAAACTTTCGCCCGTTCATTTAAGCCGGTTGCTCAATTATGACCCCAAATGCTCGGTCATTGAAATCGGCAGCGATGACCCCATCAGCAATAATATCATCTTTCTCGGCAACAAGGGCCTGAACCTGATCAAGCTCAAAAAACTGGGAATTCCCGTCCCTGAAGGATTCATCATCACAACGGAAGTTTTCAAATGCCGGGAGATCATCAACCAGTATAAGCCAGCCAATATCAATTTTAAAAAATTTGTAAACAAAATGGTCACCAGTCTGGAAAAAAGAACCGGGAAGAATTTTGGTGACTCGAAAAACCCTCTGTTATTGTCTGTGAGGAGCGGGTCCTCCATCTCTCAACCCGGAATGATGGATTCTTTTCTCAATGTGGGCATGAACGAGGAAATCGCTTCCAGCCTTGCAAAAACCAGCAACAGCCCCTGGTTTGCCTGGGACAGCTACCGGCGGTTCATTCAAGTGTACGGCATGGCTTCCGGTATTAAAAGAGATGCCTTTGATGAGGTCATTGATCAAAAGAAAAAAAAATACAAGGTCCTGCTGAAACGGTATTTTACCGGCGACCAGATGAAGGAGGTGGCCCTGGCCTATAAACAATTATTAAAGGCCTCACACATCAAACTCAATGAATCCCCCTTTGACCAGCTTTATCTGGCCATTGACCAGGTTTTTTCTTCCTGGGAATCCAAGAGGGCGAAAGATTACAGGCGGATCATGGGGATTTCCGATGACTGGGGAACTGCCGTGACGGTTCAATCCATGGTGTTTGGAAACCTGTCCAGGCAATCGGGGTCAGGGGTGGTGTTCAGCCACAGCCCCAAGCTTCCCGGAGATACGGTCAGGCTCTGGGGGGATTTTACCATCGGCAACCAGGGGGAAGACGTTGTGGCAGGCCTTGTCAAAACCCTTCCCATTTCAAAGGTTCAAAGGGATCTGGAAGAGCGGGATGCAAAGATCTGCCTGGAAGAAAGCTTTCCCGCCATCTATGAGGAACTTAAAAAAATCATCTATCAACTCCTCTTTGATGAAGATTGGAACCCCCAGGAAATAGAATTCACCTTTGAAGGTGAATCAAGGAAAGACCTTTTTATCCTTCAGGCAAGGGAAATGTCTTTAAGGGAAAGAAAAAAAATTGTGGATTTTGATGCAAGCCCTGAAAGCCTTGCAGAAGCTTATCTTGGTCAGGGAATAGGAGTCAGCGGGGGCGCCATGAGCGGCAGGATCGTTTTCACCCTGGAAGAAATCGACACCTTCAGAAAAAGTGATCCTGAAGCCCACCTGATTTTACTCAGAAATGATACCGTGCCCGATGATATTCTTGAAATCGATGCTGCCGACGGCATCCTGACCGCCAGGGGCGGGCTCACCTCCCATGCCGCAGTGGTGACCTATAATCTTGGGAAAACCTGCATCGTGGGATGTGAAAATCTTGTTTGCAATGAACCGGCAAAAGAGTGTATGCTGAACGGCATCAGGATGGCAACAGGGGATTATATCAGTATCAACGGCCAGAAAGGCTCTGTATATAAAGGCGCAATAAAAATCAATCAACCTACCTAAAAGGTAAGCGTAAAAAAGAGGTCAGCGATGAACCCAAACACTTTAAAAATACTGGGAATAAACGGGCTGGGAAGAATTGGAAAGCTTTCTTTATGGCACCATGCCGGCAGAAAATATTTTGACGGAATCGTCATCAATACTGGAAGGGAAGTGGGAAAATCCTTTGAGGACCTGATCCATTATATTGAACGGGACACCACTTACGGGAAACTGGATGCTTTTCTTTACGGATACCAGGCAAAACCCGTTATCAGCCATGTGAATGAAAAAGAATCCACCTTGAATGTGAACGGCCTAACCGTTAAAATACTTCAGAAAGACAGAAACCCGAAAGATATTGAATGGGCAGCCCATGGCGTAAACCTTGTCGTGGACACCACAGGGCAGTTCCTGGACCCCTGCCTTGCCGCCAATGCCCCCAAAGGCTCTGTCAGGGGACACCTTGACGCCGGTGTTCAGAAAGTGATTGTCTCGGCGCCCTTTAAACTCAAAGAAGGGGCATCCATGCCGGGAGATGCCGTAACCACCGTGATGGGAATCAATGACGGGGTCTATGATCCCATGCGGCACACCATTATTTCCAATGCCTCCTGCACCACCACCTGTCTCTCCCATATGATCAAGCCTTTGCTGGATTATTTTGGTGTTGAAAGGGTCCTTTCCGCTTCCATGGCCACCATCCATGCGGCCACAGGGTCCCAGGAGGTGCTGGACCGCCTGCCCAAATCCGGTGCCAAGGATTTACGAAAAAGCAGATCCATCATGAACAATATCATTCTGACCACCACTGGAGCGGCCAAAGCCCTGCAACTTGTCATCCCGGAAATGTCCACCATCGGGTTTATTGCTGAATCCGTCCGCATTCCTACGGCCACCGGGTCTCTCATTATCCTGGTCATGAATTTCCAGGAAGAACTCAATAAAAAACCCATTCGAAGGGATCTCATCAATTCCATTTATGAGTCTGCGGCAAAGGCCAATACCAACGGATACCTCATCTACACGGACAAGCAGAATGTTTCCTCGGACATCATCGGCACCCCCAGGGCCGCAGCCGTGATCGAAGGCCATGAAACCCATGCCAGGACCGGTGCCATCAATATCAACCTGGAGCATGTCCGGGGTATTGACAAGGCCGTCCTGGAACAGATCAAGGACCAGGTCACCAGCATCCAGGTCACCCAGGCCGTGATCTACGGCTGGTATGACAATGAAATGGCCAGCTATGTCAATATGCTGGGAGATCGAACCATCTCCATTGCCGAAGCTATGCATTGATGAAAACCGGAGCCTGATATGCGAATCTTGATAATTTCTAAAGGAGTGCGATTAAAGCAATTTTGCAAATTCGTGAATGCTTAAATCTGCCTGACGCAGAATCGCCCTCAATGTTCCCCGATCCAGTTCTTTATGATTGGGGACAACCAATTGGCAGAATGGGTCGTCAGTGCGGAGAATAATATGGCTACCGGTCTGGCGCTTGATATAAAACCCTATACTGGATAAGGCCCTGATACAATCCTTGCCCGAGATTTTTGGCAGTTTTGTCATACTGCCACAACCATAGCCTCAAATGTTTCTTCCGGAATCGGGAGGTTATCTTCTTTTAGAGCCTCAATATAAAGGCTGATGGCCTCTCTGATATTTTCAACAGCTTTTTCTTTTGTTTCTCCCTGGCTGATGCAACCGGGAAGGCTTGGGCATTCAGCAACCCAATATCCATCTTCGCCACGAAATATAATAGCTTCTCTCACCCTTTCCTCCTTATGTTTGATTCAGCCGCCGGATTAATCCATGAAGGCTGACCACCGAAATCTTTCCGGTGGATTCTTTGGCTCGTTCTATTAATGGAGACTAAGCGTAATCAAGACGACGGCCTTTGGGGGCAGGGATTGAATCATTGAATTCTTTTGCTGTTTCAATCCATAGGGGAATTGCCTGCTTCGCATTTGACAATGCCGATTCATAAGCGTCACCATGAGCAGAGCACCCTGGTAGTTCAGGCACTTCTGCAACATGCGACTGATCCTCATCGCTCCAATAAATGATTATCTCATATCTGTCCATCACTTCTCTCCACCAAGCTTATACTTTCCAAGATGGATAAGAAGCCCACGTAGATCCTGAAATGCTATGTTTGCATCAGACGTTCCACTTAAAATCCGAAATATTAATTTTCCGATTCGGCTCATGATTTTAGATTACTCGAATATAATACTTTCTGCAATATGCAACCATCTGAAACTAACCAACTTAAATGGTCGGTTTGGGATTTCTCCGGAAATGGCAATCCGTCTTTCAAAAGGATTTGGCGGCAGTGCTGGGAGTTGGCTGATCCAGCAGAGCCAGTATGATCTTTGGCAGGCGTTACAAAAAGAAAGCGATATCAAGGTTAAAGCATTTGCCTGATCAACCTGAAACCATACTTTTTCTTTAATCATCACCTCTGGATTTACTATTGATTTTTTTTCCTGTTTGGCAGTATTAAATACTCCATGAAACCCAACAATAAAGCCCTGGATATGAAGGGCATCTTGGTTCTGATCATCATCTGTGCAAGCTGGGGCTTGAATCAGGTGGCCATAAAGGTTGCCATAGAAGGCGTGTCCCCCATTCTCCAGGCCGGTATCCGATCCATCGGCTCCACCTTGCTTGTAATGATATGGATGAATTTGAGACATATCCGGATTTTTTCAAAAGACAATACGCTCTGGTGGGGAATTCTGGTGGGACTTATTTTTTCGGTGGAATTTATCCTGATTTACTGGGGCCTTGAATTCACCCATGCCTCCCGTGCCGTCATTTTCATCAATACTGCCCCTTTTGTCGTGGCCCTGGGGGCAAGACTTTTCATTCCCGGAGAAACCCTGAGCAGAACCCAGGTATCGGGTCTTTGCCTGGCCTTTATCGGTATTCTTGTTGCCTTTAATGAATCCTTGAACCTTCCCACGCGGCAGATGCTCATGGGTGATGCCATGCTTACGGCTGCCGCAGTTCTCTGGGGAGCCACCACGGTTATAATCAAAGCAACCCCTCTTGCCTTTATTGCACCCAGCCGAACCCTGCTATACCAGCTCGCGGTTTCCGCTCTGGTGCTTCCTTTGGCCTCTCTTGCATTTGGGGAGTCCGGCATCACAAACATCACCCCTCACATTGCAGGAAGCCTTTTCTACCAGATTTTCTGGATTGCCTTTGTCACCTATATTGCCTGGTTCTGGCTGATCAGCAATTACTCAGTCTCACGCCTCGCCTCATTTACATTCTTAACCCCATTTTTCGGGGTTGTTGCCGGAGCTGTGCTGCTGAATGAAAAGATCACTCTTTTTCTTTTATGCTCCCTGGTCCTGGTGGGAACCGGCATCTACCTGGTGAACCGGCGCTGAAAAAAATCAAGCCGGATTCATTTAAATTTTTGAATGATCACAAGGCCCAGGAGCAACAGAATCATTCCCAGGAAAAACAGGTTTCGCCCCGGGTCTCCACAGCCCGGATATATCCCTTGGCAATCAGATCCTTCATATTGAATTCTACAAACCCCTGGTCCAGGTCTGTCAGGGCTGAAATTTTTTTGCACAGGGATTTCAGGGCCGTATTTTTATCTGATGGGTAGGTCGAAGTCTCTTCAATCACATCCCGGCTTAAAAGTTTGAAAATCATTTCCATGCGATAAAAGCCTCCCACCTGCATCTCTTCATCGGGTGTGGCGGTTTTATCCTCATATTTTTTTTTCAGGTCTTCCCAGGCTTCCTCAACCCTGCTGTGGGCTTCATGGACAAAGGCGTCCATATCCTCCGGTGACAGCGCAGAGGTTCTGACAATGGATTTATTGGCATTGTATTCATCCCAGTCATGGGTGAGAATTTCAAGGTCATAGTCGGCTATATCCTCCCGGACTGCGGCTCCGGGAAAAGGCGAGAGAAAATGATAGGCAGATTCGATTTCCAGTTCCTTTTGCAGGTTCAAGGAATCTTTCATGGTTTCAAAGGTTTCTCCGGGAAGTCCCACCATAAAGGAGGCATGCCCCCTGATCCCGGCCTCTTGGCAGGCTGCGGATGCTTTTTTCGCCTGTTCGATGGTGATTCCCTTTTTCACCCGTTTCAGCATCTCCGGATTGCCGGATTCAATGCCGAAACTCACGGAATGGCAACCTGCGCTTTTCATCAGCTTCAGGGTCTCCACATCAATGGTATTCACCCGTGAAAAAGCACTCCAGTGCACATCCAGGTTTCGTTTTAAAAATTCATTGCAAAGCGCCGTAACCCTGGGTTTACTGGCCGTAAAAAGATCATCCGCAATATTGATATAGGAACTTCCCATGGCCATCAGCGCCTCGATTTCATCGGCAATCAACTCGGGAGAACGGAACCTTACCTTCTGACCCACCATGCGGCGGCCCAGGCAGAAAATGCATTGATTGGGACATCCCCGGCTTGTGATAATACTGACCGGGTATCCCAGAGCCTGGTACCGGGCCATGGGCAAAAGGTGCCGGGCGGGCATCGGCAGTGAATCCAGGTCCTGAATAAAGGGCCTGGGCCCGGTTGTGATGATCCGGTCTTTGTCCCTGAAGGCAATCCCCGGCACCGAATGCCATGCATCCCGATCCTGGATCACCTCCAGAAGCTCGGCCAGAGTGGCTTCACCCTCGCCTTTGACAATGATGTCGATTTCCGGGTAAAGGGTCAGGGTGGATTCACTGTCAAAGGAAACATGGGGCCCGCCCATGAGGGTGATGATACCGGGATTTGCCTTTTTGGCGGTTCGCAGAATCCCGGCCGCCTGTTTAAAATTCATGGTAACACTGTTCGTCCCGACCATATCCGGTCCAAAGGCCGCCAGTTCCGCTTTGAGTTTGGCTTCCGAATATCCCCGGACAATATAATCCAAAATGATAACTTCCGCTCCCGCAGCTTCACACACAGCGGCAATATAGGTCAGTCCCAGGGGCGGTGACGGAATTTCTTCCAGGGGGTAAGGCGGGGCAATCAGGGCTATTTTCATCCAGGGTCTCCTTTGATTTTCAGATGGTGTTTACCAACTCCCCCGGCTTAAGGCAAGGCTATAATAAAAATATCAGGAGGGATTGAAAGTCAAAATAAGACCGGCCATGAATTCCCCTTTAAAAATTTGTCCGAATGCTCTATGCTCATGAACACGGATAAAACGAAAATCAATGCCGCGCGGGCCGCCGCCATGGTTAAATCTTTAAACGAGGTAAACAGATGAAGCGTCTTGGTATCTTTGTAATCGGATGCATGATGATTTTTTCCTGTGCAGGGCAGCAGCCGGAACGGTCAGGCGTGCGCAATGGCCGGTTGACGGACTGTCCCTCCAGCCCCAATTGTGTGAGCAGCCAGGCTGTTGATGAAAAACATATGGTGTTGCCCTTTCATTATCAAGGCGAAAAAGATTCAGCGTTTACGCGATTGAAAAAAATCATAGCATCATTGAAAGGAATGACAATCGTTGAGGAAACCGACAATTATCTTCATATTGAATGCAAATCAGAAATCATGGGGTTTGTCGATGATCTTGAATTTTTTTTCCCGGACGAAAACATAATCCATGTCCGTTCCGCTTCCCGGCTCGGATATACTGATTTCGGTGTCAACCGCAAGCGGGTAGAGCGGTTGCGAGAATTGTCCGCTTTAGAATAAACAGATAACCAAGAATGATTTTCTGAAATGCGGCAACCCCTGAACTGCATCGAAATCGATTTGCATCTGCTAAACCCGGAAACAAAAGCTGTTAAATTGGCCCAATGGATGATATTAAAAATTTAATAATTATTTGAACAGAGATCATCTATAAAAGTCAGGAGGATTAATGACACAATTGAATGGAATAATAGAAAACAAAGACAGAAAGGTCAAGGCTCAAACCATGGATGGGAAAGTCATTACCGGGTATATCAACATCCTTGGTTTTGACAGATTATCCGATTATCTGCTCCATCACAACGAAGAATTCATCATGGTCTATAACGGTGGTATGGATAATAAAAAAACAATATTTTTATTTAAAAGGAATATTGTGCTGATAGAGGATTCTACTGATATGAAAGGTTAGTCAGGGAAAAACCCGGGGCAGGGGAGCTGATAAATCCCTGCCACGGGGAATCGGAGTGATTTTTTGCCTTACCTGTTTTTCCAGACAGGTTTTCTTCTTTCCTCGAAACTGGCAATCCCTTCAAGGGTATCTTCAGTTTTCATCAAGGTTTTCAGAAAATAGTTACTTACCAGATCCACGCCCTGGAAAAAGCTCGTACCAATGTGGCGTTTCACAGCGCGCTTATTGAGCCGGATGATCAAAGGACTGGCCATGGCAATCTGCTTGACGGTGTTTTCCACAGCCTCGGCAAAGCCTTCCACCGGGGCCACCTGGGTCACAAAGCCCAGATCCTTGGATTGCTGGGCAGAATAATTCTGGCCCGTGGTCACAATTTCAATGGCCTTTGCCACGCCCACAAGTTCGGGAAGACGCAATGCAGCATAGGGCGGGAAAAATCCCAGTTTGATTTCAGGCTGGCCGAAAACGGCTTTTTCCGAGGCCAGCACAATATCACAGGCAATGGCCAGTTCCATGCCACCGCCCAGACAGGCGCCGTTGACTGCTGCAATGACCGGGATGTCGATCATGTTGATCAGTTCAAAGATCCGATTAAAGGTGGCCACCATCATGTCCACATTGTCGGGTTTGTGATCCCCCACTTCCACACCGGCACAGAAGCTTCTGCCTTCGCCCGTGATCACCACGCATTTGAGCCCGCTGTCCGCAGCAATCTTCTCAAGCTCTGAGTTAAGCTCCATCATCATGGGGATGTCCAGGACATTGTGCTTGGGCCGGTCCAGTGTGATCCTGGCCACCTGATCATCTTTTACAATTTTTAAAAATTTAGGTTCTGCCATGTTGGCCTCCCTTTTATAATAAAGTTATGTATGTCCTATCCTCTGATCACTCTCGGGGTAATCAAATGGTGCTGGGGACAGATGGACTTCGGGTTCTGGTAGCAGGCCCCTGCAAAGGCCTTCAGATAATCACGCAATTTGTTCATTTTGACGACTTCATCCACCATGCCGTATTTTGCGCAATAGGCCGGTCTTGAATAGTCATAATATTGTTTGGCCTGCTCATTCATTTTATCGATAATGGGCTCCAGGGGCCGCCCGGCTTCTTTTTCTTTTACCAGTCGTCTGGAAAAGCTTGCTGCGGCTGCGGTTTCACCGTGCATGACGTAGATTTCAGTGGTGGCGATGCCCAGGGTAAAGGCATTATGCCGGTTGGCCGTGGGGCCCCCCATGACATAATGGGCCGCTGCTGTTCCTTTTCTCAGGGTGATAAGGATCATGGGCACGTCCGTCTGCTGGATGGAATAGATCAAGGACTGGCCCAGACCCAGAAGTTCGGCTTTTTCAGCAATATCGCCCACGTCGATGCCGGAGGTATCCTGGAACCAGATCAAGGGAATCCGGTCGCGACCACAGAGGGTGACAAATTCACTCATTTTGATGAGGCCCTGGCGATAGAGTTTTCCGCCGATGCCGCCGTAATCCGCATATTCGGGATAATTTTCACCCAGCCAGCCCTGGTTGTTACCGATCATTCCCACGAGGAATCCATCCACTTTTACAAGGCCGGTATAAATTTCCGGGCCGTATTCAGGCCGAAATTCCATGTGTTCGCTGCCGTCCACAAGGCGGGCAATGATTTCCCTGAAATTGTAGATCTGTTTCTGGTTAAAGGGCATGAGACGGTAAAGATCTTCCGATGAGAATCTCGGCTCTTTGGGTTCAGCCACCCTGAAAAATTTGGGGTTATAGGCCGGCATGTCTTTCATATAATCCTTGAGCCCGTCCAGAACCCCTGTTTCTTCTTCATAGACATATCTGAAAAATCCGGTTTCATTGTAATGGATATCCACTGATCCCGGAGGCTTTTCTTTGAATTGTTTTGCAGCGGAGATCAATTGTTCCGCTCCTTCCAAATCAAAAAACCCCCTGGGGGACATGCCGCTCATGATACCGCCGCCACCCACGGCAATATTGCAGTTCTTGTGGGCAAAGAGGATGGTGGGGCTGATGCCCTGGTATCCGCCGCCGGCCGGGTTTGTGCCGTAGATGCCGGCCAGAATCGGAATCCCCATCTGCTCCAGTTCTGCATGACGGTAGAACGCCGTACCGCTGCCTCTTCTGTTGGCATAAAATTTTTCCTGCTGGGTCAGTTTTACACCGCTGCAATTGACCAGCCAGACCAGGGGAATGTTCAAGCGTTTGGAAAGGTTGGTGGCCCTGAAGATATTTTCCGGCTGTCCCGGAATCCATGCTCCGGCCATGACCTTGTTGTCAAACCCGGCCACCACGCACCATTTGCCGGAAATTTTGGCCAGGCCGTCAATGACATTGGTGGTGCCTTCCTCATTGTCTTCAGGATTGAAAATGGTGTGGAGAGGAATCCAGGTGCCCGGATCAACGAGGTAGTCCAGTCTTTGCCATACCGTCATTTCTCCCCTTTGATTGATTTTTTCCGTGGGAAGCCCTGCATTCTTTACTTTTTCAACTTCAGCATCTATCCCGGCCTCAACTTCCAGAATGCTTTTGATATTTCCTTCCGAACTCAGCAACTGCCCCTTGTTTAGTTCCGTTCCAAACTGCGCCATGTGTTCAAAATATTGTCTCATTCTTTACTCCCGGTCATAATAAATTATCATTTTTTGATCTGTTCCCTTTAAAAGGAAAATTCCATCGCTTGTTATCCTCGATATTCCAAGATCCAGCCCCTTTTTTCATCCCTTGACTTTAAGGGTTTCTTTAAGTATAGACCCCATTAGTCTTAATTTTGGCCTTAATTTTAGAAAAACTCTTTTTCCGGCAAGGAAAAAACTGCACAAAGGAGATAAACATGAGCACTGAGATTTTAGCCCCCATGCCCGGAACCATTTTCCAGGTCCATGTGAAACCAGGTGATGCCGTTGTCGACGGCCAGGAGCTTCTGGTTCTTGAAGCCATGAAAATGGAAAACCCCATTGTTGCAACCATTTCCGGTAAGATAAGGGAAGTTCGGGTCCATGTGGAGGACAAGGTCGCCACCCGGCAGGTACTTGTCGTCATTGAATAGCATATATTCCCTTTTCCGCCGATTTTGTGTCTGCAGAGAGTATCATCCGATGCTCTCTGCATAATCTGAAATGGTTCATCATTTCTTTGCCGCCCCTTTTAATATCTCTTAGACTTTAAATAAATCCCTTCCTTTGTCAAGCTATTTTTCAGCTATAATTTAACTTTTTTCTTGACAACCCTACCAGATTTTTGTTTAGGTGACAATCATATTATGAAACAACGTTTTGAATTATAGAACAATTTACCCATGGCCTTGAAAAAAATCGAGCCTGAACGACTGATCCCGGATTGAGGAACACTGAGAATATGCCCAAAGACATAAAAAGACCCAACGCCATTGAAAAAGCCCTGAAAATCATGCTCAAATTCCAGGATATCAAACCGTCATGGGGTATCCGGGAGCTGAGCACCTCCCTTAAGTTCAGTCCGGCCACGGTCCAGAGAATCCTCCAGGTTCTCAAATCCTATGAATTTGTCCGGCAGGACCCCCTGACCCGGCAGTATTTTGTGGGCACCGTCTTTTACCGGTTCCTCGAAAACCTGAACAGCTCCAACAACCTTTCCCGCATGGGACGAAGATTCATGGAGGAAGTGGCAAGCGCAACCCTTGAAACCGTTCATCTGAATATTATTGAAGGAAAGATGCGCATCTGCATCGACACCATTGAATCCCCCCAGGTGCTAAAGGCCGGCATGCCCATCGGCAATCAGTCCCCGCTCTATGCCGGAGCGTCTGCCAAATGCCTTCTGGCCTTTTCCAAAGATGAATTTAAAATCGATTATTTTAAAACCATCATTCTTGAACCGGTCACGGACAATACCATTGTCCAGCCGGACAAGCTGAATAAGGAACTAAAAAAAATTAACAAACAGGGATATGCCTTAAGTCTTGGAGAAAGAACCCCGGGACTCGGGTCTTTGAGTAGCCCTGTTTTTAACTATAAAGGACAGATCCTGGCAAGCTTGAGCCTTGCCATACCTGAAATCAGGTTCATTCAGGAGGATCATCTTTCAAATTGTATTCATATACTGACCGGCGCTGCAAAATCTTTTTCAAAAGCAATGGGATTAAGTGCCGGTAAATTTTAACCGTTAGGAGGAACAATGGATTTTCAATTATCAAAAGAGCTTCAGATGCTCCAGAAAGAAATCAGAAATTTTGCAAAAAAACAGATCGAACCCTTTGCCGATGAATGGGATAATAAACATTACCTGCCCATCAAAGAAGTCATGAAACCCCTGGGAGAACTGGGATTTTTCGGCACCGTGATTCCGGAAGAATACGGCGGAGAAAACATGGGATTCATGGCTGCCATGATCGTGACCGAAGAGCTGGCAAAGGTTTCTTCTTCCTTAAGAGTACAGGTGAATATGCAGGTTCTAGGCTGCGCCTATACTATTTTCAGATACGGCAATGAGGCCACCAAGAAAAAATATATCCAGAAACTCTGCACCGCAGAATATATCGGCGGTTTCGGCATCACGGAATCCGATGCAGGGTCCGATGTCATGGCCATGTCCACTACGGCTGAAGACAAGGGAGATCACTGGCTTCTGAACGGTTCCAAAACCTGGATTTCCAATGCCAATGTGGCCGATGTTCTGATCTGCTACGCATACACAGACAAGGCAGCCGGATCGAAAGGCCTTTCCGCCTTTGTCATCGAACCCAAGAATTTTGCCGGGATCAAGACTTCGGGCCTGGAAAAGCTGGGTTCCCATTCTTCCCCCACGGGTGAAGTTTTCCTTGATAACGTCAAAGTGCCCAAGGAAAATATCCTGGGTAAACCCGGAGACGGAGCAAAAATCGTTTTCTCATCCTTGAACCAGACCAGACTTTCTGCTGCTGCCGGTGGTGTGGGTCTTGCCCAGGCCTGCCTGGATGCGGCCACCAAATACTGCAATGAAAGAAAACAATTCGGTAAAAAAATCGGCGAGTTCCAGATGAACCAGGACATGATTGCCCAGATGACCGCAGAAATCGAAGCTGCACGGCTTGTGACCTACAAAGCAGCCTGTGAAAAAGATGCAGGCGACCTGAACAACGGTCTCTCTGTTGCCATAGCCAAATATCTTGCCGGTGAAATAGCCACAAAAGCCTCCAATTATGCCATGAGAATCCTGGGTGCTTACGGATATTCCACAGAATATCCCGTTGCCAGATATTACAGAGATGCCCCGACCTATTCCATGGTGGAAGGTTCTGCCAATATCTGCAAATGGATCATTGCTCTGGATCAACTGGGTTTCAGAAAGGCCAACAGATAAGGAGGACAAGGTGGACCCCAAAGAAATAGCAAAAAAAACAGGTGAAACCGCCAAGCTTTATTTTTCAACGGTCAAGGATGAGGATAAGCCTTACAACCTGTGGAAATATTTTGACAAAGACCTGGCAAAGGATATGTCCCTGTATATCACAGGCCAGATGTATTCCAGGGAAAAAATCCCCCACAAGACCCGCCAGCTCATTACTGTGGCTGCCCTGACCGTGCTTTCAAAACCGGATGAACTCAAACTTCACACCCATGCGGCCCTGAATGTGGGCTGCACAAAGGAAGAGATTGCCGAAGTCATTTTTCAGACCAGTATTTACGGCGGCGTTCCTGCTGCCAATACCGCCCTGACGGCATTAAAGGAAGTGCTTGAGGAACGCGGAGAAGCCTAAAAACTGAGCTGACCCTATAGTAGAAAACAGAAGCCGGGAAAGAAAAATTGTTTTTCTTTCCCGGCTTCTTAATTTAACGGTTTGCCGAGAATGGTATTCCAGACCCCGTCAGGACAGCGCCTTTCAATGATATGGACTTTTTTTTCCGATAGCGATGCCGTCACTTTCCGGGCCTCGGAATTCAGAAGACCGGACAGGATAATCCATTTTTTCTTTAATAGATCCGGGCTTTCAATCAGATGTTGCATGACATCATAATGGATATTGGCAACCATAAGATCACAGGGAATGGACATCATGTCTTCCCCCCTTGCCTGGAAGGCCAGCACCCGGTCTTCACAGCAATTGAGCCGGATATTGTTCAGGGTGGTTTTAACGGACAGGAAATTAAAATCACAGGCCATGACCCTCTGGCAGCCAAGAGCGGCAGCCCCCAAGGCCAGAAGCCCTGTTCCCGTCCCGATATCCAGGACGGTTTCAATCCTTTCCTTTGTGCATAGCCGGTGAATCAGATAAAGGCAATCTTCCGTGGTCTGGTGCCGTCCGGTTCCAAATACCACCCCGGGGTCCAGCAGGATCTCGCGGACCTTTTCATCTGTTTTTTCAGGCCTGTTCCATGGCGGGAAAATGCACAGATCATTGATATGATAGGGTTCAATTTTATCCCCATGCCATTCTTCCCCGGTCATTTCATATTGTTCTATGAGCCGGATGCCGGGGTTCCGGGATAGAATCTTATCCACTGGGTCGTTGCTGGGTGAGGAAAAAAAGATAAACGCCTCTTTTTCTTCCACCCACATGCCAAGAAAAGAAGGGTTGGATTCAATGAACCCATCAAGGACCGGGGCCCTGTCCAGATAGTAAATATAAAGATTCTCATAGGGATTTTTCATAACCCATCTTTCCTTTCATAATAAATTGGATTTGACAATCCCCTTAATATAAAAAATATGATATGAAAAATAATCCTTTACCTGTAAAAATTTAAAAAAATTGGAATCACCATGAAATTTAAAAAAATCACCATCCTGTTTGAAACCGATAACATCCCTCTGGCAGAAGAGCTGATCTGCCAGATTTTCTTTTCCTTTAACATCAAGGGGGTGGTCTGTGATATCCCCCTGGAGGAGCCGGATGAGGGATTCGGGACCCATACCCTGCCCTTGCCTGAACACTATTCCATTACCGGATACCTGCCGCTTCTGGATTCTTCCGGCATCATCCTTGAACAGATCAAAACCAAAGCTGAAAAACTGACGGACCTGGGTATCCAGGTTGAGATTGTGACGGGCATTGTGGATGAAACCGAATGGGCCGATGCCTGGAAAGCCTATTTCAATGTCACCCGGATCACAGATCGGATCACCATCAAACCCCAATGGAAAGAGCATGTTGAAAAAAAGGGGGAGATTGTGATTCATCTGGACCCCGGCATGGCGTTTGGAACAGGCACGCATCCGACCACAGCCATGTGCCTCATGCTCATTGAAAAATTTCTCACCCCCGGCTCCACCTTTCTGGACATCGGGACCGGCTCCGGCATCCTCATGATTGCTGCGGCAAAATTAGGCGCCTCGCATCTTCTAGGGATTGACACCGATGAAACCGCCATTGCCGTTGCACGGGAGAATCTTGGCCTGAACAAGATTGATCCTTCAACCTATTGCCTCCTGTGCCACACCCTTGACCAGACCGAACCCCTTACCTATGACTGCATTGCCGCCAATATCATTGCCCAGGTCATTGTGGATATCCTGCCGGACATTGCCCTTCGAATGACGGATAAGACCACCACCATCCTTTCCGGCATTATCCGGGAACAGCAGGCAAGTGTCCTGACCGCCCTTGAAGAAAATCGGCTTTTTGTCATCCACGAAGAATATATAGACGAATGGGTCACCCTGGCCGTCCAGAAAAAACCAGGCCCCAAAAAAACCAAGCATTGAATAACCCCGGCCAAACATGCTATACAGCCTTAAAAAAAAGAATACAGGACATTTGACAGGGCCCATGGAAATTTCAGGCATGAAACAATTGACGGTTTCAGAACATGATCAGAATACGGTTCTTTCTCTGACCGGCAGGCTGGATGCAAAAAGCGTATCAAGCCTTCTGCAGGAAGCTTCACAAATCATTGCAAAAACCCAGACCCCAAACCTGATTCTGGATCTTGAAGCCGTTGATTATATGGATACGGCAGGCGCCGCCTTTCTGTGCCACCTGGAAAATGAATGCAAAAAAAAAGGAATTCAACATTTTTCCATTGTCCATCTGAAGCCCGGATATTCAACCCTTGTGGATATGGCAAAGGAGGTTCGCCAGGCGGATTTTTCAGCTCAGAAACCCGGAACCCTTTCCTTTATTGAAAATCAAGGCAAGCTTTTTTCCGATGCCATTTCCGAGGCAAAAGAATTCATCACCTATACGGGAGAAATTATTTTTGCCCTTTTTCAAAGCCTTTTGCACCCTCAAAAAATACGCTGGGCCGACACTTTTCTCGTGGCGGAACGGGCCGGGGTGGACGCCCTTCCCATTGTGGCCCTGATCAGCTTTATTGTGGGACTTGTTATGGCTTTCCAGGCCGCCATCCCCATGCGGATGTTCGGGGCCGAGCTTTATGTGGCCAATCTCATCGGCATATCCATGGTCAGAGAACTCGGTCCCCTCATGACGGCCATTATCCTGGCCGGGCGTTCAGCCTCGGCCTTTGCCGCTGAAATCGGAACCATGCGCATCAACGAGGAAATCGATGCCTTAACCGTCATGGGCCTTGATCCGGTCAAATTCCTCATTGTTCCAAGGGTTATTGCCGCCACTTTTATCACCCCTCTTCTGACCATATTTTCAAATCTTGTGGGAATATTGGGCGGCGCCCTTGTCATCACCTCCATGGGCTATCCCTTTATTTCCTATTATGATCAGATCGCCTCCTTTGTCAGTTGGGGGGATTTTACGGGCGGGATTGTCAAATGTTTTGTCTTCGGCATCCTGATCGCCGTGGCAGGCTGCATCCGGGGGTATCAGACCG
Organism: Desulfobacterales bacterium; assembly: GCA_031395015.1. Lineage (GTDB taxonomy): Bacteria > Desulfobacterota > Desulfobacteria > Desulfobacterales > Desulfobacteraceae > Desulfobacula. The sequence continues at coordinate 6,823 of JANNUH010000071.1, read as the reverse complement.
AGAGCGGGCCTTCTGCCGTGGGTATATCCACCACAAGGGCCGTTGTGACCGGGATTATCCTCATTGCCGTGTTTGACGGTATTTTTTCAATTGTTTATTACAGCCTTGGTATATGAAATCCGTGGAAACCGTTATCAAAATAGAAAATCTTTTTGCAGGGTATGGTCTTACCCCGATTATTGAAAATATCAGCTTTGAAATCTTTAAAGGCGAGATCTTTGTCATTATCGGCGGGTCAGGATGCGGAAAAAGCACCCTCCTGAAACACATGATCGGTCTTTTGCCTCCCATTTCAGGCAATGTCCTGATCCAGGGGGAAAACCTCTGCCTTGCCGGCGGTAACGACAGAAACCGCATCCTGCAAAAAATCGGCGTGGCCTTCCAGAGCGGGGCACTATTCGGCTCCATGACGGTATTGGAAAATATCATGCTGCCGTTAAGGGAATTTACTGAGCTTCCAAATGCCATGATGGAAGATATTGCATGGCTGAAGCTCAAGCTCGTGGGTCTTGAAAAAAGCGGGTTTTTCATGCCTGCCGAACTTTCCGGTGGCATGAAAAAACGGGCTGCCCTGGCAAGGGCCATGGCCCTTGACCCCTCCATCATCTTCCTTGATGAACCGTCCGCAGGGCTTGACCCGGTGACATCGGCCGGCCTGGATGACCTTGTCAAAAATCTGGCATCTTCCCTGGGGATCACCTTTGTCATTGTCACCCATGAACTGGCCAGCATTGACGCCATTGCCGACCGGATCATCATGCTTGAAAAAAGCGTGAAAGGGATCATTGCACAAGGAACGCCGGAGCAATTGAAAAACAATACTGACAATCCAGATGTTTATAATTTTTTTAACCGGAAAATCGATAAAGGTGGGAAATGACCCAGAAAGCGAATTTCTTTAAGCTCGGCCTTTTTGTCATCATAGCCTTGGGGCTTGGGGCTGCATTTTTAATCATTTTTGGAGCAGGCCAATTTTTTAAAAAGGAACTGCTGGTGGAAACCTGTTTCAATGAATCTGTCCAGGGCCTGAGCATCGGCTCGGAAGTCAAATACAAGGGCATCCAGATCGGAAGCGTCAAATCCATTACCAGTGCGGCCGGCATCTATAAAACAAAATCGGATTATGTACTGGTCACCATGGCCCTGGAAGAGGGCATATCCCTTGGCCAGACCGGTGAATCAGCCAAAGAAAGGGTTCAGAATGCCATCCATGACGGCCTTGTGATCCGGCTCTCATTCAAAGGACTGACCGGGGTGGGCTATCTTGAAACCGATTATGCAGCCAAAAATCCCGGCGATAACCTCATGATTTCCTGGACACCGGAAAATATTTACATCCCTTCCCAGAGAAGCAATATGAAACAGTTCGGGGATTCCATGACCCAGATCCTGGACAGCCTTGGGGCCATCAATGTCAGGGGGATTACAAAGGACATTGAAACCCTGTTAAAGACTCTGGATAATAAAGCCAATGATTTTGACATCAATAATATTTCCCTTTTGGCAGCGTCTCTGCTCAAAGAACTGAAAGAAACCAACCAGAAAATCAGCAAAGCCATTGAAACCGACAAAATCAATTCGGTTCTGGATGATGCAAAGGCATCTTTTTCAGAGCTGAGAGGCATTGTCGAAGCTTCCAGAGAGCCCCTTGGCAGTGCCATTACCGATTTTAAGACTGCGGCTGGCAGTACAAAAAATATGGCAGAAACCCTTGAAACAAAGCTTTCCCCAAAAGTTGATTCCCTGTCCGTCAACCTGGATAAACTGGTGGAAAACCTGTCTGCTGCTTCCGGGCTTATCGAGCACATGGTCTGGCTCAATTCAGACCGGGTGAAACTGATCATGGAAAACCTCGAAACAACCTCTGAAAATTTAAAACAGATGAGTAAAGACATTAAACAATATCCGGGCAGGCTTATTTTTGAAAAGCAGCCGGAAAAAGCCGGAACGGAGAAGAAAAATTGATGGCACGAAAATTTTTGCCTGCTAAGGCAGGCCTTCTTGTTTTCATATTATTGACCCTTGGATGTTCAGGCCTTCAGAAAGAAGCGGTAACCAAACAGTATTTTGATTTGACGCCGGATGTCCGGCTTTCTCCAAAAAGCAACCCCAGGCAGGGAGAGACCCTTCTGGTAAAAGCCTTTTCCATCAATTCCACCTTTGATTCCCATTCCTTTATCTACCGTGTCGGTGAAAATGAATACGCCCCGGATTATTATGCCGAATTTATCAGTTACCCTTCAAAGCTCATCACGGAAAAAACATCGGAAGCGCTGTATCGGTCTGAGCATTTTCGACCTGCTCACACCGATGAAAAAAAGGATATCACCTTTCGCCTGTCAGGTAAAATCACCAAACTGACCGGCGATTTTACCGATAAAAAAAACACTAAGGCCGCCATGGAACTCATGCTGATCCTGGAAAAAAGAACCGGTTCGACCTTCACCCCGGTTTTAAGCAATACCTATGCGGCTGACGAGGCCATCCCGGATAAAAATCCCTCTTCTCTGGTGTCGGGCTGGAACACAGGATTATCAAAAATCCTGAACCAGTTTATCACGGAGTTTCAGCAACTTTAGGCTTCATAGGTGGATGCTTCCTGATCAAAAGACATTTTTTCCCGTTTGATGTTCAGCTTTCTCATCCTGGAGGCAAAGGTGGACCGGTTGATGCCCGAGGCTCTGGAGGCCCAGGTGATATTCCAGTTGTTCTTTTTTAATAGGGCGGTCACATATTCTTTTTCAAGCTGCGGCCAGGTCATGTTGCTCAGGTTTTTACCGGTATCACCGGCATCCTTCACAGGGGTTGCCGAGGGGAGGCCATAAGGCTCCATTCCGGCATCGGGATGTTTTACATGAAGGGGGATATTAAAGGGTTCAATGGTTTCATCCTCTGTTGTGACCATGAGGTAACGGATCAGGTTTTCAAGCTCACGGATATTGCCCGGCCAGGAATAAGACACCAGGATCTGCATGGCACCGGATGAGATCTTTTTTTCAAGAAGCCCTGCTTTTAAAGATTCTTTTTCAAGAAAATGCCGGATTAAGAGGGGAATGTCTTCCCGCCTGTCTCTCAGGGCCGGAAGATGAACCGGAAGCACGGACAGCCGGTAAAACAGATCCTGCCGGAAACTGTTTTCAGCGATCATCTGTTTGATATTCTTGTTGGTAGCGGCAACAATTCTGACATCAATGGTCCGGGTGCTTGTTTCACCCAAAGGTTTGATCTCATTTTTCTGAAGCACCCGGAGGAGCCCGGCCTGAACGCCCAGGGGCATATCCCCGATTTCATCCAGGAAGACGATACCGCCGTTGGCCGCCTCAAAAAGCCCTATTTTGTCCCGTGTTGCGCCTGTAAAGGCCCCTTTGGTGTATCCGAACAATTCGCTTTCCAGAAGTGTTTCCGGAATGGCGCTGCAATTCTGGACCAGGAAGGGTTTATTTTTCCGCATACCGGTTTTATGGATTTTTTCCGCCACCAGTTCTTTGCCCGTGCCGCTTTCGCCGGTGATCAATACATGAAAATCCGTATCTGTATAGCTTTTGACAAGATCCATGCATTTTTTAAAAACCGGGGCCTGCCCGATGATGAGGCTTTCATTCCTCGAAGCGTTGAGCGCAGACTTCAGGTTCTGAGCCTTTTTCTTTTCATGGGCATATAATATGGCATTGCTCAAGGCAATGGAGCAGATATCCACAAGGTTCTGGAGCTGGGCCAGATATCCCGGATCAAGGTTCAGGCTGGTTTTGTCCGGTGTTGTATCAATAATCTGGACAGCGCCGTAGACATCCCTGTCCCGGAAAAAGAGAGGAAAACACAGGATCATACTGCTTTTAATTGCCAGAGGGTCTTCAACCTCCTTATAATGCCGCCGGTCGCTTTTGGTTTCCGCCACAGTCATTTTTTTATTTTCAATGACCCATCCCACAATGCTGGTGTGTTGAATATCGAGGCAAACCCCTTTGATCCGGTCGCTCTCTGCCCCGGCAGCTTCAACGCAGACATAGGCATTGTCCTTTTTGATCCAGATGGAACCCCTCTGGACATTCTGGATTTTCAACAGAGAATTGAGAAATTTTTTCTGTAGGGCCTCGGGATTGAGTTCCTTAAATAGGTCCAGATTGGATCGGTTCATAACAGGCTTCCTTATGAATGATTAAATACAATTGGCTGAATTAATTTTTTCCGCTCCCATTACATCATAAAATACGGGTCAACATCCACGGAAAGACTTATCCCTGATTTCGGTTTTGCCCGTGGATGTTCCAGGGTGGCTTTTACCAGGCGGTTCACAAAAGCTGAGGACGGGCTCTTGATCAGAATCTGCCAGCGAAATCTGGAAGATATTTTCTGGATGGGGGCCTCGGCAGGCCCCAGCACCTGAACGCTTTGCCTTAATTGCCCTTCGGTCTCTATGAGGTCTTTCAGAATCTTTGCCACATCCTCGGCATAGGCTTTGACTGTTTCGGAATCCTGCCCCGATATTTTTAACTGGGTCATTCGTGAAAAAGGCGGATACATCAGGGCTTTTCTAAAAGGGGCTTCATTGTGAAAAAATTCCTGGAAATCCTGTTTCCGCGAAGCCTCAATAATAAAATGATCCGGATTATAGGTCTGCATGATGACCTTGCCTGGCGTGTCTCCCCGTCCGGCTCGACCCGCCACCTGGGCCAGGAGCTGAAAAGTTCTTTCCCCGGCCCTGAAATCCGGAAGACTCAGGGACAAATCCGCACAGACCACACCCACAAGGGTGATGGAGGGAAAATCATGACCTTTGGCCAGCATCTGGGTTCCCACCACAATATCAACGGTCCGGTTCCGGATCATTTTCAGGATCTTGATGACGGCCCCTTTTTTGGATGTGGAATCCTGGTCCATCCTGACGATTCTTGCATCCGGGAACAATTCCTTGAGCATGGATTCGACTTTTTCCGTTCCAAACCCAAAGGGTCTGATCTTTTTTGATTTGCATTCCGGGCATGCGGTATCAACGGGCCGCCCAAACCCGCAAAGATGGCACCGGTACTGGTTATGGCCCTTGTGCAGGGTCATGGTGATATCACAGAATCGGCAGGTCAGGGCCTTTCCGCAATCCTTGCACACCGGAAACGTGGCAAATCCCCGGCGGTTCAAAAAAATCAGGGCCTGATCCCCTTTATCAAGGCATTGCCGGATGGCCTTTGAAAGCTCAGGGGTGACAATTCGGTAATCCGGTCTGCCATCCTTATATTTCTTCAGATCCACCAGGGTAATCTCAGGCAGGGGGTTCCGGTTGATACGGGTTTCCAGCTTCAGCTCCTCAAAGCGTTTCAGTACCACATTCTGATAGGATTGAAGGGAAGGCGTGGCCGAGCCCAGAAGCACCGGGCATTGGCAGAGTTTTCCCCGGACAACGGCCAGGTCCCGTGCATTGTAGCGAAGGCCCGTCTCCTGCTTGTACGAAGTGTCATGTTCCTCATCCACCACAATGATCCCGATATTTTCAAAGGGTGCGAAAACCGCAGACCTTGCCCCGATCACAATGTCCACTTTATCCAGGGCGATTTTTCGCCACTGGTCCAGAAGTTCGCCCTGGGACAGGGAAGAATGAATCACCGCAATCCTTTCCCCGAACCTTGCCCTAAAGCGCCTCTCCGTCTGGGAAATCAAGGCGATTTCCGGCACAAGGACAATGGCTTTTTTCCCTTTTTCAATGACATCCAGAACCAGCCGCATATAGACTTCCGTTTTACCGGAGCCGGTGATGCCTGTCAAAAGATAGGCCGAGAACCCCTGGTCTGCTTTATCCTGAACCTGTTTTACGACCGCTGCCTGCTCAAAAGTGAGATCCGGCGGTGTATCCGGTTCCACAGGATCACCCAGGGGGTCCCGGAAAATCCGGCGCTGGATAATCCTGATGAAACCCGCCTCGGCCAGCGGTTTTATCAGGGTTGGGGCCGTGGGAATCAATGCTTTCAGGCCTGTCAGGGACATCTCATTTTTTTGTTTGACCTGCATGAGAATCGCTTCTCGTTTTTTCGACATGCGAAGCGTTGGGTCCGGGTCCTGCTGAAACACGATGAATTTCTCCATCTTGGCCGAGACCCCGTCTTTTTTCAATACATAGGACACGGTCACCAGATCCTGCTTTTCCATCCGCCGGACCAGGGCATGGACGGCAGGGTTCCGGCTTGTCTTGAAAAGTTGTTTGAGTTTTGCCGGATCACGCTTTTGGACAAATTCCATGATTTCCTCTTCTCCGGGCGAAAGCCTTTTCTCATTAAAAGCGTCGAGCCCCTTTTCCGTGACAAAGAGGCAGGATTCATCATGGCTTTCAAGACCCGAGGGCAGGGCCGTCCGTATCACCTCGCCCAGGGGATGGAGATAATATTCGGCTATCCATCTGAAAAAAGATATTTCCGATTCCGGAAACAAAGGGTGATCATCCAACACATCCAGAATGTTTTTTGCCGTAAATTCTCCACAGGTTTCCTGTCCGGAAAGAATATAGCCGGTGACCCGTTTTTTCCCGAATGGAATAAGAACTCTCACTCCCGGGAAGCAGGCGTTTTGAAAATGTTCCGGTACGCCATAGGTATAGGCCTTGGGCACGGGAAGCGCAATGGCGACTGATATGTAGGGCGAGTCCATCATTTGCTCTATTGTGCATAAAATCTAAAATATATCAACCCAAGACTTCCCGACCTGGATATTTGCCATAGGAAATTTTGCATAACCCGTTCCAGGGTGATCACCTTACGTCCGCTGGATGGATATTGCTACAAATTCTAAGATTACCTTTGCTGACCGCCATGAACTCGCTCATTCTTCGCTCAAACAGCAT
>JANNUH010000067.1:0-29082 GCA_031395015.1 Desulfobacterales bacterium | reverse complement strand
CAGAGAAGTCGTAGCCGTTGTTTTCACCGGCACAGGCCCCTATGCATTCTGCACCGGCGGTAACACAAAGGAATATTCTGAGTTCTATTCAAAAAGATGTGACGAATACGGCCAGTACATGGAGCTTTTCAACCACATGGTGGATTCCATTCTTGCCTGCAAGAAACCGGTTATCTGCCGCGTAAACGGCATGAGAGTCGCCGGTGGCCAGGAAATCGGTCTTGCCTGTGATCTTGCCGTATCTTCCGACCTTGCCATTTTCGGTCAGGCAGGACCAAAACACGGTTCAGCCCCTGCCGGTGGTTCTTCCGATTTCCTTCCCTGGTTCCTGACAGCAGAAGATGCCATGTACAACTGTGTCTCCTGTGAAATGTGGTCTGCTTATAAAATGAAAGCAAAAGGCATGATCTCCAAGGTTGTCCCTGTTCTGAAAATTGACGGGCAGTGGGTAAGAAACCCCACCATCATCACTGAGACCTATGTTCAGGATGGAGAAATTGTTTACGGCGAATCCAAAACCGGTCAGGCCCTCAAAGACGGCCGAGATCTTATTAAACAACACCAGGCCAATGCTGATTTTGAACTTCTGGACAAAGAAGTCAACCTGATCATCTGGAAGTTTGCCAACCTGTTCCCGGGCTGCCTGATCAAATCCATCGACGGTATCCGCCAGAAAAAGAAATTCTTCTGGGATACCATGAAAAACGACCACAGACATTGGCTTGCTGCCAATATGTCAGGCGAGGCCTTCCTTGGATTCGGCGCCTTCAATACAAAGAAGATCACCGGCCAGGATACCATTGATTTCATCAAATTCCGCCAGAACGTTGCAGACTCCATGCTCTGGAGCGATGACATGTTTGCCAGCGTATTGGGCAAACCCCAGGAATAAGGTTAGACATTCTGATCATTCATCAGAAATAATGATAATCTGATTCAATGTAAATTATGGTTCAGGGCTGGTTTTAAAGGCCCTGAACCATAATTGGTTTTAAGGAAGGCGTGAAAATGGAAAGAGCAATGCTCTGGTTTAAATGTGCGGCCATGCATGATCCGGTTCGGCCTGTGATAAAACGCCAGGCCGTGGTGGGCTGGGAAGCAAAGAACCGCAAGGTGGATCTCACCATCGAAGGCCCTTTAAAGGGAGATGAACTCTTAAAACGGATGAATGGATGGTTTACCGCGGATGTGTATGAAGCCGTTGAAATTTTCAAGCAATATGGAAAATTGAAAGTCCTGGATGACGTGGATCTTGTGGTGGAAACCAAAGACACGGATGAGATGGAGCAGCTTAAAAGACATCTGATGGATGTGTTTCAGGGTGAAGTCTGGGTTGAACCCATGTCACGGAAAAAATTAATCTGAACAGAACAGGTATCTATCAGGATGCAAAAGGGATAAGGATGGATATGGATATAACAGAGCTCATGAACAAAAGAAGAAGCGCACGGCATTATCTTGACAAACCGGTTTCACGAGCGGATATCGAAGATCTGATCCACAGTGCCGGGCAGGCACCGTCCGCCATTAACCTGCAACCCTGGGAATATGTCGTGGTGTATGGTGAGGAAAAGGACAGGCTGGTCCGCCGTCTGAAAAAAGTACATGCTGCAAAAAAAACAACCTGCGGACCCGGTACATCGGCTCCCTTGCCGGAAAAGATTGCCGATCGCAGCAGAAAGGCCTCCAGGGCCATGAAACCCGATATTGACCGGCTTAACATCCCGTTCAATCAATTCATTGAAGAGGGAAGCTGCTCTTTTTACGGGGCTCCGGTGGGGATTATCGTTCTCATGGACAAACTCTTTCCGAAAATCCGGTATCTGGATGTGGGCTTGTCTGTTTCCTATCTTCTTCTGGCTGCTGAAGCCAGGGGGCTTTCCACCTGCCCCATCGGGCTTGTGACGGAATATGGGAATGAGATCCGGGATGCCTTGAATATCCCGGAAGAAAAAGAAGTCCTTTTGACCATTGCCCTTGGCTATGAAGATGAATCGGCCCTGGAAACAAGTTTTAAACCCGAACGGGAGCCGGTCAAAGAAATTCTGACCTGGTTTGAGTGAACTATAAAAGGAAAATCAAAAACATGATTGTGCGTAATCTAAATGATAAAGAAGTGCTGGAAACCACCTACCGTGCCCACGGGGGAGCCGTTGCCCAGATGGTCCTGGACCGCCGGACCCTTCAGGAGCTTGGGTTTCTGGCCATTGCAAAACTTGAACCGGGCAAGGAAATCGAATCCCATGTGGACCCCATGGAGGAAATTTATTTTGTGGCAAGCGGCACCGGGCTCATGCGGGTGGATGATGAAGAAAGACAGGTCCATCCAGGCGATGCCACCTGGATTCCGACGGGCTCTGTCCATAGTCTTCTGAACAATGGAACCGAGGTTTTGGTGATCCTGGTGGTGGCTTCCATGTGGTAAAAAAATTCAGGGTTTTTTCTTGACACGTAGTTATTTTGTAGCTTATATATAGTTACATTTTACCGGATAAGATGGGGTTTTTTTATTGGAGATGGTTTTTTTGATTCGGTATTAAAGGCTTATCGCATGGATTTTGATAAAAGGGGATTAAAAAAATGAGGTACGCAGAGACAGGGTTTAATCTGGAAGTTGATTTAACCCGGGGAAACATTGAAAAGGTCGCAACAGACCCGAGAGACACGGAGCTTTATCTGGGGGGTCTCGGTACTAACACCAAGATAATGTGGGACAGGGTTCCGCCCGAGGTTGAACCTTTTTCTCCCGAAAACCTGTTAATTTTCGGCGCCGGTCTTTTATGCGGCACACCTGCAACCGGATGTAACCGTACCATTGTATCCACTATTTCGCCCCAGACCCGGTTAATGGTATTTTCCATGATGGGCGGATTCTGGGCGCCGGAATTAAAATATGCCGGGTATGACAAAGTCATTCTTCGCGGCAAGTCCCCGAAACTGGTGTATCTGTGGATTAATAATGACAAAATCGAGATCCGGGATGCGGCTCACCTGAAGGGTAAGGGCTCCATTGAAACCGCTGAAATCATTAAAAAAGAATTGAATCAGCCCAAAGCCCAGGTGGCAGCCATCGGCATGGCCGGTGAAAACAAGGTCTTTTTTGCCTCCATTGAACAGGGCAGATCCAGTGCCAGCCGCGGCGGCATCGGAGCTGTCATGGGTGATAAAAATGTAAAGGCCATTGTGGTTCGCGGTACAAAGGATATCAATCTTTCAAAGCCGGCTGAATTCCTGGGGCTCTGCAATGAAGTCCTGGAATATATCAAAATACGGGAAACCAACCCCATCCCGGGTGTCATGCCGATTCTCGCCGGACTTGGATCACCCCAGGAAATGAAAGTCCATGATGAAAAATGGCATACGGAAAATTTCATGTGGGGAAATTCCCGGACCCGCAGAAAAGATTTCTGGAACGAGGAAGTGGAAGAAAAATGGACGGAAACCATGGAAAAGGCCAGGACCCGGCTGATCTCCTGTTTTAACTGTCCCATGAAATGCGGTGCAACCATTTCCATGCCCGGACTTCCCACCTATATGATGAAATGCTTTACAAAATTGACCTATACCATGGGGGCCTTTTCAGATCTGGATTTTGGGTTAAGTATCGCACAAAAGGCCACAGAATATGGTCTGGATGGATTTTCAGCGCCCCAGGTCATGGCTTTTGCCCTGGAACTCCTGGAAAAAGGCATTCTGACGGAAAAAGATTTTCCGGGAATGCCGGAAGATAACGAAGGCAGATTCTACTGGCTCCTGGACAGAATTGTCCGGCGGGAAGGCATCGGCAATATCCTTGCCAACGGCACCTACTGGGCTGCCAAAGAAATTGGAAACGGTGCAGAGGTCTATGCACACAACAATATCAAGAAAATTGAGCAGTTGCCGCTGAAGCTGTCCATGCTCAACCCCATCTATTACCTCATGTACTGTACCGGTGAAAAAATCAATATCACCCAGATCGAAGGCCAGTTCCCCCAGGCCCCGTTCCCGACATTGGAAGAACGGGAAGCCTTTGTCAAAGACTGGATTCAGGTTCCGGATGAAAAATTTAAACAGTATTTCCTGGATTGGGAAATCCGCGGGGAAAAATCAATGCCGTTTTATCCGACCGTTGATATGTGCTGTGATATTGTGGACTGGCAGGAAAGGATGCATTATATTGATGATGCCCTGGGCCAGTGCGCCGGGCTGTCATCATTTCCCTTAAAGCCGCCGTATCACATCCATAATTATCCGAAATTCATTTCTTATGGTGCCGGTATCGACATGGATGAAGAAAAATTGACAAAGGCCGCTACAAGATACAGAACCCTTGTCAGGGCATTTAATATTCGACTCGGTATGAGAAGAAAAGATGAATTACCACCAGACGATCATTGGAAAAAAAGATTCCCGGAACTGGAAGAAAAGCTCCTGGATGCATATTACAAGATGAAGGGGTGGAATAATGAGGGAATCCCGACAAAAGAAGCCTTGCAGGAAATGGGGTTGGACTATGTGGCCAAAGACTTCATAAAAAGAGGAATCTTGACCGAAACTGATGCCGCTTCGGCACAAAAAGAGACAAATTAGAGTGGAGGGCATGAACCTTGAGTGGTAATAAGAAAACAAAAACAGTTAAGACATTAAAGATTGATGTTGATAAATGCAATGGTTGCCGGGCCTGCGAGGTCATCTGCTCCGCTTTTCACGCAAAACCCCAATACAGCAGCAACAACCCGGCCAGATCACGGATCAGAATTATCCGTGATCCGTTCAGAGATATCTATGTTCCGGTGTATGCCGGAGAGTATACGGTGGCTGAATGTGCAGGCAGGGACAAATACACCATTGACGGAAAAGAGTATGACGAATGTTCTTTCTGCCGGGCTTCCTGCCCGTCCAGGGATGAATTCAAGGAACCGGATTCCGGGCTGCCGCTGAAATGCGATATGTGTGAAGGCGAAAAAGAGCCCTTGTGTGTCAAATGGTGCCTGGCGGATGCCCTGACGGTTGAAGAAAGGGAAGAAGAAGTCGAAGAGCAGAAAGAGCAGGAAGACCTGGAAATCGGCCTGGAAGCACTGGCCAACAGATACGGCATGGACGAAATACTGGACGCCGTTGCCCGGTTGTCAAAAAAAGGTTAGAACACAAGGGCAAGAACAGTTAGGGAAAACATAAGGCCAATATATAAGGATAGAAAATACAGTGGAAACGATAGCCCCCTTCATAGAAGTCATAGATGAGATAAAAGCGTCCGGTGGCGAGATCTTTAAGATGTGCTTCCAGTGCGGATTATGCGATTCGGTATGTCCATGGAACAAGGTCAGACAGTTCAGCATGAGAAAGCTCATCCGGGAAGCCGCCTTTGGCCTGAGTGAAGTCGAAGGTGAAGATATCTGGCGCTGTACTACCTGCGGCATGTGTCCCTCCCAGTGCCCAAGAGGCGTCAAGCAGATCGATATTGCTGTTGCCTTAAGAAGAGTTGCCTCCTCATATGAACTTTTTCCGCCCTCAGTCAAATCTGCGCGTACGGCCAGATCCAGCCTGATATCCGAAGGAAATCCGCTTCAGGGAGATCGGGGGAAAAGGGCCGACTGGGCCAAGGCCCTTTCAATCAAACCCTATAGCGAAGGTATGGAAGCCCTCTATTTTGTAGGCTGTTACCTGAGCTATGACCCAAGAATGAAAAAAGTAGCGACTGCCACGGCCAATATCCTCAAAAAGGCCGGGGTAGCCTTCGGCATCCTGGGTGAAAAGGAAAGCTGCTGCGGAGAAAGCATCCGGAAAACCGGCAGCGAGGAAGTTTTTAAAAAGCTTGCCAAAGATAATATAAAAGCCTTTATCGATAACGGCGTAAAGAAGATTATCGTCTCTTCCCCGCACTGTTATCATACATTTAAAAATGAATACCCGGAATTCATGGTCCATTTTGAGGTGATTCACATTAATCAGTTCGTCCTGCAGTTGATTCAGGAAGGACGACTTGAACTGAAAGGCGAATTGCAGAAGGTCGTCACCTACCATGATCCCTGTTACCTGGGCCGTCACAACGGGATCTATGATGAACCCAGGGATCTCTTGCGGCGGGTTCCAAGGCTCAAGCTGGTGGAGATGGAAAACAACCGTAAAAACAGCCTGTGCTGCGGCGGCGGCGGGGGACGGATCTGGATGGACACCCCACAGGAAGAACGGTTTTCCGATCTTCGGCTCAAACAGGCAAAGGATGCGGGGGCTCAGGTTCTGGCCACTTCCTGTCCTTACTGCATCACCAACTTTGAAGAAAGCCGCCTGAATCTGGGATACGAGACTGTTCTGGAAGTAAAGGACATCACGGAAATTATCAACGAAATGCTTTGATCAGTGAGATGAACATCGATGGGCATACCGGCGGACCGGTTAAATAAAACGCCCTGAGAATATATGATGAGGAGATAGAAAGTGGAAAACGAAGTATTGCCAGCAGAAGTATTGCAACAATTCTCAAGCACCCTTGGCGATCGAAACTTCGGAGATGTCATGGTTGTAGGCGGCGGGATCAGCGGTATCCAGGCTTCTCTGGATCTTGCCACCGCCGGGTTCAAAGTCTACCTGGTGGAGAAGAGCCCCAGCATCGGCGGGCATATGGCCCAGCTCGACAAGACCTTCCCGACAAACGACTGCTCGATGTGAATTCTCTCTCCTAAACTGGTCGAGGTCGGCCGGCATCCAAACATCGAGGTTCTGACATTTACGGAAGTGGACAGGGTTGAAGGGGAAAAGGGCAATTTCAATGTGACCTTGAAAACCCGCCCCCGGTATATCATTGAGGACAAGTGCACAGGCTGTACGACCTGTGTGGAATACTGCCCGGTGAAATACCCGGACCGGTTCAACCAGGAAATATCCATGAACAAGGCGGTTCATGTTTATTTTTCACAGGCCATTCCTCTTATATCCTATATTGACGACAGTTGCCTGTTCCTGAAGGAAGGCAAATGTGATATCTGCAGGGGCGTATGTCTGGCAGACGCCATTGATTTCAAACAAACCGTACAGAAAAAGGACGTGAATGTCGGGGCCATCATCCTGTCTTCCGGTATTACACCCTTTGATCCTTCGGTCAAGGAGGAATACGGCTACAGAAAATATCAGAATGTCGTCACCAGCATGGATTTTGAGCGGCTCCTGTCTTCCACCGGACCGTATGAAGGAAAAGTGCTCAGAGGGTCGGACAAAAAACACCCCAAAAAGATCGCCTGGATTCAATGTGTGGGTTCAAGACGGGTGACGGAAGGCGAAAACAGCTATTGTTCCGGCGTCTGCTGCACCTATACCCAGAAACAGGTGATCCTGACCAAGGACCATGAAAGTGAAGCTGAATGCACGATTTTCCATAATGACATCCGTTCATTCGGCAAGGATTTTGAACGGTATTTCCAGAGAGCGGCAAATCTCCCCGGCGTTGAATTTATCCGGAGCTATGCCTCCATTGCAAGGGAAATCCCGGATAGCAAGAATATCGTTGTCCGGTATGCTACCCCGGATGAAGGGGTAAAGGAAAAAGAGTTCGATATGGTGGTTCTGTCAGTTGGATTGAATCCGCCGGCCGCCTACAGGGAAATTTCAGAAAAATTCGGAATCGACATCAACTCCCACGGCTTTGCCAGAACCGAATCCTCCAACCCGGTGAAAACCAACAGGCCCGGAATTTTTGTCAGCGGCGCATTCCTGGGCCCGACCGATGTTCCGGAGTCTGTGTTTACCGCCAGTGCCGCCGGCTCCCAGACCGGAGAACTCCTCAAATACCGGCAGGGCAAATTAAGCCGGAAAAGAGTTTATCCCTTGCAGCGCAATGTTTCTGAAGAAGAACCCAGGATCGGTGTTTTTGTCTGCCATTGCGGGGCCAATATTTCCAGCATCGTGAATGTGACCGAGGTGGTGAACTATGTCATGACCCTTCCCAATGTGGTCTATGCCAAACAGCAGATTTTCTCCTGCGCCACCAACTCGGCCAAGGAAATCACCGACCTTGCCAAGGAAAAAGGCCTGAACCGCATCGTCATTGCAGCCTGTTCGCCCAGAACCCTTGAGCCCCTGTTCCAGGATACCTTGAAGGAAGCGGGCTTAAACCAGTATTACCTCGATATGGCCAATATCCGGGAGCATTGTTCCTGGGTTCATGCCAAGCAGAAGGAAAATGCGACCCAAAAAGCCCTGGATATCGTCCGGATGTCGGTGGCACGCGCCGCCCGCCTGGAACCGCTTCAGGAATTAGACCTGCCGGTAAACAAGACCGCGCTTGTGGTCGGCGGCGGAATTGCCGGCATGACTTGCGCCCTGGCCATTGCCAAACAGGGACATGAGGTCCATCTTGTAGAAAAAAGCAAAGACCTTGGCGGCATGGCCCGTCGGCTTCACACAACCCTGGAGGGCCTGGACGTTCAGGCCTATCTGAACAATCTGATCCGGGATGTCTACCAAAATCCCCTGATCCATGTGTCCCACGAGGCGACGATCAAAGATGTTTCCGGTTATCTCGGTAACTTTACCACCACCATTAAAACCGAAGGACGGATCAAGGAGATCAAGCACGGAGCTTCTGTTCTCGCCATCGGCGCCGAGGAATATAAACCCACCGAATACCTCTACGGACAGAATGAAAATATCTTCACCCATGTGGAGCTGGGAGAACAGATCGCCAAAGGCAATGAAGCTGTTCTGAATGCTGAAACCCTTGTCATGATCCAGTGCGTAGGCAGTCGGAATGAGGAAAGAAATTATTGTTCACGGGTATGTTGCAGTCATGCCGTTAAAAATGCCCTTAAACTGAAGAAACTTAACCCGGACATGAGAATCTATATCCTTTTCAGGGATATGAGAACTTACGGATTCCGGGAAGATGCCTATCGTGAGGCGTCTGAAAAGGATGTCCGGTTCATCCGCTATGAACCCGAAGACAAACCGGAGATTGAAGTGGTGAAGGAAGGCAAGAAGACCCTTCTTCGGATCACCGTGCCGGATTATATCCTGGGGAAACGCCTGGAACTGGATGCTGATATCGTTTCCCTGGCCGCTGCTGTTATCCCGGCTGCGTCCACGATGGAATTGGCAAGCAAATTCAAGGTGGCGTTAAGTCCGGATCAGTATTTCAAGGAAGCCCATGTCAAACTGAAACCTGTTGAATTTGCTACGGACGGGGTATACCTCTGCGGAACAGCCCACTATCCTAAGCACATACCGGAAACCATCAACCAGTCCTACGGCGCAGCCGGCCGGGTCCTGACCCTTCTGTCAAAGGACACGGTGGCCACTTCAGGAATTGTCTGCGCCATCAACCCCTCCTCCTGTGTGGGTTGCCTGACCTGTCTGCCGCTGTGCCCGTACGCGGCCATCTCGTACAACCGGAACAAACGGGTATGCGAGATCAATGAAATCCTGTGCAAGGGCTGCGGGAACTGTGCTTCTGCCTGTCCGTCCCACAGCGCAAAACTCAGGGGCTACAAACCTGAACAGATGTTGGTTCAGATCGGGGCAGCGTGATTAAAGATTAATGAAGAACACATAGATAAGGAAAGAAGCCAATGAGCGACACAAATTATGAACCGCATATCATCGCATTTCTCTGCACCTGGTGAGCGTATGCCGCTGCTGACCTAGCTGGGGTTAGTCGTATGCAGTATCCGGCAAATATCCGGGTCATAAGGGTCATGTGTACCGGGAGTGTGTCTCCCCACCATATGCTGAAATCGTTTCAACAGGGAATGGACGGCATTTTTGTGGGTGGCTGACACAAGGGTGAATGCAATTACCTGTATGGTAATTATTCTACTGAAAAACGGGTGACCCTTCTTTCCCAGATGCTGGATTTCTGCGGCATAGAAAAAGACAGGCTTCGGGTCCGGTGGGTATCTTCAGCCGAAGCGCCGGAGTTTGTAGAAGAAATCGGTGATTTTATCGGTGTCTTGAGAAAACTTGGGCCCTCACCATTGAAAAACGAGCAAGCCAAAACGGTTGCGTAGAATAAGGTATGGTTATGATTGATCAAGTAAAACAGAAAATCAATGAGCTTCTTTCAGGCGGGACGGTCAAGGGAGTTGTAGCCCTTTCCCTCGTGGGCGGCCATGTGATCCCCTGTCTGTTTCAGAAGGGCGATGACCTGGGAACATTGAGCCTGGGAGATACCGAGAGCGCCGGGGATGCCAGATACCCTTTGAACAAGGTGCTCATCACCCTTGCCAGAGAATATCCGGATGAGGTTTTCGGAGTCCTTGTCCGGGGTTGTGATGAAAGAGGGCTTTACGGCCTTTACCGCCTGAACCAGTTGGAACAGGACAAAGTCGTCCCCGTCGGGATCTCCTGCCCTGGCGACCTGGCCCTGAAATGCGAATGCAAAAAACCCTGGCCCGATGATATGACGGCCGGTGAAAAATCTGACGGGGTTGAACCCAGACAGGTCAGGGAAGCCGAAGGTAAAAACCAGGCGGAGCGGTTTTCCTTCTGGCAGGACCAGTTTTTAAAATGCGTGAAATGCTATGGATGCCGGGATATATGCCCCATGTGCTTCTGCAAGGAATGCAGCCTGGAGTGCGAGGACCTCATCTCCAAAGGCGGCCTTCCTGTGGACATCCCTGTATTCCACCTGACCCGTGCCATGCACATGGCCGACCGCTGCATTGACTGCGGGCTGTGTGAAGAAGCCTGTCCTTCGGATATTCCTTTGAGGCTTCTCTATAAAAAGACAGCAGAGATAATGAATACTGAATTCGGGTATACATCCGGGCTTAATAAATATGAAAGATCACCCTTGAGCGTAATGGGCCCTTCACCTGAAAAAAAATAAAGGTTTTGTTTAGTTTTATATAAAAAGGAAAGATCATGGATTACAGGAACACGCTGACAACCTGCACCTATTGTGGATGCGGATGCAATCTTTTTCTTGAGTCCCTTGACGGTAAACTGACCGGGGTCACCCCCTGCAAGACAAGCCCTGTCAACGAAGGCAAACTCTGCATCAAAGGATGGAATTCCCATCAGTTTGTCCAGTCCGACAAGCGCCTGAAAAAACCCTTGCTCAGAAAAAACGGAGCCCTTGTCGAGGTCTCCTGGGACGAAGCCCTGGACTATACCGCATCCCGGCTCAAAGAAATCCGGAATGCCGACGGCCCGGATGCCGTGGGATTTTTTGCCTCAGCCAAGGTGACCAATGAAGAGAATTATCTCATGCAGAAGTTTGCCCGGGCTGGCATCGGCACAAACAGCATCGATCACTGCGCCCGGCTCTGACATTCCTCCACTGTGGCAGGTCTTGCCGCATCTTTTGGCAGTGGTGCAATGACAAATGCAGTGTCAGAACTGGAAGACTCGGATGCCATCTTCATTATCGGGTCCAACACCGCCACATCCCACCCCCTGGTGGCCACCCGGATTTTCAGGGCAAGGGCAAAAGGGGCCAGAATCCTTGTGGCAGATCCGAGAAAAAACCAGATCGCAGCCTTTGCCCATCTCTATGTCCGTCATCAGCCCGGAACCGACGTGGCTCTTTTGAACGGCATGATGAAAGTGATCCTGGACAAGGGAATTGAAGACAAGGGTTTTATTCAGGCCAACACTGAGGATTTTGAGACATTCAAAACCTGCATTGAGGCAGTTCGCCTGGATGAGGTGTCGAAGATTACGGGCGTATCTGTGGAAGACATTGAAACCCTTGCCCTGACCTATGCAAAGGCGCAGAGGGCTTCCATCGTATATTGCATGGGCATCACCCAGCATACCAACGGCGTCAACAACGTCAAATCCCTGGCCAACCTTTCCATGCTGACCGGCCATATCGGCAAGCCCGGTACAGGTGTGAACCCCCTGCGCGGCCAGAACAACGTCCAGGGCGCCTGTGACATGGGCAGCCTTCCCAATGTCTATACCGGCTACCAGCCGGTCACCCTTGGATCTGCCAACAAGAAATTTGCCGAGGCCTGGGGCGTTTCCGAACTTCCTTCAAAGATCGGCCTCACCCTCCCTGAAATGATAAGCGGCATTGACAAGGATGAGGTCAAGGCCCTGTGGATCATGGGCGAAAACCCGGTAGTATCGGACCCGGATGCCAATCATGTGGTCAAGGCCCTTCAAAAGGTGGAACTGCTCATTGTCCAGGATATTTTCCTGACGCCCACGGCCAAACTCGCCCATGTGGTTCTGCCCGGCGTTTCCTTTGCTGAAAAGGATGGTACCTTTGTCAATACCGAAAGACGGGTGCTGCGGGTCAGAAAGGCTGTCGAACCTGTCGGCGAATCCCGTCAGGACTGGCAGATCATCCAGGATATTTCGACTCGTTTTGGTTACAAAATGGCCTATGATTCTCCTGAGGCCATCTTCAAGGAAATCGCCGAACTCACCCCATCCTATGCCGGGATCACCTATGAGCGGCTTGAAGGTATCGGGATTCAATGGCCTTGTCCGTCTGTGGAACACCCTGGAACCCCATATCTCCATAAGGATGGAAAGTTTACAAGGGGTAAGGGCCTGTTCCATGCCATTGACAGTAAACCGCCGGCCGAAGTAACAGACACGGAATATCCTTTCTGGATGACCACAGGTCGTGTCTATGCCCATTATCATACCGGGACCATGACCCGGAACTCAAAGACCCTGGACTTTGAAGTAAAGGAAGGATTCCTTGAAATCAACCCCTTTGATGCAAAAACCTTTGAGATTCAGGACGGCCACAGAATCAAGGTCACTTCCAGACGGGGAACCATCGAAACACGGGTGATGATCACCGATCGTGTGGGAAAAGGAGTGGTTTTCATGCCCTTCCATTTTGAGGAAGCCAATGTGAACAAACTGACCAACCCGGCCTTTGACCCCATCGCAAAGATCCCGGAACTGAAGGTTTGTGCGGTAAGGTTGGAAAAAGTATAACCCTTTATCATCCAAAGGATCAGGAACGCATGAGCCCAGGAAATAATACCAAAACATACCCGGCGTTCCGGTTTGAAAAAGGGGTTTATACCCCTGATTCATTGGAGCTGATCGGAGAGGAACCCCTCATGATCCGGGTGGATGACAAGCCTTATTCCGTTGTCATGCGGACTCCCGGGGAAGAGGAATTCCATGCGGCCGGGCTTTGTCTTGGAGAAGGGCTGGCAGACACTGTCCATGATTTTGAAACCATCGGGTATGACGGAAATTCAGACCCCAATCTCATTGATATCTGGCTCACCCCTGAACGCCGTAAAAAAATTCCAGACCTTTTGAAACGCAGGAGCTATGTCAGCCAGACCAGTTGCGGCATCTGCGGAAAAAAGATGATGGAGGATCTGAACCAGGTGCTGAAACCCGCAGACAATGGGTTTGAAATGGAGATCAATCATATTTTTGAATGCGTGAAAAAGCTTTCCGAAAAACAGAGCTTTTATCCGAGAACCCGTGGGTCCCATGCAGCTCTGATCTTTGATGACAAATTAGGCGTTGTGTCCTTTTCCGAGGATGTGGGAAGGCACAATGCCCTGGATAAAGCCATTGGGAAACTGTTCATGACCAACACCCTGAATACTGCAAGACTTCTTGTTTTATCCTCCAGGATCAGTTATGAACTGGTTCAGAAGGCGGCAAGGGCAAGGATTCCCATGATCATCAGCAAATCAAGACCCACGGCCCTGGCCGTTGACATGGGAAAATCCCTGAATATGACCCTGGCCTGTGCTTTTGAATCTAAGAATCTGATCATTTTCAGCGGGGAAAACCGAATCAAAAGGGAAGGGACTGGGGCAAAAATTGATGCTTAAAAAAATGACCGAATTTAAATAAAATGCAATCATGAGGAGGACAATTTGAAAATTCTCACAACCGTAAAAAAAGTAGTTGATGTGGAATTGAACATCCACATAAAGGATGGCGCCATTGTTGAAGACGGGCTCCAGTATGTAATCAATGCCTGGGATGAAAATGCAGTGGAAGCCGCGGTCCAACTGAAGGAAAAGAACAATGCCGAAACCACCCTGGTGAGCCTTGGCGGCGGCGACAATGCCGATATCATCCGCAAATGCTATGCCATGGGCATTGATGAGGGGATTCATGTGGATGACCCGGCCCTGGCCAAAGCCGATTCATTTGTGTATGCCAATGTCCTGAAAAAAATAGTTGAAAAGGGCGGCTATGACCTTGTGATCACGGGCAAGCAGGCCCAGGATACAGACAGCGGACAGACCGGCATCATGCTGGCCGAATTTCTGGGATTTCCCTGTGTCAGCAATGTGGTGGCCCTTGAAGTCCTGGATGAAACGCATGTTAAAGTATCCCGTCTGGGAGATAGCGGTACTGAAATCATCGAACTTGCCCTTCCGGCCGTGGTTACCGTCAGTGACAGCATTAATGAACCCAGGCTCCCGGCCATGCGCGGGATCATGATGGCAAAGAAAAAGAAAATCGATTCCATGGACCTGGCTGGTCTTGGAACTTCCGGGGCCGATGTCGGATGTGGCGCCTTAAAATCTGAAATTGCTGAATTCATGGCATCCAAAACACGGAAGGCCGGGCGCAAATTTGAAGGCGACGCAGCCAAAATTACGGCTGAAGTCGTGGGTCTTCTGGCTACCGAAGCAAAGGTTTTCTAATACTAACGGATATTTAGAAGGAAAAATATATTATGGCTAAAGTACTTGTAATAGCAGATATCAAACAGGGCGTACTCAAAGGCAGTACCTTGGAACTTTTATCAAAGGCCAGAGCCATTGGCGCAGAAACTGCGGTCGTGGCTATCGGCAAAAATATTTCATCCCTGGCAGCAGATATGGCCAAGGCCGGTTCCAACACCCAGTACATTGCAGATGATGCAAGCCTTGAGCTTTTTTCAGCCGGCCCCTATGCATCCTGCGTAGTGGATGCAGCAAAACAATCCAATGCCGACATGATCTGGTTCGGTTTTTCCGAAGGCGGCAAAGCCGTTGCCCCGAGAGTTGCAGCCCAGCTTGGTGCTGCCTGTGCAACGGAAATCATTGATGTCACACTGACGGGCGGCAATATTGAAATCGTCCGCCCCGCCATTGCCAATAAAGTCATGCAGCGCGTAAAAATCAATTCCAAACAACTGGTGGCCGTTGTCCGGGCCGGTGCGTTCCAGGCCACCGAAGGCAATGCAGGAAAAGAAAATGTGGTCAAACTGTCCATTCCTGCGGCTGATCTGAGAGCCGTGATCAAGGAAATCCTTTCCGATGCCACCGGTGATGTGGACCTTGCCGATGCCGACATTGTCGTGTCCGTCGGCCGCGGTGCCAAGGACCAGGCCGGTGTTAATCTTGTAAAAGAACTGGCCAATGACCTGAAAGCCGGGTTTGGCTCTTCCCGCGCCATGGTGGACGGCGGTTTCATGGCCCACAACAAACAGGTGGGGCAGACCGGAAAAATCGTTGCACCCACCCTTTATATGGCCATGGGAATTTCCGGTGCCATCCAGCATCTGGCCGGTATGAACGGCTCCAAGGTCATCCTTGCCGTGAATAAAGATCCGGAAGCCCCGATTTTCAACGTGGCAGACTATGGCATTGTCGGTGACCTGTTTGAAGTGGTGCCGATACTTCGTGAAGAACTTAAAAAAATCAGAAAATAGGATGAGGTACTGATGAATCCCCTTTTGATGAGTATTCTGCTGATTATTGCCCTGACAATCTTCGGCCGCACCATGGTGCGGAAAATTCAATTGCTCATGGCCCTGGAACCCACAGCCGCAGGCAGAACCGACCGGATAATGGATCGGATAAAGAATGTGGTGATTATCGCCCTGGGCCAGAAGCGCCTTGTGGGACGCAAAAAAGAGTTTGTCTCAGGCCTGATGCACGCCTTCATCTTCTGGGGATTCTGTGTCCTTTTGATCCGGAGCATCACCCTTTACGGAGAAGGGTTTGCCCACGGATTTCAACTGCCCATATTCAATGAGAACTTCCTACTGGGATATCTGTATATCGGCCTGAAAGACATCATGGAAGGCATCGTTCTGGTCATGGCCGCCTATGCCATTTTCCGGCGGGCCGTCATCAAACCGGAACGGCTTCACAATACCTGGGAAGCCTATTTTGTCCTCTGCATGATCGTGACCCTGATGATTTCCGACCTCCTTCTGGACGGGGCCCGGTACAATCTGATCACCCTCTACAACAACCCCGGCAATCTTCATTTTTTCAACAATTTGAGCTATGGCAATGAATTTATCTGGACCCCGGTTTCCGTGGCTGCGGCATCCCTGATATCCCCTCTGGGGGCTGATGCCACTGGTTATGTCATGACGGCCATGTTCTGGCTGCATATCATCACCCAGTTGACTTTTTTAAATTTCCTGCCCATTGGAAAACATTTCCATGTCATCACTTCTCTTCCCAATGTATTTTTAAAATCCCTGGGATATCCCCATGAAAAGACAAAGCTTCTGAACCTGGAAGATGAGTCGGTCTGGGAAGATGAATCCCTTGGCATGAACCACATTCACCAGCTTAACTGGAAACAGGGTCTGGATCTTTATACCTGTACCGAATGCGGCCGGTGCAAGGAAGTCTGTCCTGCTTTTTCAACGGACAAGCCCCTGAACCTCTATGATTTCAACCAGGATTTGAAGCACGAACTCCATGCCAATAGCGACAAAATCATCAAACGAAAAAAACTTTCCCTTGCCTTGGCCAATGAGCCGGATGAAGCCAGAAAAGAAGAGATCAAGGCACAAATGGCCGGGCTGAAAAGCGAGAAATCTCTTGTGGGTGATGTGATTAAAGAAGACACCCTCTGGGCCTGCACCACCTGTAGGGCCTGTGAAGAGGTCTGCCCCGTGACCATTGAACATGTGCCCCGTATTATGGCCATGAGACAGGGCCAGACCCTGATGGCGGGTGTCTATCCCAAGGAGCTGAACACAGCCCTGAAAGGCCTTGAGAGAAACGGCAATCCCTGGGGCATCGGCTATGACAAGCGGGCCGACTGGGCTGAGGGCCTGGGCGTAAAGACCATGGCCGAGGATTCAGATGTGGATTATCTCTTATGGGTGGGCTGTGCCGGGTCCTTTGACGACCGCACTAAAAAGGTCTCGGTCAGTATCGTAAAGATTCTCCAGAAGGCCGGGATTAATTTTGCCATCCTCGGTACCGAGGAAAAATGCACCGGGGATTTTGCACGGCGCGCTGGCAATGAAATGATGTACCAGGCCATGGCCCGGGAAAATATTGAAACCCTGAACAATTATAAGGTCAAAAAGATCATTGCAGCCTGCCCCCATTGCCTCAATACCCTGAAGCACGAATACCCGCAACTGGACGGCAATTATGAAGTGATCCATCATACCGAGTTCATCGAAGGCCTGGTCCGGTCCGGCAAAATCAAGCTGAATAAGGCCCTGGAAGGTTCTCTGACCTATCATGATCCCTGTTATCTGGGCCGGTATAATTCCATCTACGATCAGCCCAGATCCCTTCTCTCAGCCATCTCAAAAGACGGGTTTAAAGAACTGGACCGTCACGCCAATGAAAGCTTCTGCTGCGGTGCGGGCGGTGCCAGGATGTGGCTGGAAGAGACCATTGGAAAACGTATCAATCTTGCAAGAGCCGAAGAAATCGCAGACAGGAATGTTGCAACCGTGGCCGTGGGCTGCCCCTTCTGTCTCACCATGGTGGAAGACGGCATGAAGGAACTGGGCAAGGAAGAACAGATCAAGACCCGGGATATTGCAGAACTCGTGGCCGGGAACATGGCCTGATTTAAATTTGTTATCGCCTAAGAAGCCCTTTGGATGAATTTCATCCAAAGGGTGATCGACATTGGTGTATTCGGACATTATTGTGCCACCTTAATCACTGCAATACCTTTGAAAGTGATTCTGTATTTCTGAATACGACTGTTTGGTTTATCGGGAATAGTCATTTCGATAAAATCTTTTTCAATTGCTGGATGGAGGTAATTATTTCTAAAGGTTGGCCGATGTGACAAACCCAGTGATTTCATCAGGTCCAATGCAGAAAGAGACCCCTTGGTCAATATTCCCAATATTTTTTTAACTTGGTCGCTAACTTGGTCGCTAACTTGGTCGCTAACTTGGTCGCTATCCATAGCCTCATGAAGGGCTTCTTTTATTGCAGTCAGCATAAATTCGACAAATGAGGTGGAGTCAGCTTGCCGATCAGCGGTTGCCAGTACATCGTAATACTCATCCTGCCGGTTACGGATAACGCTTTCAACAGGAAGAAATGCAAGTATAGGTCTCCATCGGCTCAATATAAGGGTTTGCCATAGACGCCCCATTCTTCCATTGCCATCGGCAAAAGGGTGAATAAACTCGAATTCGTAATGAAAAACAGAGCTTGCAATAAGAGGATGAGCATCGGTGACTTTGAGCCACGTGAACAAATCGAGCATTAGGGAATGAACGCGCTCAGCAGGGGGGGCTAAATGGACGACGGTTTTTCCCTTCATTATTCCAACACCGCCCGAACGATATCGTCCGGCTTCATCAACAAGAGCCGACATTAATATCGCATGCGCTTTCAATAAATCCTTGGTGGAGAATGGGTCTAATGTTTCAAGCATTTCATAAGCAGCAAAGGCATTTTTAACTTCTTGTATTTCTCTTGGATGCCCGAATACTCTCTTGCCGTTAACGATCGCAGTTACCTGTTCGAGTGAGAGTGTATTGTTTTCAATCGCCAGAGAAGCCTGAATGCTTTTCAAACGGTTGCCGCGCCTGAGCATAGGAGCAAGATCAAACTGGTTAGCAGTAGAAAAGCTGCCCAGGATTTCACTTATTTCCGAAATAAAGTGAATTGCTTTTGAGGTAATGGTGAATGGTGGGGTGTAGCCTGATTTTTTTTTAGCCATTACATCACCTCCACTTTTTCATATGCCACCCGGACTTTAACAGTCTTTTTCCTTTTGCTTCCGGATCGATTCGAACAGGATGGCATTTTCAATGGCAATGGCGGCCTGATGGGAGAAAAGGTTCAGCAACAGGGCATCATCTTCGGTAAAGCCTGCACTATTATTTTTATTAATGACTTCCAGGACACCAATCAGTTTTCGCTTGGATCTCATGGGGACGCAAAGCAGCGATTTTGTCCGGGTACCTGTCAGGTCATCAATTTTTTTATAAAATCGAGGATCATTTTTAACGTCTTCGATCAGAACATGCTGCTGTTTCTGGGCCACCCAGCCTGCCACACCCACGCCCGGCGGGATCCTGATATCTTTTAACCGTTCTGCGCTGGGGCCGGTGGGAACACTGAATACCAGTTCTCCTGTCTTATCATCCAGAAGCATCAATGTGCTTGCCTTGGCATCCGTCACGATATTGGCATATTTCATGATCAGGGACAGAACGTCTACCAGGTCAACCGTGGAATTAATAATGAATCCTATCTGGATTACAAGGGCAAGTTTTTCAGAACTTAAAAGGCGCAATTCCCTCATCTGCCGGCTCTGCATGGCAAGAATCGGCGAAAGAATATCTTTTGAAATATATCCTCTTTCCATCAGGATCTGTCCCAGCATGGGGACATCCTTGTCTTTTTCCCGCATTTCTGTGATCAATTCCGCCCGGTTAATGTCTGATTCAGACTGGAAATCAGAGACAAGACCATTTTGTTGTTGCAGCGCCTCAACAAGTTGCTCTTCGGAAATGATTCCCATGCTCTTGAGAAGGTCACCCAGAAGGTGGGAGTTGATATTCATAATAAAGCCTTTCTGTAAAAGTTACAGCCATTTATTATTTTGATATTAATCTAATTACAATAAATAACAGCGATAAACAAATACTATTTTGGAGGGAAGAATTTTCTTTGAATATATTCGGGTATTAGATTTTATCCTTTATAAATAGGGCACCTTTCGGTGTGATGCGGTATTTCTGCAAACGGCTGTTGGGTTTGTCGGGAATGGTCATTTCAAGAAAGCCTAAAGCTACTGCCGGTTGTTGATAAGCTTCGCGGAAATGTTTTTCATCTTTAAGCCCGAGTTTTTCCTGTATTTGTTTCCGGGTCATCTCACTGGTCATAAGCAAGAGCATTTTTTTGACTTCGGGGGTTACTTCAGGGGTAACTTCGGGGGTGATTAAAGATTTAACGGCATCAAGTATCATGCTCAGCATAAAATCAATAAATACTGAAGATTCCCCGTTTGCCGTACTTTTGTTCAGTGCAGCATAATATTCGGACTGATGTTTATAGACTATATTCTCGACAGGAACATGGGAAAACAAAGGATTCCATTTGGAAAGGATCAATGTCTGCCAGAGCCGCCCCATTCTGCCGTTGCCGTCGGCAAAAGGGTGAATGAATTCGAACTCATAATGAAAAACAGAGCTGGCAATCAACGGGTGTTGATCGGTTGCCTTTACCCATTTTAAAAGATCGTTCATTAAAAACGGTACACGGTCCGGCGGTGGAGCCATATGCACAACAGTTTCTCCCGCCATTACACCCACACCTCGGGTCCTGAATGCACCGGAGTTGTCGAGCAACCCGGACATCAACAAACCGTGAGCAGCCAGCATATCCTTTTTTGAGTGGGCCTTCCATTTATTAAAAAGGTCGTACACTTTTACGGCATTGCGTACCTCCTGAATCTCACGGGGCAGCGCCAGAACCCGCTTGCCTTCCAATATTGCCGTAATTTGCTCTTCGGTCAGGGTGTTGCCTTCAATCGCCAGAGAACCCTGGATTGTCCGTATGCGGTTGATCCTTCGCAAGCGCAGATTGCTTGAAACATTATCAAGCACTGCAAGGCGGCCTAATATCTCAGATATTTCAGCAACAATGGAGACCGCTGACGCGGTAATGGTAAATGGTGGAGTGTAACCCGTGTTAGTTTTTACCATAAGTTCGCCTCCTATTTTTCTTCTTTATATTTCACCCGGATCTCGCCCTTGAGAAAGTCAGACATGGGGGTTTGTTTGAGTTCGATTTTTTTATGCTGAAGGAACGTTGTCAGCAAACATCGCATTGAACTCTTCTTCTGTGACCCCAAACAGTTCGGCTGCTTTTGTCTGAATTTTCTTGCTTCGCTTCTCAATCATAGACTCAAATTGTCCAGGATTCAGATCCTCCCACTGCAAAAGACGTTCTTCAAGATCTTTGTCTGAATAGGGTGGGATGTTTTTCCCTGGAGTTCTGAACCAGTCATGAGGGTCCTTGTCGAGTTTATTCAGGTTGTCGCTACCACGGAGGAAATGGAAGTTGGCATAGTGGTTTACTATTTCATATGGGTAGCCTGCTTTCTCAAGCTTCGACTTGGGGAAAATATGATCGCGCTGAAGTTCCTCTGGGTTGTTATCGAGTGTAATTCCGCCATGAGCAATGTTGAGTGCGAGATCAAGATGCCGTCGTAGAACATCATCTAAGGACTTGATTCCATACTCGCGCTTAATCAGGGTAACAAGCTCGTCTATTGGAGGCGACGGGGCACTTGCTACTTTATTCTTCGAGAATGATCCCATGCGAGCCTCTGCACCACTGAAGATTCCGCTCATGATAGAAAGGTACACTCCAATCACGATTTTTCGTCTATCATCATTTGTCAAGGTCTCTCGCTTGGAAAGAAATAACACAAACGGCAGCAGCGCGTTATGACCACCTCTGAAAAACCTCTCTGAGTATATACGACAGCTATCCGTGAGGATGATTCCAAGGAGCACCCAAGCCCTTTTTATTGCCGGAATGTATGATGGGAGCCTGGAGGCCAACTGTTCAACCTGTTTGCGATCATTAACCAGTTTGTCAAACCGCGTTTCTGCACCATCGGCCAAGAGCAGGCTTTTTAAGACGTCGTCCCTTGTGAAGGCAAAGGGGCGGCTCTTATTAATGTCCCGAACCAAAATTTGTAGTTCAGGCTGAATATCGTTCCATTTGAGATCAAGCAGGCTCATAAGCAGGTCGGATTTTTGGAGAACCAAACCGCCTGAGTTTACGCGAACAAATATCTCAAGTATTTCCTCGATAGGAGTCACCTGAGAGGGGTCTTCGTCAACGATAATTATTTGTAAGGAGGATTTTGGGTTACCCAAGATCCCTGCACAACGGATGAAAATGCGTGAGATTCTCTCGGATTCTTCCTCGGTCAGTTTTAGTTCTTGGGCTTTCTTATATGCCACGTCTGCGGCATGCCAGGTGTTTATTTTTATCAACTCCTGAATTGGCATATAGTGGTGCCGTGATCCACGGTTTGTACTAGTTAAGGTTGCGGCATCAGCAGACGTCAGGAACTGGCAATCATAGTATTGATTGCCGGGATCTTTCCCTTCAGGACTCCCGCTAAGTACGTCGATAAACAATCGCTTGTTGTTGTATTTCCCCTTGAATGCTGCAAAAAGACTGGTCAACCTTTGCTGCCCGTCTAAAACAAGGTACTTGTTACTCGCTTCCGTTGCCGTTTCAAAGTTGAATACCTCTGCATTTTCGGTATCCAAATCGCGGGGAAGCCGTCTGAAGCGTTGAACCGTCGCTGTCCTCCAAAGCATCACAGCCCCAATCGGGAACCCACGAAGAAGGCTGTCAACCAATCGATATATTCGATCTTCTTTCCAGACGAACGGTCTTTGCATAGCTGGCAGAACAATTTCGTCGCGGTCTACCGATGACAAGAGTCCGAATAGTGTTTGTTCAAGCATAACTGCTATATCCTCCCTTTCTAAATCGAACCATATTATTATCAGGTCAATTTCCCCCGATAACCTGAAGGTCACACGTAAGTTGAAAAAAAAGCAGTATCAGGGAAAATGCTTGTGTTCAATCTGAAGCAAATTCTATAAGATCCAACACTTCAGGCTGAAATCTATAAAAGAAGCCCTAACAGCATTTCAAAAGTTTGTAAAGTTGAAAAAAAGGAGCTGCATCCAAATCACGGGGCCAGTTGGACCTGATCATTAAATTCTTCTGACAAAGCCAGGCTGAGGCTTTCCGCAGTGGCTTCGCCGTCGCATTCCACCATGAGTTCCCCTCGCTCCCCGACCACAATCTTTCCGTATTTCTCAACCACTTCCGCCACCAGCTCCGGGTCCACGGTCCACCAGCCCCGGGTGCGCATGAGAAGCTCTTTTCCCTTCAGCTTTCTTGGGGTGACCAGGTCAATATCCCGGAACCAGGAGGCCCAGCCGATCTCTGCCGGGGCTTTTAATACCGGGCTAACCGGGTCATGGTAAATGCGGCAGCGGCCGAACAGTCTTAATCGGATCATCGGGCACCTTCCTTTGCAAGAGATATGAGGTCCGGGTCAAACTTCGTTGAAGATGGGGTGACGGATAATCCATTTTTTTGAAAAGCCAGGTCCTGGCAGATTTCAAAAAGAGCCAGGGCCCTGTTTTCATCCAGGCGAAGGCCTTTTTTATAAGCCCGTGAACAGGCAGTTTCAAAAAGGCTGAACCGCATTTCCCGGGCCGGGCGAAGCTTTGCATCAAATCGTGAAATGCCTGATCTGTCTATCAGTCTGGAATCCAGGGCCTCCATTTGGGAGAAATAGGTCCGGGTCTGCTGAATCTCCGGATCATGGCCGAATTCATCTTGCATGTCCGCCTCCATCTGAACATGATCCGAAGGCCCCGGTGAGGCGGATCATATTCTGTGAAAAGATAAGATCCCGGTCTTTTTGCGAAAATCCTGCCTTTTCAACCATCCGGTGTTGAAGGGCGATTTCTCCTTCATGGGTAAACCAGGGCCAGTCGGTCCCAAAAATGATGTGCGCAGGGCCGTGGGCTTTCAAAAGATAAACAAAATCGTTTTCTGAAAGTACATGGGCTGCATTGGAAGTGTCGAGGTAAAGATTGTCCATGGGCACCAGATGGGTTTTGATCTCATGGAACGGGGCCGCAAGCCCGCCCATATGGGCCGCTATAAAATCAATCCTGGGGAAGGCTTTGACCAGATCTGCAAAAAGAGAAGGCGTGGTATTGTGCTCTGGCCGGCTGCCGAAAAATTGATCCGCACCAAACAGGGTATCCAGGGTCACAAAAAAATTCGAATCTTTATGAATATTAAATTCCTGGATCAGTTCAAACATTTCCAGGGTTTTTCCGGCATCCAGGGAAAATCTCTGGGAAAATGAGCAGAGCTTGATACCCCTGATATTTCTGGATCTGAAAATTTCAAGCTCTTCCCGAATGCCTGGATAGTCAGGGTGGAGCGTGCCCGCAGTCGAAAGAAGGCCGGAGGTTTCCGAAAGTCTGTAAAATTCATCATTGATACTGCCGACTTCATCGGCCAGGGCCGTGGGAAGAATAAAGCCGCCGCCGATCCCGGCTTTCTTCAGTTCATTTTCCAGGAACGGCACGCCGACCCGGTCTTCAGCTCCATCAGACTCTAACCCCAGAACCCGGACCATTTCCAATCTTTTTTTAACATTCAGGATCACCTTGGGGTGAAACAAATGGACATGACCATCGATTATCATTTTTTCCTGTAACCATTCCATATTCAAAATTACTAAAACCGTCAGCCCAAACAAGGCCAAGATACTTCAGCCCAGAGGCTTCTGTCAAACGGTTTATCTGTTTATTCCCTTGATCCGGCCGATTATAGACGGTTTAGATTTTCTGAAATGGTTTTGTTGTTTTTTTTATCTTTTCATAGTAGCATTCTTTCCAATTTACATCATTTTGATGTTGAAGGCCTCCGGGTAAATCCATCCCGGAAAGATAAAAAAGGAGACCCTATGAAAAAATCGGTTTTTATTTTCATTGCAGTTTTTATCACCGCATCTGTCATGATGTTTACGGCTGGTGCAGAAGAGAAAAAGGCGTTAACCGGGAATGCGGCCTTTGTGGCTTCCAAATGCACCGTATGCCATAAAATAGAAAAAGTATGTGCGCAAGTCGAAGTAAAGAATCCGGAACAATGGTCTGTAACGGTTAAACGAATGGCTTCCAAAGGAACAGGAATCAGTGAGGTTGACCAAAAACAGATTGTGAGCTTTTTGTCCAACCCGATAGAACGCAAGGCGCTCTGCCCTGAATAGCCATGGTCTTTCCAAGAGGAGATATTGATGCGGGTCCATTATTTACAGCATGTGCCCTTTGAGGGGATCGGCAGCATGGCCGCCTATTTTAAAAACAAAGGCCATGGGCTGAGTTCAACGCAATTGTATGGGGGTCAGATTTTGCCTGACCCTCAGTCCATTGATTTTCTGATCGTCATGGGCGGACCCATGGGGGTTCACGATGAACTCCAGTATCCCTGGATGAAAAAGGAAAAAGCCTTTATCAGGGCCTGCATGGATCAAGGCAAAATCGTTCTTGGGATCTGCCTTGGCGCTCAATTGATGGCAGATGTGATGGGGGCAAAGGTTTACAAAAACAAATGCGCGGAAATCGGCTGGTTTCCCTTGACCATTTCCCATGAAACCAGGGATACGGTTTTCAAGGATGTGTTCCAAGAGGGCATGGAAGCCTTTCACTGGCATGGCGACACCTTTGATATCCCGGAATCCGGTGTCCGGATCGCCTCAAGCCCGGCCAGCCTCAATCAGGGATTTATCATCGATGACCGGATTATAGGGTTTCAGTTCCATCTGGAAACCACGCCGGAGTCGGCCCGGGCCCTCATTGAAAACTGCGGCCATGAACTGGATGGCTCAGCCTTTGTTCAGACGGCAAAAGAGCTGACGGACAATGAAAAAAAATTCACCAGCATCAATGAAGTCATGACAGCCGTCCTTGAAAGGCTGGAAAAAACCCGGGTATAAAATTCGCTTCTTTAAACCACCAGCCAACTCACATATCCGACTTTATCGGACAGTATTCCGAAAAAGTCTTGACTATTCCGGAATTCATGCCAGAATAGTCGCCATGGAACGATACCTCACAAAATATATTCAAGAAGATTTAGACAAAAAAATTATCCTGCTGACAGGGCCGCGTCAAACAGGAAAGACAACGCTATCGAAAATGTTGAAAAAGGATTTTGATTATTTCAACTATGATAATGTCGATGACAGATTGGGCTTAACGGAGAAATCCTGGGACCGGTCAAAGACTCTGATTATTTTTGATGAGCTGCACAAATTGAAAAATTGGAAATCCTGGCTAAAGGGGGTTTACGATACTGAAGGTATTCCTCCATCCATACTTATCACAGGCAGTGCCAAGCTGGATACTTATAAGAAAGTCGGCGATTCCCTGGCAGGAAGATTTTTTCAATTCAGAATGCATCCGCTGGATCTTAAAGAAATTCACGCTTTTTTAAAACCGGAGGATCTTGAGGCTGAGCTGGACAAGCTTCTTGCGTTTGGCGGTTTTCCTGAACCCTTCCTGAATGGAACAAGCCGGTTTTATAACCGTTGGAAAAAATCCCATCTTGATATCATTTTAAAGCAGGATCTCATTGACCTTGAGAATGTCCAGCAGATCGCTCAGATTGAAACCCTGATCCAATTATTAAAACACCGGGTAGGAAGTCCTATTTCATACAGTTCCCTTGCACAGGATCTGCAATGTTCGGATAAAACCGTAAAAAGATGGTTAACCATACTTGAAAATATGTATGTGCTTTTTAGCGTGCCGCCTTTCCACAAAAACATTGCCAGGGCCATCCAGAAAGCGCCGAAATTTTATTTTTATGATACAGGCCAGGTTCTGGGTGACCAGGGTGTTAAACTGGAAAATGCCGTGGCCTGCGCTATTCAAAAGGAATTACATTTCCGGGAAGATTGTCTGGGAGAAGAGGGTAAACTGTATTATATGAAGGATAAGGATGGCAGAGAGATTGATTTTTGTATAACAGCAAACAATACCCCTTCGCTATTAGTGGAGGTAAAATGGAATGACGGCAATCTTAGCCCAAATTTTGAAACATTTGGAAAATTCTTTCCCGATATTAAAATGATTCAAGTTTCAAAAATACTGGATAGAGAGAAAACATACCCAAATGGGGCTGAACTCAGGACTGCATCCAAATGGTTGTCGGAGTTCAGCCTGCCTTGATCAAGATAAGCGGGCACTGGAAAAAACTATTTCCGGGTCAGATCCTTGTGGCATTGAATGAGGTTGCCCACCACATCGGGATCTGCCAGGGTGGAGATATCGCCCAGGCTGTCAAACTCGTCATTGGCAATTTTTCTTAAAATACGGCGCATGATTTTTCCCGACCGGGTTTTGGGCAGGGCCGGGGCAAAATGAATGATATCCGGAGTGGCGATGGGCCCGATCTCTTCCCTGACATGCAGTTTCAGCTCTTTTAACAGGGCATCGCTGGGGGCGGCGCTGACCCTCAGGGTGACAAAGGCGTAAATGCCCTGGCCCTTGATGGCATGGGGGAACCCGATCACGGCTGCTTCAGCCACTTCCCTGTGGCTGACCAGGGCGCTTTCCACTTCTGCGGTGCCCATCCTGTGGCCGGACACATTTATGACATCATCCACCCGGCCGGTGATCCAGTAGTATCCGTCTTCATCCCTGCGGCATCCGTCGCCGGTAAAATAATATCCGTCAAACATCTGGAAATAGACTTTTTCAAACCGGTCATGGTCATTGAAAACTGTTCTCATCTGTCCGGGCCAGGATTCTTTTATGGCCAGGATGCCGTCGCAGGCCCCTTCCAGGGCCTCGCCCTTTTCATTTAAAATTGCCGGGTTGACGGAGAAAAAGTGCAGGGTTGCGGACCCCGGTTTCTGATCAATGGCATAGGGAAGAGGAGTGATCATGATGCCGCCGGTTTCCGTCTGCCACCAGGTATCCACCACCGGGCATCTTTCCTTTCCCACATATTTAAAATACCATTTCCAGGCCTCGGGGTTTATGGGTTCCCCAACTGATCCCAATAGTCTTAAGGAGGAAAGGTCATATTTTTCAACCCATTCTTCCCCCTGGGCCATGAGGGCCCGGATGGCAGTTGGAGCGGTGTAACTGACATTCCGCACCCATTTTTTATAAACGGTTGTAATTTTAATATTTCCATATTTTGTAATCATTTGAGTGGGTTATCCAAATGTTTTAGCTACTGAATTATATTCATTAATTAAATTGAATTTAGCCTAGACTTTTCTATAAGTTTGAATTATGATCCTCCTCAATGATAAACAAAAGCATTGAGGTACCCATGAAAAAACAACCCGATATTGATGGATTTACAGTTCAACACCTTCCCATTATCAGCGCTTATGCAAGACGGATTGGGATTATTGATATTATCAACACTCTTGTCCCAACGGAGATGGCGATTGATGCCGGGACCGTCATTCTCGGGATGATACTGGACACATTAACAGGTCGAAGCCCTCTTTACAGGTTGGAAGAGTTTTTCGAGCATCAGGATACAGAACTTCTCCTGGGAAAAAAGACAGACCCGCTGCAATTCTCCGACTACACCGTAGGCAGGGTCCTGGACAGAATCTATGACTACGGAACAATGAAATTATTCTCACAAATTGCCATGCAGGCATTGACATCGTTTAAAATTGATCGTCGACATCTGAGTTTTGACACAACATCCGTGAGCGTTCAGGGTGATTATGCGCTGTATTCAAAAGAAAATGGCAATGACGATGTCATGAAAATTGTTCACGGTCACAGCAAAGATCATCGGCCTGACCTGAAACAGTTTATGGTAAAAATGCTGTGCGTTGACAGAACAATCCCGGTCTTTGGTGCAGCAGAAGATGGGAATGCCTCCGATAAAATTGTCAACAATGAGGTGCTGACTTCTATTTCAAAATACATGGCCGATAATGGAATCAAAAAAGAGGAGTTTATATACATTGCAGACTCAGCCATGGTTACCCGGAAAAATCTGGAAAAGATAGGAAATGACATTCAGTTTATCAGCCGTTTGCCTGCAACTTATAAAGAATGTTCCCATCTGATTAAGGCTGCAATTGCCAGTGATAAATGGGTCGAGCTTGGCAAGTTGTCTCAAACAGTGGAAACCCAAAAACGTCCCGCTGCTGTTTACGTGTGACCTTCAGGTTATAAGGCATGGGAAAGCATGGTGGTGATTAATGATAAAATTTACAGAGCTGTCGTTGTCCATTCAAGTGCCCATGACAAAAGACGGCAGAAACGGATTGATAAAGAGCTGCAAAAAGAACATACCGAACTTTCCAAGGCTATCAAAAAAATAGCATCTCAGGAGTTCTTCTGCCAGGCTGATGCAGAACAGGCAGCCCGGGAAATACAAAATT
>JANNUH010000010.1:0-56760 GCA_031395015.1 Desulfobacterales bacterium | reverse complement strand
GATTTTATTTAATTGAGCCGTAACAAAAAGGAGGTTTTTATACAAACCAAACAATGCAAAATAAATTCGGATAAAAAACTTGAAAAAGACATTGCAGAAGTGGAGATATGAATTTCCGGGCTATGGTGTTTCATATAAAATAGAGGGGAACACCATCCTGCAAATTCAAAAGCAAGTTCCTGGTGGAACCATGTGCCGCCGAATTTACCTCTTACGATTCTAATAAGATCATCAAGACTCTTAATAGGATTTAAATCCTCTTTAAAAATTTCTTCTATATATTCTTTTGTTGGCCCGATCTTTAAAAAATCTTTCGGAGATTTCCCAAATGGTTTTGCCATGTCGGTGGCGTTAAAGAACATTTCCTCTGTTTTGGATAAAAGGGAAATATCCACCGTGATTGCGGCCATCCCGATTTTTACAATTTCATATTTGGGTTTCATGACCGCACTCCTTCCGATTCCGGTTGCTCGCTTGATTATGAACTGAAGGAATTTCGTAGCTAAGTATTACCTTTGCCTGAAGGTATTCCACGACAGACTCAACGGGGTAAGCTACCTTCCTTTTTCCGATCATAATTCGACCATGGATTCCGATCCCAAGAGAATCATTGTTCGCTTCAGTCCTTCCGTGTAAAAGGCCCCCTGTCGCTTCTGAAAGTTTTGTTCTGAGGATGTATCCGGATGGGTTGTTTTTGATAATCTGTGAAAAATCTGGTTTGAATTCTGGGTTTGGCATTTGAACCTCCATGTATTGTCGTGTTAACTCATGTTCACACTTAAAATATATGAAGGCTGAAAAAGAAAAAATTCCCAAAACATTAATATGTTGAGAGAATTTTATGTCTGGGGGGTTTTTGAGTCTTTACAATCTTAAGAGAATTATGCTTTCTTTGGCCTTCCAGGGCCACTCTTAATATCGTCTGGAATTGATTTCCAAATCAAATCTATTCTTGTGTCTGGGATCTTCCTGTCTATGTGGTTTATCAAGTCACTGATTTCACCTTTTACTATTAATCTACCTTCTGATTTAGCTTTTTCAATATATTTACCCACAGCGATGGCAGCCTCCACAGTTAAATCCATTGTGATTTTTTCTTTTTTTAATCTTCCAAGCTCCTGTCGCTCTTTTCCTAGCAAACCGCCTGAATTTTCTATATTATCAAGGTCTAATTCATTAGTTTGATCTGAATCTGCCCATTTAAACGTTCCATCATCATTCTCAATAAAGGATAATTCATCCGGGATGGCATAACCGGATTTCTTAGCCCATTTAATAAATGGAAGTGTCTGAAAATAGCAACGATAACTACCGTTATTAATAACAAGAGGAGTATCCCTATCTAATTTCTCAAAATCATATTTATCTATAAAACCAGCCATTGACTCGTTTAAAATTTTTTTTACAAAATCATAAATGAAAAATATAATATCAAGCCACTCGTCCCTATACTTCATCGCTTTTTGAGTAGGATATGAAGAAAGTGAATTCTTTTTCCAGCCTGCTCGTGATGTTAAAAACTCAATCAACCACTTATCCCATCCGTTATCCTCACTTTTTTCTTTGTCATCAGTAATTGCCCCTAAATCTCTAAAAAGACGATCTTTTTCCGAAATCAAAGAAATAGTTTCAACCCCCAAGAGTATACGAATACAATCTTTTATGCAGATTAATCGATTAAATTTAATTTTAGAATAGTTTGGCCTTTCAATCTCCTCTTCGAAAAGGATCAATTTATCACCAATCTCTTTTGCACCTAAATAGGGCAGTTGACCAAGTAATTGGTGGTTTTTTTTTCTCGTTTTAGCAATTATCAAAAGTATTTCTTTATTGTCCGTAATAATTTTGGGACTGCTATTATATATAGGTGTATCCTTAATCTCATCTTCCCAAAACAATTCATACTTTGCAAATTTATCGATATACACCAATATCAATCGCCTGATTAATTTTGAATTGCTACAATTTATCAGATCGCCACGATTAGGCTCCATGAATACAGAAAATTTAAAACTAAGCCAAACCAAAAGCTCTTTCCATTTTATTTCCATTCGATCAGGGAAAATTGGAGATTTTGATAAAGTGATTTCCTCATTATTAATAGACTCAAGCAATACTTTTTCAAACTTAGGAGATAATTTATTGATATCTATCCGATGCCCTATTCGCGATTCAATTTTTTTTCTGAGTTTTAATGGAAGGCTATCAAGTTTTTCAGAAGATTTGTCTGTGAGAATTGGATTTATCATAATGCTCCCCCTCCTGTAAGGCCCTGATTTGAAGATCCCCAGGAAAAATGGTTCAGGATGACCACCCTTTCAAATCAGTTAATTACTCCGATTCTATCCCAGGGAAGTTGTTATGCCTGTTTTGAAAAAGGGATGATCTTTTCTTCTTTGCTCATTATATTAAAAATATTTGTGGCCCTCTTAAGATTAGCAGGCGCTAAGTGAGCATATCGTTGCACCATTTGGAATGATTTATGACCCATAAGTTTTTGAAGAGTGTAAAGGTCCATGCCTGCCTGAACCTGCCAGGATGCAAAAGAATGGCGAAGAGAATGAAAAACTATTTTGTCTCTATCATCTTTTATATCAGAATTAAAACTAAGAGATTCAACAACCCTTGCAAATGTTTTGGATATCGCCTTTATTTGTTTTCCTTTGGCATCTGGAAAAATCAGGTCTGAATTTTTATTATCAAAATTTTCCTTTAATATGGCTTTCACCGGATCACTCATGTAAGCGTATCGGGATTCGCTGTTTTTAGTATCTACAATGTGGATCGTTCCTTGGTCAAAATCGATATCACGCCAAGTAAGCTTAAAAACTTCAGAGGCCCTCATTCCGGTATGCAAGCTTAATAATGCCATGTCATGAACCTGTTCGCTTTTTATCTCTAAAGCCGTTAAGAGGTCCTCTGATTCGCCTTTGGTTAAAAACCGGTCTCGTTTATTATTAAGCTTTTTAAATCTGATTTTTGATACAGGGTTTGCACCGGAAAACATATCAAGATTGATCGCTCTGTTAAAGGCTTGTCTGATGGTTGCAAGAATATGCTGGATGGTTTTTTGTGATTTTTCATCCTTTTCCATTTTGGTACTCAGCTTTTCCAGATCAAAAATGGTTATGTCTTTCAAACGCTTTTTCCCAATTGCATTCTTGATCCAGATACGGAAAAAACTATCTTCTGCTTTCCAGCTTTTTTTCTTTTCACAAAAGGGTTTATAATATTCATTCCAAAAATCAGCAAAGATCATGTTTTCCTGATCTTCAATGGTTTTTTGTTTCTGAAGTTCTAATTTTTTATTTTCTTGAGTTTCACGCTCTTCTTTTAAAGAGGCCGGGCCTGATCCTGTTTTGGAATTGTTTTTATACTGATTGATTTTTTCCCATACTTTGGATTCAGTCCATCCCTCTGAAGCCCAACCAAAATTCACAGCTTTTCTATTCCCGCATACTTGATAAGAAGCCCTGTAATATTGGTCAAATTTTAGACCGTGTTTTCTGGATGGATGTTTTTTAAATTGAATATTCGGGAAATTTGATTTGCACCATTCATCTTTAGGCATTTTTCAATCTCCATTTAGCAGGGTTGCTTGTAACCAATTGGTCCGATTTAATACATATTTAATACACTTTTTTAATTAAGGCAAGTGAAATCGTATGATTTAGAATGAAAATTATATAGATTCAATATATTGATTTAAAAAAGAATATTGATAGTTTTAAGTATTTTCAGTGATTTTATGTGAAGGCTGAAAAAATTGGCTGTTAACCAATGGGTCCGCGGTTCAAGTCCGTGCTGGGGAGCCAACCCAATAAAGCTTATCCCGGTGAATCATTTTGCCGGGATTTTTTATTTTTCATAACTTTTACACACTAGTCAATTACAGATAAACTATCAAAGAACAAACCTTACCGCTGGTCCAGTTCAGATAGAAATGTCTTGAATTCCATGCTGTAGATATACAGCAGCACCAGGGCAAGGCCGAACAGCAGCGGGCCATAAAGCAATCCCATCAGGCCGAAGCTGTTGATTCCCCCCAGGATGGAAAAAAAGATGAGGAGAGTATTCATTTCCGACCCGTTCTGCATGAAAAGAGGCCGAACGAAATTATCGATTCCGCCCACCACGATCACACACCAGATAACAAGGAATAAGGATAGCCAGACGCTTCCTGAAATGACAAGATAAAGAGCAGCCGGAATCCAGATCAGGGCCGTTCCCACCATGGGAATCAGGGAAGCAAACGCCATGACCATTCCCCAGAACAGACCGGGAAGACCGCAGATATAAAAAGCGATCCCTCCTGCCAGCCCCTGGGCCAGGGCCGTGACAAAGGTTCCCAGCAGGGCGGATTTGGCAATTTCCTTGATTTTGCGGATGATCTGCATTTCCTGGCTGCGGCTTAAAGGTGTCAGATGCAAAACCCGGTTCAATATCCGGGTCTCATCCCGGATCAGAAAGAAAAAGGTGAAAATCATCAAACAGAATTTCCCGATAAAGGAGCCGATGTTTCCCACCACATGTCCTCCCTGGTTTAAAAGCGTTTTTCCCAGGTTGGATGTGGTGTCCAGCACCAGTTTGTCGATCTTAAGATCTGCAAGGTTCAGGTCCGGAAATACTTTCCGGATATCCGGAAGCTGATCATTAAACCATGCATACAGATTGAGGGTCAGAGGATGCTCCATGATGACCCTGTATTTTCCGGCCGCTATCCAGTCATACATGGCGTTAAACGAGGAAACGCCCTGCTGGATAAGTGAAAGCAGCAGGAACACCAGCGGGATGACGACCACCGTAGTAAGCAGAAGGCAGGACACAAAGGCGGATAGGTTTTTCCGGTTGCCCAGAAAGGTTTCGATCCGCTTATGAACAGGGCTTGCCACAGAAGAAAGAATGGTAGCGAGCAGTATGGTATGGAGATAAGGCCGGATGATGGAGAAACATCCGAGAAACACAATAGCCATGAGGAAAAAAAGAAAATAATGGGTATTCAGTTGAAAGGGTTTGTTTTCTTTATGTTGTGCCATAAATTTTAATCCTCTAAAATCCGTCAGTTTTTGATCCATTTGTGAAATATGAGCAGAATCAGATAAGCGGCACCGCTTAATATAATGATGGTGGGGCCGCTGGAAAGGCTATATGAATAGCTTAATAAGAGACCGGCAGAGGTAAAAAAAGAACACAGCAGAATGGAAAAAAGCATCATCTGCCAGAGCCGTTTTGCATAAAAAGAAGCAATGGCCGGAGGGATGGTTAAAAGGGCAATGACCAGGACAATTCCTACGATCCTGACCAAAAGAACCACGGTCAGTGAGGTGAGAATTAAGAGCAGAAGATAGAAAAAAGTTGTATTGATTCCTCTTAAGGACATGAATTCGCTGTCAAAGCAGACACTGAAAAACCGGTTGAAAAAAAGAATACTGGTGCCGAGAACCAGGGCATCCAGGCAACCGACATACATAAGATCCTTTTTTGAAATCAGGAGGATATCGCCGAAGAGGTAGGAGGAGAGGTTGAAATACCCGGCCGTCCTGTCGATGAAAAGAATGCCTGCGGCCATTCCCACGGCCCAGAGAGTTCCGATGATGGTATCTTCCCTTTCTTTTGCATGGAGGCTGACAAGTCCTATAATAACAGCAGAGATGACGGCCGCAAGCGTTGCTCCAAGGATGGGGTCAAACCAGGTAAGCCCGACATTGACCTGAAGAAAAAGGGCAAGACCGATGCCGCCGAATATGGAATGGGAAATGGCTCCGGCAAGATATCCGATTCTTTTAATGGTCACAAAGGTGCCGATGATGCCAAAGGAAATCGAGGCAAGGCCGCCCATGATCAAGGCATATCTTAAAAACAGATTGTCCGGATCAAGAAGGGCATGAATCGCTTCAATCATGGCAGTGGCCTTCTTCACTGCACCGGTGGTCATGGCGGACCATTTTTAAGTCTCCATGATAAATGTCCTTAATCAGCATTCCGTTCATGAGGGTGGTGGGGTGGATCACCACTTTACGGTTCACGCAGATGACGCTTTTAACATATTTTGAAACAAAACCAAGGTCGTGGGAAACCACAAGTATGGTCATTTTTGAATTCAAGGTCTGAAGAAGGGAAAAAAGGTTTATTTCCGTCTCATGATCCACATTGGCCGTGGGTTCGTCCAGCAAAAGGATGGCGGGTCGGCTGCAAAGTGCCCTGGCAATCAGAATGCGCTGTTTCTGGCCTCCGGAAAGTTCGTTGAATCCTGCCTCGATGGAGCCGGTCATTCCGACTTCATCAATGGCGGTCAAGGCTTCAGCCCGATCTTTTTTTGAAAACCAGAGGGCTGTTCGGGTGAGCCTTCCCATTAATACCACATCCATGACGGTCGCTGGAAAATCCATGTCCAGGTGGGCATACTGGGGCATATATCCGATCTTTTGTCTTACCTCTTCGGGTGATTTTCCGAATATGCTGATTTTTCCTTGATCCGGTTTGAGCAGGCCGAGGATGATCTTCAACAGAGTGGTTTTCCCGCCCCCATTGGGACCGACAATACTTGCAAACTCACCTTTGTGAATGAGAAGGGTCACATCTTCCAGGATCTGGTTCTGTTTGTAGGAAAAAGATATATTTTCCAGTATGATGTCGTGACCGGTTTCCATAGAGTTTCGATTTTATATCATTGCTGCATGATTTCAGCAACAATTTTCACCCATCCGGTCTATTAATGCTTGACATATAAACCTGTACAAGAATAATGTTTCACGTCAAGGATATTGGTAAAAACAGGACATATGTCCGCTGCACCAGCGATCGTATGGGACAGGATGATTGATTTGGAAGACAACAGCAGATACAAAATTCTGACCATTGATGATGAAGCCTATATCCGGCAGAGTATCCGGACCTATCTTGAAGATTATGAATTTACCGTTTTTGAAGCGGAAAACGGCAGACAAGGAATTGAAGTCTTTGACCGGGAGCACCCGGATCTGGTTTTACTTGATTTAAGAATGCCGGAAATGGACGGACTTCAGGTTCTGGAAATATTACGGGACAAAGCCCCGGATGTCCCGCTGGTGGTTGCCTCGGGGACAGGCAATATTTCTGCCGTGGTTGAAGCCCTCCATCTGGGGGCCTGGGATTATATCCTGAAACCCATTGAAGATCTGAGCGTTTTATACCATTCCATACAAAAATGCCTGAAAGAAAGTCAGCTCAAAAAAGATAATAAACAATATCAGGAACGGCTGGAAGAACTTGTCATCGAAAGAACAATGGACCTCCGGAAGAGTGAAGAACGCTATAAAGCCATTTTTGAGTATACCGGCACGGCTGCCATTGTCATTGAACCGGATGATACCATTTCCATGGTGAATTCAAAATTTGCTGAAATTGCTGGCATGGCCCGCCAGGATATTGTGGACAAGAAGAAATGGTATGATTTTGTTGCTCCCGGCGATATCGAGGTCATGCGCAATTATTTTGAAGCAAGGGTGAATCTTAAAACAGAGAATTATGCACCCATGCAGTATGAGATCAAATTTACCGGAAATGACGGGGAGCAGAAATATGTCTATGTCAGCCTTGGGGTTATTCCCGGAACCGATAAAGCCGTTGTCTCGCTTCTGGATGTAACGGAAAAGAAAAGAGCTGAACAGCGATGGCGAAACCTTGAAAATCAGCTTCGAAAATCCCAGAAAATGGAGGCCATCGGAACCTTGGCCGGTGGAATCGCCCATGATCTCAACAATATCCTGAGCCCGGTTCTCGGGTATGCAGACATGATCATGAGATCTTCCGACCCTTCCACAACCGTATATCAGCGCAGTGAAAAAATTCAGAAAGCAGCCCTGAGGGCAGCCGATCTGGCCAGCCAGGTATTGTCCTTCAACCGCAGGAGTGAAGAAGAAAAGCACATCATCAGAATCCATCCGGTAACAAAAGAAGTCATAAAGCTCCTGAAGGGTTCCATTCCTTCAACCATTACCATTGTGGACAATATCGACCGGAGCTGCGGATCAATAGATGCAGATCCGACACAGATCCACCAGGTTATCATGAACCTGTGTACCAATGCCTACCATGCCATGGAGGAAAAAGGCGGCACACTCACGGTGGGCCTCAAAGAGGTGACACTTACTCCCATGGATATCGTGGCAAGCCCTGAATGCAATGCAGGACCCTATCTTGCCCTTGAAGTATCGGATACGGGCTGCGGTATGACCGAGGATGTCATGGAAAGGATGTTCGACCCCTATTTTTCCACCAAGGAAGAAGGCAAAGGAACGGGTTTGGGTCTTGCGACGGTTTATGGTATAGTCAAATCGTGTAAGGGTATCATCCGGGTAAAAAGTGATGTTAACAAAGGATCCGCCTTCACCGTTTTTCTGCCGGTTGTCAGTTCCGAGAACACTGCCGATTACGGGGATGCCATCCAGCAGGCGCAAAACACGGGGTCAGGAGAAAGACTTCTGGTGGTGGATGATGACAAAGAGATTGCCCTTATGTGCAAAGAAGGGTTTGAGGCTCTTGGATATGAAGTGGAATTGTTTTTTTCAAGTATGGATGCCCTTGATTTTTTTAAAAGGGAATATCACCGTATCGATCTTGTTGTGACGGATCAGACCATGCCGGGGAAAACAGGAT
Source organism: Desulfobacterales bacterium (assembly GCA_031395015.1). Classification (GTDB taxonomy): domain Bacteria; phylum Desulfobacterota; class Desulfobacteria; order Desulfobacterales; family Desulfobacteraceae; genus Desulfobacula. Next base: position 48,123 of record JANNUH010000010.1, on the reverse strand, counting down.
TTGATCTTGCAAAGGAGATGCTGTCCATAAAAAAGGATATCCCCATTATTCTCTGCTCCGGATACACCGGTTCCATCAGCAAGAAGAAGATTGAAGACGCCGGGATTAAATGCTTTGTCATGAAACCGGTGACAGTGGAGGATCTTTCAAAAAAGATTCAGCAGCTTTTAAAATAAAACAATACAAACCCACGCGGTTTAATATTAAAAGATCAATAGGAAGAATCAGGAAATCAGCCATAATGGATCATATCGTTAAAAAGATTTTGGTGATTGATGATGAGATATATATCAGGGACAGTGTCATCGGCTTTCTTGAGGATTTCGGATTTGAAGTTGTGAGTGCGGAAAACGGCAGGGACGGTCTTGAACTATTCAATACACAACATCCGGATCTGGTGTTGTGTGACCTTCGCATGCCGGTAATGGACGGACTTGAAGTTCTGGCCGGCGTGAGACAAAAAAATCCGAAAATTCCGATTATTATCGTTTCCGGTGCAGGCAATATTTCCGATACGGTTGAAGCCTTGCGGCTGGGTGCCTGGGATTATATCATCAAGCCGATTCAGGATATGAATGTCTTATATCATGCCGTGACCAAGGCCTTTGAGAGAGCGGAACTGATCCGGGAAAAACATCAGTATGAAAAAGATCTTGAAGCTGCCAACGGGCAGTTGAGGATATCCCTTGAAACCCTTGAAAGAACAAGGGATCAACTGGTTCAGTCCGAAAAGATGGCGGCCCTGGGCGAACTTGTGGCAGGGGTTGCCCATGAAATCAATACGCCGGTGGGTGTCGGTGTCACCGCCGCCTCATTTTTAGATGGCAAAACAAATGAATTTAAAAAGAGTTATGCAACCGGGGAGTTGAAGAGAAGCGAACTTGAAAATTACCTTCAAATTGTTGAAGAGGTATCCAATTCCATCCTCATCAATATGGAGAGAGCGGCTGAACTGATCTCGAGCTTTAAACAGGTGGCGGTGGACCAATCTAGCGAAAGCAGGCGACAATTCAATCTTAAGGAATATATCGATGAAATTCTTTTAAGTCTGGGGCCGCGATATAAAAAAACCGAGCATACCATTGATGTGGTCTGTGAATCGGATATTGAACTCAATTCTTTCCCCGGTGCTTTTTCCCAGATCTTCAACAACCTGATCATGAATTCTCTCATCCATGGATTCCAGAGAATTGAGAAGGGCGCCATAACCGTCAATATTTCACGGCAGGGAAAGGATATCCTCTTTGTTTATCGGGATAACGGCCGGGGTATGAGCGCAGAAGAAAAGGAAAAAGTGTTTGATCCGTTCTATACCACCATGCGGGGAAAGGGCGGTACCGGGCTCGGCATGTCCATTGTCTTTAATCTCATGACCCAGACCCTGAAAGGTCATATTGAATGTGAAAGCTCACCGGGTAAGGGGGTCGTGTTTACCATGAGATTCCCGGAGCACTGGGAAAAAGGCTGAGCATGCAGATTTTAAATCCATCCCGATGGTATCTTCACCCTGTCTTTATTTTTGCCTGTTCTATTTTTGCCCTGGCCACTTTTCTTGTAATGACGGTGAGCTGGTATATGGAAATCACAAGGGCCCTTGAGGCGGTGATTTTAAAATTCAATATCGACCCCACATCCATTTTCCCTTCAAAAACCGGCATGACCATCCTTATCCTCATCGCTTTGATTGCCGTGGTGCTGGCCGGTATTCTTCTTGCCTTTATCTATTATCAGAAGACCGTTAATCTTTTCCGGCTTCAGCATAATTTTATCTATAATTTTACCCATGAACTTAAAACTCCGGTGACCTCTTTACGGATTTATCTTGAAACCTTTATCCGCCATCCCCTGGGGCCCGATGACATCAAAAAGTACAGCGAAAATATGCTCCAGGACGTCAACCGCCTGACCGACAACATCAACAGCATCCTTAACCTTGCACGGATTGAAAGTCAGAATTTCGGTTCCGAGGTGACAAGGGGCAGTCTTGTGGAACTTGTGGAAAATTTCTGTCAAAAAAATGCATCCCTTTTCCGGAATCTTGAAATAAAAATTGAAAATCAGTCCGGCAGCCCCCTGGTTTATCCGGTCAATCTGTTTTTGTTTGAAATGCTCCTCATGAATATTATATCCAATGCCGTCAAATATAATGAATCGGAAATGCCGACACTGATCATCCGCTTCAAGAGGTTTATCCAGAAAATAACCATTGAATTTATTGACAACGGAATCGGTGTGGATAAAAAAGAGCAGAAACAGATTTTCAAGAAATTTTATCAATCGGATCGGGAACATAAAAAAGACGTCTCAGGGTCCGGTTTGGGGCTGTACCTTGTTTCCAGCATCGCCATGATTCATGGGTGGAGAACCTCGGTGGCCAGTGAGGGAAAATCAAAAGGGGCGAATTTTATCATTACCATTCCAACGACCGGTATTGCCGATATCAGGGAGAAACAGCTATGGAAGCGGCTCAAAAAAAGCGTATCCTGGTCATAGAAGATGAAGCCCATATTGCGGACGGGATAAGCCTGAACCTGAGCCTCCAGGGGTATGAGGCAAAGGTTTCGGCTGACGGGATTGACGGGCTAAACCAGTGGCGCTCCTGGAAACCGGATCTGATTATCCTGGACATCATGCTGCCCATGATCGACGGTTTTTCCATTTTAAAGACCATCCGTCAGGAAGACGAAAAAATTCCCATCCTCATCCTTTCGGCCCGGGGGGATACCAAAGATAAGGTCAAGGGACTCAGATACGGAGTGGACGACTATTTATCAAAGCCCTTTGATCTGGAGGAATTTCTTTTAAGGGTTGAACGGCTCTTGAGAAAAAAAGCCTGGTACGACCCTGAAAAAAAGCAACCGGAAACCAACCTTTTTGACGGGAATCAGTATGCATTCGGCGGGAACCGGATTGATTTTATCACATTCAAAGCTCAGTGCATGGCCGGTGAAATCGTTTTAACAGAGCAGGAAATTGTTCTGCTCAAGCTTTTTATTGCAAATGCGGGAAAGCCTTTGTCACGGGAAATGCTGCTCAATTCCGGGTGGGGATATTCCAAGGACACGACCACCAGAACCGTGGATAATTTTATTGTCCGGTTCAGAAAATATTTTGAGAAAAATCCGAAAATTCCGGTCTTTTTTATCAGCAGACGGTCTGTCGGATATGTGTTTGACCCGGAAGCCTATTGCCGCCCGGAGACAAGGGAAAGAATATAGCCTGATGCGATGGTGTGGGAAAAGATCTCCACATGGGCTTTGATATGATGATGAAATATTTCATCATGGATCACTTCAACTTTGTGAAGGCTTTCATTAAACCCTTTTTTGATGTATTTAAGGTAGGCTTCCTTGATGGTCCAGTTTTTGAAAACAGAAGGAGCATTTTTTTCAAGGGTTGTCAGTTCATTTTGTGTAAATGCGGTGTTTAAAAAATAAGGGTCCGGCATCTGGGCAATTTTTTCAATATCAATGCCGATGGGGTGTATGGTGTCAAAATTGCAGGCCGCCGCCGTATAATCATTGCTGTGGGACAAGGACACAGGAATCCGGGGTCGGCTTGACACAAAGGGTGCCCCTTCATCCAGATAGGAAAGGGTGATTTGGTCAAGGGGGGTATCCTTTAGAAAAAAATGGGCCACCATCTGTTTTACGAGGTATCGACCACAGATCCATTCCATCTGTTTTTTCAGGGCTTTGAAGCCATTGACGCTATGAAGTTCCGCTTCACTGAGAAAGGGTCGAATAAAATTATCTTTTTGAAATATTTCATTTACCATGGGCCTGAAATTATGATAGTTACCGTTACATAAAATTAAATCAATAATATCCGGTATCCGGGAATACCATATCGTGATTCCCGGTTTTGGAGACAGGGTGTTGATACACAGTTCATTTTGAATCGGCGGTAACATCATACCGGGATTTATACATCAATCACCTTGGTTTTACAATCTTTTAAGGGGGATATATGGGCCTGTCCGGTTACGTTGGCAAGCACCGTTGGATTCAGTCGGCCGGTATGATTTCAATGGTTGTGCTGTTCATTCTTGTCGCAGTGATCTTTATTGAATATTCTTATCAGAGAAACATGAATGAAAAAAACATGGAAAGCCGCTGCAATGAAATTTCCGCTTCAATTGTGGGGGGCATGACCAATGCGCTCTCCATTGGCGACAACGATATTGTCAGGGAGCAGTTTAAAAAGCTTCATGAAGTCCTGCCGGAAATTGATGTTTTTGTCTATGACTATCAGGCAAAGATCAGTTTCTCAACAGAGCCTAAATTTATCGGAACCTCGTTTAATGATTTTCTGGGGGATGAGGCGAATATCGAGCAGAACCGGGCCATGTTGAAAACAGGCACGGGCGGAGCTCTGATCAAGAAAAAAGTCAGCGATAAATTATACTACGGGTCCCTCATGCCGAGCCGGAACGAGAAGGCCTGCCATCATTGCCACGGAAGTTCACGGTCGATTATCGGCGGCATTGCCGTCCTGGTGGACAATTCCGATAGTTTGAAATCCATGGAAAAGGCTCGGAACTTAAGTATCCTGGTCGGTGTTTTCGGTGTGATCAGTGTGGTTTTTCTCATCTGGATGATTTTTTCCAGGATGGCTTCAAAGCTGAATGTCACCATGGATAAGATAAGGGATACAAGCGATTCAGTGGCTGCATTTTCCCAAGAGGCCCGCGAGATTTCAAACCGGATTGATATCAGTGCCGGCCAGGGAAGCAGAATGGCGGGTGAAGCATCCTCGGCTGCTGCGGAAATTTCAAATCATATCACCAGCATTGCATCTGCGGCTGAAGAGGTAAGCTACCAGATCAATGACGTCAATAGAAATTCGGAAACCGTATCGGCCGAGATCAAATCCTCAAACCATAACCTTCTGGAAGCGTCCGCCAATATAGGGTCCGTTGCCGCTGCAGCGGAACAGATGTCCTTTGCGGTCAATACCGTGGCAACGGCCATGGAACAGATGTATGCCAGCCAGAGTGAGATTACCAAAAGCTCTGCCCGATGTGCCGCCATTACCAACAGTGCTTCCAAAGAAGCCACAAGGACCTTTGATGTGGTGAAAAAGCTGGGTGATGCAGCATCCCAGATCGGTGATATCATTGACCTTATTACGGGAATTGCCGGGAAAACAAACCTTCTGGCGCTCAACGCAGCCATAGAGGCGGCAGGGGCCGGGGAAGCCGGAAAAGGCTTTGCCGTGGTGGCCAATGAAGTGAAAGAGCTTGCAAAGCAGACTGCCGGGGCCACCCAGGATATCCGGAAAAAGATACAGGGCATGCAGAACAACACGGAAGAGGCCATAGAGGCGATTCAGGCCATTACAAAGGTGATCAACGAGGTGGATACCATCATGGGGGCCATTGCCTCTTCTGTTGAAGAGCAGACAGCCACCACCAATGAAGTGACAAGAAACATTGCCGAATCTGCAGATTCAGCAGACTCTGTTGCAAAGAACATCAACCTTGCGGCGGATAAGGCGGAAGCAGTGGCAGAGAGCATGAAACAGGTCCATAGCCTTGAATCGGCTGTTTCTGAAAACCTTTTACAGACAGTGGTTGCCGTGGGGGAAATTGCAAAGGATGTGACCCTTTCTTCCCAGAGGGCAAGGATGGTTTCAGAACATTCGGAACGGCTTGCCAGGACGGTGAATGAAATTCTGGAAAGTTCCATGTCACAGAAAGAACAGACGGATCGGCTTGCACAGATTGCAAAGGAACTCAAACAACTGACAACCACCTTCAGGATATAATGAGCGGGGTTAAACAGATATAGACAGGATGAAACCAACCCTGAATAATCATAATTTCCAGTATATTACCTTCAGGCTGGCCCGTAATCTTATCGGGATAGACATACTGGATATTCGGGAAATCGTCCCCTGCATAAGGGTGACAAAGGTCCACCGTGCCCCCAGGTTTGTCATGGGGCTCATGAACCTTCGGGGCCAGATTCTGACTCTCCTTGATATCGGGGTGCTTCTAGGGATGGAAAAACCGGGGCGGAATTCCGGCAGTCATATTATTGTATTCAAACATACCAACGTCGGATTTGCCGTGGATCAAATCGGGGATGTGTTCAGTATCGGCAGGGAAAAAATTGAATCCATTCCGGTCAATATCGACCCTGGGATTCAACAATACACAGACACGATCATCAACCGTCCGGAGGGTGTCATGATGCTGTTAAATGCCGGGAAAATTCTGTCCTGCGTCCGGACCGAAACCCGGCCTTCAAAGGAAGACCTATGAGCAATGACGGGCACGATTGCCTGGATGCAATGTCATCGGAATTTATCGCAGAGATAAAAGATGATCTTGCAAGCCTTGAACCTGCTCTCCTGGCCATGGAGAAAAAGGGTGCCGGTACGGATGATGACCTGATCAATCATGCGTTTCGCTCCATTCACAGCATTAAAGGCGGGGCCGGGTTTATCAATTTTAAAGAACTTTCCAGCCTGAGCCATGCCATGGAAAATGTATTGATGCGGGTCAGAGAGAAAACTCTTGTCATTACCTCGGACATTGCGGATGCACTCCTCACGGGATTCGACAAAATGAAGCTCATGGTGGAGAGAATAGGCAAAGGCGAGGCCTGTGATTATGAAAAAGAAAAAATTGCCCTTCAGAACATACTGAATCCCGATAAAAAAGCTCTTGGATCCCTGGCAAGTACAACACAGTTCCCCTCTGTGCACAAGGATTCAGACTATCTTCCGGCCGAGGCATACCAGGTTCTGAAACCCCTGGGCACAAGCACAATTTTTCAGGGGCATGAGTTCTTGGTGGATAAAAAAAGGCTTGACCATGCCCTTGCCGGTCAGAAATTTATTTATGCCGTGTATGTCCGGTTTGAGACCGATTTAAGGGCGAGAAACAAGGGTGAAGACGCCATTGTCGATGATATCCAAAGCATTGGGGATATTTTATTTTCAGACCTTGAAGAGAGCCGGGGGCAAGAGGAAAGGGAAGGCTTTTTCTGTGTGATTTCAACCATTCTTGACCTGCCGCTGTTGTCCCAGGTGCTGGAGATCGGCAAAACCCAGATGACGCTGGTGGACCGGCAGTTCGCCGACTATGAAACCCTTGTGAAGGGGGTTTCATCCCGGGTTGCCAAGGATAAGCCGGCGCCAGAGCCTGTGGAACCCGTTCCTGCCGAACCTGATGAGGACTCTGCCCAGGGAGCATCGGAATCCATTCTGTCCGCTTCTTCAACTGCTCAGACCCTCCGGATTAATGTGGATCTCATCTCACGGCTGATGAACCGGGCGGGCGAACTGGTTCTTGCCAGAAATCAATTGAGGCCTTTTCTGGCCGAAAATGCAAAGGAAAACAGCCTTGCATCCGGAATCATGCAGAATCTCGACATGGTGACGACCGATATCCAGGAAGCCATCATGCAGATGAGAATGCAGCCTGTCATTGATCTCATGGGAAAATACAAACGGGTGGTGAGGGATATTGCGCGAAGAATCTCTAAAAAAGTGGATTTTATTCTTGAGGGCGGGGATGTGGAAGTGGATCGCACCGTTCTTGAAAAACTTGCCAACCCTTTGACCCATCTCATCCGAAACTGCATTGACCATGGAATTGAATCTCCAAAAGAACGCGTGGGAAGATCCAAGCCCGAAACAGGAACCATCCGGATTAAAACCTCCCACCAGGGCGGGCAGGTTCATATCACCATTTCAGATGACGGGGCGGGCATCGATCCCCAGCTTATCCTGTCCAAAGCCTTTGAAAAGGGTCTTGTGACCGAAGACCAGGTTGACAAGATGACACAGAAGGAGAAGATCGCCCTGATTTTCCTTCCTGGGTTCACCACTTCTGAAGAGATTACGGACATCTCCGGTCGAGGGGTAGGCATGGATGTCGTAAAAACCAATATTGAAAGCCTAAGGGGTCGCATCGAGATTGACACGGTCAAGGGAGAAGGAACAAGGGTCCATCTGATTATCCCCTTAACCCTTGCCATTGTTCCTTCCCTGATTGTCAGTACCGGCGCATTTAAATTCGCCATTCCCCAGGTGAGTATCAAGGAAATTCTTTATCTTGAAAAGGGAACGGTCCAGAACCAGATGGAAAACATCGCCGGTTCCGAAGTCCTGAGGCTGAGGGGACGCATTTTCCCCGTCATCCGGCTTCGGACTCTTTTAGGAATCAGAACCTATATTGAGGCGACTGGAACAGGAGAAAAAGAAGAGGAGAAAAGAAAGGCCCTTGCAGACCGGAGGCAGGACGCTGTCGGGCAGGACGCCATCGAAGATTCCAAAAAAAGAATGCAGAAAAAAGACCGACGCAGGCATCACTGGGACACGACCTATGTCATTGTTCTGAAACTGGGGGAAAACCTTTTCGGCCTTTGTGTGGATGCGCTTTATGATATTGAGGAAGTCGTTGTAGAGCCTTTATCCGAATATATCCGGCATTTGAAATGTTTTGCCGGAACCACCCTGCTGGGGAATGGGGATGTGATTACGGTTCTTGACATCCAGGGGATTGCTGCTTTCTCCTCCCTGAAATTTGATTCCATCAAAACTGCGGAAGAAAAACGGAATGAGGCAAAGGAAAAAGAGGCAAAGGCCAAAGGGGAGAAAAGAAATCTGATTATCTTTTGCAGCGGCAAAAACGAATATTTTGCCCTGGAACTGAAAAACATTTCCCGGCTTGAATCCTTAAACCCTGGGGATATTCATTATACCGGCCATTTGAAATATGTGGAATATAAGGGCCATGCGGTTTTGCTGTTTTCAATGGATGAATTTCTGCCTGTCAATGAATTTGAGCTAACGACCGATGAGATTTTCGCTGTTTTCCCAAAACATATTTCTTCCAGAGTGGGAATTATTGCATCTGCTATCATTGATACCATTGAGACGGACCAACTCATAGACAGGGACGACACCTGCCCTGAGCCGGTCCTGGGAAAATTGTTCATGGACGGTCGGATGGTGCAGGTGCTGGACCCTGATAAATTTGCAGAGATGATTGAAGAAAAACTGATGATGACAAAAGGAGCCGGCGCCTCGCGTGAAAATCCTCATAGTTGATGATAAGGCCTCCATCAGGGCTACAATGAAAATCATACTGGTTCATCTGGGGCTTTCCGATATCACGGAAGCCGTTGACGGTGAAGATGCCTGGTACAAAATCAATGATGAGGCGGAAAAGGGACGGGAACATATGTTTGAGCTCATTGTATCGGATATGGAAATGCCGGGGATGACCGGACTTGAACTCCTGAGAGCCGTCAGAACCAGCCCGGAAGTCGGGAAGACGCCTTTTATCATGGCCACAACCGTTACAGCCAGACAGATTATCCTGGAAACCATGCGCCTCGGTATCCAGGCCTATATTATCAAACCCTTTGATGCCCATACGGTGGAGCTTAAATTAAAGCAGGCGGGAATTTTATAAAAAGCAGGCCTGAATGGTTGATATGCTGAATATACTCATTGCCGATGAAGATCAGGTTTCGGCAGCCCTTTTAAAAGAGGTGTGCGCTTTAATCGACGGCATCCATATCCTTGGGATCGCCCGGTCCAGGGACATGCTCATGGCCAAGATCCACAGTGCCGGCCCGGATCTCATCCTCATGGACCCGACATCCGGCCTCGGGGGAATAGAAACCGTTGATGCCATTAAAAAAATAGATTCGGATCTGAATATCATCATCATGTATCATCCGGATCACCATGATTCGGATATCCTGATCAATGCCCTTGAAATGGGGGTTTATGAATGCATTGAAAAACCTTTGAAGAGTAAGTCCCGGCAGTATAATGAATTTAGGCTTCATCTTCTGACCATTACAGGGCTTTTACGGAGCCGCAAAAGATTTTCAAACAAACCTCCGGCCCATGGCTACAATAACCGATTTTTCATGCCTGGAAAAACTCCGGACCCTTTGGTTAAAAAAACAGTTTTTTCTCCAGAGAAAACACAGATTGTCGTCATCGCCTCCTCAACCGGCGGACCTGAAATCCTGAGCCGGATCTTTTCCCTGTTGCCCGGCACCCTTAAGGCCCCTGTCCTTCTTGTTCAGCATATTCCGGCAACCATGACCGGATATTTTGCCAAAAGCCTGAACCGGAAATCAGAACTGGATATTGCCGAAGCCGGCCAGGGAGATGAGATCCTGCCCGGAAAAGTTTATATTGCTCCCGGCGGGCAGCATATGACCGTATCAAAACCCGATGATCTGGGAAGGCGCACGATCCTTTTGAACAGCAGCCCTCCTGTGAACAGCGTCAGACCTTCTGCCGATGTTCTGTTTGAATCTGTTGCCGAGTCCTACAAAGGCCGGATACTTGCCGTTATCCTCACCGGCATGGGCGAGGACGGCAAAAAAGGCGTGGCTGCAATGAAATCCAAAAACTGCATCTGTATTTCCCAGACCGCTGAAACCTGTGTCGTGTACGGGATGCCCAGGGCCGTGGATGAAGCAGGCCTGTCCGACGAAAGTCTTGATCCCCTGGACATCACCCAGAAGATCGTTCTGATGGCACAGTAGATTATTCCTGTTTTTCAGCCGGACCTTCAAAAAGAAGGATGACTTTAGTATGGGGCTTTTTCATGTGTTTCAATATAAGTCTCCTCCACCAATTTGATTTGTCATTTGTCTCCAGGACGGCAACAAAAAAACTACAAAAACAGATCTTTTGGGAAGACGGTTTATTATGGAAAAAACCGATAAACCTCACTCCTGTGCAGGCACCTGACAAAAGAGACGGTATCATCTTCTACAACAAGGCCCAAGCGAAAATCACCAATTCTGATGCGGTAGTGGTTGCCCTGGGCCTTTAGCTTTTTAAGGTTCCGGATGCTGTGAATGTTTTGGGCTTCTTCAATTTCCTGTATGACCTGTCGGACCCGTTCCATCAATGGCTTGTCGGTTTTACGCTTTTTTAAATCTTTGGTAAAACTCTTATAAAAATCGAGGTTCACGCCCGGCCTTCCAGTATGTCAAAAACTTCCTGTCGGGTTGCTTTGCCTGAGCCATGGCCTTCCTGGATTGCACGGCTCAAGGCGATGTCTTCCAAGGCATCCATGACGATATCGTGGAAAAGATTTTGTTTTTCTTCCAGCATCTCTGTAAGGGCTTCTTTAAAGATTTGTTTGAGTCTATCTTCATCCATTGCGGGTTGCATGGTATCTCCTTGAAATTATCAGTTTTAGGCCGGCTGTTAACTCTTCCACATAAAATCTAACCATCTTTTCTCTTTTTTTTCAAGAGAAAATGGGGGATGAACCTCGGGTCAATAGTGTCGGGATCAACCCCGCTGTATTCGGCTTCAAGCTCTTTGATCAGATCGCTTAAAATCTCATGGAATTCTTTTCCCATCTCTGCCTCATCCATCTCTGTTGCCTCGGTGATCCAGATCAGCAGGTCATTTAGTTGAATCCGGCCGGGTTTTTCCGAATTCGGCGTGGAAAAAAGGGCGGCAAAAAATTTTTTAAAAGACCGGGTGTCCATGGGTCTGAGGTCCGACGGGAGTTTCAGGCGGCTTTTGGCCCACAGGGTCAGGATCAGGGTTTTATAAGTGAGGATGCCTTCTTTAAAGGAAGAGACATCCACGGAAAATTTTCCCAGAACCGTGTCCAGGGAAATGACCTGATCCAGGAGACGGCTGGTCCGAGTGATATCCGGGATGGATTTGAAATTTCTGTACAAGGCCCCTGCTGCATAATTGTCATGGTACAGGGGCCGGTCCAGAAAGAGGCCGCCCACAACTCCGAGATAGGTTTCTCCAAGGAAACTCAAGGGAAGTCTTTTTTCTTTGAGAAAGCTTTGGTTATACCAGTTGACGGCCTTTGTTTTCAGAATAATGCCGGCCCTGGAACCGGTTCTGAAAATGTCTTCAAGAAAATATTCCTGGATGGCATCCTTTGCAAATTCCGGTTTCAGCCTTCCCTTGAGGATCACTTCAAGCCCGAGATTGATATAATCACAGGCTTTTAATACTGCTTTTTCAAGGTCTTCCTTTTCCCGGAGCCTGATCCGGTCGGCAGAAATGATTTTATTGATCAGGGCGGCAAATTCCGATTCCAGTTGAAGGGAAAATTCCGGTCCCATGAGTTTCAAGGCGGCTACAAACAGGTCTTCCCCTTCGATAAACGCGGCAAAATACTGGGGTGGTGAAGGAATGTCCGGATCAAAGGATTCGTTTTTAAAGGACGGGTTTTCCGGGCGCTTTCGAAGGGCGGACAATTTTGCAGGCTGATAAATACCGATGGCTTCATGGGGGGGCAGAAAGCCTTTTTCAGCAAGTCTCAGGTTTTTAAGGCGGAACTGTTCTTCTTCGGTTTCAGCCGTCAAAAGGGCACAGGTTTCCAAAAGAAGTCCATGGAATACGGACAAATCCATTTCTGCCAGTTTTTTGAGCATCTTTTCAATCAGTTCACTTGCTTCTTCACTGTTTTCAGGAAGGAAGTCTTCAGCTTCATCCATGAGTTCAGGTTTGTCCGGGAACCGAAAATAGAATTTGTCATCCACGGTGATATAATCATCATAATCTTCCGGAGGAAACTCATCATGTTCCCGGATGGCAATCGTCATGTTTTTGAAAAGATAAAATTCGAAAAAATCCGGTTTTTCCTTGATCACCCATCGCAGAAGCCTTTCAGGAGCAGCCTGGAACAGGACATCAAGGGTTTTGGTCATGATGGCGGTGTTCATCCGGTCATTGTCCCAGACTTCCACATCCAGGATATATTCCCACTGGTCTGAGCGGGCCATGGACAGGATCGGGATAAAATCATAGGGTCCGATCTTGTGCATGAGATAATACAGGTCCTGGTCCGGGAAGGACTGGATCAGGGTGGCGGGTGAAGGTGCTTCCAGGATCATGTCCAGGGCTTTTTCAGGGTCGCTGGTGAGGATGTCGTGACGCTGGGCCCGAAGTTTTAATTCTCTTTTCTGAAGATTGGCCAGTTGATAGTCCGTGTTTTGGTCCATAATGTGTCCTTAGCTGTTCTTTTGGCAGATTTGAATATAATGCCGGGTTTCCGGGTATTCTTGGAATGGTTCAAATAATGTAAGCGCTGCTTTGAACCGGCCTTTGTTCATGAGGCAGATCCCCATGCAGAGATTCAGGTCCCTATGGTCTGGGAAATGGGCCATTCCCTTTTCAAGGATGACCATGGCCCCATCAAAGGCCCTGGCTTTCTGCTTTTGCATGGCAAGCCCGAGAAAAGCTCTCGCATCCGGGGCATAGGAAAGAGCCTGTTCAAAAATTCGGGCTGCGGTGTCGTCCTGGTTTTTGACCCGCGAGTCGGCAGCATATTCACCATGGGAAAAGGTCATGGCAAGCCGGGACAAAAAATCCCCATGCAAGGAGTATAATTCTTTTTTGTCCAGAAGATCAAGGTTCTGTGAAAACTCGTCCAGGTTATTGTAAAAGGCAGTTCTTAATGTGTCTCCAAAGGCTTTGACCTTTGTAAAATCAAGGTTGTCATCTATTTCAAACCAGGGCAGGTCTTCAATTCTCTCATGCCAGAAATCGTCGGAGACAAGCTGTTTTTCCTTTGCCGATTGATATAGAAAGGTACCGGGAAAGATGACCAGCATATAGAAAATCGCGCTCAAGGGCTGGATGATTCGGATCAGATCAATGCTTTCTTGGATGGTGTCTTTGGTTTCCCCTGGGGAGCCGTAGATAAAATAGGCACGGGGAAGAATGCCGTGGGCCCTGGTCAAAGAAAAAGCAGAGATGATTTTTTTCCTGTCAATGGGTTTGCCAAGGGCTTTCCGGATTTTTTCAGATCCTGACTCAACCCCGTAGCTGATCTGGATGCAGCCAGCCTTTCGCATGGCTAAAAGGATGTCCCCATCCACATAATTCACCCTTGAAATGGCATTCCAGGTTATGTTCAGGTTTTTTTCCGTGATCAGGCGGCAGAATTCCAGGACCCTCTGCTTATCCATGGTAAAGGTGTCATCGGAAATATAAAAATGTCTGACCCTCTTTTTTGCAAGGGCTTCGACTTCATGGCAGAGCCATTCTGCCGAATGAAACCTCACCTTCCGGTTTCCCCAGAATTTCGGAGACCCGCAAAAGGTGCAGGATCCAGGGCAGCCACGGGACATGGCAAGATGCTGAAAGGTAAAATATTTTGACGGGTGGATAAGGGTATCAAGGTTTTCAATCTGCGCTCTTGAAAGAGTCTCGACAACGGTGCCATTGTTTTGCAGCACAAGCCCTCTGATTTCTGTAAGAATCCCCTGTCTGCCGGTTTCAAGCTCGTTCAAAAGTTCCAGAAAAGTGATCTCGCCTTCTCCTTTGACAATGAAATCGATTTCAGGGCAGGCTGAAAAAAGGTGGTGAAAAAGAAAGGTGGGGGCAGGTCCGCCAAACACAATGACGATTTCCGGGTTGATCTTTTTGGCAGCCTTTGCACAGTCAATGGCATTCCAGCGGTTGGGATTGGTCACGGAAAAACCGATGACATCGGGCATCCGGGCCGTAATCGCTTTTGTAAAAACGCTGATGGGCTCTTCTGAGGTATCTGCAAGGTTGAGAATTTGTGTATCAAACCCGTTTTCCATGAGAAGGGCACCCATATAAAAAAGGCCGATGGGCACGATTCGGGCATCTTCTCCGGAAATCCGCTTGTCAATACAGGAAGGATTGATCAGAAGTATTTTTAATCGTTTTTTTGTCATCACCTGTTGTATTAAAAGGAACCCGTGATCAGATCGGCAAGTTTTCGTTTCGGGACATGGTGGACCTGGTTCTCGTCCCGCCAGTATTTGATATCCCCATCTTCCCCGACCTCATCAATCCGGATCTCTTCCACCGGTTTTCCAAGGGCCACCACGAGTTTTACTTCCAGGTGATCGGCAATGGAAAGGTGATTTTTCAGCTTTTTGATATTAATGGCCCCGAACATGCACCCGCCAAGCCCCATGGCTCTTGCACCCAGAAGAATGGTCTGGGCGGCAATGCCGTGATCGCACCAGAAATTATCGGAAATGGTGTGATCGCCCATGATCACGATATAGGCCGACGGCTGCTCCGCTTTTTCCGGGCCGGGCCAGTCTGTGAGATAGGCGGCCCACCCAAGACAGGAGAAGATCTCTTCGTTCTTTTGCTCATCCCGGCAGATGATGAATTTCAAGGGCTGCTTATTGGCAGCCGAGGCGCAGTTCCGGGCGAGTTCCACAAGGTCTTGAAGGGTATCGGTATCAATCTTGTGGCTATTGTCAAACCTCCGGCAGGACCTGTTGTCCAGTACAAGTTGTTTGAAATTTTCAGGACTCATGATTTTCCCCCCTGGCATCCCATTCGTTCAACTCCCGATGTATTGAATTGGATCCATTTAATGATCTTGTCCATTTCCTTTGCCATTTCCTGAAGCGCCTTTCCCCGGTGGCTGACCCGGCCTTTTTCTTCAATGGTCAACTGGGCAAAGGTTTTATTGAGCGCCGGATAAAAGAACACAGGGTCGTAGCCAAACCCGTTGTCCCCGGCAGGTTCATCAATGATAATGCCTTTGCATTCCCCTTCATAGGTCAGGGCAGCCCCGGTCGGAACAGCAATGGAAATCACGCATTTAAACGCGGCATTCCGGTCTTTTTCCCCTTTGACCGCATCCAGCATTTTTTTCACATTCTGTGCATCCGAGGCATTTTCTCCGGCATACCGGGCGGAAATCACTCCCGGCGCTCCGTTCAGGACATCCACACAAAGACCGGAATCATCGGCCAGAGCCGGGTATCCCAGGATTCTGGCGGTAAAGGAAGCTTTTTTGTAGGCATTGTCGTCAAAGGTTTCGCCATCCTCAATGACCTCAGGGATGGGGCCGAAATCATCCAGGTTCAGGATCTCAATGGCCGGGTGGTTTAATAATTCAGCAAATTCTCTTGTTTTCCCCTTGTTCCGGGTGGCAAGCACAATGATCTGTTTCAATGGGGGTCTCCCTATCTTTCGGGTTGATTTTTGTCCCGATAGTATAAGGCCCCGGGCCTGTTTTGTAAACCCCGGAACCGGTCAAAGAAAATGGGCAGACAAATCAAATATCGGATTCATTCAGGCAGGAGCAACAGCCTTTCACTCCGCCAGACCCGGGCAATACGAATTCTATCCTGATCCCGGCGGTAAACAATTCTGAAAGGAGGTCTTATGAGCTCTCTCAGATATTTCAGGTTGAACTCGGGAACCGGACGGCCCATATCCGGTTGTTCTGAAAGGAGTTCTATCTCTTTAAATATTTCTGCAACCAGCCGTTCTCCGACTTGGGGTATTTTTTGTTCTTTATAAAATTCAATCACATCTTCAAGATCGGAAAGGGCGGAATGGGCCAGGGTAATCTTTAACCGGGACATGATCTTATCCTATATTCAAGCGTTTTTTGGCTTCTTCCAGGCTCAATTCCCTGCCTTCTTCCAGATCGACGATGCCTTTAACCACAGCTCTCATAAAAGCACGTTCTTCAGCCCCTGATTCATAGTCACGAAGCGCCTGCATCACTGCAACCCCCCGGCCCCTGCTGGTCAGGATAACGGGTCTGTGAAATTCCTGCACTTGTTTGATGATTTTAGCGGGATTGATTTTCAGATCCGTTACGGGAATAATGTCTTCAGAAAATTTAGCGATCATGATTCTCCTTTCCATGGATATTTTATGGCTCATTTAACAGCTCATTAAATAGCAGCTTTTAAAAGCGCTGTAAACGTCAATTTTTCTTTGTTGCTATTCGCCCGGCATAGGCGCACCGGAAAATATCATACACGGGCTATGGTAAACGTGAGGGGAAAGTTTAACGACCTATATTATGTTTTTTTGCGTGGCCAACACCGCAGCCTGGGTTCTATCGTTTACGCCTAATTTATTAAAAATATTGATCATATGACTCTTAACGGTATGGGGGCTGATAAATATAATGCCTGATATTTCATTATTGGTATAGCCTTCTGCAATCAGCTTAAGCACTTCAATTTCTCTGTTTGTCAGACCAAAATCGGCTTTTTCCGATGGGCGGGAAGAATCCATGTTCTTTTCATTTTGCTTGCCCGTCTTGAGGGATGCTTCCAACATACAGATCCGCTCATGTTGCTCCTGGATTTGATTTCTCAACCGGGAAGTGTTGATCTGTAAAGAAACTGAATGGACAAGGTTACCCGTGTCGTCAAAAACAGGATAGACGGCATTCTCGCTGACAGGCAAAGCCAGGCCGGGGCATTCGTCTGTTCCCGCCTTCCCCTTCATGATGGCAGCTGCAAATGCCATGCAGGTTAAATATCCGCACTTCCGGCAATTTGTTTTTGGGAGGATTTTCAATATATCGATTATGGGGATGTGTTTTATCTGATCGTAATTAGGCCTGATATTTTTCTTTTGACCCTCCATATCGTTCAGGAAATCGATTAAACCGGCGATAAAATCCTTTGCCGCCGTCTTGGTTTCAAAAAAATGTGCGGCAACCAGGTCAGGATACAGAAAACAGCGATACCCATTAAATAAAAACCTGATATGTATTGGTTTCTCATAATACAAAGCTTCGTCCAATGTTGCGTTGATATATGGAAAGAGGTGACTCACATCCTGATCCAGCCTGAAGGAAGCAGACCAGATCTTTGACCCGGGATTTTCGATATCCGGTAATGGGTTCATGAACCGAGGCAGAAAACATACAAATTCAGAATAGTTTTTTATAGGCATCGACCACCTTTACATTATTGTCATAGGGTTTTCATTATTCATTAGACAAAAAAATACAAGAAAAATAATTAAAACCCCCCGGATGGGTGATGGAAAATAATGCATCAACTGATACATAAGATTTGAAAAAGAAATCATAATACCAGCATCAGGAGCGTGTAATGACCGAATTTGCCAATGCCATGGAAGTGTTCAAGCTTCTTGACAAATCCAATTGCAGAAAATGCAATGAACAGACCTGCCTTGCCTTTGCATCCAAGGTTTTTTTAGGGGGAAGACATCTGAACGAATGCCCGACCCTGTCCCATGAGATTATAGAACAATATCAGAGCAGGCAGAAGAAAAAACAGACCAGTGAAGAATACCGGGAATCCCTTCTCTCGGAAGTAAAGGAAAAGATAAAAGACCTGGACCTTGAACAAGCAGCGGAAAGAGTGGGAGGAACATTTTCTGAAGGTCGGCTGACCTTGAGGATTTTCGGCAAGCCCTTTTCCATTGATCAGAAGGGCAATATGCATGCGGATATCCATATCAATCCCTGGATCGCGGCCCCGGTCCTGGGCTATGTGCTGCGTTGCAAGGGGGTGCCCATGACCGGAAAATGGGTGCCCATGAGAGAACTTCAGGGCGGACGGGAAAGAAATGCTCTGTTTGTCCAACGTTCGGAAAAATCCCTTAAAAAAATTGCCGATACCTATACCCGGCTTTTTGAAGATCTCATGACCCTTTTTAACGGGAAAAAAGTGGAAAATCATTATGAATCCGATATCTCCCTGGTTCTTTATCCGCTGCCGAAACTGCCCTTGCTGATCTGCTACTGGAAAGCCGAGGAACCCATGGCATCGGATCTTCATTTATTTTTTGATTCATCGGCCGACATGAATGCGGATATTGATATTGTCTACGGGATTGCCGCCGGTATCATTGTGATGTTTGAAAAGATTTCCATGAAGCATGGTTAAATAACAAAGACAAAAAAAGGAAGGTTAAAAAGATGGAAGCCACTATTTTTGAAACTCATTATAAAGAGTATTGCCGTCAAATTGCCGAACTTGATTTTTCATCCATAAAAGACAGGCTTGGGATAGAATTAAGGGGCCGGGATGCCGTTATTCCCTTTTTAGATAAGGAGTATATCGTTTCCGATACAGGGATTGCAGATGAGTCCGGTAAACGGCCCAATTACATGGTTTGCGTTATACTTTCCAAATACCTGTTGCTCTGTCTGCATGCTCTGTGTTGTTTCAAAAACAGGCCGAGGACTATCTTGATCCTGAATCGCTTATTATGATCGGTACGGCCTTCACACGGCGATTGCAAAAATTGTCTGTTTGAAAGAAAACGCTTGAGATTACCAAGGAGGACAACATGACTGATGTATATGAAAAACTGGCAAAACACCTTGACAACCTTCCGGCGAGTTATCCGGCCACGGATTCAGGGGTTGAGATCAGGATATTAAAACGGTTGTTTACACCTGAAGAAGCAGAAGCCGCAACAGCCCTTAGCCTGTTCCCCGAACCTGCGGATGTTATTGCAAAGAAACTTGGAAAAAATGAATCCGATACTGAAAGTCTTTTTTACAGCATGTCTAAAAAAGGACTCATCGGCCGTTCAGGTAAAAAACAGAATAGATACATGGCAGCCAATTTTATTATGGGTATATGGGAATATCATGTTGACAGCCTTGATGAAAGACTGGTTCAAGATGTTAATGAATATATCCCGCAGATATGGGAGAAAACCT
This sequence comes from Desulfobacterales bacterium, assembly GCA_031395015.1. Classification (GTDB taxonomy): domain Bacteria; phylum Desulfobacterota; class Desulfobacteria; order Desulfobacterales; family Desulfobacteraceae; genus Desulfobacula. The sequence goes on along the minus strand of JANNUH010000010.1, from coordinate 28,697 downwards.
GGGCAAAACAAAATACTCATCAACACAGGGTAATTCCCGTATCAAAAAGCATACCCGTTGAAATGAACATTATGCCCTATCAAAAGGCGGAAAGTATTATAAAACAACAGTCAAAAATTGTGGTTGTGCCGTGTATATGCAGAAAAGAACAGGGTATGGTCGGTCACGGGTGTGACAAGCCCTTGGAAACATGCCTGATGCTGGGAACCAATGCAGTTTTTTATGAAGAAAACGGTATTGGACGCTCTATTTCACAGGAAGAAGCTCTGGAGATTCTGAATAAAGGCATTGAGGCCGGTCTTGTTCTCCAACCGTCAAATTCTCAAAAACCTTTTGTGATCTGCATGTGCTGCGGGTGCTGCTGCATGGTATTGAAAAATCTCAATAAAATGGATGAGCCGGCTAAAATTGCATGCACCCATTATTATGTCGCTGTTGCCGAGGATGAGTGCACCAACTGCGGTAATTGTGAAGACATCTGCCAGATGGGTGCCATAAAAGTGGGAGACAGGTCAGCAAAGGTTAACCTGGCAAGATGTATCGGCTGCGGTCTCTGCATCACAAGGTGCGAGTCTGATGCAATAACGCTCGTGGAAAAGGAAGAATCCGGAAAATATACTATTCCTGCCAATACGGTTGAACAATATATGAAGATGGCCCAGGAAAGAGGGGTGTAATCCCCGGCAAAGACCTTACGATATTTCATCTGAATCCTTGAAAAATCTCGCTGATGAAATGGAATCCGGGATCATATCCATGGTCGATTCTGTCTGCTGAAACTTGATCTTGGGATTATCGGCCTTATACTCTGAAATATAGCCGCCTCCGGCAGGTTATTGAAATAATAAAGGAGGCGGGGGCGATATGGCCGTGGATATTTTGGATGAGGTGAAAATTATGGAAGCCGAACGTAGTCCAGCTCCTGAGGTCAGGAAAAAAGTATTGAAAGAATCCGCACTGCTTGTATGTGCGTATGACGATGATGATAAATTTAAAAAATTCCATTTGGCAGGTGCTATCTCCCTGAAGGAGTTTAAATCAAAAACCAATGAACTTAAAAAAGATCAGGAAATTTTTTTCTATTGCGCCTGACCGTCAGATGGCAGTGCTGCAGGTATGGCAGCACATTATAAAGACCTTGGATTTGAAAATGCAAAAATACTTGGTGGCGGAGTGGGTGCCTGGGAAAATGCAGGATTTTCTCTTTTGAACTGAAGGAGGTTCTATGTACCAGAAAAATCAAATATGCGACAAAATACGATCCATTTATCCGGATGTCGGCCAATGCGGCATTGATATCCAGGTGGATTTTGATAAAAAGAACAAAGCATGGTCTGTCCTGTTAAAAAAAGACAGCCGGGAATTGAAAACATTTTTAGAGCCTGAAGATGCAGATGCCTGCATGGAGAACCGCCAATGCATCGGACTTGGATGGCAGATATACCAACTGAAAGATAATATCAAACACCTGGCTCATGAATACCAATAACCCATCAATAAGGATTTCAAACAATGAAATCTCAAAAGGTCTGTCCCACATGCAAAGGGAAGAAAATAATTGTCGGGCATTGTGAATGCAATGCTGAATGGCGTGACACAGACGGGGAAGATAAATTTGATGATTGCCGGTGCGAGCCGGATATTGAATGTCCTGACTGCCGGGGAAAAGGGTAAAAAATTACTCAACCCCTCTAAAATCGAAACAGATTAAGGCCCTGAGAAATCAGGGCCTTAATTTTTCTGTAATAGCCTCCTCTATTTTTTTTTCCAGTTTAATAAAATATGGGATATTAACCCCCATCAATGAAGGCTTTTTCTCTATTCTCTTTTTTGCCATAATTCAAATATAGTACCGGGCCGGTCAACATTAAAACGGTTTTGTCGGATTCATTAAAGAAGGCCGAATAAATACCTTGCTCAATATTGCATTCTTTACTAAATAAGTGTTTGAAAACAGTATATTTTATAATATGATCGGGTGAAAAAAAATCATACCCGTTGCGACTTGGACTAAACCCGAATGGAAACAGGCTGAAAATGGATACCCGGGAAATAATTGATAAGATTTTCAAAGACCCAAAGACAATATACGAACTCAGTGAATTTGATACGTTCAGAAAACCCGTCCATGAACTCATTGAAATATATCCAAAGATAATGGACTCAGGGCGAGAAGCAGGGAAGACAAAGTATTTTATGAAAAGCTTTGTTCCTTTTGCATCCAGCAAAGAGGAAATACAGGTCTTTGCCGAAAACGGAAAATCATCGCCTGAAGAGATTGTCCGTCAGCTCTGGGTTTATAAGTTGATCCATACTTATGGATATCGGACCGATGAAATAGAACTGGAAAAAAGTGTCTATTTCGGTTCAAAAGAAGGAACCAAAGCAGCAGACATTGTTGTTTATACGGACAGTTTAAAACAAACTCCGAAAATTATCATTGAAGTCAAAAAACCAAAGCGAAAAGACGGGATTGAACAGCTCAAAAGCTATCTGAATGCAGAAGGTTCTCCAGTGGGTCTCTGGTCCAACGGCAGTGAACGCATTATTTTGTACCGCCCTTATCCCAAAGACTTTGAAGATACGTTGTATGAGCTGCCCAAACGCGGCCAGGAGCCCAAAGATGTTCTGGAAGCAAGAAAAACGCTGGGTCATTTAAAACGAAATTTTAATTTTAAAAAAATCATTCAGGATATTGAAGAACTTGTCCTGGCTGACAGCGGGAAAGATGAATTCAATGAAATTTTCAAACTGATATTTGCCAAGATCTGGGATGAAAAAGAAGCTGACGAAAAGCGGAAAGACAAAGTCGTTGAATTCAGCAAAGCACTGGACCCGGAAATCACTTATGACCGTATCAACAATCTCTTTCAAAAGGCGTGCAAAGAATGGCCCGGTATTTTTCGCGAAGGCGAGAATATTGAACTGACAAAGCGGCACCTGCAAATCTGTATCGGCCCCATTGAGGGCATCCGGCTCATGGGTTCAAACCTGAGAATCATGGATGATGCCTTTGAGTATCTGCTACCCACAGAAGCCAAAAAGAAGAAAGGTCAGTTTTTCACTCCCCGACATGTGGTGGAAATGTGCGTCCGTATGTTGAATCCGAAAAGAACGGAATTTGTCATGGATCCTGCCTGCGGGTCGGCCGGGTTCCTTCTCCATGCCATGGAATTTTGCTATCCGGCGGCCGACAATGCAACGCGTGAGCTGAGGATGCACAAATATGCATCCAAATTCCTGTGGGGGATTGATTTTGAGGAACGGGCCGCCAAAACCTCGCGGGCGCTGATGCTGATTGCCGGTGACGGCCACACCAATATTTTCGGCCCGGATGTTTCCAGTCTGGACCCCAAAACCTGGCATGAAACCATGTCCGGCCAGACCCTGATGCAGGAACTGGTCAAGGCAAAGCTACTGAGCAATCGCATTGCCAGGGAAGATGAAGGGAATGTTTTCAGAGACGAGAACCTGTCCTGGAAATATTTTGATCAACTGGAATTTGACGTTATCCTAGCCAATCCTCCCTTTGCCGGTGAAATGAAAGACAAGAAAATGCTGGCCCATTATGATCTTGCCAAACCTGCCCTGAAGCGGGCAAAAAATAAGGCTGCCAAAGAGGAACGGGATGTCCTGTTCATCGAGCGGATCATAAAATTTCTGAAACCCGGTGGACGGGCTGCCATTGTTTTGCCCCAGGGCAAATTTAATAATTCTTCCCTTGCCTTTATCCGGGAATGGATATTGCGGAAAGCAAGGCTTCTGGCGGTAGTTGGTCTTCATCCCAACACCTTCAAGCCCCACACCGGGACTAAAACATCGGTTCTTTTTGTTCAGAAATATACTGAAGTCCAGTTGGCCAATATTGAAAAAATTAAAAATGATGTGGCTGCATCATGCCCTGATTACAGTGGGCAGATCACAGAACTGCTCCGGAATAATACCTATCTGACCGATATCCCGGAACAGGAAATTCCTGAAACAATCATGGAACTCATCATGGAAAATTTTTCAGGCCCGGAACCGGATATGAGTTCATCCGGTGAAGACGAAGATTCGGCAGATTTCGGTATTGCAGCGTATGGCTCTCCCACCCTTGAAGACCAGATTGACCAGGCCAATGAAAAGATTGAAAATCTTCGCAGGGAAATTCTGACAGCCAAAACCCGGCAGATGAATTTTGACAGTGATCTGGAAGCCTTCAGCGAAAAAGCCGATCAGGAAATAAAGCTGATATCCAGTTCCTGGGAAGATACAATGGCTGTCTTGAACAAGCAGCTCAAACCCATAAAAGATCGCTTGAAATCGGAAACGAGATCCTTAAAGGAAAGCCAGAAAGAGCTCAGAAAGAAAACATCTGCCCTGATCAATTCCCTTGAAACAGATTTGGCCCAGGCAGAATATGAAAAAAAACTGCTCTCCTTTAAAGGAAAACTGTCACTGATTCTCGAAGATGAAGATATGATCGGTGCTTTAAAGGAGCGTTGGATTGACGCGGAAGTGGCAAGACAAATGGATTATCCCATTTTTATGGCGGTCAGCGAACGTGGCGGGAAAAACAATTCAGGGGATTATGAATACCGGGTGGATGAAAATGGCAATCTCCTGGAGGATGAATCCGGCCAGTTCGTCATTGACCAGGATTTGGTCAACTACGCCCTGAAACCGGAGGGTCTGGCAGATGCCGAATCCCTGCCCGAAGATAAACTCTGTGTGGCCGAAGCCTTTGTGAGATTTGCCCGGAAACATGGTCTTGAGTTCTGGAGGGCTGAGTGATGGCGGTCTGGAGTGAAATATCTTGTAGCAGAATCATATTGGAACAGAGAGCCGATGCAGAATTTTTCAAACCTGAATATAAAACACTTGAAAGATTATTAACTAAAATTCAACACAGTGATCGTTTAGGGGAATTGGTTAATTATGTAAAAAAAGGCATATTTGATATAAGCCCATTGAGGTACAAAATGTCTGGAATTCCTTTGATCAGGACTTCTCAAATAAAAAATCCAATAGGTTTTGATAATAACTTAACATACATTTCTGAAGAAGATCACAGGATCGAGTTCTCTAAAACGGAGCTTTTATCTGGCGATATTGTGCTAACAAAAATTGGGGCTGGTATTGGAGATGTTGCTATACTTTCCAAAAAATTTAAACGCTATAACTTTAGCCAAAATGTTGCAGGGCTTTCGATTAACAAACAAAAAATTGATTCACATTATTTATTATGTTATTTGATTAGCAGTTCAGGAAAAGGACAGATTCTTCGTTATATGATGCCTTCTGGGCAAGGAAAATTGGAATTAAGGGATATAAAGAAAATAATTATTCCCCGTGTTGGAAGCATAGAAATAGAACTCGCCGGCATCTTAAAGAAATCAGAAAAAATTTTACAGCATTCAATAATCTTATCTAATCAGGCCCAAAAACTCCTTGAACAGGAACTGGGCTTGGACAAACCGAGATTTAAAATATTATTTGGATATGAAACAAGTTATAGCGAAATTATAAATGGCCACAGGATAGACTCGCAATGCTACAATCCTGATTGCGTAAATTATGAAAAATATCTCAAAAGGAATTTTGATTGTAAGTCTTTACGAACTCTTTTAAAGTCAATGGTTAAAGGCAAACAGATGACCACTCACTTGAAAGGCCTTTTCCCCTATGTGAGCATTAAAGATATAGATGGGCTTGAGCTTTTATCAGATTCATTTTGCACATTATTAAACGGTATTCAAATTGCAAAAAAGGAAGACCTGTTACTTGCCATTACAGGAGCCACCATTGGTAAAATTGGAATTGTGAACCGTTATGAGAGGCTTGCATTTAGTGGGGACCTTTTAAAGCTTGAAGTTTGCGATGATATTAATCCATATTATTTATTAACTGTTATGCAAAACCCAATTGGACAAAGACAATGTAGTCGTTGGATAACTGGTTCAACGAACGGTCATCTATCGCCCATAGATGTCGGGAAAATTATTATTCCAAGATTGCAGAAAAAGAAAGAAGAAGAAATTGCTTATAAAATTGTGGAGTCTTTAAAAGCAAAAAAAGAATCCAAAGACCTTCTTGAAAAAGCCAAACAAAAGGTCGAGGAGCTTATCGAACAAGCTGCGGAGAAAACATGATGACAGAAAACAATATCACCTCCAATATTCTTTTTGATCGCATTGCCGCCATTCTGGATCAGGCCCGAAATACTATTGTCAGAACCGTCAACAGCGAGGTCGTTGTCGCCTACTGGCATATTGGAAAAGAAATTTTTGAAGTGCTTCAAGCAGGTGAGAAAAGGTCTTCATACGGTGCAAAGCTCCTGGCGGATCTATCGGAAAAATTATTGAAACGATACGGGAAGGGATTTTCAACTACTAGCCTGAAATACTTCAGGACTTTTTACTTGGCTTATCCGGAACGGATTTCAAACATTCGTCGCCCACTGGGTGACGAATTCGGGAAGGGCCCAAAAGGTCGCCCGGTGGGTGACGAATTGATGGAAGCCGGTAAAGGATTCCACCCCAATCTAAGCTGGTCCCATTATCGCGCCCTGATGCGGGTGGAAAATCCTGCAGCCAGACAATTTTATGAAGAAGAATCTGTGGTGGGCGGCTGGAGCAGACGCCAACTGGAACGGCAGATTCATTCCCTGTTTTACGAACGGATTCTGGCAAGCAAAGATAAAAAGGGAATGCTGATGGATGCCAGAAAACAGGACCATGCAAAACTTACGCCTATGGATGTTTTAAAGGATCCCTATGTTTTGGAATTTCTGGATCTGCCAGAGGTGGACAGACTCCATGAATCGACGCTCGAATTATCCATTATAGGCAACCTCCAACATTTTCTGTTGGAACTGGGCAGGGGATTTTCATTCGTAGCCCGCCAGAAACGGATGCGGTTTGACAATGAGGATTTTTATATCGATCTGGTGTTTTACAATTTTCATCTCAAATGTTTTCTTTTGATTGATTTGAAAATCGGAAAACTTACATATCAGGACATCGGGCAGATGGACGGATATGTCCGGATGTTTGAAGCCCATTATAAGGTTGAGGGCGACAACCCCACCATCGGGCTGGTTCTCTGTTCTGAAAAAAATGAAGCCGTTGCCCGGTACTCGGTCTTAAACGAGAGCAAACAATTGTTTGCAGCAAAATATTTGACCTATCTGCCCAGTGAGGCAGAACTTCAGGAAGAATTGAAACGGGAGCGCAGTTTATTGGAGGAAGGACAGTAATGACCCATTTATCAGATCAGGATAAGCAATTGCTTGAAGAACTCTGCACCCGGCACGGGGTGAGCGTGGAAAAGGTATTGAAATTGCTGGCAACCGTTAGGGAATATGAATTCAAAGACAGACGGACCGGCATATATGGGGTTTTGAAAAATATTTTACTTGAACATCCAAAGGGCTGATATGGTTTCTTTTTTGAAAAAGTATGAGGCTAATCCTGATAAGTCTGTTGATATCGTTGATGCAGTAATTAAAAATGTGTGTACCAAGATAGATATGACAGCCTATGAATCGAACTCCGTGAAACTTGCTGAGGTAACCAGGGCCATCGAGAAATTGAACGCGAAGGGAATTGATGCCCCGACTGAACTGAAACAGCTAAAGAGTAACCTTTCATTGGACATCCATGATCAGGAAAAAATCATTAAAATGTTGGAAGGCCTGGAAGTTCGTCTTGCTGAAGTTCTGGACAATCTTAGGGTGCAATTATCAAAAAGTGGTGCTTCAGGAAAAAAAAGAAGATTAAAAACCCGATATGTCCATGAAACATCTCCTAAAATATTACAGAAAGAAATTCGAAAAGCCATTCGTGAACTGGGCGGAAAGGGTCAGAGAAAAGCGGTCATTGAGGGTATCAGTCGAAGCCTGGAGGGTCGGTTTAAAAAAAATGATCTCATCAAAAAGAATGGGGTTGACACATGGATTCTGAATGTCACAAGGGAAAGGGCTTTCATGATCAAAGAAGGTGTTTTAAAATCCGGTTCATCGCGTGGAATATGGGAGCTAAGGGGAAGATAAGTGAAATTTAAAAAGATCACCATTGAAAATTACAAATCATTTCAGTTCCCGACTGAGATCCATTTTCCCCAGGGGGATGGCGGCAAAAGTATCTTCCTTGTGGGCGGCATGAACGGCGCCGGGAAAACTTCAATTATGGAGGCTGTCAATTTCTGCTTATACGGCGGCAAAACCAACGACATCTTCAGGGCAGTGAATCGAAAGGAAAAAGCACTGAACAATGTCAAGGTTGCCTTTGAGCTGATCATTGAAATGGACGATCTGTCGGAACTGGTGGTCAAGCGCTCCTGGAGTGCCGGGGCAGTAGATTCCCCCAAAGCCAATGACCTTCAGGAAAGACTCATCGTGGTCCAGGACGGCAAACGGGTTGCAGTTCAGAACAAACAGATGTGGCAGGATTTTATACGCGCGACCATCCCTCCGGGAATCACTCAGTTTTTCTTTTTTGATGGGGAAAAAATACAGGAAATCGCTGCCGACGACCATTCTGAGGTTCGCCTGAAATCCTCGCTGGAAGCAGCCCTTGGTATTCAATATATCAACCGCTTGGCCAATGATCTGCTTTATCTGAAAAATGAAGAACGAAAAGGATTTGTTGAGATTTCTGATGACGATCTTGCATTTAAACAGATGGAGCTGAAAAAGGAGAAAGACAGGCTGGTCCGGGAGAAAAAGGAACATGACGACATCATGGCCGAGCTGAATATTTTTAAAGACCAGCATGAAGAATCAAAGATAAGATTCCAGGCCATATTCAATGCCGAACCGGAAACCCGTGAACTGATTCGCGAGAAAGAAAAGAAAAGGATATTGCTGTCCAACCGTCTCACGCAGGTTGAAAATGAAATTAGAGAATTGTGTGAACACTCTCTGCCTTTCAGTCTTACCGGGGTGTTTTTTGATCAGATAAAAAGCCGGATTAATGCAGAACGGGAAACGGCTCAGGGAGAAGCAATTAAGGAACATGCGGCGCAACTGGCCAAAAGGATTGTCCGGGTGGTGGAAGAACCGGAGCCTATTTATAGGGAAACACTGTCACGGGAAAGAATGAGTGAGCTTGAAAATCGCATTTTTCGGATTTTAAAAGAAGGGGCGGCTCTTGCCGATGTGCCTAAAATTCTGAATCTGTCTGAAAGGGATGCTGCAAAAGTTCTGTATCAGATGGAACAGCTTGAAAATAGTGATGTATTTTTAATTCAGCCGCTTCTGGAAGAAAAAAAAGAACTTGAAATTCAGATCAGACAGATCGAGGCAAGTCTTCAATCCGGCTCAGCCAGCGAAATGGAAAAAGAGCTGTTCCAGGAACTTCAATCTGAAATGGAAAGCTGCACCATCCAGATCGGAAGGAAATCCGAGCAGCTCAGAATACTTGAGGAAGATATTCTGGGTCACGGAAAAAGAATAGCTACTATTGAAGGTGAAATTGAAAAGCTGTATGAACGCCACGATATATCAAAAGAAAAAGCGGATTTTATCAATGAATGTGATGCCATTGCCGGTTTGTTGAATCAATTTGTCGTTCGGCTTCGAAAGAACAAGATTCATCTGCTTCAGGAAAAAACATTTGAAATGTATAAGCAGCTTTCCAGTAAAAGCGGGCTTATTAAAGATATAACCATCAATGATAAAACCTATGAAATTAAAATTACGGATCGCAGCGGGCATGAAATAAAAAAATCCGGTTTGTCGGCCGGAGAAAAAGAGGTGTTTGCCGTTTCATTGCTCTGGGGGCTTGCACAGACAAGTCGACTGTCACTTCCCATTATTGTGGATACACCCCTTTCCCGCCTGGACAGTGCCCACAGGGACAATATCATTAATTATTATTTTCCCAATGCCGGAGACCAGGTGATAATTCTTTCCACGGATACGGAAATCGACAAAGACTATTACCGATCACTGAAACCCCATCTGAGCGGCGCAGTGCGACTTAATTTCAATCAGGGTCAGGAATTGACAACCGTAGAAACCGGTTATTTCTGGGAGAATTGACATGGCGGATCGTTTATATACAAGCAGCGAAGCAGATGAGGTCTTGAGTGCCTTAAGATTTGAAACCCGGCTGGAAAAAGCCGTACTTGCCAGAATTGCATTTGCCTTATCCTTGAAAAAAGACGGCAAAAAAGTTCTGCCCAGCTTACGGTTTACCGGCGGTGAAATGAAGCGCCCAACGTTTATTGGAGATGATGAGCTGTTCTTCAGGACTCTGATTTCTTATGTCTATGAACAGCCGGATATTTCAGAGGAAGATTTCTATTCAAATAAAAGCATTATCAAGGACCATATCGATAGTGGATGTCACTATCTGTCTGAATTGTTCGCCGAATGTGGGCGGGATGGCATCAAGCTTTTGTCGGCATTGACGGCTCAGGTGGAATTCAGCGGCAGAAAAGAAATGAAGGGCCGAGGGCTGGATATATTTATCGGGAAGACCCTTCTTCAAAAATCAGATGTATTCATGGCATTGAACGATACAAGCATTCATGCAAATTCACATCTTGCCATCATGGGCAAGCCAGGGGTCGGCAAGACTCAGTTTCTGTTGAAAATATTAACGGACATCCGGATTCAGTCGAATTTTCAGACCAATTTTATTTATTTTGACTATAAAGGGGATGTGGTGGATAACGAGCGGTTTTTGAAAACCGCAAAAGTCCAGGCTTTTCAGCTATTGCAAGGGGGTATATCCCTTCCGGTCAATCCCTTTGTCCTTCCGGCCTATGATGAGCAGGCCATTAATGTTTCCGCTCGGGAAAAAGCTGAAAGTTTTGCATCCATCAATTCAAAACTGGGGGTAGTCCAGAAAGGGGCATTAACAGAGGCCATTCGGGCAGCCTATGCCAAGCGCCGGGAATCTGATTTGCCTTATCCGGATTTTCAGGATGTATTGGAAATCGCCCTTGCCATGTATGAAGAGGATAATAAAAAAGATGACAGCCTGATTGAAGTCCTGAGGGATCTGGCTGATTTTGATCTGTTCTGGAGACATGGCAGTGAGAATCCACCCATAGACCGGTTGACAACGCGAACTCTTCTGATAGATGTCCATGCCATGCCGGTCTTGAAAGAATTGGTGGCCTATCTGGTAATAGAGCGAATATACAAGGAAATGGCTTCTTTGCCCGACAGCCCTGTAGAAGATGGTCGCCGGACGATCAGAACCATTCTGGTTATTGATGAAGCCCATAATTATCTGGGACAGAAAAATATATTTTTACAGCGAATTGTCCGGGAAGGCCGGTCAAAAGGGATCGTCGTTTTTTTTGCCAGCCAATCTCCTAATGATTACCAGCAGAAATTTTTTAATTTCCAGGAGCTTTTAGAATTCACTTATATATTCCAATGCGAAGGTGTTTCTGCCAGGTCGATTCAGGATATATTGGGATGCAGCGGTAAAACTGCTAAGGATCTCCAGATGGAAATAGCACGCTTGGAGCCCTGGCAGGTGATCAGCAGAAGTTCGGTTAAGACTGAAGAGTTCACAAAATTTACGGCGGAAGCTTTTTATAAAACTTACTGATATAATTAAAAATATAACGGAATGTTAGATAAAAACCAATGGATCATGAAAATCTGAAGCAGCGAGTGGAAAAGGCTCTTGAAGAATGTGAAGCTGTTCTGGAGATTCTTGATTCCGCCATCCAGAGTTCAGATAAGACTTCTTTTGCTCAATTAAAGGAAATCGAAAAAGCCATCACCAGTCTCCAGGGCATGGGCCATAAGGTGCCGGACGAGCTGAGACAATTAAAATTGAATTTGATTTCAGACTGTGATCGAGTAGAAGATCTGAAAAATATGAGAAAAAAATTCTTTGGCGAAATTGATCGAATCTTTCCAAAACCCAGTATCAGCAAGCAGGCAGAAATCAAATCCATACCCCAAAAGCAATCGTCCAAATCGAGCCCTAAATTATTCCCACCTGATAAAACTCTTTGCCGGTTCAAATATAATGGGATTGAATATGTAGGACAGATACAAAACGGCAGGTTTTATATAAACGGACAGGGGGCCTTTACATCTTTTTCTGCTGCATCCGTCAAAATTTCCAGGACCAGCAGAAATGGATGGCGTGATTGGGAGTTAAAAATTCCGGGGTCAGATCGATGGCTACTGGCTGATGCCTGGAGGGAAAAACAAAAATCTATGAAGGATGAAAAAGGATAATCAGGCCTGAAACTGGTTGATTCAGCGGTTATGAGAAAAATAAAACACATGGATTTTGAAATCAAAAGATGGTCCATTTTTCTGATTCTGATGCTGACTTATATTCTGGTGTATTTTCATCGCATGGCGCCGGGCGTTGTGTCTAAATTTTTAATGGCGGATTTTGCTGTTTCAGGCGCAGGGCTCGGGTCCCTGGCCGCGATCTATTTTTTTGTTTATGCCGTGATGCAGATTCCCTCAGGGGTTATGGCCGATATTCTGGGAATCCGGACCGCCATTGTGGCGGGCAATATCACTTCCGGTTTGGGATCTATCCTGTTCGGCATGGCCACAAATTTTGAAATGGCCTGTGCTGGGCGGTTCTTTGTGGGCCTGGGGGTTTCCGTTGTCTTTGTGAGCATCATGAAAAACAATTCAGTATGGTTCAGCGAACGGGTTTTCGGGATAATGAGCGGTTTGACGCTTTTGATCGGCAATCTGGGGTCCATTTTCGCGGCAGGGCCGCTTTCTGCGCTTCTGGATGTATTTCACTGGCGGATGGTGTTTGTCGGAATCGGGGGCATATCATTGATTCTGGCTGTTGCAGGCTTTTTAATGGTTCAAAACGGGCCGGAAGATGCAGGGTTTTCCGGTATGATCAGAGGCGGTCGCCTTCTTGTTCTCCAGAAAAATCCGCCTTGGTTGAAAACTCTGGTCAATGTCATCGGGGTGAAAAAAGTCTGGCCCGGTTTTTTTGTTCAATTCGGCATGGTGGGCGGCCTCTATGCATTCATGGGGCTGTGGGGCGTTCCCTATCTAAGAGATGTGTATGGAATATCCAGGGCTTTTGCCGCCAACCACATCACCGCGATGTTGATCTCTTTTGCCGGGGGTTCTTTTTTCTTTGGATGGATTTCGGACAGGATCGGGAAAAGAAAGCCGGTGATGCTGACCGCTTCAATTCTGTATGCAGGATCATGGCTGATGCTGGTATATCTGCCTTGGTCTCCGGGGATTTTTGGGATGGTGCTCTTCAGCCTCATGGGATTTGCCGGTTCAGGGTTTGTCCTGACCTTTGCCTGTGCCAAGGAAGTGATCCACCCTGATTTCTCCGGCATGGCTGTCAGCGTGGTCAATACCGGTTGCTTTATCGGCACCGCATTGATGCAGCCGCTCTTTGGAAGGGTGATGGACCTGACCTGGTCCGGCACCATGGACGGCAGTGCCCGCACCTATTGCGCCGCTGACTATCAAAACGGGTTTTTGATCATGCTTGCCTTTGCCGTGGTCGGGGTCATGGGTGCTTTGAAAATACAGGAAACAAATTGCAGGAATATATCTGTAAAGGTATTGTAACCCGTCTGCTTCTTTTTTACGACAAGGTCTTGCTGAATCTCACCCAGGCAATGCTGATGAAGGCTACGGCCAGGGTGGCCTGGGCTGCGATGGCGGGCCAGAGAACAGCTAAGCCCACATCTTTCATGACAATGCCGCGCAGGATTTCCAGGAACCAGCGCATGGGGTTCAGCCAGGTGGCATACTGGACGATGTCGGGCATGTTTTTAATGGGGAACATGAAACCGGACAGCATGACGCAGGGCATGAGGATCAGAAAGCTGGTGAGCATGGCCTGCTGCTGGGTGGAGGCACTGGCGCTGATGATAAGGGCAATGCCCATGTTCCCGAAGAGATACAGGCCGGACAAAAAATAAAACAGAAAAATGTTTCCTTTGACCACGATGTCAAAGACTAAAAACGCCACAATGAGCATGATGGTCATGGAGATATAGCTTGTGATCATAAAAGGGATGGTTTTGCCCAGGATGAATTCGAATTTCCGGATGGGTGTGACCATGACCTGTTCAATGGTGCCGATCTCCTTTTCCTTGACAATGCTGATGCTGGTCAGAATCAGGCTGAAAATAAAGAGCATGACGGCAATCAGGGAAGGAACAAAATAAAACCGGCTTTCCTGGTTTTCATTGAAAAAGGCCCGCTCTACCGTTTCCACCGGAGTTTTCATGGCAGGCAGGCCGCTTTGCTGAAGTTGCTGCATGAGTTTCCGGTTGGAATAGCCCTGGATAATGCGGCCGGCATAGCCCTGGACAATGGCCGTGGTATTGCTGTCCGTACCGTCTGTGAGGACTTGCACCGAAGCCGTTGATCCCCCCTTCAGGATTGCTTCAAATCCGGAAGGGATATGGATCACAGCCCGCACATCGGCATGGTCCAGGAGAGCTTTGATGTCAGCCTGGGATTGGATGGTTTGTATGATCTTAAAATAACCGCCGCCGGTAAATTCATTGATGAGTTCCCTGGAGGACGGGGTTTTGTCCATATCAAGGACAGCCGTGCGGATGTTCATGACATCGGTGGTCAGGGCAAAGGACATGACCACAAGCTGGATCACGGGCATTCCGAAAACAACGCCCCGCATTCTTCTGTCTCTGAGCATCTGTAAAAATTCTTTGACCAGCATTTGTTTGATACGTTGAATCATGGCTATTCCAGTTTGAATTTAAATTTTTTATTGGCGATAATGATCATGAGCGCAGCATATACGGCCAGGAGAAGGGCATCGACAAAGAGAATTTCAAGTCCGATGCCCTTCAGATAAATCCCTCTCAGGGTGGCGATGAAATATCGGGCTGGGACTATATAGGTGATGATCTGGATGGGCAGGGGCATGTTTTCAATGGCAAAGACAAAGCCGCTCAGGATCAGGGTGGGCAGATAGCCGGACACAATGGCGATCTGGCTGGCCAGGACCTGGGATTTTAATACAATGCTCAAGGTCATGCCCCAGAAAAGGGCACCGGTCAGGAAAGTCGCTGCCATGGCAAATAAAAGGCCTGCGTTCCCCACAATGGGAACATGAAACAGCCATTTACCAAGCGTGACGGCTATGGCCACATCGGTCATGCCGATGACGAAATAGGGGATGACTTTGCCGAAGATGAGTTCCGGGCCTTTGAGGGGCGTGCTGATCAACTGCTCCATGGTCCCGGTTTCCCATTCCCTGGCAATGGTGACGCTGGTCAGCATGGCGGCAATAACCACCATGACAATGGCGATGATGCCGGGGATGATTACATTCTGGCTTCTCAGATCTGCATTATACCAGGACCGGGAGACCATTTCCACGGGCTGGGCCGGAGGAGTTCTGCCCATAGACTGTATTTTTTTGACCGTCACCTGAGATGAGTAAATCATACCAATGGTTGAGGCATAGCCCATGGCCAGCCGGGAGGTGTTGGCATCGCTGCCGTCTGCGAGGATCTGGATCTGTGTGTTTTTGTCGCCGGCAATCTTATCGGCAAAATCCGAAGGAACCACAATGGCGATCATGGCCCTTCCCCTGTCAAGGGCAAGCTGAAGATCCGGGTATGAATCCGGATATCCCACCATGGAAAAATAGGGGGAGCCGGAAAAAAGTTTGATCAGTTCCCGGCTCTGGGGGGATTTTGACTGGTCAAAAACCACGGTGGGTACTTTTCTTAAATCCAGGGTCAGGGCATATCCGAAAAGCATGATGAGGATAATGGGGATGCAAAGTGAAAGATAAAGGCTTCGCCAGTCGCGGAATACATGGAGAAATTCTTTTTTCACAATGGCAAGAAGGCGCTGCAGTTTCATCTATCCTCCTTTCCGGCATTTCCGGCCCCATTGTTTTTATCATCCTGCTCAATCAGGGAGATAAAGACATCTTCCATGCCGGGCAGGATTTTTTCAATGGAGAAGTCTGTCAGGCCGATGTCTTCAAATTTCTGTTGAATTATTTTTTTTGCCTGATCCGCATCCGGGGTGACCACATGGAGTCCGGCCCCGAAAAGAGACACATCCCTTATCCCCGGCAGGAGAATGAGTTCCTGGGAAACGTTCTGGGGCCGGTCACACCGGATGTCCAGGATTTCTTCCTGCATATGCCGGGTTTTGAGTTCCATGGGCGTTCCCATGGCAATCATCCGGCCCCTGTAGATCAGGGCGATGCGGTCGCAGTATTCGGCCTCTTCCATATAATGGGTGGTCACAAACACGGTGATGCCCTTGTCGGCCATGCTGTAAATCATATCCCAGAACCTGCGCCGGCTTAAGGGGTCCACTCCGCTGGTGGGTTCATCCAGAAATATGATGGGTGGTTCATGGAGAATGGCGCAGGCAAGGGCCAGGCGCTGCTTCCATCCGGCGCTTAGAATCCGGGTCATGGATTTCCCGTGATCGACAAGACCTGCCATTTCCATGGCCCAGGCTTTTCTTTTTTTCATGGCCTCACCTTTGAGCCCATAGATGCCGCCATAAAAATGAATGTTTTCTTCAACAGTCAGATCATCATATAAGGAGAATTTCTGGCTCATATACCCGATATGCTGCTTGATCTGTTCTGCTTTTTTAAAAATATCAAAGCCTGCCACTTTTCCTTTTCCGGAACTGGGGGTCAAAAGCCCGCAGAGCATGCGGATGGTCGTGCTTTTTCCCGCGCCGTTGGGTCCGAGAAATCCGAAGATTTCACCTTTGGGCACGTCAAAGCTTAAGGCATCCACGGCAATAAAGCTGCCGAATACCCGTGAAAGATTTTCCACGCTGACGGCCATTCCCTGGGTTTCATGTCCCGGAAGAACAATTCCTTTGCGAAGGGTATCCTCCGAAGAAGAAATTGCCGCAGTTTCTGCCTCGGAAAATCGGTCCGGATCTGGGCCTTTTCCCATCATGCTGATAATCACATCTTCAAGACCGGGCTGGGCTTCCTTGATCTCATTCACCTGAAAATCGGTTTTACTTATCAGGTCAAGGGCAATGGCGCGGGTTTTTTCAACATTTTCACAGACAATGTGCACGGTATCGCCGAACGCATTGATGTCAAGACCATGAAGCCCCTGCCGGAGTATACGGGTGATCTTTCTTGCATCCGGGCTTTGCAGGGTCAGAAGTTTTCCCTTCATCCATTGGCGGATCTCGTGGGGAGTGCCGACAGCCATGAGTTTCCCTTTGTCCAGAAGCCCGATCCGGTCGCAGCGTTCCGCTTCATCGAGATAAGCCGTGGTCACCAGAATGGATACCCCGCCCTGGACAATCTTATAGAGAATCCTCCAGAAATCCCTTCGGCTCACCGGGTCAACCCCGTTGGTGGGTTCATCAAGAAGAAGGACGTCCGGGGTATGGACCAGGGCGCAGATGAGTTGGAGTTTCTGCTTCATGCCGCCGGACAGATCCCTTGCCTTTCGTTTTTTAAAGGGCTCCATATGGCTGAATCCGTAAATCTCGGCAAAGCGTTCGTCCCTGCCCTTGCGAGGCACTCCATAAAGATCGGCATAAAAGGAAACATTTTCAGCCACGGTGAGATCCGGATAAAGACCGAATCTCTGGCTCATATAGGCCAGGTGTTCCCTGGCCCTGGGAGCGGCGGTCAGGGTATCAAATCCTGCAATGGCAGCCGCGCCTTCGGTTGGGTCCATGATACCGGTCAGCATGCGCAGGGTGGTGGTTTTCCCGGCACCGTCGGGCCCGACAATGCCGAAAATTTCTCCTTTGGCGACCTCAAATCCGACATGGTCCACAGCCGTGAGCGCACCGAACTTTTTTGTCAGGTTATGGGCCTCAATGGCAGGGCCGTCTTTTTTATCAAGGGGGTTCATATCATTTCACAGGGGTCTCAATAATGGCATCCGCAGGCATGCCAGGCTTGAGTTCCTGATCCGGATTGGACAGCTCGATCTTGATCCTGAACATGAGCTTAACCCGCTCTTCAAAAGTCTGGACCGATTTTGGTGTAAATTCGGCCTGGCTGCTGATAAAGGAAAGAACCCCGTCATAGGTTTTGCCGGGGAAAGAATCGGTTTTGACCTTTACCTTGTCCTTTAATTTGAGTCTGCCAAGGTGGGTTTCATTGACATAGGCCCGAAGCCAGGGATGGGCAATATCACCCAGGGTGACCACCGGGGTGGAAGGGTTTAAAAATTCTCCCGGATCAGCGGAACGGCTCAGGATTACCCCATCCATGGGGGCAAACAGTTCGGTATAGGAAAGCTGCTGCTTTGCCTGGTTCAGTTTTTCCATGGCTTCATCCAAACTGGTTTTGGCCTGGTCGATTTTTTCCTGCCGTGGCCCGGCCTTTGTCAGGGCCAGTTCCGCCTCGGCCTGGGCCAGAGCGGCCTTTGCCTTTTCGATCTGCTCGGCTCTGGGCCCTTCTTTTCTCAGGGACAGGTTCTGGCGGGCGATATTGACCCGCGATCCTGCTTCTTCTGCGGTATTCTGGGCCACCTCATACCGGGTGTGGTTCAGATCAAAATCCCTCTGGCTCACGGTTTTTTCCTTAAGAAGAATGGCGAACCTATCAAAATCCTCTTTGGCCTGGGTCAATTGTGCTTTTGCAGATTTTTCTGCAGCAAGGGCCGTATTCAGATCCGATGTGGCGGCTTCAATTTCCTGGGCCCGGCTTCCACGGGTCAGTTCCAGGAGTGCCTGACGGGCCTGGAGAACCCTGGCCGCTGAAAGGTCAATCTCCTGGGGACGGCTTCCGGCCACAAGTTCGGCTAAAACGGATTTTGCCCGTTCCACATTGGTTTCTGCCAGAGCCATGGCGATTTTCTGGTCCATATTTTCAAGGCGGGCCAGCACAGCGCCTTTTGATATGCTATCCCCTTCATTGACAAGGCATTCCTCAAGTCGTCCGGCAATCTTAAATCCAAGCTCAACATCGGTGGCCTCGATATTCCCTGAGACCCGGATGGTTCCTGGATCTGTTTTTTCCTTGAAAAAAATAAAAAAGGTAAGTATCCCTGCAATGATCAAAGCAGGCAGGATCACAAGGGGCAATCGTTTTTTCATGAATGTTTCTCCTGATGGGTTAAGCTGTCACTCTCAATGGGGTCGTTGATGATTCTTCGAATACCGCCGAGAGAGAACTGAAATACATGATCGGAAAGAAGATCGAGATTCTCTTCAGCAGGTGTGAAATTTTCCGTGATCCTCTGGATGATGGGGCCTGCAAAGGCACAATACACGCACTGACCGATGATGCTGATGCCACAGGGGATTATTTTATCCGGAGTCATTTTTCCCTGAGACAGATCCATAAGAATATCTGCCAGAATTTTTTTACAGGGTTTGATAAAAGTTTCCGCAATATCTTCAAAGGCCGGCGTAGGGTCTATAAATTCCCTGGCAATGAGCCTGCCCTTGCCTGAAAAACCGCCCCATCCGTCCCGGCCCAGGAGCCGGTGGAACATGTCATGAATAAAGGTATAAAGCCTTTCTTCGGGATCAGCGGTTTTTCCCAGGGGAGGCACAGATGGGTATTTCTGAAATCCCCTGGAAAAGATATCTTCCAGAACAGCACGGTAGAGACCGTCCTTGTCCCGGAAATGATAATTGACGGCAGCGATATTGGCATCGGCCGCTTCTGCGATCTTGCGGATGGTGGTGGCTTTAAACCCTTCCCTGCCAAATATATCTCCTGCAATCTCAATGATTCTTTCTTTTGTCGGCAATGGCTTTGTCATGGATTTCCATCCCTATTTATATTTGATCATTTGTTTCAAACAGATGAATAAAACATTTGTTTGAAACAGTCAATTGAATTTTTAGTGTTTGAATTTTTAGAGCTTGATGGGCCTGACCGGTTTTAATAAAAGCAACAGCAGAAATCCCAGGGCGCTGACGCTCAGGATCAACCGGAAGGGCAGGCTGTAACTGCCGCTGATGTCAAAGAGATAACCGGTGAGAATGGGGCCCAGGGCACCGCCAGTGGTGCCGAAAAAAACCACCAGGCCGAAAAGCGCACCATGGGAAGCGGTTCCAAAAAGTTCTGCCACAAGGGGTGAGATCACGGTGAAAAAACCGCCGTGGGCAAGGCCGTAAATGCAGGCAAAGACATATAGCTTCCAGAGGCTGTCCGCTGTCTGGAGCCAGAAAAGGCCGACCAGGAGGAGTAAAAGGGACAGAATCATGGAGCGTTTGCCTCCGATCCGGTCAATGACCATGCCGATGACGAACCGGCCAGCCATGCTGACCCCGCCGATGGTGGAAAGCACGCCAGCAGCCTTATGGGCTGAAATTCCCATGTCCCTGCCGTGGGGGACAATATGCACCAGAACACTCATGAGGCAGGAGACAATGGTCAGGTTAATGATGCAGAGCAGCCATAAGGGGAAGGTCTTTGATGCCTCGGAAAAAGAAAAATTCCCGTCCGGCGGCCGGGCAGCCCTGCCGAAGCGTATCTGAAATCCGGGTTTGGGCCTGTCCGGTTCTTTTTTCAGAAACTGGGCAATGACCAGGAGGGAAACAAGGGCCAGGATGCCCAGGATCGCACCGGCATTGCGCCATCCAAAGTTTGCTATCAAAAGACTTGCCAGGAGTGGAAAAATCAATTGTCCTGAACCGGTGCCCACCTTGACGATGCCGGTCATGATTCCCCTTTTTTCAGGAAACCACCGGGCAATGGTGGTCAGGGCAATGACATCAATGGAACTGAGACCGATCCCAAACACCAGGCCGAAATACAGGTATAATTCCCAGATTGTGTTCATTCCCGACATCAGTATGCACCCGATTCCCAGGAAAAGGGCCGACACCGACATGATGATCCTGGGCCCGATCCTGTCGTTCAACCTGCCGATATAAACGGCAACCAGACCGGAAACGAAAAAGGCCACGGCGGAAGATCCGGAGATGGCTGCCCTGGGCCAGCCGAATTCGGTCATCAGGGGGTTGAAAAATACTCCGTAGGAAATATATATCCCGACACCGATGGCCTGGACGCTGAAACAGGCAGCGACAATGATGCTTGAAACACTGAGACTTATATTTTTGGGGGGATTCATGTTTTTATGCCTTCAATAATTTCCCTTATCCAATTCGGCTTTAACGGCCAGCCCAATTTTCTCAATGGTATAGGGCTTTTTAAGATATTGCCCGGCCCCGAGTTCCAGGGTTTCTTTCACCTGCAGGGTCCTGGAAAAGCCGCTGGCAATGACGGCTTTCTGTCCGGGCCTGAAGGATATGATCTGTTTATAGGTTTCACAGCCGTCCATTCCCGGTTCCATGATCATATCCAGAAGCAGAAGGTCGGCTTTGTGTTCCCTGAGCCAGGACACGGCTTCTTCCCCGCTTGAAACAGAGGCCGTCGTATAACCCAGTTTTTGAAGCAGCATTTCTGCAATCTGCCGCTGCTCTTTAATATCGTCAATAATGAGTATTTTTTCACCCTTGCCCTGGATGTGACCAAAGGAAAAGGGTTCCGGGGAAGACATCGGTACATCTGTACTGACAGGGAAATATAAATCAAAAATTGTGCCTTTCCCTGGTGTAGAATCGATTATAATATATCCGCCATGATCCTGGACTGTCCCCCAGACAACGGTCATGCCAAGGCCTGTGCCGCTTCTTCCCATGACTTTTTTGGTGAAAAAGGGCTCAAAGATTCTTTTTAAATCTTCAGGCTCAATGCCGGAGCCGTTGTCTTCCACACCCAGAACAATATAGTCTCCGGCCTCCACCTGATCATAGCCTTTCAAGGGCCTATCCAGGTGCCGGTCCGAGGTGGTGATCCTTATGGTTCCCCCACCGGGCTGTGCTTCTGCCGCATTGGAAATAAGATTCATCACTGTTTTTTGAAGGTGAACGGATGAGCCTTTGATAAAGGGAAGAGAGGCATTGATATTTTTTTCAACCCTGACGTTGGGATGAAAGGAAAGGATTTTTTGATATTCCGGGGTGTGAAGAAAATTTGAAACCAGATCATTCAGGTTTACGACATCCTTGATCATGACACCTCTCCTTGAAAGGGTGAGAAGGTCCTGGACGATCTCGGCAGCCCTGAGTCCTGAGGATCGAATAATATCAAGGGATTTTTTAAGGGGATCATCCGGGTCAAGGCCCATGGCCATAAGTTCCGGATAGGTGACGATGCCGGACAGGATATTGTTCAGATCATGGGCCACCCCTCCAGCCAGAAGTCCCAGGGCTTCCATTTTCTGTGACCGGCCCAGGCGCTCCTCCAGCTCTTTTTTCTCTTTTTCCATGGCCTTTTGTTCGGAAATATTCCTTAAGATGCCCATTATCCTTTCGGGTTTTCCATTGCCTTCCTTCACGAGCCTGGCATTGATGGAACAGCAGGAAACCTTTCCATCCTTATCGATAAATTCCATTTCATGGTTTTTGACAGTCCCGTTTGTGATCAGCAGGTTAATGATTTCTTTCCTCTGTTTCAAGTCGTTATAAATTTTGAAAAGAGAATGCCCTTTGATTTCATCCTGGGTATAGAGGCTGATCTTTTCAATGGAGGGACTGACCTCAAGCACTGTTGCCTCGAGATCGGTTTCAAAATAAACATCCGGGATATTCTCAAAGATCCGGCGGTATTTTTTTTCAGATTCAGCCACGGCAAGAATGGATTTCTGGAGGCCGCTTAGAAGGGTTGTCAGGGACAGGGTGGCCACCACGTTCAGCAGCATGAAGTTCAGACTGATCACCACCCATTTTTCAACCGGGTTTTCCGGGGCCAGATACCAGGCCTTGAAATTAAAGGAAATGAGAAAATCCGCAAGGTGATAATGAATCAGAATGCCAAGCCCGATGATGGTGAAAAGATTAATGGCAAGGGCCTGGAATGCTGGCCTTTGACCGAGCAGGACCCCGGTGATGACGGGAAAAAAGAAAAGCCAGACAGGCCCTGCGCCAAAGGGTCCCAGGGTGGTTAAAAGAACCATGCCCAGGATATAGCTGATCAGGCAAATCCCGGTGGACCGGATGTTAAAGGAAAGGTTTTTCCTGAAAAACAGGAAGAGGATGAAAAAATACATGATAGTATCCACTATGGCGATGAGCCAAAGTTCTTCCCTGAGGGAAAGGGCAACACTCGGGATATAGGTGAAAAATCCCAGGATACTGGTGACAAGAAGAAGGTTCAACAGGATTTTTTCTTGCCAGAAGGCGAGTCCGTCTTTCAGGGTGAGATGCAAAGGAGTGGTTATTTGCTGCAATGCGGCTGATAATTTTTTCATTTTTTTGCTGTGCCGGGTTGATGAATCATATCATGGTCTATCGTGTTTTATTTTTATACCATGGAAAAATGTGGATTGCCAAGGATTTATGAAGAGAAACTTGACTTTTTCCCTTTAACTGGTATGACCTCTCACAGGGGATTGCTTTATTAACCGGGACGTGCAGAAGAAGATAAAATGGGATTATCAGATATCCAAAATGAATACGATATCATTGTGGCCGGTGGCGGAATCACCGGAGCTGGCGTGTTTCATGAAGCCGTCCAGAGAGGCCTTAAGGCTCTTCTTGTGGAAGCCCGGGATTTTGCCTGGGGCACATCCGGCAGGTCATCCAAGATGGTTCATGGGGGATTAAGATATCTGAAACAGGGTAAAATTTTTCTGACAAAAGCTGCGGTTAAAGAGCGGGAATATCTTCTCAGGCAATATCCCGGTCTTGTGACCCCCATGAATTTCATCATGCCCTTGTTTGATGATTACGGGCCTTCCCGCGCTTCCATGAAAGTCGGGCTTTCCATCTACAGTTTTCTGGCCGGAGAAAGACAGCACCAGGGTTTTACCAGAGAAGAGGCCCTTTTGAAGATTCCCGGTCTAAGGCAGGGAAACCTTTTGTCTGCCGTGGGATTCAAGGATGCCCAGGTGGATGATGCAAGGCTTGTGTTAAGGCTCATATATGATGCCTGCCAAGGCGGGGGAACAGCACTCAATTATACAAAAGTGACAGGTGTTGAAAGAGATAAACAAGGCCGGGTGGCCGCAGTTCTGATCCAAGATGAGGCTTCAGGGGTCGAACGTGAAATCAAAAGCCCTGTATTGATCAATGCCACCGGCGCCTTTGCAGAAATCCTGCACCCATCACCCATGAAAGGATTTCACATCCGGCCCTTACGGGGCAGCCATCTTTTTTTTCCTTCCTTCCGCCTTCCCCTGGATCGGGTCATCAGCTTTATGCATCCTGCGGATTTACGACCGGTTTTCCTTTTTCCCTGGGAAGGGGTGCAGGTTTTGGGGACCACGGATGTAGACCATGATGCGGATATGACATCAGAACCCAGGATTTCAAAAAAAGAAGCGGATTATCTCATGGAGGGTCTGAACCATGTCCTGCCGGGAAGTCATCTCACCCTTGCCGACTGCATTTCCTCCATGGCCGGGATAAGGCCGGTATTGAGCCGGAAAAAAATGGCCGCCTCAAAGGAATCAAGAGAACATGTGGTATGGCAGGATAAGGGACTGATCACGGTGACCGGCGGAAAGCTTACCACATTCCGGCTTCTGGCCCATGATGCGCTGAAGGCGGCAAGGCCTTGCCTGCCCGTGAGAACACCCGGCCCGATCAGCCCCCGATGGAACCTTCCCCTGAATCAATATTCCTCTATCCGGGTTTCAGGAAGGACTGTGGAAAGGATCATGGGGCGATACGGTCCCAAAGCCGGTCCCAGGATTCTGGATCAGGATGAAACTTTTCTCACGCCGGTTGAAAATACTCCGGATGTCTGGGCGCAGATCCGTCATAGCGCAGAATATGAGGACATTCATCATCTTTCCGATCTCATGCTCCGGCGGGTCAGGACCGGCCTTCTGCTGCCTCAAGGCGGCGTTCATCTTCTGGATAAAATTGAAACCCTCTGCCGTCCCTTTCTTTTATGGGATAAGGAACGATGGGAAAAAGAAAAAAAGGACTATGCAGAACTCTGGCAGGCCTGTTATTCTCCGCCATGAAAAACCGTTAAGGAGCCCTGAATGTGAAAGAAAACACCCTGCTGGCCATAGACTGCGGAACCCAGAGCCTGAGAGCCATCCTCTTTTCAAGAACCGGGGACATGCTCTGTTGTGCAAAAAAGGAATATGACCCCTATGTTTCTTCCTACCCAGGCTGGGCCGAACAGGACCCGGAACTCTATTGGAACAGCCTTGTTGCAGCCTGCCGGAAACTTGAAGCCGAATCGCCTGAGGCTTTTGCCGCTATAGCCGGGGTGGGGGTCACCACCCAGCGGGCCAGTATGATCAATGTGGATGAAGAAGGGATGCCGCTTCGGCCCTGCCTGTTATGGTTGGACCAGAGACGGGCAAGACCGTTCTGGGGCCAAATCGGACCTTTAAACATGGCGTTGAAGCTCGCAGGTCTGAAAAACAAGATCGACGATATCCAGACCCAGGGCAAATGCAGTTGGATCATGCAGAACCAGCCTGAGATCTGGGAAAAAACCTTTAAATATCTCCAGGTGTCAGGCTTTTTAAACCACCGTCTCACGGGTGAATTTACCGATTCCACGGCTTCCCAGATCGGCCATATCCCTTTTGACTATAAAAAACAGAAATGGGCAAGCCAATGGAATTTATCCAAAAGGCTCTTTCCTGTTGAAAAAGAAAAACTGCCAACCCTCATCAAGCCCGGCGAGCTTCTGGGCCGAATCACGGAAAAAGCCTCCCGGTTTTGCGGAATCAAAAAGGGAACGCCGGTGGTAGCCTGCGGATCGGACAAGGGATGCGAAACCCTGGGGGCTGGGGTGGTTTCCCCGAAAACGGCCAGTTTAAGTTTCGGCACCACGGCAACGGTCCAGACTGTGTCAAAGACCTATCTTGAAGTCATCCCCTATATGCCGCCGTATCCTTCGCCGGTGTCCGGGTTTTATAATCCTGAAGTTGAGATTTTTCGCGGCTTCTGGATGATCTCCTGGTTCAAGAAGGAATTTGCCCACAAGGAGGTTGAAGAGGCTGAAAAACTCGGCATCCCGGCAGAGGAAGTCCTGAACCGCTGCCTTGAAAGAACATCGCCGGGCGCCATGGGCCTTGTGGTGCAGCCTTACTGGGGGGCCGGGCTGGGTTTTCCCCATGCCAAGGGCGCCATGATCGGGTTCGGGGATATCCATACCAAGGACCATATCTACCGGGCCGTTATTGAAGGCCTGGGCTTTGGTCTCTATGAAGGCCTTGAAAAAATTGAGAAAAAAACAAAGATTAAAATCGAGAAGGCCGCCGTATCCGGGGGCGCTTCCCAGAGCGATGAAATCTGCCGGATCATGGCCGATATCATCAATCTGCCCATGATCAAGGGCCAAACCCATGAAACTTCCGGCCTTGGGGCCGCCATCCTCACCGCAAAAGGTATTGGCTGGTATCAGAGCCTTGAAGAGGCCGTGGATCACATGGTTCATGTGGGAAAAATTTTTGAGCCGGACCCGCACGCTGCCGAAATTTACAGGGCCCTTTATTCAAAGGTGTATTCAAAACTTTATGCTGCGCTCAAACCCTTATATTCAGAAATCAGGAACATTACAGGATATCCGGAATGACGACACACAATAAAACTCAATGGCAACCCCCATGGATGGAAAAAGCGCCCGAGCCGGGAACCTTTCGGTCCATCTTTAAATGGGGGGCAAAGGACCGGTTCAAGCACCCGAACCAGGGATTTTTAAGGGTTATTGCTGAGGAGTTGGGACTTACGGAGAAGGATTTCAAGCAGCCCGCTCATCTTGGCGATAAAATTGTTGAAAACCGTCCGGCGACCTCACTTTTACCTGAAGATGCGGCTGCGTTTGAATCCATTGTCGGCCCTGAAAATCTTTTCTCCGATACCTTTGCAAGGCTTAAATCCGCCACGGGCAAATCCATGGAAGACATCCTGAATCTGAGGAATGAACGGATCGAAAACATCCCGGATCTGGCGCTTCACCCAAAAAATCGGGATGATGTTGAAAGGATTGTCCGGCTCTGCCATGAAAAAAAAGTTCCGCTTCATGTGCTGGGCGGCGGCAGCTCCGTCACCCAGGGCCTTGCCTGCCCCAGAGGCGGTGTGACCCTGGTCATGACCACCCACATGAACCGGGTTATAGAATTCAATGAAATCAACCAGACCATTACCGTGGAACCGGGGCTCATGGGACCGGCCTACGAGGACATGCTGAACCGGGCCCCGGAAGTGTTCAACGCCAGAAGACCCTATACCGGCGGCCATTTCCCCCAGAGTTTTGAATATTCGTCTGTGGGCGGCTGGGTGGTCACCCTGGGATCGGGCCAGGCCTCCTCCTATTACGGGGATGCCGGGGATCTGGTCGTGGCCCAGGATTATGTCACCCCGACGGGGTCTTTTAAAACCCTGGGTTTTCCAGCCACAGCCACAGGCCCCAAGGTCAACGACATCATGAAGGGGTCTGAAGGATGTTTCGGCGTTCTCACGGCTGTAACTATGAAGATATTTCCATTTTTCCCTGAAGCTGCCAGACCCTTTGCCTTCATGTTTCGAACATTTTCCGATGCGGTTACTGCTGCCCGGAGCATCAGCCAGGCCGGATGCGGCATGCCTGCCATCCTCAGGATATCAGACCCTGAAGAAACCGATATTGCCATGAAAATGTACGGGCTTGAAGGAACCCTGCCGGACCGGTTCATGAGATCAAGGGGATTTAACCCCCAGTCCCGGTGCATAGTCATGGGGCAAACCGAAGGCGAAAAATCTTTTTCAAAAAATCTTTTCAAACAGATCAGAAAAATTGGGAAATCAAACAAGGGCTTTTATCTTACCGGATATCCCATGAAAAAATGGCAGGCTGGCCGGTTTTCAGACCCCTATATGCGTGACAGTCTCAACGATTTCGGGGTCCTCATCGACACCCTTGAAGCAGGCGTGACATGGAACCATGTGGAAGACCTGTACCAGGGCGTTAGAGCCCATGTCAAGCAGACTCCCGGCGTCATCCTCATGAGCCATGCCTCCCATTTTTACCCCCAGGGCACCAACCTCTATTTTATCTTCATCACAAAAATGATGGACCTTGCCGAATTCAAGGCCTTCCAGACGGGCGTCATTGAAAAGATCATCGCTCACCACGGCTCCTTAAGCCACCACCACGGCGTGGGCCGGATGCTGGCCCCATTCATGGAAACCCATCTCGGCAAAAAACAGATGGAGGTGCTCCGGGCCCTGAAAAAAGAATTCGATCCCCATCACATCATGAATCCGGGGGCGCTGGGCCTGGGTGGGGAATTTTGATGGTTCTATAGCAAAGGCTGAATTATAGAAAACCATAGTTTATAACCAAAATAATTAGGGTGAGTTCCATCCCTCGTAAGTTCTGGTTTAATACCATTATTGTCCGATACAAAATGCGAATGAAGATCTATGTATATATAACCTTTATCAATGGCTATTGTTTTTAGCTGATTGTTAAGGGCAATAATTCTATCATTTATTTCATTATTATCAGAACTAACTGGCAATAAGCTCTGGATATATGTTTGGTTTGCTTTTGACCTGAGAAGAATTTGTTTAATGTTGTGTATTATTTCAACATTTGTACGGTATCTCAAATCATTGTAACCAATCATTATAAATAACTTATCAATTTTTAAGCTATTTACATTTGTATCAAATCTATTAACCCTACAACGTTATTTAATCTAAATTAAATATTGCATTTATATGAAAACCTGCCATATTATAGAAAAAAACTTTAATCGGAGGCAGGCGATGTTACCTTTACAGCGACAGAGCGAGTTTCTTTATTCAATTCCAA
>JANNUH010000149.1:0-38526 GCA_031395015.1 Desulfobacterales bacterium | reverse complement strand
TAAATCTAGACATTTTAGTTTCTAGCAGATACAAACCGGAGGTAATAACCTCAACACTGTATCTCAAGGAGACTGCTATGCCAAGTACCATTTTCGAACGTTTTATCAACGAGACACCAATTTCTATAATAGCTCGCAGCGCCATGGAACGAATTTTCAACCCGGAGCAACTGGATGAATGGTTCGATGCCGTTGCCAAAGAACAATACACCAAGGATCTTTTATTCTCCAGTGTTTTTGAGATTATGACCCAGGTCGTTTGCCAGAATCGCCCATCTATTAATGCGGCTTATCAGGCTGCAAAAAAGCAGATTGGAGTGTCAATCACATCCGTATACAACAAGCTTAATGGAATTGAATCCCAAACATCAGCAGAGTTGGTCCGGTATGCGGCCAGAGAGATAGCCCCGGTAATTGAAGGGTTATCAGGAATAAAACCGTCACCTCTGCCTGGTTTCCGGGTAAAATTGCTTGATGGAAATTGTATAGAAAAGAGCCATCATCGGATCAAAGAACTCAGGACATTGGCAGCAGGTCCATTGCCTGGCAAATCACTTGTGGTTTATGATCCATGCCTGTCGATTCCGGTAGATGTTTTTCCATGCGAAGACGGCCATGCCCAGGAGCGATCTCTTCTTTCAGACGTATTGGAATCCGTTGAACGAGGTGATGCCTGGATTGCAGACCGAAATTTCTGCACTATTGACTTCACAACAGGCATAGCATCCAAGGGTGCTTTTTTTGTTATACGAGAGCACAAAAAATATCCTTGGAAACCCTGTGGCCAAGAATGCTATATTGAGGATATCGATACGGGTTCGGTATATGAACAGTGGATCTCAGTTACTGACAATAACGGAAACGAGCATCAGTTCAGGCGAATCCGAGTTGCTCTGAATTCCGAAACTAGAGATGGCGATGCTGAAATTGCCATCATCTCGAATATTCCAGAGCAAGATGCCTCCGCTCCTGATATTGCCAATGCATATCGAGACCGCTGGACAATTGAGACCGCTTTCCAGAACCTTGCAGAGTATTTGAATTCTGAGATCAACTCCCTTGGTTATCCCCGGGCATCGTTATTTGGATTTTGCGTTGCGCTTATTGCCTATATGACTTTTGCCACCGTGAAAGCAGCACTTATAAGCGTTCATGGAGTTGATGTTGTTGAGAATGAAGTATCAGGGTATTACATTGCAGATGAAATGTCCGCCACCCACAGAGGGATGATGATCGCTTTGCCGGAGGATGAATGGATCTTTCTCCAAACACTTTCAGCAAAAGATTACCTGGAATTTATCCGCGACCTTGCAGGTAAAATAAAACTATCTGCATACCGCAAACATAAAAGAGGCCCTAAAAAGCCTGCACCAAAGCGGGAAAGTATAAAAAAGTCCCCACATGTTTCTACAGCAAGAATTATTGCCAAGAGGAAAAGTGGAAAGTAAGTACTACCTTGAAAGGGCTGGGTAGAGGGGGTATCAAATATCAACCATTTTATCAAGATGAGGTGAATGATGAAAATTCTATTGGCGCTGGACCCGTTTGGGAATTCGCTTAAGGCTATTGAAGAGGCACTGACCATAACAAAACAACGAAAAGCTGACCTTGTTATGATTGCAGTTGCAGAGACATTCCAGGATACGGAACTCACCGATATAGGCATAGAGGGAGGCAGAGAGGCTTTAATGCCTCTGGTTGAAAAAAGCTTGGAGAAAGCGAGAAATATCGCTGTCCAGGAAGGGATAAAACCAAAAGTCATCCTTATAAAAGGGATAGCGCCTGATACAGGAATTCTCAAATGTGCTGAAGAAGAAAAAGCGGATCTCATCGTCATGGGCCACCGAAAGAGAACAGGGCTTGACCTTTTTATCCTTGGGAGTATTACCAGTAAAGTAGTGAACAATGCCCATTGTTCCGTTTTCGTGGTTCGATAACCATTTCTCCACACCGGACTGTAAGGGGCAGAAAAACAGCAATAGGCCCTTGAAGAACTGACCTGTTCTTCAAGGGCCTATTGATTTAAACCTCTATTAATTTTGGAGATCACTCCATTGTTTCATACTCGATGGTAATGATTACCGTCCTGTTAAAGGACCGTCCTTCAGGGGTAGCATTATCATAGGGAGGATCATGGGGGCCGTTCCCCTTGGAAATGATCCTCTCCGGTGATGGAATCGCATTGTCCATCACATTCTGATACACTGTTTTCGCTCTACGCTCCGAAAGAGCAATATTATAATCTTCCGTACCAATGATATCCGTCTGTCCCACAATGGTTACCGCTGCTTCCGGCAGCTCTTTAATCCTTTTTACAACGCGGTGGATCACTGTTTTATTTCGTTCCTTGATAGTTGCACTATCATAATCAAACAGGATCAGCGCGTATTTTTCCACTACCCTGTATTCAAGCTTCCGGGCCTTGTTTTCCACTCTTCTTATATATTTGACAGAGGTCTTTTCAGTATTTGTTATAAAGGTCTCGCCGGTAATATCGGTCAGGGTTGCGTCGATGGAAAGGCTATCAAAGGCGCCTATTTTGCTGAGGCCGTATTCAACAAGACTGAAAGAGGCATCCGGGATAGAATTTCCCTGACCTTCAAAGGATTTTAAAAGGGTCCCGTCACCCTTGATTTCAATTTTCCAGTCCTTTAAATCATATCCCGGCTTGATATTGGGCTGAATTATAATTTCATTGGAATCGGCTATTTCAAATGTATAGGTGCTTTTTATGGAATCAAGGATCTCCGGAGAATCGGAAT
Source organism: Desulfobacterales bacterium (assembly GCA_031395015.1). Classification (GTDB taxonomy): domain Bacteria; phylum Desulfobacterota; class Desulfobacteria; order Desulfobacterales; family Desulfobacteraceae; genus Desulfobacula. Next base: position 35,764 of record JANNUH010000149.1, on the reverse strand, counting down.
GAATCTCGACCCGTTGATTTTCAAGCCTTCCTTCTTCAACACTGCCGGTACTGGGTAATTCAGGCAATTTGCGGGCAGTGACAATGATCCTGCCGGGATCAATATTCCATATATACTGGAGATATGATTTCACGCTTTCCGCCCGTGCACGGGAAAGGGTCAGATTATTCTTTTCTTCGCCCCTGTCACTGACGCATCCCACAAGTTCAATTTTGGCTTCAGGAGTTTCAGAAAGCCGTTTACCGATTATATTCAACACATCATAATATTTTGTGATGGTATCTCTTAACATCTTTTCATCAAAATCCCCTGCTTCAGCCTGGGTTTTCAATAAACGGTAACGTTCCGGAAGGGTGCTCTGGCCTGTGTCAAAGAAAATATAATTGAGCAACGGCGAGCTGTCGATGATGGTAAGCTGCTCAATGGTGACGGCGGGCGGATCAACCCCCAGGGAGCCCTGGGGCGGATTGATAAAGGTATATTCAACCACATACTGATACAATAAGGTAGTGGAAATATTTTTAAAGATGGGGAGCAGATTTGCCGCTGAAATTGCTTTCCAGGATTTCCCCCCATTGGTTTCAGAAAAAGTGTCTAAAAACGCATCCTTTTTTTCAGACGGCATAAAATCAATGGCATAGGCACTGAAATTCTTTAATCCTTTTGCCTTGGGAGCGATGATTTCTTTTTTTATATCGCTGTTTAAATCTTCCCCGTCTGTAAAAACCACTAAAAATTTATTATTTTTTTCAGGCAGTTTTGAAATGAGATGCAGCCCACCCAGAATCCCTTCATATAAATACGTCTGGCCGCTCATTCCTTCTTTAAAACTTTTTTGGAAAAAGCGTTGCAGATCTCTGATATTGTTCGATTTAAAGGTGCTTAACCGTAAACTATGGCCATCGACGACAAACTTCTGTGCGTTGTCAAACACCACAACCTGGACCTCATCAATGGGCCTGACAATTTTTAAAAATTCGTCCAGGGCAGACAAAAGAGGCTCTACTGCTTTACGTTCCTGCATTGAATAGGAATTGTCCACCATCAGAACATAATTGATGCCGACATCCTTTCTGGTTTTCAGGACTTCAGCATTGGTTACAATGGCCTCTATATCGCCCTTTATCACTTTAAAATCTTCCGTCATCAAGTCTTTTATGGGTGCATCCTCAGCATCCAGGGCTGAAACCAGAACTTTTCCTTCATCAATGGGTTGAAAGGTAATTTTTGCCTTATGGTCCGGTATCAGAACCTGTAATTCTCCTTCCGGCGTATCGGCAAGGCCCACGCCGGACAATAAAAGACACATTGACAGCATCACAAACAACATCATTATTTTTGATTTCATCTTATCTCTCCAATATAAAAGCAATGGTTTTAAATCATGATACACGCCCGGATAAAAATGTCAAAAGCTTTACCTGCAAAAAAAGGGATTTTTACCTATTGCGTTCTCCCATGGCCTGGGATATGACTTGATCTGTGCCGTTTCTCTTTTCCCGGAATCATATTACCACATCAATAACAGGAGGGCTGTATGGACAGACTGGATGCAATCTTTTCACCTGAAACCATTGCCGTCATCGGGGCATCAAATCAGAAGGGAAAGGTGGGGCATGATATCTTTGCCAATATCTTGTCCGGCGGATATACCGGGACCCTTTATCCGGTTAATCCAAAGGCAAAATCCATACTGAGCGTAAAATGCTATCCCGGTATCGGTAATATTCCTGATCCCATTGACCTGGCCATGATTATTCTTCCCCCAAAGGCTGCCCTTCAGGCGGTTAAGGACTGTATTGTCAAGGGCGTCAAAGGTATTGTGATTGTTTCGGCCGGGTTCAAGGAAGTGGGGGGAGAGGGCGCACTCATCGAAAAAGAGATCAAGGCCCTGTGTGCTGATGCAAAGGTAAGGCTTGTGGGCCCCAATTGTCTTGGGGTCATCAACCCGTCTCCCAAAGTATCGTTGAATGCAAGTTTTTCTTCACGGATGCCGGCGGCCGGGAATGTGTCCTTTATCTCCCAGAGCGGAGCGCTCTGTACGGCAGTCCTGGATTATGCGGCAGACAAGGGATTCGGTTTTTCCAAATTCATTTCCATCGGCAACAAGGCAGACGTGGATGAGCTGGATCTGTTACGATATTATCACAATGACCCGGATACCGATGTGGTCATGATATATATGGAGGAATTGAGCCGGGGAGCTGAAGAATTTATCTCGGAAGTCCGGGAGATGACCTCGGGAACCCATCCCACCCATGTGATTGCCATTAAATCAGGGTCCTCCGATGCCGGGGCCAGGGCCGCAGCCTCCCATACCGGGGCATTGGCCGGTTCCGATGCCCTGTATGATGCCATTTTCAATATGTCCGGCATTCTCCGGTGCGCCACCGTAAACCAGTTGTTTGATTATGCCCAGGCCTTTGCCGCCAATAAATATCCGACCGGAGACAGGATTGCCATTATCACCAATGCGGGTGGCCCCGGTATTATCGCCACGGACATGAGTGAGCAGTCGGGCTTGAAGCTGGCAAAATTTTCAGATGAGACCATCAAAGAGCTAAAAAAATATCTTCCTTCCACAGCCAATTTTCATAACCCGGTGGATGTGATTGGGGATGCGGCCAAAGACCGGTATGAGAACACCTTGGCCACGGTATTGAGTGACCAGGGGGTGGATGCGGCCTTGATTATCCTGACGCCCCAATCCATGACCGATGCCATCGGCACGGCTGAAGCCATTGTCAATATTGCGAGAAACACCATGAAACCCATTGTCTGCGCCTTTATGGGGGTGGTGGATGTGTCCGATGGTGTAAAACTCCTGCAAAAGCACAGGGTGCCGGTGTATCAGTTTCCGGAAAGTGCGGCCAGATCCCTGGGCGCCTTGAGGCAGGGAATGAAATGGCTGTTCAGAAAAATCCTGCCTCAGTTTGATCTGACCTATGATACGGCAAAAGCCCATCAGATCATAAAAGAGAGCCTGGCTGCCGGAAAAACGGTCCTGGGTGAGCTGGACGGGGGTGAGCTGCTTCAGTGCTACGGCTTTAGGACCCTTCCCATGGCTTTGGCGAAAAATAAGACCGAGGCCTGTGACCTGGCAGAAAAGATCGGGTATCCCGTGGTCATGAAGATTGCGTCTCCGGATATTCTTCACAAGACCGACGCCGGTGGCGTCATGGTGGGGATTGAGGATAAAAACGGAATTGAAACAGGGTTTGACACCATCATGGAAAAGGCCCGGGCCTTTAATCCGGGTGCAAAAATCGATGGTATCCTGATTCAGAAAACGGCCCCCAAGGGAAAAGAAGTGATCCTGGGATTGTCCAGGGACCCGGTCTTTGGCCATGCCGTCATGTTCGGGCTGGGCGGTATCTTTGTTGAGGTGTACAAGGATGTGGTATTCAGGTTGTCCCCCATGGGCAGAAATGTGGCAAGAAGAATGGTGAGAAGCATCAAGGGATATCCGATATTAAAAGGGCTCAGGGGGGAGAAGCCGTCGGATATTGAAACCCTTGAAAAGCATATTGTTTCCTTAAAGGTCATGGCAGATAACCATCCCATGATCAAAGAGCTGGACATCAATCCCTTGTTTGTCCATGAGGAAGGGCAGGGGGCAACGGTGGCGGATATTATTATCCGCCTTGATAATGAGGAGATCTGATCATTATTCTCCATCCTTATATTTCAAAGGTTCCTGAAGCCGTTCAAATGCTCAAGGGTAAGGAAAAGACCATGGCCTTAAGTCGCCTTGCAAGGGAGTGTGTAAAGGCATCTTCCCTGAAATCAAATCTTGATGCGGAGCGATTTGAAAACGATCAATCCGGAGTGCCCCTGCCTTCCAACGGGATCTTCTGGTCACTCAGCCATAAGCCGGAATATGTGGCCGGTGTTGTCTCAAAGCAGAGGGTGGGGATTGATATTGAACAACTTAAACCTGTTTCCGATGCTTTGTTCAAAAGGATTGTGGATAAGACAGAAGCCTCCTGTTTTCTGAATCCGGACAGGATATTCGTTTTTTTCAGGGTATTTACGGCAAAGGAAGCGGTTTTGAAAAAAACAGCCGTTGGAATTAAAGGCTTGTCAAAAGCAAAGATTGTTGGTGTTCCGGATGATGATCATCTCATCGTTCACTATCAGGATAAAAAATATCAGGTTGAAAATTTTTATTTTGACGATTACCTTGCATCTGTGACAAAAGATAATCTGGATATTGAATGGAGTTTCAGATAAGACCATTATTCAAGGAGGAACGGAAATGCCCGAGGGAAAAGGTTTTGTTATGAGTGAGGCCGGAGCATCAGGCCCGCTGCCGAGAGTGGATTTTTCAGGCTTTATTTTATCCTTATACTCATCCGGGCTTGTCCAACTGGGTAAGGTTGAAGATCCTTTAACCGGGAAAAAATCAAAAAATTTTGAGCTTGCAAAAGCCACTGTAGACATGATTGCCATGCTGGAAGAAAAAACAAAGGGGAATCTGACCGAGGATGAAAAAAATCTTCTCAAAGCACTCTTAAGCGAAATCAGGATTGCATTTGTCGAGGCAAAGACTTGACAACAAAGGTTATATCCTGTGCAAAGATAAATCTGTTCTTATATATTACCTCAAAAAGAGAGGACGGATATCATACCCTTTATTCCCTCATGACGCCCATTGATCTTTGTGATGACCTTTATCTGGATTTTGAAGCAGAAAGTATAAAGATCATCTGCAATCATCCGGATGTGCCGGAAGATGAATCCAATCTTGCCCATAAAGCTGCGGTCTTGTTCTATGATGCATTGAAAGAAAAGGGATATGAAAAAAAGGGTATTGGAATAGAAATCATAAAGCGGATACCTCCCGGCGGGGGCCTTGGCGGAGGCAGCAGCAATGCAGCCACGGTTTTAAGGGCCTTGAATACTTACCACCACCACCCGTTTTCCAAACCTGAATTAATGCAGATGGGATTGCATCTGGGTGCTGACGTCCCTTTTTTTATTTTCGGAGGCCCGGCCATTGTCCGGGGGATCGGTGAAAAACTTGAAAAAGCGCCTGATCTTCTACCGTATCACCTTGTCCTGTGCGATCCTGGAGTCGCTGCAGCAACGGCGGAAGTATACAAAAGATATGATTTTGGATTGACATCAAATCAAAAATATACTATGAATGCTGGTTTGAATGTGCTGCTACGGGGACGGAAATTTGATGCAGGGACATGGATGCACAACGATCTTGAAGGGCCGGCGTGCGGGTTATATCCTGAAATCAGGGAGACAAAAGAAGAGATGGAGTTGTTGCTGCAGACAAAAGTGCAGATGACAGGTAGCGGGTCCTCTCTTTTTGCACTTTTTCAAGCCCGAAAGGATGCTGAAAAGGGTTATGAAATCCTCCTGGAAAAATGGACCGGGAGCAAAAGGAATTTATTTCTTTCCTCGTTTGGCTGATATTGTGAGTTTATTGTACTGGGGCGTCGTCAAGCGGTAAGACACAGGGTTTTGATCCCTGCATCCAGAGGTTCGAATCCTCTCGCCCCAGCCATATTTATTATATTTAATAAGAGATTTTATTATGAACGGTTTGTCCATTTTTGCAGGAAATTCAAATCTCCCTCTTGCGGGCATGATTGCTGAATATCTTTCAAAACCTCTGGGAAGAATGAAAGTCAACCGGTTCAGTGATGGAGAAATCCAGGTTGAAATCCATGAGAATGTTCGGCGCCAGGAAATTTATGTGATACAATCCACAAGTTACCCTGTGAACGACAACCTTGTTGAATTGCTGCTTCTGATTGATGCGTTCAAACGGTCGTCGGCCAGTAAAATCACGGCAGTGATTCCTTATTTCGGATATTCACGCCAGGATAAAAAAGTGTCTCCCAGGGTTCCCATCAGTGCAAAGCTGGTTGCCGACCTTCTTGAGTGCACCGGGGTTCACCGGGTGATCACCATGGATCTGCATGCCGGACAGATTCAGGGTTTTTTTAATTGTCCCGTGGATAACCTTTATTCAGCTCCGGTGGTCATTGATGATATCAAGACCCGGTTTCCGGAGAACCTGGTGGTGGTGTCCCCGGATGCGGGCGGCGTTGAAAGGGCAAGGGCCTATGCAAAGCGCCTGAATGCCGGTCTTGCTATTGTGGATAAGAGGAGAAGTGCGCCGAACCAGGCCAAGGCCATGGCCATTATTGGAGATGTCCAGGACAAAATTGCCATTATTATCGATGATATGGTGGACACGGCAGGAACATTGGTTGAGGCTTCCGGTGTTATCGTGGAAAGCGGTGCAAAAGCCGTTCATGCGTATTGTACGCACCCTGTGCTGTCAGGGCCGGCCATTGACAGAATAAGCAAATCATCCTTAAGTTCTCTTGTTGCTACAGATACGATCCCTCTTTCTGAAGAAGCAAAAAAGTGTGACAAGATTAAGACGCTTTCCATTGCCAAACTGGTGGGCGAGGCAATTATGCGCAGTTACAGGGGTGATTCTGTACATTCTCTGTTTGTATAAAAAAAATAAATAGGATCTAATAGCCTTCTGCATGGATATGTGCAGATACGGAGGAAAAAACTTTGGAATTAATTGATTTAAACGCAAAACCAAGAGTAACTACCGGTAAAGGTGCTGCACGACAATTACGGGCGAAACAGGCCATACCTGCCATCGTCTATGGTGGAAAAACAGAGCCGGCGATGCTGGCCATTGATACCGTTGAATTTGATAAAATCATCCGGACTCACGGATCAATGGGGCTTTTCTTTAATCTTCGGATCAGCGGAACCGGTGCAGAAAAAATTGTAATGCTCAAGGATATGCACATGGATATCTTTGGGAAGAATTATCTGCATGTGGATTTGCAGGAAATCGACATGAACAGGAAAATCACCGTCAGTGTTAAGGTCGAAGTCGTGGGTAAGAGCAAAGGAGTTAAAGAAGGCGGCCTTCTCCAGATTATCCAGCGTGAACTGGACGTGGTCTGCAAACCCATGGATACGCCGGATACTATTAAGATCGATGTGACTGATCTGGATATCGGTGATGCAGTCCATGTCAATGACATTGACCTGGGTGAAAATGTCCATATTCCCCATGAAGTGAATTTTACGGTCATTACCATTGTACCGCCGTCAACAGATGCCAAGGAAAAGGGTGAAGAGGGCGAAGAACCGGATGCGAAAATCCTGGCAGCGCCTGCTTCAAAAAAAGCGTCTGAAGAATAACCCTGTTGTAGATGTCGGATTCGAAATATAAAATGATTGCGGGTCTGGGCAATCCTGGAAAGGATTACGCCAGGACCCGTCATAATATCGGCTTTATGGCCATTGATGCCCTGGCATCAAAATTTTGCCTTATATTTGACAAAACCCGGTTTGATTCCGAATATGTGAAAGTAAGAGTTAAAGGCAGCGATGTGTTTCTCATCAAGCCTTTAACCTTCATGAACCGAAGCGGGATTTCCATCCATAAATTTGCCTCGTATTACAAGATCGAGATTGAAGATATTATCATTGTCCATGATGACATGGATCTTGAATTCGGAAAAATCAAGATTGTTAAAAGTCGGGGCCATGGGGGCCATAACGGTGTCCGGTCCATCATGGAATCCTTTGGCAACAATGATTATATCCGTGTCAGGGTGGGTGTGGGCCATCCTCTGTCCGGTCGGGATATAACCGGTCATGTCCTTGGCGGTTTTTCTCAGGATGAAATGAGTCTTCTTGATAAAACTCTGGATACTGCCTCAAATGCCTGCCTCCATATCCTTGAAAATGGTGTGATTTCCGCCATGAATAACTTTAATCAAAGCCCTGAGCAATAAGGGTTTAAAAACTATTTTATTGACAAGACTGGTTAAATATGGTTTCCTGCACAAGAATAGGCTAATTGTTTCTATAAAGAAAAGGCGGGCTATCAAATGGGTGAAAAATCCAAGAAAATCAGAGTAAAGCAAGGAACATCAACCAAAAAAGAATTTTCAAAAGGGGATGTGGCTGTTTATCCGGCTCACGGCGTGGGTTATATCGAATCCATCGAGAGCAAGGAGATAAATGGGGACACGTTGAATTTTTACATGATGAAAATCGTGGAAAACGGTATGGTGATCATGATTCCGACATCCAATGTGGAATCGGTCGGTTTAAGGGAACTCATCCCTGAAACTGAAGTTCCGGAAGTCTACAAGGTGATGAAGGAAAAAGCCCAGGGTTCTGATAATCAGACCTGGAACAGAAGGTACAGGGAATACATGGATAAGATCAAAACAGGCTCTATTTATGATGTGGCCGAGGTTTTCAGAGATCTTTTCCAGTTGAAGCTTGAAAAAGATCTTTCCTTTGGTGAGCGGAAACTCCTTGATACAGCCCAGAATTTACTGGTTCAGGAGTTGTCCATGGCCAAGGATGTGGATGAAGAATCCATGATGCAGGAAATCGAAAGCCTTTTTATCTAATTTTTTAATAATTTATAAGAAAATTTTAAACCGGCGGGCACTGAACAGTCCGCCGGTTTTTTTATCATGAAAATCAATATTCATATATCCGACAACCTGCAAAACATAAGGATTGATACCCTTCTCTGCGCCCATGACAAGGCTTTTACGCGGAGCCGGGCAGCAGCACTTGTCAATAGCGGGGAAATCCTTGTGAACAACAGAATAAAAAAGCCGGGATACCGGGTTAAGCAAGGAGACATCGTCACTGGTCAATTTCCTGAATTCATTTGCGAGGCCGAGGTTCTGCCCGAAGACATTCCAACAGATATCCTTTTTGAAGATGCACACCTTCTGGTGATCAATAAAAGAGCAGGGATGGTGGTTCATCCCTCACCCGGGAATCTCTCAGGAACCCTTGTAAATGCATTATTATATCACAACCCGGATATCCGGGATATTGGTGATGAAAAAAACAGATCCGGCATTGTTCATCGTTTGGACAAAGACACCAGCGGGCTGATGGTAATCGCAAAAACAGAACAATCCCTGACTTTTCTTCAAAAAGAATTCAGGGAACGCAGAGTTGAGAAAAGATATCTGGCCCTGGTGATTGGAAAATTAACTGAAGATCAGGGTAAAATTAATCTTCCCATCGGCCGGCACCCGGTGAAAAGAAAACTCATGACCATCAACCATGAAAATGGAAAACCCGCCATCACCCTCTGGAAAGTTCAAAAGCGGTTTAAAGATGTCTGTCTGGTTGAAATAGGCTTAAAAACAGGGAGAACCCATCAGATTCGGGTCCATTTTTATGGGATGGATCATCCAGTGGTCGGTGACCGTGTGTATCAACCCGGAAGGCTCAGGAAAAAAAAGAGTATTGCCCCGAGGCAGATGCTGCATTCCCATCAACTTGCCTTCAGGCATCCCTATTCCGGTCAGAGAATGGAGTTCAAGGCGGATCTGCCCCAGGATTTTTTAGACATTCTTGCCTTATTTGAATCAGAGACTCAAAATTCATCACAATAAAAATTTTTGTTGATATTATTGACTTTTCGTTTTCGGGGGGGTTATACAGGAGTGGACCAATAAACACCAATCATATTAACCCTGTCGGGATAAGCTAATGAGACCAGAACAGATACTGATTGTTGATGATGAAAAAAGGATCGTTGAGAATATTTCTCTTTGTCTGCAAAAAGAGGGGTATAGGGCTGTTGGTGCTTACAATGGCGATGAAGCGATAAAATTTTTCGAGCAGCACAAATTTGATCTGGTTCTGCTTGATATCAGCATGCCCGGAATGAACGGGTACGAGGTCATGGAGCGTATTTACGGTCTTGATGATGAAGTGTTGATCATTATTATCACAGGCTATGCATCTGTTGAGTCGGCTGTCCGTGCATTAAAGATAGGAGCCTGGGACTATCTTAAAAAGCCTTTTGAATATGCCGACCTCATCAAAACAGTGAAAAATGCCCTTTCCCAGAAAAAATTGATTGCAGCCAAAAAAGCCGTATCTGCGAGGCTTGAAGCCTCTGAAAGGCAATTCGGATATATGGTGAATAATTCTCCGGATCTTATTTTCACACTGGATCAGAAGGGGTGTTTCGCCTTTGTAAATGAGCAGTTTGAAAAGGTTCTCGGATTCGCAAAACAGAACCTCATCGGAGAGAGTTTTGAGACCATTGTTCATAAAGGGGACCTGCCTAAAGTGGGGGTACTGACAAACTTTAATACATCCGGCCATCCCGTGAATGATGGGAAAGATCTTCATCTCAGATTCCTGAAAAAGGATAAAATGAAATCAAAGCAGGACCCCTTTGATTCCTGCGCTTATATGGAACTTAAGACCTCACCCATACATCTTCCTGCCAGCGATGAAAAAGAAGAATTCAAAGGCCTATATGCCGTGGCAAGGGATGTGACGGATAGGATAAACCTTGAAAACCAGTTGCGGCAGGCCCAGAAAATGGAAGCCATCGGAACCCTTGCAGGGGGCATTGCCCATGATTTTAATAATATCCTTATGGGGATACAGGGTTATGCCTCCCTTGTAAAAAGCGGTTTTCCCAGGGAAAGCGATGAATATAAACGGCTTGCCTGCATTGATGAATATGTTTTCTCCGGGGCTGAAATGGCCCGGCATCTTCTTGGATTTGCACAGAAAAGCCTTCAGGAGACCTCTCTTCTCAATCTGAATTATCTTTTGAAAATGTCTGCAAAGATGTTTGGCCGTACCAAAAAAGACATATTGATTGAGCAATACCTTGCAAAGGACCTCTGGGGAACAGTGGTTGATGAGGGTCAGATCAAACAGGTGCTGATGAATCTTTTTGTCAATGCATGGCAGGCCATGCCCAATGGTGGAAAGATCATTATCCGGTCCGAGAATACCATGGTGGATGATTTAAAAGTGGAAGAACTTGGCCTTGAATCGCCCGGAACCTATGTTAAGATCACGGTTGCGGATACCGGTATGGGAATGGATGAGAATATTATGTCCAGAATTTTTGATCCGTTTTTTACAACCAAGGAAAGGGGCCAGGGAACCGGTCTTGGGCTTGCCACAACCTATGGAATCATTAAAAGTCACAGGGGTACTGTGAAAGTTGAGAGCAAGCCTGGAAAAGGCAGCGCCTTCATGTTCTTCCTTCCAGCAAAAAAAACCCGTGTGGAAACCCCAAAGGAATCCGAAGAAAAGCAGGTCATCATCAATGGAAAAGGGTCCATTCTATTGGTGGATGATGAAAAAGGGGTGATTGAAGTCTGCGCTGAGATGCTGGAAAGCCTCGGGTATAAGGTCACGGCCGTTTCAAGTGGGAAAGAGGCCATTGAGGCGGTATCGTCGGGGAATGACAGGCCGGATCTTGTCATTCTGGATCTGGTTATGCCGAGGATGAGCGGCCAGCAGGCCTTTGAAAAGATAAGGGCCATTGATCCGGATATCAAAGTGCTGGTGTCCTCGGGATACAGCCGGGAAGAGGAAATCGAAAAAATGATGCAGAAAGGCTGTGACGGTTATATTCTTAAACCCTTTGACATGGCGACGCTATCCAAAAAACTGGATTTTATTTTGAAAACCCCGGAAAGGGTATAGGGTATAGGCGAATCTGATTATATTCACTAATCTTTTATGAAATAAAAAAGGGTCCGAGAAAAACCCGGACCCTTTTTTATTTTTTTTAGTCTTTATGCTTTTTTATGCAAAAGCTTTTTCAAGCGGTGGGATGATTTCTTTTTTACGGCTCATAACTCCCTGTAACCATACTTTTCCATCTGAAGGAGCAACTCCGAAAGCTTTTTTGACGATGGATTCATCATCAGAGGCAATCAGAAGTTCCGTGCCTTCCTTCATGATATCGGTCAGCATGAGAAAAACACTGTGGTGGCCTTTTTCTTTTTTAAGTGCCTGGATATCTTTTACAAGAGCTGCCTTGATCCCGTCAACAATGGAAAGATCAACCAGCTCAAGCTGTCCGATGCCCACATCTTTCCCGCCCATTTTGAAATCCTTGTAATCACGGAAAACAAGATCACGGATGGGTGTGCCTTCAACAGCGGATTTAACCTTGAACATCTGGATTCCGAGAGCCGGCAGATCTTTCTCGCCACAGATTTCAGCAAGGTGTGCACAGATTTCCTTGTCTTTGTCGGTGCAGGTTGCGGATTTGAAAATGACGGTGTCGGAAAGGATTGCACACAGCATTATCCCGGCAATGTCTTTGGGAATGGCAACATCGAAATATCTGTACATGGCGGCAACCACGGTGCAGGTGCAGCCAACGGGCCAGATCCAGCATTCAAGCGGTTGAGAAGTGGTTACATCACCCAGTTTATGGTGATCGACAATGCCGAGAATATTGGCTTTGCCAAGATCGTCAGGGCTCTGGGAAAGATCGGAATGATCCACAAGGTAAACACTTTGTCCTGCATAAGAAGTTACGACTTTGGGTGCGGAAACGCCGTATTTTTTCAGCACAAAATTGGATTCCGGGTTTAATTCACCCTGAACTGCAGGGGCAATATCTTCTCCGAGTTTTTTCTTGAGATCTGCCAGTGCAATCGCGGCACAAACAGAATCGGTATCTGGATTTTTGTGACCAAATACTAAAATTGTCATGAAACCTCCTAATTAATTGATCTTGTTTTTATTATGTGATGATCCTTAACAAGTATTCGATCATCTAAAGGTCTTCTTTTTAATTCTCCATGCAAAAAACCGCAATATCTTATAGAATTAATCGGCAACATAAACAAGGAAAAATTTAAAAATTCACTTGCAGTCCATATTTTCTTAGAAAAATTTGTTGACCCCGCGCTCATTTTTTTAAATACAGGTTTTGCAGATGGCACAGTCCTTCATGGGGCAAGAGGCAGAGATCCTTTCTTTTCCAGCCTTTTTGAATTCTTTGGCAAGAAATTCTTTTTTAATCCGGTTGAATAGAAAGTCCCAGGGCAGGGGAGAGTCAAGGGACTTTTCCCTGTAGATAATTGCATCACAATAGTCTTTTTTATCCTTTATGGCTGCTGTCCAGCCTTTCATTAAAGCATATTCCAGGACATCTGCGGTTTTCTGATCCCCAAGGGAAAGAAGGGCATGAATTTTTGCCTTGCGCAAGGATTCGACATTGATCTTTACATTGGCTGTTTTCCTTAAGCCCTGGACGATTATATCCACTCGGTGTTTTAATACAGCGGTTTTTTCCATGGGCGCCCATTGGAAAGGGGTGAAGGGTTTTGGTATGAAGGGGTTGATACTCAGGGTGATGGTTCCGATCTTTTTGTTCTTTTGAGAGGCCTCAAGAAATTCTGATTTGACTTTTTTTGTCAATTCAACAATGGCATGAACATCGGCGTCCTCTTCAAAGGGAAGACCGATCATGAAATACAGCTTCAGGTTTATAATTCCGGCTTCAACCAGTTTTTTTGCAGCACAGAGGATGTCTTTTTCTCTAATTTTTTTGTTAATGATGGCCCGCATTCTCTCGGAGCCGGCCTCGGGAGCAATGGTGGCGGTTTTGACCCCGCTTGAGGAAAGGATGGAAATTAGCTCGCTCGAAAGCTTATCCGCCCTCAGCGAGGAAAACGACAGTTTAAAATTTCGGCTTTGACCATGGGCGCAGATTTCTGCAATATCCGGGTGGTCGGCAATGGCCGAACTCACCAATCCGATTTTATCTGTTTTTCCTGAAGCACTGTCCATGCAGGCCATGATATTTTTTGCCGGATAAATTCTGGGCGGGCGGTAAATAAATCCTGCGCTGCAGAAACGGCATCCATGGGGGCAGCCCTTTAGAATCTCAATCAGGAAAGCATCTTTAAAAGCTGTTCTGGATGTCAGAATCGAGGTAAAAGTTGAAATTTTTTCAAGGCTTTTCAGGTATTGTACCTTGATCTGAAACAGATTATTTCCGCTATGAACGCACGGGACATAGGCACCGGGTACGGTTTGTTCAAGGGTCTGTAAAAATCCTGCCCGGTCAGGGTTTTTCTCGTAGGCATCAAAAAACGGTTTGACCAGGCATTCTGCCTCCCCGAGGAGGAATAGATCTATAAACGGGGCAATGGGTTCCGGGTTTAGAAAACAGGCGACTCCCCCTGCGACCACCAGGGGGTGGAGGTGGTTTCGATCAGGTGATCGCAGGGGGATGCCTGCTTCTCCGAGAAGTTGAACAAGGTGGAGAAAATCATTTTCAAATGATATTGAAAAAAAAATAATATCAAATTGATCAAGGCTTAAGCCGCTTTCAATACTTTTGGCCCGCTGGTTTTTCTTTTCCGGGTCCGGCAAAAAAACCCTTTCACAGGCCACAGGGTCCAATTGGTTTAAAAGCCGGTAAACGGTCTGGAATCCCAGGGAGGACATCCCTGCCGAATAGGTATTGGGATACACAAGGGCTGCTTTTATCAGCCCCTTTGTATTTTTTCGGATGGTTCCTTGTTCAATATTTTCATCGGAACCATCCTCACGGGCAGATTTCAGCCTTTTTCTCATCTATCAGTCGGCTTTACGTCTCAAAAATGTCGGGACCTCCAGATCATCGTTGTCAAAGGCCATGGCGCTGTAACTGTTGACTATATCATCATCCCCCACGGCTTTCTTATGTTTGATGATGACAGGATTGTCAAATTCATTCCAGTTGGCCAGCTCTTCCTGTGTCGGAACCCTTAAATGACCCCTGGCAACGGGGTCCGAAGACTGGGCCGTCATTCTTCCAGGGGCCGTTGAAAACTGTTGGGCCTGCCGTTGGGAAGTAGGCTGCTGATAGGAAATGGGCTGAACAACGGGATCAAAATGGTGGATATTGGTCGGCACAACCTTGGGTTCGTCCATGCCGATACCCGTGGCAATGACCGTAATTCTGATCTCATCACCCAGTTCTTCATCAAAGGTCTGGCCCCAGATGATTTCAGCATCATCCCCGACTTCTTTGTGAATCCGGTCGGAAGCTTCCGTCATTTCATCAAGGGTAAGGTCGGAGCTGGATGTAATATTCATCAATACGGCTTTTGCGCCGGAAATTGAGATATCTTCAAGGAGGGGATGGGAAATGGCCCTTTCAGCCGCTTCAACGGCCCGGTTTGGGCCGGACGCAATTCCGATCCCCATCAGGGCCTTCCCTGATTTCTGCATGGTGGTTTTGACATCTGCAAAATCAAGATTCACATGGCCCGGCATCATGATAAGATCGGTAATGCCTTTCACAGAGTGATGAAGGATTTCATCTGCCTTGATGAACATATCCACCATCCTTGCACCTTTGGGAGCAATCCCACGGAGCCGGTCATTGGGAATGATAATCACGGTGTCGGTGATGCTATGAAGTTTTTCAAGACCTTCAAGGGCTTGTTTTTCTCTTTTTTTGCCTTCAAATGAAAAAGGTTTGGAAGCAACAGCCACCGTCAGTATACCAAGATCCTTGCAGATTTCCGCAATCACCGGAGCCGCCCCCGTTCCCGTACCTCCGCCAAAACCTGCGGTGATAAACACCATGTGGCTGTCCTTCAAGGCTTCCCGAAGCTCGTCCGCACTCTCCAGAGCGGCATCCCTGCCTTTTGCCGGGTCTGCTCCGGCCCCAAGTCCTTCTGTCAATTGTTTGCCGAGCTGAATTTTTACTTCAGCGTTGGATGCTTCCAAAGCCTGACGGTCGGTATTGGCAACAATGAATTTAACCCCCCGAAGCTTTGCATGAATCATGTTGTTGACTGCATTACCGCCTGCCCCACCAACGCCGATAACCTTGATTTTTGCCGAACTTTCGTTTTCTACATAAGCAAATGCCATATCCACCTCCATAAAAAATTAAATAATATCTTTAAACCATTGTTTCATTCTGTTTAATATTTTTGAAACCCCCTGACTCTCCACATCCTTGATATTCAGCTTACAGGTTGCATGGGAACCGAACATCACAAGTCCGACGCCTGTGGCAAAGGAAGGGTTTTTCACGATATCTTTCAAACCGTGGATTCTGTCAGGATACCCGATTCTGACCGGAACATTGAAAACCGTTTCGGCTATTTCCGAAATCCCGTCAAGGACAACACTTCCCCCTGTCAGGACAAAACCTGCCGGAAATGAATTTTCAAGACCATTGGAAAACACTTCTTTTTTTAACAGTGTAAAAATTTCTTCCACTCTGGGTTCAAGAATCTCAGCCAAAATCCCCTTGGAAAGTTTTTTCGGGGCTCTTCCGCCCACGGCCGGAACCTCAATGACGGAACCGTTTTTCACATTTGAGGAAACGCAGGTGCCGTGTAGGATTTTGATTTTTTCAGCTTCCGGCAATGGAGTCCGAAGCCCAATGGAGATATCATTGGTCAGATTCTGTCCCCCCAGGGTCAGTTCATAGATAAATTTTAAATTATTGTCCTTAAACAGGGCGAGGTCCGTTGTTCCGCCGCCCATATCGGCAATGATGCATCCCAGTTCCTTTTCCTCATCGGTCAGAACGGCTTCTCCCGAGGCCAGTGATTCCAGGGCAATGTCGCAGACTTCAAGCCCGGCCTTATTGCAGCATTTCACAATATTCCGGGCCGAGGATACGGCCCCGGTGACAATGTGAATTTTGGCTTCAAGCCGGATGGCCGTCATTCCAACCGGGTTCTGAATGGATTTCATATCATCCACAATGAATTCCTGGGGAATGACATGGAGGATTTCCCTGTCCGTGGGGATGGCAATCGCTTTTGCTGCATCAACAACCCGTTCCACATCCTGTTCCGTGATTTCACGGCCTTTGATGGCAATAATTCCATGGGAATTAAAGCCCTTGATATGGTTTCCGGCGATCCCCACGTACACGGATGAGATATCACACCCTGCCATGAGCTCGGCTTCTTCAACCGCTTTTTTAATAGAATCCACGGTTGATTCAATATTCACAACAGATCCTTTTCGTAGCCCGGTCGAGGGATGGGAGCCGACACCAATAATGCTGATCTGGTCATCCAGCATTTCACCGACAACGGCACATATTTTAGTGGTCCCGATATCCAGGCCGACAATTATTTTTTCACTTCCCTGCAAATTAAGCCCCCTTTTTTAAATTGTTGCGCAGAGCATCATTGAGTTTTGTTTTGATAAATACTTTTTCAATATTAAAAAGGTCCATGGTGCAGATCGTTCTCTCAGGCAAGTTTTTATCAATATACTCACTTATTTTTTTTGCTTTTTTCAGTTTTGCTTTAAAATTATCAAAACCCAGTTTTATGGGAACGGTTCCCTGATCCGGAGTTGAAAGGGGGTTGATAAAATTTTTTGTCTGTAGGGTAACTCCTGTGTTTTCATTGCCTTCTATATGGTCAACAGGCCCGGATTCACTGATTTTTAAAAAATCCATAACCGAATCGAACAGGGTTCCGGCAAAGAGGTATTCATCACTTGCTTTTGTCAGGTCAAGCCCTGTGATGACCGGCAGGGTTTCAAGGCGGTCGGTCACAGGGTCATATTCCTTAAAGGGCATGCCCTTTACATTCATCAGGATGTCTGCGGTATTTCCGATCCGCACAATGGCCAGGGGTTCGTGTTCCTTGATGGAGATCGTAAGTTTTGAATGAAGCCTTCTTTTGACGGATGCAGAATGAACCCAGGGATGGGATTCAATCTGTTTTTCAGCAAGGGAGGCATTCAGGTCAAAAATATTCCTGTCCCGGTTTAAATTGGAAAGCGCCAGGATTTCTTTTTTTGTGACATGATTTGCACCGATGATTTCAATCTCTACTATATTGAAAAATTCCGCCTGGGTGACAAAATCGTGGACAAATATGGCGGCAAGGCTCAGGATACTGAAAACAGCCACCACCATGATGAACTTCAGGCAGACATCAATGCCTGTTCCGATTTCTGCATAAAACCGGGAAGGTTCATTTGGTTCAGGTTTATAGCGGTTGGGTTTGATGTTTTTATTCACCTTCCACCCTCACTTCCGGTTCAAGTTTAACCTGGTAGATATTGAATACTGTCTCTTCGATATGCTTTTTTAAAGAAAGGATATCATCACAACTTGCATTACCGATATTGACAATATAATTGGCATGAATCTCAGACACCATAGCATCATTGAATCTCATCCCTTTGAGTCCTGATTTTTCGATCAGCTCTCCGGCAGGCATTCCCTGGGCCGGGTTTTTGAAAAAACAACCGGCACTGGCAGCAGAAACCGGCTGGGTGGCATTTTTCACCAGCAGGTTCTGTTTAAATATTTGTTCTATCTCCACCCTGTCTGCGGGTTTTAATGCAAGGGTTGCAGCGACAATAATGCCGGGGACTTTGAGATTTCGGTAGGAAAATTCAAGGTCTTTTCTTTCAATGGTTTGAAAGGCCAGGGTCTTTGTGTCCAGAACCGTGAGATCAACCACAATGCGAGACATGTCTCCGGTTTTTGTCCCGGCATTCATGGCAAGGGCACCGCCCAGGGTTCCGGGGATACCGGCTGCAAATTCAAGGCCTGAGAAAGAATGACTGATGCTAAACCGGCAGACCGCTGACAGACGCTCCCCTGATTCTGCAAAAACAAGGCTTTTTTCCGGGGTTGAGTCCAGGATTCGGATGTCTGATTTCAGATGGGTTGTCACAATGACAAGGCCGCGAATACCTTTATCGGAGATCAATACATTGGTGCCGCCACCCAGAAGCGTAACCGGAATATCATGTTCTGATGCTGCGCCTATCAAGTCTTTCAAATTTTCCGCTGTTTTGGGCAGGGCCAGAAGATCGGCCGGTCCCCCGACCTTAAATGAGGTATAGGGTTTCAGGGGTTCATTCATCAGCAGCCCGAATTTTCCGGCCATGTCTGAATATGATATGTTTTTATCTTTTGTCATATCTTGTCGTTATAAGAGGTCCAGCAGTTTTTCGCCGAGGGTATAAATGTCTCCTGCTCCCAGTGTCAGAACCATATCCCCTTTTTTTGCCTTATGGGTGATGATGGACAGGGCCTGGGTAAAATCCGGTGCATGGGACACATCCTTATGCCCGTGCTCTTTGATGGCCTCGCATAAATTTTGGGCATTCACCCCTTCAATTTCCTTTTCACTGGCCGCATAAATTGGCAGTACAATGAGGATGTCAGACTGATAAAACGCCCGGGTAAATTCCTGGAACAATCCTTGGGTTCTTGTATATCTGTGGGGCTGGAATGCCACGATGAGCCGTTTGCCTGTGTAACTCTCCCGGATTGCCGTCAGCGTGGCAATAATTTCAGTGGGATGATGGCCATAATCATCCATGACCATGATTCCCTTTTTCTCTCCCTTGATCTCAAGCCTTCTTTTAACGCCTTCCATCTGTTCCATGGCCTTTTTAATGGTTTTAAAGGACAGGTTCAGCTCAAGGCCTGCGGAAATCCCGGCAAGGGCATTGGAAATATTGTGTCTGCCGGCAAGGTTCAGGGTGATGTCCCCCAGTTTTTTTTCATGTCGGAAAACGGTAAAATTGCTTTTTACACCGTCAAAAGAGATTTCCCTTGCCTGGAGGTCAGCCTGGGCAGCCATTCCGTAAGTGGTGTGGCGGACCCTGATTCTGGGCAGAATGGCCTGGATATGTTCATTGTCGAGACACAGGATGGCAAGCCCGTAAAACGGGACCGAGTTGATAAACTGGACGAATTTGTCTTTGATATCCTCGATATCTTTATAAAAATCCAGGTGCTCAAGATCGATATTGGTGACAACGGCAATGGCCGGTGAATATTTCAAAAAAGACCCATCGCTTTCATCGGCTTCGGCAACAATATAGTCTCCCTTGCCGTGCAGGGCATTGGTGTCAAGACCTTTGAGAAGACCGCCGATGACCACCGTGGGGTCCAGCCCGGCCGTGTTCAGGATCTGGGCGATCATGGAGGTGGTGGAGGTTTTTCCATGGGCCCCGGATACGGCAATGGAATATTTGATCCGCATGAGTTCTGCCAGCATTTCAGCCCTGGGAATAATGGGGACGGACATCTCTTTTGCACGGATAACTTCCGGATTTTCCCTTGCAATGGCCGATGAGGTGACAACCACATCCGCGCCTTCCACCTGTTCTTTCCGGTGACCCTGGTAAATGGTGCCGCCTTTGGCTTCAAGGCGTTTGGTAATGGGGGACAGTTTCAGGTCTGATCCTGACACCTGATACCCAAGATTCAGCAGCAGTTCTGCAATGCCGCTCATGCCGATGCCGCCGATACCGACAAAATGGATATGATAATTTTTCTGATACATGGGTTAACCCTTTATATCCTTTGAGTTTAAAATATGATCTGCAATGACGGTTGCAGCATCGGGTCTTGCCAGGTGCTTCAGGCTTTTCGACATTTGTTCAAGCCTGCCTTTATCGCTGATCAGACTCTCTATGGTCTGTTTCAGGGTTTTTCCATTCAGCTCGCTGTCTTTTATCATGACTGCGGCTCCTTCTGCTTCAAGGGCCTTTGCATTAAAGGTCTGATGATCATCCGCAGCATGGGGAAAGGGGATCAGAATAGCCGGTAGCCCATGAACACAAAGTTCGGAAATGATTCCGGCGCCGGCTCTGGTTACGGCAAGATCGGCTGTTTTTTGAATCCGGGGCATATTGTGGAAAAATGCCTTTACCGTGGCCTTGATATTGAGGTCTGAATATTTCTGTTGGATCAGGGCCTCATCATTGATGCCGGTTTGATGGATGATATGAAATTTTTCAGTATCGTTCATCAGGGCCAGAGAATCCATAAATGCCATGTTGATGCTGCTTGCGCCCTGGCTTCCGCCGGTGACCAGAAGGATAATTTTATCCGTTTGGAAGCCTTCATTTTCCGGGCCTGTTTCAGACATGGCCCCGGAAGTTTCCCGAACCGGGTTCCCCACATATTTCACTTTGGGATGGTTGATCCAACCCTTTGTTTTTTCAAAGGAAGTATAGATGGTGTTTGCAAAACGGGCCAGTTTCCGGTTGGTTAATCCGGGAAAAGCATTCTGCTCCTGGATGGCACAGGAATTGCCGAGCATCCATGCGGCCAGCACCACGGCAAAGGAAGAAAATCCGCCCACGCCCAGGACAAAATCAGGTTTGAATTTTTTAATAAGGATCATGGATTGGATCAGCGAGACAAGAATGATGCCCATGGAAAATAATTTGCTGAAAACATTTCCGCCCTTGATGGGTTTTGAATAAATGCTTTCATGGGCAAATTCATATTTTTCAAGGGTTCTGACTTCAAAGGGAGCATCTGTTCCCACAAATAAAATATTGGCGTCCGGGTTGAGTTTTTTTACAGCCTGGGCAACGGCAATACCCGGAAACAGGTGCCCGCCGGTTTTTCCGCCGGTTATAAGGAGATTAAACGGTTTGTTCATCATATCCGGATGCCCCTATATTCATTAAGATGCCAATGGCGGCCATATTGATGATCAGCGATGTTCCCCCATAGCTGATAAAGGGAAGCGTCAGCCCCTTTGTCGGAAGAGCCCCCAAAGCAACCCCTGTATTAATGATGACTTGAACCGCAATATAAATGGTCAATCCTGCTGCAGTAATGGCCCCGAAAACGGTCCCGGCTTTTTTTGCGATGCTGATCCCTTTTAAGAGCAATATCAGATAAAGGAACAGAACGAAGATGACGCCCACCAATCCTAATTCTTCTCCGATAATGGAAAAGATGAAATCTGTGTGGGGTTCGGGAAGGTAACCCATTTTCTGCATGCCGAGGCCGATCCCTTTTCCGAAAATTCCGCCGGAACCAAAGGCCTTTAATGAATGGGTGATCTGATATCCTGCATTATAGGGATCAGCCCAGGGATTTAAAAAAACCAGAATTCTTTCAAGCCGGTAATCCACTTTGTACACAAAGAAATACAGAACCGGGATGATTAACGGCAGAGGGGAGAGAAGATGGATGAGTTTAACCCCTGCAATGAACATCATTCCCCAGGTGATCATCCCTAATACCACAAGGGTTCCAAAATCCGGTTGGATAATAATGAGAAATGAAAGAAGCAGAAAGATCATGAGATGGGGGAAAAATCCCACGGAAAAGAGCCGGATCTGTTCCTGTTTTTTGGACAGGGAATATCCAAGAAAAAGAATCAGGGCCAGTTTTGTAAATTCAGAGGGTTGAAAGCGTAATCCTGCAATATGAAGCCATCGGTTGGCGCCGCCGGCTTTGATGCTCAGGGAAGGAATCAGAACTGCAACAAGGAGCAAAATAGCGGCAAAAAGGATAAAATATGAAATGCTCCGATACAGTTTATAGGGGAAGGAAGCAGTGACAAACATTACGCAAAGGCTGATACCAAAGAAAAAGACTTGTTTTCGGATAAAAAAGAAGGCTGAGTCATGATCTTCCATACCAATGGACGAACTGGCCGAATACACCATGATAATACCGATTCCGCAAAGCAGAAGAACCGGGAAGAGAATGGCCTTCTCGTTGAAAAACGGGTGCAGGGTGTTGGACGGCTTAATCATTGTTTCGACCCTCAATCGCATGGACCCGGGCTGCAAATTCACAACCTCGGTGGGCATAATTATCAAACATGTCAAAACTGGCGCAGGCCGGTGAAAGAAGCATCACATCGCCGGGAACGGCCGA
Organism: Desulfobacterales bacterium; assembly: GCA_031395015.1. Classification (GTDB taxonomy): domain Bacteria; phylum Desulfobacterota; class Desulfobacteria; order Desulfobacterales; family Desulfobacteraceae; genus Desulfobacula. The sequence goes on along the minus strand of JANNUH010000149.1, from coordinate 13,302 downwards.
GGCAAATCCTTTTTCAACAGCCTCCTGCATGGTGTTGACCTCGATGACCGGGCAGACGCCCTGAAAGGTTTCCATCACATGGCGTTTTGATTCTCCAATGGAAATAATGGTTTTTACACTTTTTTGAACATGATGGCGGAGCAGGGAAAAATCCGTGCCTTTTTCCCTGCCGCCCAGGATCAGGATGATATTGCTCTTAAAGCATTCGAGAGCCCGTATCACGGCATCGGTATTGGTACCTTTGGAATCATCATAAAAGGAAATGCCCTTAATGGTTTTAATGAATTCCATACGGTGGGAAAGATTTTTAAAGGACTCCATTCCTTTTACAATGTCCCGGACATGGGGTTCACCAAGGGCAAGACAGGCAAGGATGGCGGCAGCGATGTTCTCCCGGTTGTGGGCGCCCTGGAGTTCTTTTAAATGATTGGTCGGGATGATATGGTTTTCACCTTTGAATTGAATCCTGATTTCTTTATCCCTGATGTCGGCAGCGCAACCGGTCCGGATAATCTCATCGGATGAAAAAGCAAGAACCCTGGACGAAATGTGGCTACAGGCTTTGTCAAACCCCTTGATGGTCCCATTGATCACTGCTGTGTCCAGGGGGGTCTGATTCTTAAAAAGGCTCCATTTGGATTCTTCATAGGCCGCATAGGATTCATAGCGATCCAGGTGATCTTCCGATATATTCAGCAATACCCCCACATCGGGTCTGAAAGAGGTGGCAAGATCCAGTTGAAAACTGGACACTTCAGCCACAATCACATCTGTGCTGGCTTTGTTGGTCAGGTTTTCAACCAGGGGCGTCCCGATATTTCCGCCCACAAAGGGCTTTCTGCCGCAGGCACGAAGCATGTCTCCGATCAAAGTGGTGGTGGTGGTTTTGCCGTTGGTGCCGGTGATGGCAATGACAGGAAGGGTATTGTATTTTGAAAAAATATCCAGCTCACCCGTGAGGCTAACCCCATGGGCCAGGGCTTCTTTGATATGGGAATGGGTCAGCGGGATACCTGGGCTTGGAACCAGGGTTCCGGCATTATTAAAGGTTTTTGGGTCATGAAAACCGATTTCAGTCCTGATTCCCAGGGCATTCAGCTCTTCTGCAACCGTCACCCTTGATGCATCGATATCGGTGGCCACCACGGATTCCCCTTTTGAACAGAGAAATTTTGCCATGGACACGCCGGAAGCACCGAGGCCGATAACAAGGAAATAGGGTGAAGTGTTCTCTTTCAAATGAGGCTACCTTATCTTCAATGTGCTTAATGAAATTAATGCCAGGGTGATGGAAATAATCCAGAACCTTACAATAACCTTTGATTCGTGCCAGCCCTTTAATTCAAAATGATGGTGCAGGGGGGCCATCCTGAAGACCCGTTTTCCCTTTGACAGCTTGAAATAAGCCACCTGGATGATGACGGACATGGCTTCTATCACAAAGAGACCGCCGACAATCAGCAGAAGAATTTCCTGTTTGGTGATCACGGCAATGGTTCCAAGGATTCCGCCCAGGGGGATGGAGCCTGAATCCCCCATGAAGATCTGAGCCGGGTGCGCATTAAACCATAGAAAACCAAGGCCTGCACCGGCTAGAATTCCGCAGATTACGGATATTTCCCCGGCCGATGTAATGTGTCTGACATGGAGATAGTCGGCGATCTGGGTGTGCCCGGCCACATAGGCAAAGAACATATAGGTGACACTGGCAACGATATAGGGGCCGATGGCAAGACCGTCCAGCCCGTCGGTCAGGTTAACGGCGTTGGAAGTTCCCACAATCACAATGGTGGCAAAGGGAATATAATAGATGCCGAGATCCGGGGAAATCTTTTTTAAAAAAGGAATGGTCAGGGTGGAATCAAAATCCGGGCATTCATAAATCAAAAAACTGATGATCAGGGCAAAGAGAATCTGGAATACAAATTTGCCTTTGGCGGTAAAGCCCATGTTTCTTTTCTGGGTCTGTTTCAGATAATCATCCAAAAACCCGATGGCGCCGAACAAAATTAAGGTCAATAAAAGGATGTTGACATAATGGTTGGACAAATTTCCCCAGGCCAGAGTAGTCACAAAAATGGAAAAAAGAATCAGGATGCCTCCCATGGTCGGGGTGCCCTGTTTCACGAGATGGGACTGTGGTCCGTCGCTCTGGATGTTCTGCCCGATCTGCATCTGTGTCAGTTTTTTGATGGCAAAAGGCCCGAAAAGAAAACAGATAAAAAAAGCGGTCAGTCCCCCGTAGATCGTTCTGAATGTGATATACCGGAATAAATTCAGGAACGTAAAATCAACATGGTAGGGGTATAAAAATTCAAAAAGCATCTGTTTTTACCTTATGCCACCTTTCTTTTTAATCTGTTGGCGCGTTCTTCTCTTCTGTCAATGCCGGATCTTCTTTCCGGGGCATGGGCAGTATAGCAAAACTTCCTTCTGTCATTTTTTCTGCGTCGCTCTTTTGAATACTCTGAATCATTTACCGTGCGTCTTTCCTTAAAGTTTTCCGAATCATGCATTCTGACCCCTCAGGAATTGACTGTTAATATTTTTTTTAGTTCCTGTATGACGGTTTCCATGGCCATACCCCTTGAACCTTTGATCAAAACCCATGTTTTTGTGTCAACCTGCTCCAGGATTTTTTCTGCAATCTCTTCTTTTGTCCCCTGAAAGATATGATCTTTCGGGAACCCCTGTTCCATGGCCCCGCCTATTAAATGCTTTACCTTTGTGCCGAAGACGAACAGGTTTTTGATGCCAAGCTCGGCAACGGTTCTGCCGATCTGCCGGTGAAGGTCATCGGATTTTTCCCCCAGCTCCAGCATGTCCCCGAGAACGGCAATGCTGTTGTCCGCATTGCTCAGGCCGTGAAGCGTGTTCAGGGCCTTGGCAACGGAATCAGGATTGGCATTGTAGGTATCATCCAAAAGGGTCATGGTATCGCAAAGTCTGTAAATGTTCATCCTGCCGGAAACCGGGGTAAAGGCCTTTATCCCTTTTTGAATGGTTTTAATATCAATCCCGGCTTTTGCGGCTGCCAGTATGGCACCAAGGCAATTGTCCACCATGAAGGGGGCCGGGGAAGGGATGGTAAAATCGGTTTCCTCCAGGCCCATTTTTACGGAAAATTCCGTCCGGGTTTCACAGGACTTAATGTTTTTGGAACTGATATCCGCATTGTCCGTTGATCCGAAAAAGAAAAGGGTTTCAACGGATTTGTTTTCCCTTGCTTTTGCTTCAAGAAGGGCCCGCCTCGGATCATCGGCGTTAAGGATGACCATGCCGTGGTCCCGCATGCCGTCAAATATTTCAGCCTTGGCCAGGGCCACATTTTCCACACTGCCGAGACCTTCCAGATGAACGGCAGCCGTATTAATGATCATGGCGACATCGGGAAGCGCCATCCGACTGAGTCTTGAAATTTCTCCCGCATGGTTCATTCCCATCTCCACAATGGCCCATTCGTGGGCCGCCGAAAGCTTCAGAAGGGTCAGGGGCAGGCCGATTTCATTGTTCAGATTTCCAATGGTCGCATGGGTGTGGAATCTTGTTTTGAATATTTCCTCTGTGATTTTTCGGGTGGTGGTTTTTCCGCTGGACCCTGTAATAGCAAGGACTTTAACATTGGATCGAAGCCTTTGATACCGGGCAAGATCGCCAAGGGCTGTGAGTGTATTGTTTGTTTCAAAGAGGATAAGGTTTTTCCGGCTCAGTTCATTTTTCAGTTCAGGGCTCAGTTCTGAGTAAAAGGGTGTTTCAGTGATAAAGCCTTTGATGCCTTTTTCCATAAGGGTTTGAATAAAGACATGACCATCGAACCGGTCGCCTTTAAGGGCCAGAAAGAGTTCAGTCTCTGTTATGGTTCTTGAATCTGTGGAGATTCCTGAAAAGCAGAAACCTTTTTCAAGATTTGAGAAAACCGGGGCGGTATTCAAGGCGTTGGAAAGATCTTCCAAGGTCCATGGTATGGGTTTGAATTGGTCACGAAATTCATCCGCAGCCTTTTGAAGTTCTTCCCTGTCATCAAAATGATGGGTGCCGCTGTTTGTGATCTGATAGGTTTCATGGCCTTTGCCGGCAGCCACAAGGATATCTCCGGGTTTGGAAATACGCACGGCTTTTTCCAGGGCTTTTTTGCGGTCTGCTTCAACCAGGAACCCTTTTTTAAATGGGTTTACCAGGGGATCTGTATCGGAAAGCCTTTCAGCTCCGGCCATGCCTTTAAGAATATCCTTAATGATATCCTCGGGGTTTTCCGTTCTCGGGTTATCCGAGGTAACAATGGCAATATCACTGTGTTCACAGGCAATCTTGCCCATTAAGGGTCGTTTTGAACGGTCCCGGTCACCGCCGCAGCCGAATACCGTGATGAGTCTTTTGGGGGCTCTTGCTTTCAGGGTGGCCAATATGGAGTCAAGGGCATCCGGCGTATGGGCATAGTCGGCAAACATGAACCGGTCAATGGGATGATCTATTTTTTCAAGCCTTCCCGGAATGGAGCGGCAGTCTTCAATGCCTTTTTTGATGGTCTCGGGGCCGATGCCAAGGCTATGGGCCGCACCGGCAGCGCACAGGATATTTTCAAGATTGAACCGTCCCGTCAGGGAAGATGCAAATGGAATTGATTTATCTTGCAGGCAGAGGGTTCCGGATAAGCCTTGGATATCGTCGATGACATCCTTTGAATAAATATCCGCTGTTTTTCCTGTGCTGATGGAAAGCTTTTTGCAATCCAGAGTGTTGAATAAGAGAGCGCCTTTTTCATCATCAATGTTTAAAATGGCCGGGGCATTGTTTTTCCCCTTTTCTCCCAGAAATTCAATGAAAAATCTTTTTTTACATTCAAAATAGTCTTCCAGATTTTTGTGGTAATCCAGATGGTCCTGGGTCAGGTTGGTGAATATGCCTGCATCAAATTTGCAGAAATCCACGCGGTTCAGATCAAGGCCGTGGGAGGAGACTTCCATGATCACATGGGTGACACCGGCTTCTTTCATTTCAGAAAGGGTTTTTTGAAGATCAAGGGAATCCGGTGTGGTGACGGGATTGTCGAAAATTTTGTCATTATAGCGGATATTCACCGTTCCAATGACGCCGGTGTTAAAGCCGCAGAATTTGAAAATGCTTTCGAGAAGCCATGTAGTGGTGGTTTTTCCATTGGTTCCGGTGACCCCGATAAGGACGAGCGCTTCAGAGGGGTTGCCATAAAAAGTCGCGGCCATGGCAGCCATGGCCAATCTTGAGTTCTCAACAAGGAGGACATGATCCCGGTTTTTCGGGTTGTTTTCAGCGATGACGGCAACTGCTCCATTCTCAATGGCCTGATCCATATAATCATGCCCATCGGCTTTAAATCCCTTCACGGCAATAAAGAGGCCATTGGGCCGGACATCCCTTGAATTGGAAGCAATGGACAGGATATCCGGGTCATATTTTCCATCCTTTAACAAGGAACACTGGATTGAACAGGCTTTAAGGAGAAGGGACAGCTTCAATTTTTCCCTCCTTCGGATAAGAGTGCCACCATATTTTTATTTTTTTCCGGTGGAATGTTCAGATAATTGAAGGATTCGGCCATGATGGTTTTAAATGCCGGGGCAGCAACGTCTCCACCATAATACTGTTTTTGAGGCTCATCCACGATGACCAGAATGGCCAGTTCCGGATTTTCCATGGGGGCAAACCCGGCAAACACAGAAATATATTTACGTTTTGCATATCCTTTGCCACCCTCGACTACCTTCTGGGCCGTACCTGTTTTTCCACATATCTCATACCCGTCAATGGCAGCCTTGGTGCCGGTGCCTTCCTCTCCGACCACAAGGTTCATCATGGCTTTAAGCTCATGGGCTGTGCCAGGGGAGATGACCCTTCTGACAATTTCGGGATGGTATTCTTTTATGTCTTCTCCCTGGCTGGAGAGGATCTTTTTTACCAGCATGGGTTTCATGAGGTTTCCGCCATTGGCAATGGCGCTGATGCCGGTGATCAATTGAAGGGCTGAGGCTGAAATGCCCTGACCAAAAGAGATGGCGCCGGAATCGATTTTCGACCATTTTTTGTAAGGAATCAAATTGCCCGGGGTTTCCCCGGTAATACCGATGTCGGTCCGGCTGCCGAACCCGAATCCGGAAAGGCAGTTGTATAAGGCTTTATCCCCGATGGATTCAGTGATTTTGGCAGCACCGATATTGCTGGAACGCTGGATGATCTGGCTGATGGTGAGCCATTCATAGGAATGGGTGTCATGGATGGTAAAGCTTCCGATACGATAGGTCCCTTTTTCACAGAAAATGATGGTTTTGGGTGTCACCCCTTTCTCAAGGGCCGCGGCCGCGGTAAAGACTTTCATGGCAGAGCCCGGCTCAAAGGCATCGGTTACGGCACGATTCCTGTAAGTGTCCCTGTCACTGCCTTTATAATTATTGGGATTGAATTCAGGGAAATGGGCAATGGCCAGAAGCTCCCCGGTTCCGGGTTTCATGACCAGGGCTATTCCGGATCTGGCCTGGTGGTTGGTGACGGCTTGGGCAAGGGCCTGCTCACTTAAAAATTGAATCTTTTTATCAATGGTCAGGACAATGGAATCCCCTTTCAGCTCGGAATTCCGTTTTTTTTCATAATCCAGTATCCTTCCGTTCCCGTCCCGGGTGAGACTTATTTTCCGGGTTCGGCCTTCCAGAACGGAATTATATTTGAATTCAAGGCCTTCAAGCCCGGAATCATCGGCCCCTGTAAAGCCGATCACCTGTCCGGCAAGGTTCCTGTTGGGGTAATATCGTCTGGAATCATTTTCAAAATAGATCCCGGCAATGTTTAATGCCCTGATTTTTTCTGCCTGTTCCGTTGTTACGCCTCTTTCCACCCAGGCAAACATCCGTTTGGAAGAAAGGGTTTCCTTAAGTTTTTTTTGATTGATATCCAGGAGATCTGCAATTTTTTTGGCTGCATCGCCCGGATTGGTTATTTTTGCCGGGCAGGCGGTTATGGTTACGGCGTCAATACTTGCGCCGAGTTTATTCATATTCTGATCAAGGATCTGCCCTCTTTCTCCTTTTATGATAATATTCCTTGAATAGTCATTTTCTGCCTTTTCCGATAATTCCTTACCTTTCAAAATCTGAATATCAAAGGATTTGGCACAAAGCAGCAGAATCGAGGCAACCATAAGGACCTGGATGACAATGATTCTTCTTCTGATGCGATTGTTAAAATCCCCTGGCATTACCTGTCTTCTCCTGAAAAATAGATGGTCTGCTTCATGGTTACGATTGAAAGATTCAGCCGGTTTTTGGCAATCTGGGTGATTCTTGCGTCGGATTTAAGCCATTCTTTTTCAGCCAGTAATGCCTTGTGATAAGAGCGTTTGTGCAAAAGAAGCTCTTCAGCCTGGGAAATTCGTAAAAGGGCATGGGTGGACTCGGTCCTGATCCAGGTATAAACCATGAGTTCAGAGAAAATAATAAAAATAATCACGAGCCATCGAAACCCCGTGGTTTTTCTGGGGACATGGCTTTTGATCATATTATTATTCTTAGCTGCCATATCTTAAACCTTTTGGGCTACCCGTAATTTTGCACTTCTGGCCATGGGATTGCGGTCTATTTCTTCCTTTGACGGAACCAGGGCTTTTCTGAACACGGATTTCATCTGCGGGACAAAACCGCAAAGGCATTTTGGAAGGGTTTTCGGGCAGGTGCAGCCGTTTTCAAATTTGCGCAGGGCCTGTTTTACAATCCGGTCTTCAAGGGAATGAAAAGAGATGACGCAAAGCCTTCCATTTGCTGAAAGAAGAGAAGGCACGTCTGCCATAAATTTTTCCAACCGGTCCAGCTCGTTGTTGACGGTAATTCTAAGGGCCTGGAAAACTCTTGTGGAAGGATGGATCCGCTGCTTTGCCGCACTCTTTCTGGGCACTGCTGCGGTGATGATCCGGGAAAGTGCTTCACTGGTTTGAATGGGGGTTTGTAGTCTTGCTTCCACTATTTTTTTTGCAATTCTCCGGGAGAATTTTTCTTCCCCATATTTAAAAAAAATATTTGTCAGTTCACTCTCCTGGAATGAATTGACAATTTCAAAGGCTGTCAGAGTGTTTCGAATATCCATTCGCATATCCAATGGTTCATTCTGATTAAAACTAAAGCCGCGTCTGCTGTTTTTAAGTTGGTTCAGTGAAAAGCCTAAATCAAGGACTATTGCATTTACACCCTTTATCCCGATAGCGCTCAGAATCCGGGGAAGATCTGAAAAATTGCTGTGGAACAAGCGTACATGGTCTTTAAACGGGTGTAAAATTTCTGTAGCATGAAGAATTGCATCTGCATCCTGATCAATCCCGATCAGCATTCCATCCGGGAGTATGGCCCTGATGGTTGAGAAAGCATGTCCTGCCCCGCCCAGTGTGCAATCCACACAAACATATCCGGGTTTAAGGTTCTGGTGCTCCTGCACCTCTTGAGGCATTACAGACGTATGCTCAAATCCCATTGCTACAACCCTAGGGAAGCGATTTCCTCTCTGACTTCCTCTTTTTTAAGTTTTTGCTCCGTTCTCTTGTTGACCTCATCCCATTTGACCCGGTCCCAGATTTCAAAATGATCCAGGTTGCCCACCAGAACGATTTCTTTTTCAAGACCTGCATATTCTCTTAAACTTTTAGGAATCAGGATACGGTCCTGGTTATCCAGCACACACTCGCAGGAATTACCCAGGAAAAACCGTCTGAACTCTGCCATGGCAGCGCTTTTTGCAGCCAGTATCAGGGTTTCCACTTTTTCCCACTCGCTAAAGGTATAAGCGTACAGACAATCGTCTTTGTTTGAGATCATGACACCGGTAGCCTTCTCATCATCCTTCAGGTCCACCCTGAACCTTGCAGGGATAATCACCCGGCCCTTGGCATCAATTGTATGAAAGGAGCTTGATCGAAACACTTATTTAAGCCTTGGTTAAAAATATTAACTCTCCACTTACCACCACCTTGAACCACACTTTTATAAAAATTCTCCACCAAGTCAAGAAAAATCTTAAAAATCTTTTAAAATATTTTTTATACACTTGTTAACGGCAATTATAACATGAAATGGACAAGGGGTGGAAAGTGGAGGAGAATAAATGAAATCCTGAAAAATTGGAAATTGGATTGGAGGGGTATGGGGGGGAATGTTTTTGGTTTTTTTATTTTTTATCAAAAAATGATGGCCTGTTTCCCATATTTTGCATTGACAGATATGATTGTGTTATGATCAAAGTGTCTTTATTATGATCGATTGGACAAAATCATATAACCCTTTATTATAAATACAGGGCTTACGTGATGGATGACAAATGGTTTTCTGTGGATGAAATTGCAGATTATCTGGGTGTAAAACAGGACACTATTTATAAATGGGCCAACCGAAAACAGTTGCCGGTAAGGTTTAAAACGATCATGGGGGCAGGGTCTGAATATGAATGTTCGGCATTTAAAACATCTTGTCCTGGAATTTTGCAGCCTGACGGATGAAACAGAATGGCTGGAATTCAAATGCAATTTCGCCGATCCCCAGGCCATTGGTGAATACCTGTCTGCATTGTCCAATGCGGCTGCCGTCAATGGAAAGCCCTATGGATATCTCATCTGGGGAGTAGACGACAAGACACATGCCGTTTCCGGAACTGTATTCAAACCCCGACAGGCAAAAAAAGGGAACCAGGAACTTGAAAGCTGGCTTGCCATGCATCTTTCTCCCCGGATTGATTTTAAAATTCATGAATTTACCCTGGATGAATACCCCATTGCCTTATTTGAAATCCCCGGTGCAAATCACCGTCCTGTCAGTTTCAAAGGGGTGGAATACATCAGGATCGGCAGTTATAAAAAACCCTTAAAAGAATTCCCGGAAAAAGAACGCCGGTTATGGAGTCTGTTTGAGCGTTTCCCTTTTGAAATGCAGGCGGTAAAATCCAATGTCACATCAGATGAAGTCTTAACCCTCCTGGATTATCCGGCTTATTTTCACCTGACAGGGCAGCCCCTGCCGGACAACCGGAAAGGCATTCTGGAAAAACTGATATCTGAAAAAATGATTGCGGTCCAGGATGGCGGTGTTTTTGATGTCACAAACCTGGGAGCGATCATGTTTGCCAGAGATGTCAATTTATTTGACCGGATTGCCCGCAAAGCGGTCAGGGTGATTGTTTACAGGGGAACAAACCGGGTTGAAACCATCAGAGAACAGACAGGGATTAAAGGGTATGGACCGGGGTTTGAAGGGGTCATTTCTTCCATAAATACCCTTTTACCGGAAAATGAATATATTGATCAGGCCCTGCGGAAAAATGTCCGGATGTATCCGGAAATAGCCATCCGTGAATTGGTGGCCAATGCCTTTATCCATCAGGATTTTACCATCCGGGGGACAGGACCGCTGGTGGAGATTTTCTCCGACCGGATAGAAATCACTAACCCTGGAATTCCCCTGATCGACACCGAGCGTTTTATTGACGAGCCGCCTCAGTCCCGGAACGAAGCTTTAGCGTCTTTCATGAGACGGATTAATATCTGTGAAGAAAGGGGCAGCGGTATTGACAAGGTCATTTTCCAGGTTGAACTTTTCCAGCTTCCGGCCCCGGAATTTATTGTCACCTCAAACCATACAAAAGCGATTTTATATGCCCATAAATCATTTGCACGGATGGATAAGCCGGACCGTATCCGGGCCTGTTACCAGCATGCCTGTCTCAGGTATGTTTCAAATGATTTCATGACCAATACCTCTTTGCGGGAACGGTTTTCAATTGCCAGTAAAAATTATTCAATGGCCTCCAGGATCATTTCCGATTCCGTGGAAAGAAAAATGGTGAAGCGGCATGATCCTGAAAATTTATCAAAAAAACATGCCAAATATGTTCCATACTGGGCATAAGGGTTATGTGATGGTTATGTGACGGTCATGTGATTCGGCATTATAACTTTTGATGGCAAGCATTGGGTGTGGGGTTTGTTTACAGGGATCCAAAGCAATATCCGACCTATTTTTTATATGACGCTTATGTGACTGGCTTTTTTCAAACAGATTCCAAAGGTCGGCAGGGGAGAAATCCGCCTGCTTCCTGGAACGGATGCGGCAAGCGAGAGCCTGTGAGATGCTCGAAACTTTTCCCAGTAAAAAGCGTTTGGGAAAGGGGTTTTGTATGCTTACCGGGTTTCTTTTGTCCGAATATAGACGGCGCTGACAATGATCAGACAGACACCGCAAAAACCAAAGGCGGTCTTAAAGGCCGATGCGCCCAGGGAGTCGCCGGGATGGAGGATCTTCATCAAAGCTCCCATCCCCTGCAAAAACACGGCAACACCGGTCATGGTAAAAAAATTAATGGCGGTCATGGCCATGCCTGCATTCTGATGGGGGACCTGCTCCTTGATTTGGGCATACATGATCTGGCCGGAACTGCTGAACAGGCCGAATCCAAAAAACAGGATCGAAAGGATCACAGGTCCTGTTCCAGCCGGAAGGAAAACAAGCGCCCCCAGGATGCCGATCATTCCCCACAGGCCCGGAATAATGATTTTTTTGCGCGAATTGAAAATACTATCGGACAGGTGTCCGCTTAACGGGCATCCGATAATTAAGCCGATGCTCATGAGCAAAAGGATATTGCCCGCGGTTACACTTGAAAGACCGGCGACGTTTGTCAGATAGGGGCCTGCCCATAATGCCTGAACCGAAGCATATATGCCGTAGCGGCAGAAGGTGGAGAAAGCAATGATCCAGAAATCTTTTTGGGAAAAAAGAATCCGGGCGCTTTTCATGGTATCTTTTATCCCTGGTTTGGAAGTTTTCTGTGGTTGATCAGTTTTTTGAGTCATTGGTTTGTCGCTTACCCAGAAAAAGAAAAGAAGAGTGATCAAAAAAGTGGCCCCGCTCATGGCTATGAAAGAATTCCGCCATCCCATGGCCTGAACCATCAATACCAGCGGGGTTGCAGCAGCGATATTCCCGGCAGTGCCAATGGAAACGATCAGGGCTGAAAGGGTGGCAAACTGTTTTGGATTAAACCAGAGGGTGATCAGTTTTAACCCTCCCATGAAATTGCATGCCATGCCGATCCCCAGAAGGACCCTTCCCAGTGTCAGGGAATAATAGGACTCGCCCTGGGAAAAGACCAATGCCCCGATGGCGGAAACCAGAGTGAGCAAGGTCATGGTTATTCTGGGGCCGATGCTGTCAAGAAAAATGCCCACCGGTATCTGCATCAGGGCAAAGGCATAAAAAAATGAGGCCGAGACCGTACTCAGTTCCCAGGAATCAAGGGATAAATCCCGGATTAAATCCGGAGCAATCACTGCGACCGATGAACGGTAAAATTGTGACAGGATGAATAAGGTTCCTGCAAAAATAAAGACTATCCACTGGCGAGATGATGTTATGTTTTCAGTGCTCATCTGGGTGTGAAACTGAATTTTTGACCGCCGATGGCAGCTTCATACATGAGGCCGCCCTTGGTGTGGACAAAAACCGCCATTCCTTTTGTATAATTGATGTCGGCTTGGCCACCTTTGGATTCGCCGACATTGGCACCGGCCGTTGCGCCTTCTGTTCCGGCTTTGGCCTGGGCTCCGGCGGTGATGGCCACGGCAGAGGCTGAGGCGTCAAATTCAAAATTGCCGCTGGTGAATTCTTTGTAGGCCCGTTTGTCCTGGAAAAAAATGATTTCGGAAAAGGCCTGGCCTCCCAGTTGAAACCCGATACTGAGTTTTGCCAGGGAAACAGTTCCGGTCATTTTTCCTTTTTCATATACCCGGCCTTCTCCGTAAGCGCCGCCAATGCCGATGCCGCCTTTGCCCACCGTGGGAAAAATCGCATAACCATGGCATTTATTAAAAAAGGATTTTGTTACATGGGAATTTTTAAATACACTCGTAGCATCTGAATAACTGTCTGCAAAAGCCATATGGGAAACGCTCATTACAAATATGATCATCAATGAAAACAGGCCGGATTTTGAATTTTTCATTTTTTTACTCCATCATTTAAGATTTGGATTCTTTTCCCAAGATATAATACACCTGAAATTAAACCTCAATATCAGAGTGCCGAATCTGGATATTTGCCATAGGAATCATATTTTCTAACCAATTTACGCCAATACCCGTTCCGGTCGGGTCACCTCCACTGGAAATTCCCCGAAGCCCAAACAAAGAATAAATTCCACCAATTGATAGTGTTTGTTTATCACTCTGACATGGATTGGGTTTTCAGGTGATCTTGCGACATCTTCCAGTGCAAGGGTGATTGCCTTACGGGAGCATTATGGATTTTT
>JANNUH010000145.1:0-71590 GCA_031395015.1 Desulfobacterales bacterium | reverse complement strand
CATGCTGTTTGAGCGAAGAATGAGCGAGTTCATGGCGGTCAGCAAAGGTAATCTTAGAATTTGTAGCAATATCCATCCAGCGGACGTAAGGTGATCACCCTGGAACGGGTTATGCAAAATTTCCTATGGCAAATATCCAGTGAAAATAGGCGTTACAAATCGGAGTTGAAAATAGGGATAGGGGAATATTGCCCGGCATAACATCAGCCGGTCCATTTAAACTCAAGGCCGAGCTTTTGTTGGAGCTTTTCAATGATTCTGAAGGTTTCTTTTAAAAGGATATGGTCAATGGAGGAAAGGTTCCGGGGGTTGATGAAATTATCCGGCTTTTTTTGTTCATCCATGATGGTAGTGATCTGTCTAAGAAATCGAAGCTGCATCAGATAATTATAGGCCCGGACAATATCCAGATATTCCTTTCCGGTCAGGATATGCCGGGTATAAAGTCTGAAAAGCCTTGTCAGGGTGTTGGTTTGTGAAATTCCGTTTTTCAGGGCATAAATTCTTGTAAAATCAATAATGGGCAAAAGAACGAGCTTAAGATCCAGGGCTCCTTTCTGATCACCCTCGGTTTCAACAATAAGCTTACCGAAAATCCCTATCGGAGGTTTGAAATTAAGGGCGTTTTCCGTGAGATGCCTTAAAAACCAGGGTTCATCTTTTATTGCGGTTAAAAGAAAAGATTTTAACTCATCAGAAAGTGCCGTATCCCCATAGGTTCCCCTGAAGTCAAAAAAGATGCTGAAATAAAGAAGATTTTCCGGGCTTGAATTTCTGATCCAGGTGTTGAAATATTTTTTCCATTGGGACATGGGTTGGCACCATTTCGGGTTTTTAGCCATATTCCCGCCTTTGCAGAAACTGTATCCGGCCATATTGAGCTGATCGCAGATCAAAATAGAGAGAGCATCAAAATAGTTTTTTGTTTTTTCAGGGTCTTTTGTGTCTTCATAGACAATGGCATTGTCCTGATCAGATATCAGGGTCTGTTCCTCACGGCCTTCCGACCCCATGGTCAGAAAGACAAACTGGCAGGGAGGCGGCCCTGCCTTTTCCATGGAAAAACTGATAATCTTGTGGGTGACGGCATCGGAGCATGCCGAGATCAGCCGGGTGATATATTCAGGGTTTGCACCATTTCGCAAGGGGTCAAAAAGCATTTTTTCAAGCTTTGGATGAATATTTTCAATTTCCCGCATGCTGCGGGCGGAAAGGGCGGTTTTGATCAGAAGATAGGCAGATTCCGTCTGGGCGGAGATCAGATCCTTCTGGCTGACGATTCCTGTGATATCACCGGACTGGCTGTAAACCGCAATATGCCGCTTGTCATTGTTGTGCATGTTTAAAAAGGCTTCAAATACCTGACAATCTGAGGAAATGGAAATCAAAGGGGAGGACATGATGGCAGATATCGGCTCTGAGGATTGATGTTTTCCTGTGACAACCTTATGTTTGAAATCCGCATCCGTGACAATGCCTTCGATAAATTGCCCTTCATTTTTGACCAGGATGGCGCTTGCATTGTTCCGGCTCATTTTGATGGCAGCGTCTTCAATGGTGGTTTCCCTGTCACAGGTGGAAATATTGGGTTTGAAAATCGATGAGATGGGACGGTTGAAAAAGGGCAGGCTGAATTCCTTGTCCCGGATCTGTCTTGAAATGATTCCGGCAAAGGATTTATTGAGCATGCATTTGCCGAATTCGCAGGCAAAATATTCCTGAAATAAAGGATAATTCCGGCAAAGGTCTAAAAAAAATATTGCATCAAGGGTGACAAAGACGGAATCTTCCAGGAGTTCCAGGGATCGGATGGAGACGCCTTCATTAAATAGAATTGAAATTCCACCGAAATTGTCCCCTGGATTCATTTTCCCTTCCAGGACTTTAACATTCCGATCCTCAAAATAATAATTCCCGGCACCGCTGGAAAGGGTGTAAAATTTCTCAACCCGTGTCAGTTCCTGCTCCAGCAGAACAGTATCTTTTGAAATTTTTTCATAGGAGAAAGAATTCAATACGGCTTTCTGCTCTTTCTGGGGAAGGATGGAAAACGGGGAAAGTCGTGATTTTTTTTTAAACAATATCAGATCCTTAATATTTCAATCGTGCATAATAGGTTTTTTTTGAGGCCTTGACGGCGTCCCGGAGAGTCAGAACACCATTGCTGTTTAAAAGCGGAAGCAGTTTTAAAAAGATTTCTGCGGTGGCAATGGCATCTCCAAGGGCCGTATGTCGGCCGATGATATTAATCCCCAGGCGCTCTGCAATGCTTTCCATATCATGATGATCATGGATGGGATGAAGGATGGCCGACAACAGCAGTGTATCCAAAGCCGGATTTAAAAATTTGATGCCGGTCAGTTCTTCCTTTACCTTGAACATCTTCATATCAAAGGCAATATTATGTCCCAGAAGAACAGTTTCAGCAGCATAATCCCTGAATGCCGGTAAAATGGTGCGGATGTCTTTTTTCCCGGTCACCATCTCGTAACTGATACCGTGAATCCGATAAGACTCCATGGGGATGTCCCTTTTGGGGTCCACCAGTTCTTCAAATATGTCCTGATAAACAATCCGGTTATTGACGATTCTTACCGCAGCCAGAGATATGATTTCATCTCCGCCGTCCGGATTCAGGCCTGTTGTTTCCGTATCAAAAACCGTATAGGTGATATGTTTAAGTTCCGTGTTCCAGAGATCACTGTCTTCTTCATGGGTTCTGAACAGGTCAAGATCATAAAATTCAGGCCTGCTGCCGGTAATCACCGGGGCCTGATGTTTCTCCTTCACATGAATTTTTGATCCGGCCTTTGCAATGATATTGATCTGGGATGCATTATCATGGCTGTCACAAATGATCTGGAATGAGGCTTTATTCTGTTTTAAAACATAAAAAAGGCTTGGCAGAGAACTGACTCGCTGTTGCAGAAGCGTTTCAATGCGATGTTTTTCAAGAAAAAGGGTTTGCCATGAAATTTCAAAAATATTAAAACCGTTATTTTGAAATGAAGACAGGTTGAATTCACGGGTAGGGATCATTTCCGACAGGTTCTGAAAAAGAAAAATCAAAGCAGTTGAAAATGAATAGGTATCAGCCAGCATATTTGATTCCTCATCCGCCATGGTGAGGTTCAAATGGATATCATATAGATCTTTTACCTTTAGTTTCAATCCTGGAAAAAAATCTTTTAATACATGCCGGGTTAAGGGAACCCTTGTCGATATGGCGTCAAGAAGCGTTTCTGAGACCTGTTCATACTGATGGGGCCAAAGATCTATTATTCTCATCACATCATGCTGAATGGAAGGGTTATCATGGGGTTCTGGGTCGGGCCGATTTAAGATCTCTCGTATCTGTTCAATCTGTGCTGTGAGTTCGTTTTGCAGAAAAATCAGTTTTTCATGGGTCATATCATAGAGGTTCATTTCATCGGTGATGTCCTGAAATGCAAGAATAAATCCTGTCATGCGGTTTTCCGGGTCAAGCACGGGAATAGCCTCAGTACTGATCAGGCGCCCGGTATGAATGGGTGTTATAAAACTGGAGGCCACGCTCTGCCCTGGAGTGCTCAGACGCTCTTCAATCTCTTCCATGGCATGGGCGATTAAATCCTTATCAAACAAATGAAAAACAGATCTGCCAAGCCCCAGAAAAATTTCAGATCTCCCGGCTTCGGAATCCGGAGTAAATGTTTTTTTTGCAAGGGAATTGAAAAGGAGAATCCTGCCGTTTATATTGCAGATGATCACTCCATGGGGCAGTTCCGACATGATGGCAGCCAGAAGGTTTCTTTCCTTTTCCGTCTCTTTCCTGGCGGTAAGGATCTGCTCCGTGATGGTTTTGTTCAAATTTTCAAACATGTCCGCAAAATCATTGATAACGGTGAGCAGCCTTTTGAAATCCCTGTTCCCAGTGATTTTGATACGATGGGAAGGGTTGGTCGAATAGATCACTTCCGCTTCCGCACAAACTTTTTTCAGGGGTTTAATATAGGTGAGATAGATGATCTGAAGACCAATGAAAATCACAAACGCAAAGATAAGGACAAGGCTTGTGATGATTACCCCGTCTTTAACCGCGATAAAGGAAAGGGCTTGAAGTTCCTCAGCCGTTAACTGCTGCCAGAGAGAGAACAGGATGCCAGCCATGAGAAAAAGGGTTGCAACCAGTGTAAAAAAGACAAATTTCCAGAATCGGTTGGTCTGCATCATTGTATTATATAGAAGAAAGAATCCCGACAAAAGAGATTTTGTCGGGATTCTTCTATTTAAGGGTCAATCGTGTTCTTTAAATCTTAAAATACTGTAGTTTATTCCGCGCCAACACCCAGGTAGCACCTGACTTTTTCCGATTCAAATTTTGCTTCTGCTTCCGGATCAGGCGTCATAATGGAAACAACATAAGCGACAATAAACGCCAGGGTCATGGTAACAATGGCCGGGTTTCTCAAGGGGAATATGGCTTCCTTGTTTTTGAACACATCAACCCAGACAGTCGGGCTCAGGATAATACAAATAACTGCAGATACTGAACCGACGATAATGGTGGAAACCGCACCGGCAGTCGTAAACCGTTTCCAGACAATGGAAAGGAAAATAGCCGGGAATGGTCCACTGGCTGCAATGGCAAAGGTCAACCCCACCATATAGGCCACATTCTGTCCTTTAAAGAGAATACCGATTAAGATGGCACAGATACCAAATATAATGGTCGATCTCTTGGCCACTTTAACCTGTTCGGCTTCAGTCGCAACTCCGCTTTTAAAGACATTCAGATAGAGGTCATGGGCCAGGGCTGAGGCAGCAGCCAGGGTCAGCCCGGATACCACAGCCAGAATGGTGGCAAAAGCCACGGCAGCGATAAAGCCCATGAACGGTGTCCCGCCCAATAGCTCGGCCAGAAGCGGGGCAGCCATATTGCCTCCCTTGTCCACACCGGAAATCGTTGATTGTGTGACAAGAACAGCAGCCATAAAACCCACGATGGGTATTATGCAATAAAAATAACCGATAAAGGTAGTGGCCCACATAACTGACTTACGGGCTGCTTTTGCATCTGGAACGGTATAAAACCGCATCAGGATATGCGGCAATCCCAAAAGACCTAACATGAGGGCAAGCCCAAGGGAAATGGCGTCAATGGGGTTGGTGACCAGACCACCGGGATTGAGCATCTTGACGCTGTACATTTTTTGAACTTCACCGTAAAGGACCCCGGGGTTGAAGTCAAAGTGCGACATGCCGATGAGCAGGAGAACCGTAACTCCACCCAGCAATAGACAGGCCTTGATGATCTGAACCCAGGTCGTGGCGATCATGCCGCCGAAAAGAACGTATACGAGCATGACACAACCGACGATAATTTCAGCAACTTCATAGGGCAGACCGAACATGAGCTTGATCAGGTTTCCGGCTCCGACCATCTGGGCGGTTGCATATGTCAAGAGAACGAGAATACCGCCAATGGCCGCAGCAATACGAATGGGCTTTTGTTTCAAACGAAATGCCACGACATCGGCAAAGGTATATTTGCCAAGGTTTCTGAGGGGCTCAGCCATCAAAAACATCAGAGCGGGCCAACCCACCAGCCAACCACAGGCATAAATCATTCCGTCATAGCCTTTTAACGAGGTCATGCCGCAAATGCCTAAAAAAGAGGCAGCCGACATATAGTCCCCGGCCAGGGCGACCCCGTTCTGGAATCCGGAGACGCTCCGTCCGGCAGCATAATAATCCTTGGTGGTCTTGGTCTTTTTAGCTGCCCAGTAAGTGATGTACAAGGTAACAGCAATAAATATTAAGAAAAATATAATAGATGTAAAATTGACTTGACCTAAGCTTGATTGCATATTGTCTCCTTATAGCATCGATTTTTTGAGTTCGTCGACTTCAACGTCATAAACATTATTGGCCCAGACTATATAAATCGCAGTCAAAATCCAGGCAAAGACAATACAACCGACCCCGAGGATGATCCCCCAGTTGGTAAATTCCCCGACTTTTGTACTGAGGAATTCCTTGCCATAGGCGACAACCAGAATATACCCGTAATAGCTGGCAAAAAGCAGAGCAGTCAGAATCATACTGACATTCCATTTTTTCCGGACTAGAGCTTTGAACCTATCTGAAGTTACAATTTCATGAGCAGTCTTACCCATTATGATGATCTCCTTAAAGTTAATGTTATGTTAATATTGACTTAATCGGAACTCGCTTGATTATCTTTTTAAAGGATAATCATGCCATAGACCACCACCTCCTTTCCCTTCACTCATCTTTTTTTTGTTAATGGTTCAATTTAAAAATTATCAGGCTTTTTTTCCATATCCGATTTTGCCGAGGGATTCCTCGATTTCATCCAGGATGGCATAATCATCAATGGTAGCCGGTACCTTATACTCTTTTTTATCTGCTATGGATCTCATGGTGCCCCGGAGAATTTTACCGGACCGGGTTTTTGGCAGCCGTTTGACAACAGTGGCGGTTTTAAAGGCGGCCACCGGGCCGATTTTGTCCCGGACCCGAAGAATGACTTCCTTGACAATGTCTTCCGGGTTTCTGTCCACACCGGCATTCAATACCATCATACCCAGAGGGACTTGGCCTTTGAGATCATCTGCCACGCCCATGACCGCACATTCAGCCACATCGGGATGCCCTGCAATAACTTCTTCCATGGCACCTGTGGAAAGGCGGTGGCCGGCAACATTGATAATGTCGTCGGTTCTGGCCATGACATAGACATACCCGTCTTCATCGATATACCCGGCATCAGAGGTTTCATAATAGCCGGGAAATTCTTTCAGGTAGGAATCAATATACCGCTGGTCATTCTGCCAGAGGGTGGGCAGGGTTCCCGGAGGAAGGGGAAGCTTGGCCACCAGGGCCCCGATTTCTCCGGGTTTGATGGGATGCCCGTCGCTTCCGAGAACTGCCAGGTCCCAGCCTGGAGCCGCTTTGGTCGGAGAGCCGGGTTTGACTTTGAACCGGTGGAGACCTGTGCAGTTGGCTGCAATGGCCCAGCCGGTTTCCGTCTGCCACCAGTGATCAAGGACCGGAACCTTGAGCGCATTTTCCGCCCAGAACAGGGTATCCGGGTCCAGCCTTTCTCCGGCAAGGAAGAGATAATTAAAACAGGACAGATCAAAATTCTTCATTAACAGGGCCTTGGGATCTTCTCTTTTAATGGCCCGAAAAGCGGTCGGTGCCGTAAAAAGGGATTTCACCTTGTGCTGGGAGATGACCCGCCAGAATGTGGATGCATCCGGGGTTCCGACTGGTTTGCCTTCAAACAGAATGGTGGTGCACCCTTTAAACAGGGGGCCATAGACAATATAGGAATGGCCCACCACCCAGCCGATATCCGAGGCGGCCCAGTAAACATCCCCTTTGTCAACCCCGTAAATGGCACCCATGGTGTATTTCAGGGCAACCATGTGACCGCCGTTGTCCCTTACAACGCCTTTGGGCTGGCCCGTGGTACCGGAGGTGTAAAGGATATATAAGGGGTCCGTGGCTTTAACGGGAACACAATCTCTTGGAACAGCCTTTGCCATTTCCGTTTCCCAGTCATAATCCCTTCCTTCCTTCATCGATGCCTTTGCCTGGGGTCTTTGGACAATAATACAGGCATTGGGTTTGGATGTGGAAAGATCAATGGCTTTATCCAAAAGGGGTTTGTATTCAATGACCCTTTTGATTTCAATGCCGCAGGAGGCCGATACAATGACCTTGGGTTTGGCATCATTGATCCGGGTGGCCAGTTCATCTGCGGCAAATCCGCCAAACACCACGGAATGCACGGCCCCGATCCTGGCACAGGCCAGCATGGCAAACACCGCTTCCGGAATCATGGGCATATAGAGGATCACCCGGTCTCCCTTTTCAACGCCTTTTGATGAAAGGACGCCGGCAAATTTTGCTGTCTTATCCTTTAGCTCGGAAAATGTGTATTTTTTGATCACGCCGGTGACCGGGCTGTCATAAATAATGGCAATATTATTTCCCATGCCGTTGTCCACATGGAGATCAACGGCATTGTAACAGGTATTGGTTTCTCCCCCTGTGAACCATCGGTAGAAGGGAATATTAGAGTCATCCAGAACCTTGTCCCATTTTTTATACCAGTGGCAGTCTTCGGCAATGGACCCCCAGAACGCGTCGGGGTCTTTTATGGATTGTTCATAGGCTTGTGTATACAGATTGAACATATAAAATCCTCCTGAATTGTAAGAAATTTTCGTTTAGTCTTGAACCATCTTACGGATTTCTTCCACAATTTCAGGATTTGCAAGTGTCATGACATTGCCCACATCCCCTGTGTTGGAAATGGCACCCAGGACCCTTCTCATGATTTTTCCGGATCTGGTTTTGGGCATATCCGGCACGAGCCATACTTTCCTTGGTTTGGCAATTTTACCGATCTGCTCACATATCTTATCGGAAATCTTCTTTGCCAGTTCATCCGTTGCTTTAATGCCGGGCTTAAGCGCAATATACAGATCAGGCTCCTTGCCTTTGATCTCATGGGCAACCGGTACAACAGCGGCTTCTGCAACTTCTTCCACAAGCAAGGCAGCAGACTCAATCTCTTTTGTTCCTAAACGGTGTCCTGAAACATTGATAACATCATCAATTCTGCCAAGAATTCTGTAGTAGCCGTCTTCGGACATGGTGGCTGCATCACCGGTCAGGTATGGCCAGTCTCTCCAGTCTTTGCTGTCGGGCTTTGTATTGTATTTTCCAAAATAAGTTTCAACAAATCTGTCCCTGTCTCCCCAGATGGTCTGGAACATTCCGGGCCAGGGGTTCTGGATACAGATATTCCCTGCAATTCCAGGTTTGTCGACTTGCGCGCCATTTTCGTCAAAGATAATCGGATGGATACCGGGAACACCAGGGCCTGCACTGCCCGGTTTCATGGGTTTGAGACCCGGGACGGTACTACAGAGAAATCCGCCGGTTTCCGTCTGCCAATAGGTATCCACAATAATGGCTTCTCCCTTGCCTACGGCTGATTCATACCATTTCCATACCGCAGGTTCGATGGGTTCACCAACGGTTGTCATGTGTTTAAAATGATAGGTATATTTGGCGGGTTCATCGGGCCCGAGCTTTCTTAAGGCCCTGATGGCTGTGGGAGCGGTATGGAAAATATTGACATCAAGCTCCTGGGCAATTCTCCAGGATCGACCCGCGTCCGGATAGGTGGGGACCCCTTCATAAATCACAGAAGATGCACCCAGGGCGAGCGGCCCGTATACAATGAATGAATGACCGGTGATCCAGCCGATGTCTGCCATGCACCAGTAAACATCTTCCGGATGAATGTCCTGAATATATTTTGACATGGCCGTCACATAGGCAAGATAGCCTCCGGTACCATGCTGGCAGCCTTTTGGTTTACCTGTGGTGCCACTGGTGTACATCAAAAAGAGAGGATCTTCAGACAACATTTGTTCGGGTTCAACCCTGGCACCATAATAGTCTTTTAATTTTTCATTTATAAAAATATCCCTTCCCTTAACCATTGGTGTTTCTGAGGAATATTTGCCAGGATATCTCTGCCATACCAGCACTGTATCAACTATCTGGCCCTGTTTTGCTGCAATTTTAACAGCCTCATCTGCATTGAATTTATGGTTAAGAAGTTTACCGGCCCGATAATAAGCATCTGAGACAATCAAAACCCTGGACTGGGAATCCACAATTCTGTCTGCACTTGCACTGGGTGCGAACCCGCCGAAAACAACGGAATGAATAATACCTAATCTAGCACAGGCCAGCATGGTAATGGGAAGCTCTGCCGACATGGGCATATGGATTGTAACTCTGTCACCTCTTTTGAGTTTTGCAGTATCCCTTAACAATGCTGCAAATTCATTCACCCTGACATAAAGTTCCTGGTAGGTGATATGATCAACCCTTTCAGATTCCAGTTCAGGAACAAAATGAATGGCTGTTTTGTTTTTATTGTCTTTCAGGTGCCGGTCGATGCAATTGTAGCTGGCATTGAGTTTTCCGCCTTTAAACCATTTGTAACAGGGTGCATCACTGGAATCTAAGACTTCATCCCAATATTTGTACCAGGTCAGAAGCTCGGCATATTCTGTGTAATAATCCGGGAAATTTTTCAGGCTGAACCGGTCGAAGATTCCCTCATCAGTGAGGTTGGCCTGGGCAATGAATTTTGTGGATGGATAATAATACTTTTCTTCTGTCCAGTGGACCGCGATCTGGGCTTCCGTGGTTTCGATGACTTCTTTTTCGCTCATTGTGCATCTCCTTTAACTCTGAATAGGGTTAATTAAAAATCGTAGTCAATTAATGAATCCGATTTACGATGTAATTTATGCAATATTAAGAACCAAAACTTAAGTCAATAGAAAAAATGCATTTTTTTTTCATTGCAGGAAAAACAGGTTTGCAGGTATAGTGACCCTGAAATGATGGGCATGAAATGAATTAAAGCATGAAAGGAAAGAAAAATGAAAAATCCTGTTGATAATTACTGGAATCTTAAATTGGCTGCAGTAAAAGAAAATCTTGAAAATAATCATTTTGAGGTTTTCATTGCAGGGAATGCCAAAGAGGCAAAAGAGACGGCTTTAACTGAGATCATTCCAAAACTCGGGATCAAAAGCGTTTCCTGGGGCGGGTCCATGTCTTTTGTGGCCACAGGGCTGTTCCACGAGTTGAAAGACCGCCCGGACCTTCAAGTTCTCAATACCTTTGACAAAACGCTTTCCAAAGAGGAAATGATGGACTTGAGAAGAAGCTCCCTGATGGTGGATCTGTTTATCACCGGCACCAATGCCGTTACGGAAGCAGGGCAGCTTGTGAATCTGGATATGGTGGGAAACCGGGTGGCGGCCATGATGTGGGGACCAAAAAATGTACTTCTGATCATTGGAAGAAATAAAATATGCGGGGATCTGGAAGAGGCCATGATCAGGATTAAAACCTATGCCGCTCCCGTGAATACCATGAACCTGGATAAAAAAACGCCCTGCCGGGAAACCGGGGTCTGCCAGGACTGCAATAGTCCGGACAGAATTTGCAATTACTGGACCATTACGGAAAAAAGTTTTATAAAAAACAGAATCAAAATTATTCTTGTGAATGAAGATTTAGGATTTTAGGCCATGCAGAAAATTATTGTGTTTCAGCAGAAGGGTTCAGGCCAAGCCAAAATCGAAGGCATCAAAGAATTCGGGCAGGGGCGATTCACGATTGAAGCCGTTGATATTGATGGCACCCTGCCGCCGGTTCTGGATGATACATCTCCGTACCTGCCGGAAACCCTGGAGGCGGACCTTGTTCTGGACTTTCTCAAACACCGGGATCTGTCGGAAGATTTAAGCCTCCTCTGTGATAAACTGAATATTCCGGTCATTGCGTCCGGGAAAAAGCATACCAAGGGCCGGGCCGTGTGCCCGCCCACCTGATGTTCCCTGTCAAGACAGGTCTGTCTTGGAGAATATGGAGAGATTTTTGGAACGCCTGAAATTGAAATGACCCTGGAAAAAGATGTGATTAAAGATATCCGGGTATTGAAAGGGGCGCCCTGCGGGGCCACCTGGCATGCGGCCCAGGAAATGAAGGGCCTTCCCATTGAAGAAGCATTGACAAGGTTCGGTCTTGAGGTCCAGTTTGTATGCTCGGCAGACCCGGCCGCATGGGACCCTTTATGGGGAAAAAGCCCGGTTCACATGGCAGCGGATATCCATTCCGCTGTGCTGAAAGCAACTTTAAATAAGCAGGAAAAAAAATGATACAGGTTATCCCGGGATTGCCCTGCCTTTAAATGATCAGGCCCGACGCGGGATGAGCCCCCTTTTTTCCATCAGGGATTCCGGGTTGATCAGATGGCGTTTAAACCAGCCCTTGGACCCGTTTCCTTCAAGGGCCAGAGACAGAAGCTCTGAAAAATGAAATACCGGCAACTGGTTTTCCGGTCTGCACCGGATTTCTAGGTTCAGATGACACATGGCACAGGCCGTAACAATACATTCAGCCCCGGATGCAACGGCACCCTGCATGATCCGGTTGACCAGGGCCGTGGCAATTTCAGGTCGGCTGACCGATAAAAAGGTTCCGCAGCAGGTTGACAGAAAAGGCCATTGAACTGGCTCTCCTCCAAGGGAGGCCATGGTTTTTTCAATGAGTCCGTAATGATTTTTCTGTTTGTTCATTTTCGGCGGCCTTGCCAGCATGCAGCCGTAATAGGGAGCAATTTTCAATCCCTTGAGCTTGCCGCCCAGACCTTTCAACAATCCTTCATTGCTCATCTGTACCAGCAATTCAAAAAAATGAAGCAGTTGAATATCCCTTTGATAGGGTTTATCAAAAAGGTCTTCATAGGTTTTCTGTTTTTCTTTAGAATCATTTAATTCTATCTTAGCCAGGCTCAGCCTTAAATAGCATCCCGGACAGGCAATCAGCAGGGGTTTATTTTCAGGGGCGAGAAAAAGATTTCTTGCCGCAAGGGAAAGAGCCAGCTTTTTATTGACACTGTGGGTGGAGGAAGATCCGCAGCAGTTCCAGTCATCGATTTCCGAAACCCTGATATCAAAATGTTCCAGAAAGGATTTTAAAGAGGCGTTGTTTTCCTTGGCCGTAGTGGCCAGGGAACACCCCGGAAAATAGCTTAATTCTTTATGAATGAGGGTCATGATATTCCTCCTGACATTTTGAAGAGGGCTTTGATTCCTTTTTTATTTTTCACCTTGGAAGGCAGAAGGTCCAGTTTTCTTTTGGCCAGCATTTTTAACCCCAGATCCATGTCTGAAAAAAGATCATTCTGAGACAATTTGTATCTCATCATGATTTCAAGTTTATGGGTCCGGCCGTGCCGGAAGATGGAATCAACTACGGCATTGTGAAAGGATAAAATCCCCGGCTCTGCGATCTTGCAGTGTTCGGAAATTGCCATTTGCCTTAATGAATCCATGATGGCTGCCATATCGATGCTATTGGGGCATTCCATGGAACAGGTATTGCATCCTACACACAGCCATATGGTGGAGCTTTTCAATACCTTTTCCTTTAATCCGAACTGGATCATCCGGATAACGGCATTGGGAAGATAATCCATGTCTTTGACAAACGGGCATCCGCCGCTGCAGGCAAGGCAATGCCAGCAACGGCTCAGATTTGCATGACTCATCTCTTCCACCTGTTTTGCAAAATCTCCTGAACCTTTATTGATTTCAATCGTATCCATACGACATCTCCTTGCCGGTATTGTATCGGATTATGCTGAGCAGAAATTCATTTTCTGACAGCTTTGATAATAAAATTACAAGGTTCATATAAGATTGTCCTTGATATAAATCAAGGATAACGGTTCACAATGAAAGTTAAAGGCCTGTTAAAGGCCTTGTCGGAAAACCCGGATCATGTTACTATGATTTTGACATGGATGAACAGAACTCAGGTTAAAAAAGATGAAGAATAAGATTTTCGGCCCCCTGAATGAAGAAACCACCCAGGTTATCCTGGAATGCATATCTGACGGGGTGTTTACAATTGATTATAACTGGGAAATCACCTCCTTTAACCGGGCTGCGGAAGAAATCACCGGTATTTTACGCAAAGAGGCTATAGGGCGGCAATGCTGGGAGGTATTCCGCTCCAATATGTGTGAGGCGGAATGTGCCCTGAAAAAAACAATGGAAAATGGGAAACCCTTTATCAGTACTTCAGGTTATATCATCAACAGTAAACAGAAACGGATTCCCATTACCGTATCCACTTCCCTTCTGATTGATAAAAGCGGGGATGTCATCGGCGGGGTTGAGACCTTCCGGGATCACTCCCTGGTGGAGGAATTGAGAAAAGAAATCTGCGCCGGTGTGACCATCCAGGATATGGTCAGCACCAGCAGCGCCATGAAAAAAACATTGAACATTCTTCCCCAGATTGCAGAGAGTGACGCCACAGTTCTCATACAGGGTGAAACCGGCACGGGTAAGGAGCTGATGGCAAGGGCCATTCACAATATCAGCCACAGAAAGAATGCACCGTTCATTACCATCAACTGCGGAGCCCTGCCTGACACCCTTCTTGAATCCGAATTGTTCGGGTATAAAAAAGGCGCCTTCACCAGTGCCGCAACAGACAAACCCGGCCAGTTCTCCCTGGCCCATGGGGGTACCATATTTCTGGATGAAATCGGGGACACCAGCCCCGCGTTCCAGGTCAGACTTTTACGGGTTATTCAGGACCATGAATACACTCCCCTGGGCGGAGTGAAAAAGGAAAAGACGGATATCCGTATACTCGCCGCCACCAATAAGGATCTGGTTGCCATGGTCAAAACGGGCGAATTCAGGCAGGATCTGTATTACAGGATCAATGTCATTGCCGTAAAGCTGCCGGCGTTGAGGCAGCGCATGGAAGACATTCCGCTTTTAGTGGAACGGTTTGTCTCCCGGTTTAACATCCGGCGCAACAAATTTATCCAGGGAATTGACCAAAAGGTGCTCCACACCTTGATGAACCACGATTTTCCCGGCAATATCCGGGAACTTGAAAATATCATCGAACATGCCTTTATCTTGTGCACGGAAGGTTATATCCAGCCCGCTCATCTGCCGGTTTTTTTAAATGCCGAACCAGGGGATGAAGATGCCGATATCATGGATGAGATTGAGCACAATGACCCGGTCAGAGCTGCACAGGTCAAACTTATCCTTGAAGCCCTGAAGCGAAACAATTACAATCGCACCGAAGCCGCAGGAGACATCGGCATCCATAAAAGCACCCTTTTCCGGAGAATCAAAAAATTAGGAATTTCCTTGTAACTGATTTTCTGTCTTTCTTAATTCCATGCTGGCTTTATTCATCATCTGTTGCATGAATGCGGTGGCCTGAGTCGTGTTTTTGCGACTCAGGCCCTTTGTCCGCCGTCGACATCTGCCCCCTTGTCCATTCATAACCTTTTGAAATCATATGATGTTTGAAGAATGACGGAAGAATTGTCTTCCAGGTACAGGGTTTGCAAACAACAGGTTTCAGCAAAACATAAAAGCTCCTTCGGAGGATGAATTTGAAAATTGTCGTAACCATATGGGGAAACAGAATATCCCCTGTTTTTGATGCCTCGGCCAATCTGCTGGTGGCAGAGATTGAGAACAGTGTCGTTGTGAACAAAACATTTGAGACCATCAGCCCGGATACACCCAAAACCCTTGTCAGCCTTCTGAATCGTCTGGGGGTGACTGTTTTGATCTGTGGCGCCATTTCTCAGAAAGCATCCGACACCATTGTGCAAAGCAGAATCGAACTCATTTCCTTTGTAACCGGTAGTACAGACAGGATTCTGGAAAGTTTTGCCTTTAAAAATGAAATCGGAAAAGCCTTTATGATGCCCGGCTGCAGCAGTCACTACTGTCGAATACGCAATAGTGCAGAGCTTTGAAAACAGATAAAAAATGAGAAAACATGAAAAACGAAAGAATAGCAATTCCATCTAATGGTCAAGGTGGCCTATGCGGCACATGATCCGGATATTTCGGACATTGCGATGCTTTTGTTAGACATTTCCAATATACGGCCATGGTTATCCTTTTTTGCATCCTTGATCGGCAAGATTTTTATAAGCATGAAGGATTGTTGCCAATTGGCGTTCAATATAATCGCAGGCAGATTCGGCCGTTTGAAGGGTCATGGTCGGAATGCCGGTAGAAAGGGCTTTTATTTTCTCATCCTCAAGGCCGGTTATCTTGTTGATGGCAAACACGTCCACTTCACCCGCATCTGCCAGAAGGCCGCATCCGCCGATAACACCAAGATATTCGTCATTGAAAAAAATGGGCACAACCAGCTTGAGCAGGCCTGCATCGCATTCTTCAATAACCGGCTTTTTTGTTTCTCTGGCCTGGTTTGACATATTCATATGGGCCACGGCGCAGATAAAACTCTGTCCTTTATCAATGGATTTAATCATCGGACATAATGAATTTGACCAATTTTTATTGGTGGAAATCCTTATCCCGGCGGCATTAAAGACAGAGCTTTGGAGGTGATAGGTGTTGACTATCTCAAGTTCAAGGTCGTTCCATTTTTCAATGGGGAGAAGGTCTGTTAGTTGCATTTTTTAATTCATTCCTTTGTTGTTTACCAGTGGCCGTCCTTGTTGGCACCCTCTGCATAGACAGTCCCACCCTGTTTAAATTTTTGAATCACATCAATGACCCGGCCGCTTTGATCGTTCACCACTTTAATACCGGCTGCATCCAGGGTTTGAAATGCATTGGGGCCGCAGAAGCCGGTCAAAAGGACTTCGGCATCTTTATCGCTGATCAAGGCCGCAGCCTGGATACCGGCACCCTTGAAAGCATTTTTATTGGTATCATTGTCAAATGCCTCAAACTCAAGGGTTTCCGTATCCACGATGAGGATGTACGCGGCCCTCCCAAATCTTGGATCAAGCTCAGAATCCAGTGTTTTTCCCTGGGACGTAACTGCTATTTTCATTTTATTTCTGCTCCTTTAAATCGGTTCAACCCTGTCCGCCGCCACCGCCACAGACCTGGTCATTACTGATTTCAGGCAGATTGCCTGCAATGAGATCCATGACCACAGGTTCAATTTCAAGGCGCTGGGCATCATGATACACATCAATCCCGACCTGTCTGAAACCCATGAGCGGCCGCATGCCGATGCCGCCGACCACCAGGGCGCTGACCCGGTTTTCGGAAAGAAGGTTGACCGGGACCATGCAGCCGCCCTGGACATGTTCCTGGTTTTGAAGGATGGAGACTTCTTTGATCTCGCCGTTTTCCACGTCAACCAGGGTGAACACATCGCAGTGCCCGAAATGCCCTGCTCTTGTTCCGTTTAGTCCGCCCTGGCCGTTTGAAGGGATTGCTATTCTACCGCTTTTCATAATCATTATTCTCCTATAAATGTTTTAGTATTTGGGTCACAGGGGTGTTGAATGCCGGCAGGGACAGAACCTTGTCCCAGATCTGCCGCACTTCAATACAGGCCTGTGAATGTTGATTGTATTCAAAAATGGTTTGCGCCTTTATCATGGCTTTGGTAAAGGTCTGATCAAAGGTGATTCTGCCCACAACCGGCATGTCGGCCTTTTGGGCAAGATCCTCTATGGCTTGTGTCTGTTCCGGGTTCAGATCGAATTTGTTGATACAGACCATGGTCGGAATATTAAAATGTTTTGACAATTGTCCCACCCGTTCCATATCATGGATACCGGAAACCGTGGGTTCGGCAACGATCAGAATGGCGGTTGCCTGGCCCATGGATGCAATGACCGGGCATCCGATGCCGGGAGGCCCGTCGGTCAGGATCAGATCCAGATTGTTTTTGGCTGCCAGTTTTTTTGCTTCGTCCCGGATAAGGGCGACCAGTTTCCCGGAATTTTCCTGGGCAATGCCGAGCCTGGCATGGACCATGGGACCCAATCGCGTGTCGGAAATATACCACCGGCCGCATACGGTTTCAGGAAAATCAATGGCCTTTTCAGGGCAGAGATCCACACAGACCCCGCAGCCTTCACAGTCAATGGGGTCGATTTCAAAGGAATCTTTGACAGCCTTGAACCGGCAGACTTCAATGCAACGGCCGCATTGGGTGCAGAGAGCCGGGTTGATGAGGGCCTTATGGCCGCCTTTGAACTCCATGGTCTGTTTAAAATCAGGTTTCAGGATCAGGTGAAGGTCTGCTGCATCCACATCGGCATCACAGAGAACCATATTTTGGGCCAGGGAGGCAAAAGCTGCGGTAATACTTGTTTTCCCAGTGCCTCCTTTCCCGCTCAGGATTACCAGTTCTCTCATTTTCCGCCTTCCTTTTTGCCAGCGATCTGCAAGATTTTTTTGAACAGGCTCAGAAATTTTTCTTTATATGCAGGCATTTTTTCTATGATCATCTCTCCCCTGGAATAGATCTGTGCAATTTTTTTATCAAAAGGAATTTCCATGAGCACAGGGATGTTTTCCTTTTGGCTATATCGGTTCACTTCATCATTTCCAATGCCGACCCGGTTGATGACAAGTCCGCAGGGGATGCCGAGAAGCTTCACCGTTTCAATGGCCAGTTTCAGGTCGTGAAGGCCAAAGGGGGTGGGTTCCGTGACTAGAAGAATGAAGTCTGCCTTATTCATGGCCGCAATGACCGGGCATGAGGTTCCGGGCGGGGCATCAATAATTGTGATCAGATTCGGGTCTGTATAGGACCGGATCTTTTTGATGATGGGCGGCACCATGACCTGACCGACGGAAAGACGACCATGGATAAAAGAGATACCGTTGACCGAACCAAATTCAATATCCCCGATGGAGCGTTCTTTTTCCATGATGGCAGCTTCAGGGCAGATTTCGAAACAGCCGCCGCAGGAATGACATAGATTATCAAACACCAGAACATTTTTTTTAAGCACGGCAAGGGCGCCGAACCGGCAGATGTTCATGCATTTTTTACAGAAGGTGCATTTTTTAAGATCGATTTCAGGGACAGGGGCGTTAACCGGTTCTTTTTTGTGGATGGTCGGGTGAAGAAAAAGATGAACATTGGGCTCTTCAACGTCGCAGTCAAAAATTTGAACCCCGCTCCCTATGGACAGTGCAAGATTGGTTGCAACCGTGGTTTTCCCGGTGCCCCCCTTACCGCTGGCAATGCTGATAATCATGATTTCCCTGGCCCCTTTAACGGTTTTACCTGATCCGAGATCCGGCGGATACGGGCGAGGTGGTCAAAAAGCGCTTCAGCCTCATTTTTCCCCGGCATCAGGGGAAACTGCATCAACACACCCAGGCCTTCGTAGGCCTCATGAAAGTCTTCTTTTGACAGGGCGCTCAGCACCACGCAGTTCAGCATGGCATTGAGGGTGATGATTTTTTCGACGAGCTTTCTGCCGGTCATATCCGGCAATTGCTCATGGGTTATCACAAGATCAAATTTTTGCCCGGCCAGCATCGAAAGCGCTTTTTCTGCCGTATCGGTCCATTGTGACGTAGCCTTGTTTTCTGAAAATGGGGATTCAAGATCCTTAAAACTATTTTTTTCCGGACTCACAAGAAGTATCTGGGTCATATTGCAGTTTTTTCCTTTAAGCATTCGGTTTTTCGGTTTTATTGCATTTAATATCCGTCAAAGCGAGATAGAGCGCCCCCACGGCAAGTTCGGCACAATGGAAATGATCTTCCGGTAAGGTTTCCAGGAAACGGTTCACTTGTTCGGGTGTAATCTCCCATGCTGCTTCAATGCTTTTTCCCAAGGCCATCTTTGTAACCGTGTTACAGCATGCAATGGTGTTCATGCATCCATGAACATCAAAAGACACCGATTCCAGGATATTGTCTTTGCAGATCAGGAAAAATTCAGCCGTATCTCCGCACTCCCCGGTCCTTTTACCGTATCCGTCCGGGTCGGCAAGCCTTTCGATTCTGGCGGTGCCAAGGGCCATCTCAATAAACTTAAGTGAATGGGTGTTTAAAAAATCAGTCTGATCCTGGTGCATATGTATTCCTTTCAAAAAAACATCGACACAGAGGGCTGTAGCAAAGGGCATGCCATGGGCTCATGATGATTTATAACAATAAATTCATCAATTATTTTAATGTGTTGGAATAAATTATAAAAATGCATCAGGTTTTAGGGGGAAAATCATGGTCGCACAAATGCGACCGGCAGTAGAGCGGATTGCTCTGTTGCTGCCAATGGAATTCAGGCAGGCGGGTATTATATTTTGATCCGTTTTAATTCCGGAGCAGGCTTAAATTTTTGTTGTTTCTGTTTATTTTCAATGCTATTTGCTACTCAACAGGGGAGCACGGAAAATTGAATGCCGACTTTTTCATGTTTGGTGATCTTTAACTGACATAGATGGATTTTCTTTCTATTATATATTGGCAATATGTGGAAAATTTTTTATCTATTAATACTGTTAGCCCCTTGGAGGGAGTTTGAACTATGAAAAAGACCATTTTATTTTGGGCGGTATGCGTTCTTGCCTTCATCTTTTGGAAGCTTGTGTTTTCAACCGAAGTTGCAAAAGATTCCTTGAAAGCTGTTGTTGCACATAGTCATGAACTCAGTGCTGCGCAGGTCAAGCAAATTGAAGATATCGCAAGAGACATAGCTGTGCAGAGCAATGCAAACAAACAGGCAATGTTGGACGAGATGACTGTATCTTTTAATGCCGTCGCAACCGGAATGAATGTTCGCTTTGAGAGTGTCTTACACGAAAAAAAGGGGTTGCCACCAAATGAAGTAAAAGAGTGGCTGGACGCAACACGAGCCGAAATAATTCCAAAAGCTTGCACGCAAAATGCCAACAATCCAGCCTTCGACCGGGGTCTGTCTTATACATTCTCATACAGCAACACCTACGGCGAAAAATTGGGTGATGTTTTTATAGATAAAACCATTTGCAAGAATTTCAGGCTGTGAGTCACTTTAGCTATTGTGCTAACATGGCGCCTCAGCAGACAGCCAGAGCCGTTGCAATTTTGAAAGGAGGAACCATCTTGAAATTAACCATATTTCCAAAAGTCTGTGGTTGCTTAGGCTGCTGTGCTGAGCTCGGCGTTGGCCTCTATGAGTAAAGAGGATATCATGCTTGTATGGCGTTATATGAGCTTTGCCAAGTTTGTTTGGACTATTCAGAATAAGTGTTTATGGTTGTCGCGTGCTGATTTATTAGGTGACCCTTGGGAAATAAGTCTTTCTGGAGAACAACTGCAGCTTGTAATTGATCGCCATCCAATTACTCCTATTGGTGAAGCACCGAAAGAAACAGCAGAAGAAAGAGCTAAGAGAATTATTGGGTTATGGAGAAATAATACATTTATTAGTTGCTGGAATAATTCTCCACATGAATCAAATGCATTATGGAAAATATATTGTAAAAACAATGAGGGCGTTGTGCTTCAAACAACTTATGATAAATTAAATTTAATTAAGGGTCAGCATTCATTACATCCCGTTACCTACCCAATCCCAGGAAGTAACAAAAGGACGCCTACTCATACAGACCTTGTCACTAAAAAACGTCCCATGTTTAGCTATGAAGAAGAAGTGCGAATAGTCTTCTGTGATGAAGACAATAAAACCGGAGCAACTGATGGTGTGCGATTAGATTTTGATTTTAAAACTCTTATTGAGTCAGTGAGAGTTCATCCAGAAGCAGATAAATCATTCTTTGATGCCGTACAGAATGTTGTTAAAACCTATGTGCCAAGTTTTACGGGCAATGTAGCATGGTCAGATATGAAGCTTGGACCTCCACTATAAAAAATGTATCATGGCTCAACAAGGGCAATACAGCCGATCGCTGCGCTCCGGCTGATTTTTTCGTTCAGTAAAAAGATGAAAAAGAAACAATATGACCAATGTATAAAAAAAAATGCTATATAATTGCCGGTCCGAATGGTGCAGGTAAGACAACTTTTGCCAATGAGTTTCTTCCCATTGAAGGGGAGTGCCTCAATTTTATCAATGCTGATTTAATAGCAAAAGGTCTTTCTCCATTTCAGCCTGAGAAGGTCGCACTTAAAGCTGGGAAATTGATGATCCAACAGATGAATGAGTTGGCTTCAAAAGGCAAATCATTTGCAGTTGAAACAACATTCAGCAGCAAGGATTATGTTGGCAGAATCAATAATTGGAAATCATTGGGCTATTATATTATTGTCTATTACCTGAAATTACAATCGGTTGAGTTGGCAATTGAGCGTGTGAAGCTTAGAGTATCTAAAGGTGGTCATAATATACCCGAAGATGTTATCAGGCGTCGATATGAAAGAAGTTGGTTTAATTTTCAGCAGATATATAAGCATTTAGCCGATGTCTGGACGGTTTTTGATAATTCAGAAAAGTTCCCTGTAATATTAGACGAATCAGAAGGATGAATGATGCAAAAACATCATAAATATTCATTATTAGGCTTTCAGGCTTTAAAAAGAGCTACAGTACAGGCAGCCAGGGAAGCCCAAATGAACAATTATAAAGTGCCTTATTGGGTGAATGGCAAAATTTCAGTTGAAATCCCTGAATTAATCACCGAACAATCGGCCCCACTCGACCGGGATTCCGATGCGCCGCACCCTTGCAGATGAGCCAAACGTTGAGAAATAAATAATGGATTGTCTTGACATAGATCTTAATATGGACTAAATTAAGGTCAAATTAATTATGGAAAACAACATGAAACTCAGTGAATCTGTTAAGCCCATCAGCTATTTTAAAGCACACGCTTCGGAAATCGTCCGACAAATCGTTAATAGCCGGCAGCCCATGGTTATCACCCAAAATGGGGAAGCCAAAGCGATTCTTCAGGATCTTGTCCAGTATGAACAGACCCAGGAAAGCCTCGCCATGTTGAAAATGTTGGCCCAAAGCCAAAATAGCCTTAGAAAGGGAGATTACAGGCCTGTTACCGATGTTTTCAGCGACTTGAAAAAAACTCTGGAAAGCCAGTCTGAATGAAATACAATGTTTATGTCATTTCTGATGCGGGAAAAGATCTTTTTGAAATCTATGATTATATAAAAAAATCCGGATACCCGGAAAACGCAGGAAAAATTTTTTCAGAAATTGAAACAGCTTGCCAAAACCTGTCATTTAACCCGGAAAAAGGTCACTATCCTCCAGAGCTTCAACGAATTGACGTGTATGAATATCGCGAAATTCATGTGAAAGTCTACCGCATTATCTACCAGATCATCGAAGCAGATGTTTTTATCCATTGTATCCTTGATGGCAGGCGGGATATCCCGGAAATACTTCAGCAACGAAATTTGAGATAACACGAACCTGCAGCTCATGGCTTCACCAACGGCAGGGTGATTATAAATTCAGTGTATTGATTCAGTTTCGATTTCACGGTGATGGTGCCGTTGTGCTGTTTGATGGATCGTGAAGCAATGAAAAGCCCGAGTCCGGTTCCCTTATTGCCCTTGTCGGAATAGAAGAGGTCAAAGAGTTTGTCTTTTTTACTTTCTTCAATCCCTTTTCCATTGTCTTTAATGGAAAATATGATGCGGGGAGCTTTGATCTCGATTGCAAATCGGACCAGCCCTTTCCTGGATGTGCACGCCTCCACTGCATTTTCAAGAATACTCATAAAGGCTGAGAAGATGGCTGTTTTATCAATATAAAGGGAAATGTCGTTCTCTGGACAGTCAATTTCCAGTTGAACATTTTCCTTTTCTGCCTTGGGTTTGATGATGGAGGCAATTTCTCTGACAAGGTCGTTCAGAAGAACGGCGGTCCGGTCCGGTTCCCTTTTTTTGGTATGATACAGGATATCAAGGACCATCTGACGGGTCTTGGACATTTTTTCCTTTACAATGTCCCATCCTTCTTTGATGCGCTGGGTATCACTTTTGTCAATGCCTGAATCGATGAGGTAGGAACCTCCGTCAAGGCCTGTCAATACCTGCTTCAAGCCGTGGGACACTGCACCGATATGAAGTCCGAGGGCGGCCAGATGATCCTGAAGTTCCCGGATCAGGGTCACATCGGTGGACATCTCCATGACATGGGTGATGGTACCTGAATCATCCGTGATGGCCGAGGTCTGGGCATAAATATTTTTTACACTTCCGTCTTTCAGGGTGACTTCGAATTCAGCCGTGTGGGATTTACCGTCTGCAAAGGTTTTGAGCACCGGACAGTCAGGACAGGCATCCTCTCTGCCTTTGTAAACCCTATGGCAGGAATTTTTGTCTGTATAATTAAAATGTTCCCGGAATATTCGGTTGGTTTCAATGATATTAAGATCCCTGTCCTGTACCGTGATATAGCAGGGGGCTTCATTGAACAATTGAACATATCTTTTTTCGGATTCAGTAAGTTTCCGGGTTTTTTCCCGGACAAGGGCTTCAAGATTCTCGGTATAGGCCTTTATCTGTTTCCGGTTTTCAATCCTGTCATTGGCCCGTCCGAGGGCAATGTCAAGGACATCATTGTCAATGGGTTTGGATATAAAATCAACCGCATTGAGCTTCAGGCTTTCAATGGCCAGCTTATAGTCTCCGTGACCCGTGATCATGATGACCTCAATGTCCGGAGTGTTTTCTTTGATATGTTTTAAAAGGGAGATCCCGTCCATCCCCGGCATCCGGATATCGGTGAGAACAATGTCAGGGGATGCTGTGTCTGCAAGAAGGGCGGCTTTTTCCCCGTCATCTGCAGTGATGACATCATAGCCCGCATCCTGAAGATAAATGGTCAGGACTTTTCTGAGGCCTTCTTCATCATCTGCCAGTAAAATTTTGGTTGTCATGCAATTCTATTCCCATTCAATGATCCGGTTCAGGCGGATATACACAGGCTTTAATCACCTCTTTAAGATATTCGGGATCAGCATCTTTTGCAACATAAATTGCAGGTATGGGTACAGGGTTTTCAAGGGTTATATTCAGCATTTTGATATAATGGAAAAATGCATTCCGATCAACCCCGGAAAAGAAAATAATGGGGATGTCTTTAAATTCCGGGCAAGCCACAAGCTCCTGGTAAACCAGACCGCCGCCTTTGATGGGCATCATGATATCCAGAATAAGGGCAGAGGGCCTGGTATGGCTCAAGATATCAAGCCCTTCTGCGCCGTCTTTTGCCAGGATGGGTTCAAACCCCATGGATTTGACCAGGGTCATGAGATAAAACCGCATCTGCATCTCATCATCAAGGATCAGAACCTTTGGCTTTTCTTTTTCCCGGATCATGTTTCCCGGCCTATAATCTGTCATCCCTGTTCACACTGGCAACAGGGCAGGCTGATCTTAATACAACCTGTTCAACGGTTGTGCCCAGGAGAGCTTCATCGGGATCAATGTCTTTTGTGTGATGGGCCATGACAATGAGATCACCACTGGTTACCCGTGCAAATTTCAGGAGTTCGACATAGGGGATACCTTCCCATATGGTGATTTCATAATTGTCAAAATCCTTCATACGGGATACATATTCGGTTTCAATCCTTATTTTTGCTGCCTTTATCCGATCTTCAATGGATTTTTGCCCCGGAGGAACCCCGGCCTGGGAGATTCCTACATCCAGGGCATGGAAAAGATAAAGTTTGCATCCGATAAATGCCGCCATTTTATAGGCAAATTGGAAGGCAGACATGGAAGCCTTGGAAAAATCGGTTCCGAAAATGATCTTGTTGAAATACCAGAAACAGGTTTCACAGGGCCGGCTGACGATCAGGACCGGACACCGGGCCCTCTGGGCCACCTGCTGCATGGTCGTGCCCACGATACCCCGGAATCTTGTCGATCCGGTTTCATCCTGCCGGGTATGGGCGCCCATGATGATCAGATCAATGCTCTCTTTTCTTGCAAATCTCAGGATCTCTGTTGCAGGAATCCCTGCAAGAACTTCAATCCTCGGCATCCCGTGTTTCTGAATCAAGGTCTCATAGGTTGTCTTCATTTCGTCCTTGACCCATTCCGTATATCCGGGACCCATGTGGTCTTCCTTCCCGGTCACATAATCGGTCACGGAAAAACTGCTTCCGTGGGACGGGACCCCGAATACATGGTAAAGAATCAATTCCGACTTGTATTTTTCGGCCAGCTCAAAAGCGATTTTTGCGGCAGCGTCACAGGCCGGCGAAGCGGTTGTGGCGAAAAGTATTTTTTTAAACATGATTACCTCCTTATGCTACATTGTAACGGGTTAAAATTAAAGGACAATTCCCAGGCAACCCCTTCCACAAGCTCAAACAGGGTGTAAAAGGTCTCATACTGGAAAATGTCCTCCTTATCCCCAAAAACAATATGTTTCAGTTTTCCCAGGGTTATTGTGTGATCCATTAAAGTTTCCAAATGGAAAAACTTTAAATCTTTGGCCGTTTTATTCATCACTCCTTTCAGGCTGTTATACATATTCAGCTTTGGTTTTCCGGGAAAACCCTGTATTTCGATGGTTTTATAAAAAACCAGGCTTTCTATCTCATGGGTTTTAGCACCCAGGCCGTCATTGCCTGTAACAATCTTGAGAAGGGACTCAAGGATCTCACTGATTTGTTTCAGTTCCGGATATTGATCCAGCATCAGAAAAAAGGATTTCAAGGTAAAGGCCTTATCCAGTTCAATGGGTTTCCCCAGCAATTTCAGCGCAGGCCCAATTTGTTTTTGACCCTTTTTCAGGATACGGCCGGATGGATCAATGAAAATCTTTTCCATGGGCGCCTCCTTTTGAACCTTTAAGTTTTAACGGGAGCCGGATGACAAATTCAGAACCCTTGCCGGGTTCGGTTTGAAAGCAGATGATTCCCTGGTGTTCTTCTATGATTTTTTTGGTGGTCATGAGACCGAATCCGGTCCCGTTCATCCCCTTGGTAGTAATAAATTCCTTGAACAGAGAGTCTTTGACCGTCTCACTCATGCCTGAGCCGTTGTCTTTCACCTGGTAGATAATTTCTTTTTCCTCTGTTGTTATACTGAGTGTTACCTGTCTTTTTCCATCCTGTTCCAGTGACTCATTAGAGGCATCAAAGGCGTCAAAGGCATTTTTGACAAGGTTTAACAGGCAATTGTGGATGGCATCGGAATCCATTAATGCCAGTTTTTTTCCAGTGGAAGGCAGGAATTTAAAAATTATTTTTTTCTCTTTTGCCTGAAAGCCCATGAGCTGAAAAATTTCCCGGGCCGGGGTGTTGGGGTTTTCCAACTGAAAATTGAGCCTTGTGGTTTTAGCATAGTTTAAAAGGTCCAGAGAGAGTTTGGTGATTTTGTCGATATTTCCCTTCATCATTTCCCAGCCCTGTTTCAGGTACTGCCGGTTTTCATGTTCAATCCCCTGCTCTAGGACAAAGGAACTGCCTTTAAGGCCCCCGGCAATGTTTTTGATGGCATGGGACATGCCCGCGATGGTCTGACCGATGGTGATCAATTTTTCCGATTCGTTGAGTTTTTTGTCCTTTTCTTCCACAAGGGTTTTCAGGTCATCCATATAGGTTTTGATGCTGCGACTGATGCTGATCCGGTCTTCCGCCTTTTTGATGGCTGATTCAAGATCATGGCTGTCGATGGGCTTGGTGATGAAATCCGCTGCTTCATACTGGAGACTTTTAACAGCCAGATCCATGTCGCCATGGCCGGTGATCATGATGACTTCTGTTTCAGGATTCAGGTTTTTAATCCGCTTTAAAAGTTCAATCCCGTCAATTCCCGGCATTTTGATATCTGTAATCACAATATCGGGTTTTTCCCGGATAAAGATATCAAGGCCGGTTTCGCCATCCGGTGCCGGCAGCACCTCGTATCCGGCGGATTCAAGGGTGATTTTAAGAACTTTTCGAATGCCTTCTTCATCATCCACAAGAAGCAGCTTAAAGGGTTTCATGGCTTTATCGCTCATTGCATCCCCTCCCTGTTTCTTCTAAACTGCAGAAAAAAACTAGCCCCGCCGGGAGGAATCGGATTATTTTTTGCGCTGATATTTCCGCCGAATTCCCTGATGATCCCATAGCTTATGGATAGGCCGAGCCCTGTTCCTTCCCCGACTTTTTTGGTCGTAAAAAAGGGTTCAAAGATTTTATCCATAACCTCTGCGGCAATTCCTGTTCCTGTGTCTGAAATGCC
The DNA here is from genome assembly GCA_031395015.1 of Desulfobacterales bacterium. Classification (GTDB taxonomy): domain Bacteria; phylum Desulfobacterota; class Desulfobacteria; order Desulfobacterales; family Desulfobacteraceae; genus Desulfobacula. The sequence continues at coordinate 44,024 of JANNUH010000145.1, read as the reverse complement.
TGCCGTTACATTATCCTGACTAAAAGAAGTCGTAATGGTAATCCTCCGGATTTGATCCTCGTCTTTATTCTCCGTTCGTGCGACAATGGAATCCCTGGCATTGATCAGAAGATTGATAAATACCTGCTCCAGCCTCACCGGATCTGCCGGTATCAGGGGAAGCGCTTCATCCAGCCCCCATTGAACCTCGATTTCCCTTAATTTAAGTTGCTGACTGAAAATATCAAAGGCCCGTTTAATGGTGTTGTTGATGTTGACGGGTTCCTTTGAAAATTCTGATTTCCTGCCAAACAGACGCATGTGGTTGGTGATTTTTGAAGCCCGGTCCACATGGCTCTCAATTTCTTCTGAAAGTGTATTTAAAATATCTTTATCAATGGTTTCATTTTTTTTCAGCTTCCTGGATATAAAACTTGAGGCTGTCTTGATAACGGACAGGGGCTGGTTCAGTTCATGGGCCACACCCGTGGCCATTTCGCCCAGGGTGGCCATCTTGCCGGCCTGGATAAGCTGCCGTTCCGTTTCAATGGATAAGGTAATATCAATGACGGTGACCAGAAGCACGGTTTGTTCCGTGAAATCCGCAGGGCTGACCCAGATATTGACATAAAGGGTCTCGCCGGTTTTTTTCAAGTGGATCAGCCTCTCTTGAAATGGTTTTTTGATATGGGTTTTAAAGCTTTCAAATTTTTCAGGGCTGAAAAAAAGCAGGGAAAAGGCCTTGTTTTTGATCTCTTCTTTTGCATATCCGTATAAGTTCAAGGCGCTGTTGTTGCAATTGAGGATTTTATAAGTGTCGATATCCAGGATAAATATGGGGTTGGGGATGCTTTTAAAAACTGCCTGATATTTTCGTTCAGAGTCTTTGACAATTTCTTCGAGTCGTTTCCTCCTGGAAATATCAATGGTCATTTCCATGGCAGCCACGATATCGCCGTTTTCATCCTTTAACGGAGCGGTTTTTACAAACCAGTGGGTAACAATTCCATCCCTGTCAATCCCGGATTCTTCACTGAAATGGGATTGGCCGTCGGTAAAAGTTCTTTCAACCGGGCAGTTGGTGCATTTCTTGTTGAGTTGTTTATAGGCAGAATAGCAATGATCACCATATTCAGGATGAAATTTTTTTGAAAATTCCTTGTTGAATTCAATCAGTTTATAATCCCTGTTCTGAACGGTGATGGTACAGGGAACCTGGTCAAAAAGCTCCTGGTACCGTTCCTTTTGATTGTTGAGTTCTTCCTGCTTGCTCTGTATTTTTTCTCCCATCACCAGGATGGCAAGGGATAATTTCCCGATTTCATCGCTCTGGATCACAAGGTTGCTGGTATCTTTATAATCTCCTTTTGCAATGAGATCGGTATGTTTTATTAATTTATGAATGGGATTCGTGACCAGACGGGAAATGCAGAACCAGATGGTCAGGCACAGGACAATGAAAAGATAGACTGCTGTCCAGGCTGAGAGTTTTTTAATAAATCCGATAGAGGTTTTGATATTTTTTAAGGATACAATAACATCCAGGGTGCCTATTTTTTTGATTTCTTTTGGATGGTAATGGCATTCTGCGGTGGAGCAGCCCGGTTCATTGAGTATGGGGTTGATGATACCCAGGAGAAGCTCGCCTTCAGGGGATTCAAAAATCCGGGTACGCTCTTTGATGTCGGTCTTCAGGATCGGATCATTTCCGGAATGACAGGTTTTGCAGGCAACATCCGATTTTTCTGCCGAGGTATTGATTTCTTCGCTGTTGTTTGAAAATTTAATTTTTCCATGGCCGTCAAAAAGCCGGACCTTTTCAAGTTTATTATATTCAGACATGCTTTTTAATACATCCAGCATATCTTGATTGGGGTTGTGAAGCATGGCAAACCAGGTGAAATTTAAGACCGTGTTACAGAATTTATCAACATCGGACACGGCTTTTTCAATCAGGGACTTTTCCCGGATATTAATGGTCACCTGGGACCAGACAAAAATGCTGAAAAAAAGAACCATACCCATGGGAATCATGAGTTTGAAGGCCAGGCCTCTTTTTTCTAGTGTTCTTTTTTCCATCAAAGGGTCTCCTTGAGCCATTATTTTAAAACATCCCGGATGATCTTTAAGAGTTCCTTCTGATCAAAGGGTTTTGTCAGACTGGCCACGGCTCTCGGGATGGCATATTCATTACCGGACATACCGCTGATGACAATCACCGGGATATTCTTTTTGATCTTGTCCTGGGCCAGCTTGCCAAAAAACCGTGTTCCCCATTCTCCCGGCATATCCAGATCCAGGGTGATCAGATCAAAGGATTGTGAACCGACAAACTCCATGGCTTTCTTTGCATTTTCCGCCACTGTGGTTTCATACCCGTTGTCTTTTAATAAATTGGACAGATAGATCCGGATCGTGGGATCATCATCGATAATGAGAATTTTTTTCATTTTTGTTCTCCGTCTATTAAGAGCTTTTTATTCATACACAGAACAGGACAACCCGCACGCAGAATCACCTGCTTGATCGTGCTTCCCAGTTCATCGGTTTCCGAGCCCGGGGTTTTTGAGTCCTGGGCCATGATAATCAGGTCGGCATATTTATCCCTGGCATATTTTACAATTTCAATATAGGGGCTGCCTTCCCAGACATCGATGGAATAATTCTCAATGCCTTCCATTCCGGTCCCGTATTTTTTCTTGGAAAAGCTGAGTTTTTCACGTCTGCGATCTTCAATGGCATTCTGGTTAAACTCTTTTGACCCGGGCGTAAGGCTCACATTCTGGGCATGGAAAATATGGAATTCACATTTTGTTTTTTTTGCCAGCATGCAGGCAAACTCAAAGGCCCTGTCCGATATTGTTGAAAAATCCGTGGCAAACACCACATTTGAAATGGTTCCCCAGAAAGAGGCAGCCGGGCGGTTAACAATCAACACCGGGCAAGTGGATGCTTTTACGATTTTTTGAAATGAAGACCCGGTGTTTATGATTGCAGTTTCAAGACCGGCTTCACCCCTGGTACTCACCCCCATCACCAGGAGGTCGGGTGTATTTCTTTGAATTTCATTCAGGATCGAGTTACAGGGATGGCCATGGACGGTTTCGATTTCATAGCTTTCGATTTTTGACAGGTAATCGCTATAATAATCTGCTATTTTTTTATTGACATCGGCTTTAGTTTCACCGGGCTCTGTTTTTTCAATGGAATGAAAAACAGTGATATGTGCCTTGTAAAGGTTGGTAATATTGAACGCTACCCTGGCGGCCGGATCACAGGCCTTTGTCATGGATGTTGCAAATAGGATTTTTTTAAACATATCTGACCTCTATACAATCGGGTTGTAAAAAATATCTGCCATGGTTCTTAAAGGTTCTTTCAATTATCCATCACCCCGCCATAATCTTATCGATCACTTTATTTCTCGGGACGGTACAGATGGAGGCCACCTGTCTGGGATCAAATTCCATGCACAGGGCCAAAAGCTGATTATAGTCAAACACCGGTATATGGTATTTGTCCGTACCTTCCACCTCATTGAGTTTTTTCTGGATATTATCCAGATACATGAGACAGGTGATACAGGACACCACAATGAAATCGGCTTTGGTTTCTTCAATAATGGCGTCCAGTTTGGTTTTTGCAAATTCAGTGGCCTCGGCAGGAGAGCTTTTTGAAAATCCTCCGGCACCGCCGCAGCATTGAAGTTCCCGGCTGTAATGATCCACCGTTGCGCCCAGGGCTTCGGTCAGAATCCGCAGGGCCTTGGGCTCTCGCGGGGATTCTTCAAACCCCACAATTTCACTGGGAAAAAGAGTATGGCAGGGATATTGAACAATGCCGTGAAGACCGCTGAGATTCTTTTTGATGCTCCTGGAAATCTTTTCAGCCCCAACCTCATTATAAAGAATTTCAGAGATATGTCGGACCTTTGTTTTGCATTCAAGCTTCCGGCCGGTAAGTTCAATAAGTTCATTGACCCTGGCAAGTTTTTCTTCATCATGGGCCAGATGATCTCGCCCCATGCGCAGAGAACTGTAACAGGAGCCGCATTGAACCATGATATCGAGACCCTTGGCCTCTGCAATGGAAAGATTCCAGCCCGAGGATGCGAGATAAGAATCATCATCCGTGGAAGGAAATGACCCAAACGCAGGACAGCAGACATAGCCTTCCGCATCGGCCAAGTCCACACCCAGTTCCGGCATGGTCGCCCGGATGGCCCTCTCCACATCCGGCCGTATGGCCGGGGTATTACAGCCCAAGAAAAGACATAGTTCCATTTCTTTTATTCCTCATTAAACATATAGTCGTTTTCACTGACCACCGGTGTTTTCATCAGCATTTCCTGGTAAAGCTTCAGCATTTCAGGCATTTTTGTGATGGTTTGAAGCTCGGGCAGACCCAGGGACTTTCGTAACTCCGTGTTGGTCCCCACGGACTGGGTGTAGCCTCTTTTGTAGATCTCGACAATGGCGGTGGGAACACGGGTTTCATCATTCAGGGTCTGCCATCTCCGGATGGCAAGGATCATTTCAAAGGGTTTCACATCCATGGGGCACATTTCTTCGCACCTGGAACAGGAGACGCAGGCCCATGGCGTATCATCATTCAGGAGATCTTCCTCCAGCCCATAGACCACCATGCGGGCCAGATTTCTGACCAGGAGCGGAGGATCGCCGTGGGAGGCGGGACATCCCGACAAACAGGTACTGCAATTAAAACAATGGAGCAGATCCTTGGTATTGTATATCTGTTTCCACAAATCTTTATCTGATGAACTGAAATCCATAATTTTTTATCTCCTATTGTGCGGTTGTCGCCACCGGGTCTCTGTACAGCCTGGCATCAATGACCGCCATGATCTGTTTGTCACTGAAGCCCATGATTTCAGCAGCGTTATTCTGACAGGCCACCCCGCACATGCCGCAGGCCTGGCAGGTAGCGCCATCCACAATGATCCTGTCCAGGACCTCATCATAGGAACGGGCGCCATAGGGGCAGATATCCACACATCGCTGACATTTTACGCAAATGGCATGATGAACCTTTGAAATCACATGGGCCGTGTGGATTTTCCGTCCTGACAGATAGGCATAGGTTTTATGCGCTGCGGCTTCCGCCTGGAGGATGGCATCTTTCAGGGTCATGGGGGAATGGGCCACGCCAGCCACATAGAGCCCGACTTTCAGGAATTCTACAGGGCGCCATTTGGAGTCTGCTTCCACAAAGAAACCATCTCCATTTACCGGAAGACTAAAGGCCTTGCCCACATCCCGGTTGGATGCTTCCGCATCCACACCCGTGGAAAGAATGAGATAATCCGGTGAAAGCTGCATTTCCGAATTCAGGACCGGTTCGGTAAAGGTGATCACAGGACTCCCATCCTTCAGTTCAACCTTTGGTTTATTCTCAAGGCTGTAGCTCACAAATATGATACCGGCCAGGCGGGCCTGTGTATAATATTGTTCGGCAAATCCATAGGTCATGACATCCCGGTACAGGATGAAAACCCGGGCTTCGGGATTTTTTTCCTTGATGGTCAATGCATTGGCAATGGCCCCGATACAGCAGATACGGCTGCAATATTCTCTTCCATCTTTTTGCCTTGACCCCACGCACTGGATCATGACAATGGTTTCAGCTTCACCGACATCGATTTCCCCTGTGGTCAGTCCGTCTTTCAGTTCGGCCTGGGTCAGGATCTGATCCGAATTGCCGTATTCATATTCTGCAGTAACACCCTCATGCCCGCCGGTTGCAATAATGGCGGCGCCATGGTTCAGATAAAAATTTTCCTCTTTCGCCAAATCCCTGATCTTTGTTTCAAATGCACCCAGGGACCCTTGTGTGGCAACAACTTCACAGTTTTTATAAAGGGTGATGTGTTTATGTTCAAGAACTTTGATGGTCAAATCCTTTGCCATGGATATGGGCGTGAGGCCGTCAATGGTATGTTCGATTTTTGTTCCGGCATACCCCCCGAGCGTGTCCGATTTTTCAACCAGGTGAACCTTTACCCCTCTCTGGGCAAGACTGAAAGCCGCATGCATACCGGCGATCCCCCCGCCTACCACAAGGGCGGCCGGGTTGATGGGAAGGGTCTCCACATGGAGGGCGGGTTTGAGTTTCAGATTCTCAATGACGGCCCTGATTTCATTATAGGCAAGACGGGTCTGATCCTTTGTTTCAGATTCAAAGAATCCCTTATGAACAATGGAGGAAAGATCGATAATCTCAAACAACGATGCGCTGAACCCGGCTTTTTTAGCCAGATTTTTTAAGGATTTTCTATACATGAACGGATGACAGGCCCCGATCAGGAGGCGGTTGCATTTTGATTTGCTTAACAGATCCAGAACGGTTTGTTTTCCTTCATCGCTGCAAACCATATCTATAATATTGACTTCTCCGACACTGTTGAGCTTTTTGAGACCGGCTCCAAGGGCATTGAAATCCACACTGCTCTCTTTTGCTTTTTCACTGCATTTGCAGAGAACAATGGATATCAGGGGCTCATCTCTGTCCTTAGCCGTGGGTTCGGGAATTTCCTCTTCTTCAAGGAGGGTCACATCAATACCGGATAAAAATCTGCTCACTTGGCCCGCAGCAGCAATCCCGCTGCTGATGGCTTCGCTTAAATCCGTAAGCCCCATGAGGGAGCCGCATAAAAACATGCCCGGCTTGATCAGCTTGACCTTTTCATAGGGATCAGTGGGTAAAAGGCCCTGGGCATTGATTGCTACATGGAGCAGGTCTGCGAGTTTTTTATGGGTTTCATAGGGAACCTGCCCGGTGGAAAGAACCACCATGTCATAATCAACCACAAAAAATTCCTGGGTTTCCGAATCAAAATACCGCATGGAAAGGCTTTTATCCGGGTTCAGCATCACGCCCTGGACACGGCAGCGAATCAGCTTGACCCCGTGTTCGTCAACGGCTTTTTCATAATACTGGTAAAAATCCTTGCCAAAGGTACGCATATCCATATAGAAAATGGTGGTTTCGACATCGTCCCCGCCTTTTTCCTTGGCCAGCACAGCCTCTTTTAAGGCAAACATGCAGCAGATGGAGGAACAATAGTCCCGTTTCTGTCTCCGGTTTCTTGACCCCATGCATTGAATCCAGGCGATTTTTTTTGCGGCCTTGCCGTCGGAGGGCCTTTTGATGGTTCCGTCAAAGGTGCCTGACCCGCTGATGATCCGTTCAAAGGCGAGAGAGCTGACCACATCCGGAGACACGGCCCAGGATTTGGCATCTTCAAATTCTTCCAGATTATAAAGCTTTACACCGGAGGCCAGAATAATGGCATGAACCTGCCGGGTGGAAAGTTCATCTTCTGCCTCAAGATTGATGACGTTTGTGGGGCAGACCTTGACACATTCTCCGCATTTTGTACATGCAGCCATGTCGATCAAAAGCATCTGGGGCGTGTTGTGGGGCACGGGTTTGTAAACCGCTTTACGCTTTGTCAGGCCATGGTTGAATTCATCTCCAACTTCAACCGGACATACCTTGATGCATTCCCCAAGGCCGTTGCATTTGTCCGTGTCAATATACCGGGCCTTTTGCAACAATTCGATGGTGTAATTCCCGGCATCCCCTTCAACGCTTTTGAGTTCCGTAAAGGGCAGGATTTCGATATTTTCATGGTACAGGCCTTTTCGCATACAATACTGGGATGCATATTCCCGGCCGACCAGGGGCAGCATCCGGCACATCCCGCAGTGGTCCGTGGGGAACTGGTTGTCCAGTTTGGCCAGAATACCGCCGATCTGGGGGGATGCATCCGTCAGCAAAACCTTGTATCCGATCTCGGCCAGTTCTATGGCGGCCTTGATCCCGGAAACGCCGGCACCCGCAACAAGTACTGTGCCTGTGGGCTTTTTTTCTGCCATAATATTCTCCTATTTTATCTGCCCTGTCACTTCAACCAGTTCATCATTCTCAAAAACAGTCAAGGGTTGTTTTTCTTCATGGGATCGTCCTGCCTGGTAGTCAAACCTTGCTTGGGTTTTCTGAGCCACCGCCTTGAACATGGGCATCAGATCAATGCTGTTGGGACAGGCACTGGTGCACTGACCGCATCCGACGCAGAACAGACTCATATGGCTCATGCGGGTCAGGTGATAAAAGATGGTGTCTGTCGGCATTTTAAGGGTTCCGAAGGTATCGGCCCATCCCATGTATTGATCCCCGTTGTGGCGGAAGGTATCGGTCACAAACACGCATTCCTTGCAATAGCAGACCGGGCAGGCCACCCTGCAATTATAGCAATTGATGCAATTGGCAAGCCTGTCTTCAAGGGCATCAACGCTGGGGGTGGATTCCCTGTACTGGGCAAAGGCTGCATCACAGGCGTCTTTCCGTTTTTTTACCAGTTGCTGAACCGCTGCTTCACGGCCGGCCGGGGCTTCCCCAATGCCGAGCCCTGCTGTTTCAAGGGCCTTATCTCCCTTGGGTGTCAGGCTTTCAATATAGAGGGCATCAGAACCTGTGCCGATGATACAGAGCCTTAAATCCACATTGTCGGCAACCGGGAATTCACATATTTTACAGGCACCGGAAACATCACAGCCGCCGCTCTCTGTATTTCCTGCCAGGGCTTTTTCAATAAAGGCTTCCGAGGATTGCCCCTCGGCCCGGAGTTTGATAAAATCAAGATTTTCATATCGCCCCAGGCAATCCATGCCGATGAGCAGGACATCGTCAAGATGGGCCTGTTTCAGTTTGCAAAGTTCCACCAGGGCTCGGATCTCGCAGGATCTTAAAACCATTGCGGTCTTCCTGCCCGATGGTTTTCCCGTGATGGAGGAGGCGATTCTTGCACCATTCACCGGCACTACCGGTGCAAAGGGATCAATGGCCCCCACAAGGGACGGATCAGTCACAAGGGTCAGCATCACCCCTCTTTTAGGCTGGATCATGGGAGCCAGCAGGGCATCCACCACCCCTTTTTCCATCATGCCTTTGAAAAGATCCGCCAGTTTTTGATTCAGTTCACCTTTTTTAAAGGACAGTTTTGTAAAATTTGCCATGGGTATCATCTCCGTTTCTTCAACCGATCATTTTTACTTTTTCAGGGTTTACTTTTTCAGGGGTTTCGTTACCGGGTGTTTTTTTGCCAGGGGTTTCTCTGTTCAGAGGGCTTGGGCCGAGTTCCTTCAGTTTAGCCGTCATTTCATTAACCACTTCCCGAAGCATGGTGCCTTCACTGGCTGCAATCCAGCGCAGCCAGAACCGTTTCTCGTCTATCCCGTATTCTTTTAAAATTTCCGTCAGCATGGCCACCCGCCGCCGGGCTTTCAGATTCCCATTGATATAATGGCAGTCACCGGGCCAGCATCCTCCGATCAGGACACCGTCAGCCCCGTTCAGGAAGGCTTTGATGACATATTTGGGGTCCACCATGCCACTGCACATCATCCGGATGATTTTAATATTGTGAGGGTAGGACAGACGGGATGTACCTGCCAGATCTGCAGCGGTAAAGGTACACCAGTTACAGAAAAAGCCCACTATTTTTGGTTCAAACTCGCTCATATACGACTCCTGTTTAATTAAGTAATAATCCGTCTATTTCTGCAAAAACCTGTTGGTCTGTAAAGTGGCGGACTTTTGCCGCCCCGCTGGGACAATGACCGGCGCAACTGCCGCAACCCTTGCAAACCGCACTGTTGACGATGGAAATACTGTTGAAATCATCAAATTCAATGGCGGAATAGGGGCAAAGCCCGATGCAGACCTGGCAGCCCACACAGACATCCGGGTCGATCCATGAGATCATGGGCGGCACTTCGACAATGCCTTTTGCACTCAGGGCCAGACATTCGGCAGCCGCTCCCTTTGCCTGGGCCACGGTATCGGGGATATCCTTGGGTCCCTGGCAGGCACCGGCCAGGAAAACACCGCTGGACGGGGTAGAGACCGGGGCCAGTTTGGGATGTTCTTCCTGGAAGAACCCGTCGGCACCGATGCCGATGCCGAATTTACGCATGACATCCTGGGCATTGGTTCTCGGCTCCATGGCTGTGCAGAGGATGGCCATATCCACTTCAATCTCAACCATTCTGCCGGAAAGGGTATCTTCCGCCAGAACCGTGAGCATTCCGTTTTTCGCTTCCTTGATGGAGCCGACCTTTCCCCTGATCATGCGGACGCCTTCGGATTGGACTTTTTTGTAGAATTCTTCATAGCCTTTTCCAAAGCAGCGCATGTCGATATAAAAATTGTAAACCTGGGTATTGTGCCCGCATTTGTCCTTTAGAAGGTGGGCATATTTCAAGGCATACATGCAGCAGGTCCGGGAACAGTATTCATGATAATTGATGTCACGGCTGCCGATGCAATGGAGAATGGCCACGCTTTTGGGCGGCTCGGTAAATTTCATGCGATCATTCAGGTCCCGTTTCAGGAGTTTTCCCAGGGTCGGGCCCGTGGCATTGGACAATCTTTCAAATTCAAGATTGGTAAACACATTGGCATATCGGCCGTACCCGTACTGGGTCATGGGGGTCGGGTCAAGGGGATCAAACCCGGTGGCAATGATGATGGAGCCCACATCCACGATTTCCCGCTGATCTTTGATATCATGATCAATGGCTTTGGCCTTACAGGTATCCACACAGAGCTTGCATTCACAGCAACCGCCGCAGTTCAGGCATTTAGCCGCATCGCTTTGGGCTGCAGCCTCGGAAAGCCCCAGGTCCACCTCTTCAAATGTGGACTTCCGGCTTAAAGGTTCTACAAATGTGGCCTTGGCCCTGGCAACAATCGCTGCCTTTTCAGGAATGGGAACATAATTCTTTTCTTCCGGGACTGAGTTTTCTTCCTTTTGTTTTCTTTCTGCGTCAAACAGGTCCATCTCCTGGTTCAGATACCGCTCAATGGCTGTGACAACCTTGTGGCCGCCGGCAATGGCTTCAACCACCGTGGCAGGCCCGGTAACGGCATCCCCTGCTGCAAAAACACCGGGAACTGAGGTCTGCATGGTATCCGGGTCAACCTTGAAGGTTCCCCAGGCAGTCAGTTCAAAGGGGGTGTCTTTGATCACAGGCGCTGTCTCAACGCTCTGGCCGATGGCCGGGATGATCATGTCGCAGGCAATGACATATTCACTGCCGGCAATGGGAACCGGCCGCCTTCTGCCACCGGCGTCGGCGGGTCCCAGTTCATTTTTAATGCATTCAATACCAATGACCCTGCCGTTTTCCGTGACGACTTTTTTAGGCCCTGTGAGCGTGATGAATTCAATGCCTTCTTCTTTGGCACCTTCAATTTCCTCATGGTCTGCGGGCATTTCTTTTTCCGTTCTCCTGTAAACCACGGATACACTTTCAGCCCCGGACCTGACCGCGACCCTGGCCGTATCCATGGCAGCGTTTCCACCGCCGATGATGACCACCCGTTTTTTGGCAGACCGTGCTCGTTCAAGGTTTTCCTTTCGCAGAAACCAAACCGCATCCACCACGCCTTCGGCATCTTCATTTTCAATATTCATTTTCACGGGAACATGGGCGCCGATTCCAAGAAAGATGGCGTCAAACCCCTGGTCTTTCAGACTTGCCAGGGTAAAATCCCGGCCAAGAGCCATGCCTGTTTTAAGCTCAACCCCTTTAGACAGGATATGATTGATTTCCTGATCCAGAATGGACGGCGGGAGCCTGTAATCCGGAATACCGGTTCTCAGCATACCGCCCGGTTTTTCCATGGATTCAAACATGGAGATCTTAAATCCTTTGCGTCTCAGATAATAGGCCACGGTCAGACCCACAGGGCCTGAACCGATGACGGCAATTTTTTTATCGATTTCTTCGACCATCGGCATGGGAACATCTTCCAGCCTCGCATGATCGGCGGCAAACCGTTTCAGATCCCGGATGGAAACGGCAGAGTCGACCTCAGCCCTTCGGCAGTCTATTTCACAGGGGTGGGGACAGACTCGGCCGAGAACCCCGGGCAGGGGCAGACGTTCCATGATGATATTCAAGGCCTGCTGGTAATTGCCGGTTTTGACCATCTGGACATAGCCCTGGACATTGGTCCCGGCAGGACAGGCGGTCCTGCAAGGGGCCGTGGTTCTTTTATCGATGACATACCGGACCGGCACGGCCTGGGGAAAGGAGAGGTAAATGGCCTTTCGCATTTTGGTATTGACATCCCATTCATTGGGGAAATCCACAGGGCAGACCTTGGCGCAGTCGCCGCAGCCTGTGCAATTGGATTTGATGTATCGGGCCTTATTATTAATGGTGACCTTGAAATTTCCAACAAACCCGCTGACATGTTCCACTTCGGCATAGCTTCTGAGTTCCACATTTTTATCCTGGCCCACGGCCACCATCTTGGGTGTACCGATACAGGCGGTGCAGTCCAGGGTCGGGAATGCCTTGTCGTATTGAAGCATGTGACCGCCCACGGTGGGCGCTTTTTCAACCAGGTAGGCCTTGAATCCGGCGCTTGCAATATCAATGGCCGCCTGCATGCCTGCAATGCCGCCGCCCACGATGAGGCTGTTTGAATTGACGGAGAACTGGCTGGGGATCAGGGCATTCTGGAAAGAGACGCGCTTGAGACCTGCCCGCACAATGACCCTTGCTTTTTCCGTGGCTTCATCTTCATTTTCCGTTACCCATGACCCATGCTCCCGGACACAGACCATATGAAAGGCATGGTAAGGGTTGAGCCCGGCCCGCTGGCACGCGGCCCTGAATGTTTTTTCGTGCATCCTGGGTGAACAGGACGCCACGACCACACGGGTCAGGTCTAAATTTCTGATATCTTTTTCAATGAGTTCCTGGCCCGGATCAGAGCACATAAATAAATAATCCCGTGCCACCACCACTCCGGGGAAGGTTGACGCATAGGCAGCGACTTCCGCCACCCTCACCCGGTAGGCAATGTTAATCCCGCAGTGGCAGATATAGAATCCGATTCGTTCAGACATGACAGTCCTCCTGCTCAAGGCTTGTAATATGGGGTCGAATATTTCCGGCAGCATCTAAAAATTCTACCGAACTTAACAAGAGTTCAGAAATATCCTGAACCTTGATTTTATTTGTGACATTCAATTCTACAACGGCTTCATTCAGCATCCGGATACAATAGGGGCAGGCCGTTGCAATGACGTCCGCACCCGTATCCATTGCCTGACGGACGCGCAGGACACCAAACCGTTGCTCGGACGGGTATACTTTCCAGGGGCCGCCGCCGCCACCGCCGCAGCAAAGGCTTCTTTGCCGGTTATTTTCCATCTCAACCAGCTTTAGCCCAGGGATACTCTTCAGCACTCTTCTTGGTGCATCGTAAATGCCGTTATGCCGGCCCAGATAACAGGGATCATGATAGGTGACGGTCAGACCGGCAGGGTTCATCGGCTTTAGGCTGCCCTTTACGATGAGCCGGTCCAGAAGCTCGGTATAATGCTCTGTATCCACCGTGTTTTTCAGTCCGCTATACTGGCTTTTAAATGTATTCAGGCAATGGGGGGAAAAGACCAGGATCTTTTTGACTCCGGCATTGATAAAGAGGTCTGTGTTTTTTCTTTCAAGGTCTGAGAAAATTTCCTTTTCGCCAATGGCTGCGGCCTGATCACCGCAGCAGCTTTCTTTATCCCCCAGGGTGCCAAAGGAAACCCCGGCCTGGGTGAGGAGTTTCGGCAGGGCCTTTCCGGCTGTTTCACAGCTTTTGGAGGAACTGGTGTCATAGGCAGTTGTGCAGCAGGTGAAAAGGTAATATTCTTTCTCCTCGCTGAAAACCGGCATTCCTACATCCCCGGCCCAGTCCATGCGTTCCTGGGGCCTGCCGTTCCAGGGGTTCCCATTCTTTTTCAGGCTTTTAACAGGGGCTGTAAACAGTTTGGGAAGTTTTTTAGCGGTCACATTCTGACTGCGGATGGATTTTACAAGGTCAATGATTTCAATTCCCCTGGGGCAATGCTCGACGCAGGAACCGCAGGTGGCGCATTGCCAGGCTGTCGCATCAACAGTGGCCTGGGTGCAGGTTTCAAGGCTGATGTTTCTGAGGATCTGGCGGGGGCTGTAATAGGTAATCTGGCTCCACGGACAGACACCGGAACAGGTGCCGCACTGCATGCAGCTCATGAAATTGTCGCCCACATCTTTGGTCACGGTTTCAAAAACAACCTGGGATTCTTTAACGACTTTTTCTTTTAATGTGGTCAGAAAGATGGCAAGCGGCCTGTAAAACAGATGGGATAATTTTCCAAAGGGAAGCATGATGCTGAGCATGCCGACAACGATGGCGACATGGATGGTATATATGGTGTAAGTGGCAATGGGCCATCCTGAAAGGCGGAAGATATGAATCAGAATTCCGGTAAACGCACTGACAAATAATAAAACCAGAAAAAACACATCGGTAAAGTCGGAATATCGGTGAAGTTTTTCCTCTTTGACATACCAGCGGCTGTATAGCATATTCCCTGAAATCAGCATTAGGGCAACGGTTGCATAATATCCGAAAATCCGTGTGGGATGCCAGAAAGGATGCACCACATCGGTCTGGAAGACTTCAAGAAAACCGATGATGAAAATTTCCATGACAATATATCCGGAAAATAATAGAAAATGCCGTGTCCATCTGCTGCTTGGACCGGTTCCGCATTTACGCCACCGTTTCTGGGTCAGATAGTGGAGCAGAAATACCGGGGCTTGGGTGATATAGGTCATGATGGGAACCTTGGTGTCCTGCATGATTCCCCGGTACATAAGAAACCCGTTGGACAGGAGCAAAGCGCTCAGTATGGCAATCATGATCTGGTCACCAATATGGACCATGTGAGGCGGGGCAAATGAATTCAGGGCGACCCGGTCGGTAATCACCGGCCCGTGCCCAAAGAGAAACAGCAGGATAATCCCCAGGGTCACGGCAAGAAAAGCGCCGACCTGCCATTTGGGGGATGAATAAAACAGCCGGGCAAGACCGGTCCAGTCAAACTGGGTGGTCAGCCAGCGCCGTGTAGCCATCATGGTTTCTGCGGGTTCAGCTCCCCTGGGACAGTCTGTATTGCAATCCCCGCAATAATAACAGAGCCAGGGTTCAGGGGAAGACAAGAGTTTATCTTTCAGCCCCAGTTGAAGATACCGGTATATCCGTCTTGGAAAGGTATTGGTACCGCTGGATAAGGGGCAGGCCGCAGCGCAGTTCCCGCACTGCATGCACAGCTCCATATCTCTGGCGCCTAGTTTTTCTACTTCACTGAATAAATTTTGATCAATGGTATTCATGGGGGTGTTATTCATCAGCTTTCCTTTCCGGACAAGGTTTGGTGCGCTTGACCATTTCCAGTTCCTTGATGATGGTTTCCAGAGAGTCTACGGTCAGCGGCTTTTCAATGAATTTATAAATCCCGGCCCTGGCAATTCCTATCGCCATCTCATCATTTGTAAGAGTGGCCATCAAAACTCTCGGGACCCCTGGTTTTTCAATCCCCACCTGTTTCAGAAACGACAATCCATCCATGTCCGGCAGGAAATAATCCGAAATGACCACATCAATATCCTGGTATTTCAGAGCATTGAGACCCTCGGACCCGGTTCTGAAGATCAAGAGCCGCATGGGCCCCTTACCAAAGAAGGTGCTGAGCGATTCCCTGACATATTTGTCGTTATCGATGACCATGATCTGAGGGGCAAAAGGCTGTTCTTTTTTCATACGCTTCCTGTCAGGATTAGAGTTCTTATCTCAAATCCCTAAGAGCATGATCCATGCCACTGACTCGATTTGTATCTTTTTGTTTAAATTACAGTATGTTGAAATAATAATTAAATTTACGGCATCATTGAAATGTTTTAAAATTTCAAAAAAAGAATTGAAGATTTAAGAGATTTAGAGAAATTGAGAATATCAATATAGAATTTTGCAATAACCTCTGCCAGATTTTATGGGAGGGTCTTTTGATACCATCTTTTTCAAGCCTTTGAGGATACAGTTTGAATTGCGGGATATCGGGACAGTCAATATTCGTTGCAAGAATCCTTGACTTTTGAGATTCAAAAAAGCACTATTTTTTGGTTTGAATAATTTTAAATGAATGTTGACTGACAAGGAAAGTCTATGGTTCTCATTCAATTAAAAAGCGGAGTTTGTCCAGCAAGTATTCCTCTCCTCAGGCTCCCTCGTATATCCTGCAAGAACTTCAGGAATTTCATTAAAATTCGATCTGAAAATTATTTTCAATCATCACTTAAATTTACAGTAACGACATTTTTGTAAAATTAAGTTGACAATTGATTTTTTAAAAGTATAATATGCAGTAACGTTATTGCAGTAATTTAGAGGTATGATGAAAAAGAAACTAAAAGAAATAACATCCGTGCAAATGGGATACTCGTTCAGGTCCCGTCTCGAAGCCTCGGAAGGTGGCGGAGTTGCAGTTATTCAGATGAAGGATCTTCTGAATGACAACACGGTTGGCTGTGATGGTCTTGTGAAAATTGATCTGGATGCCGTGAAAAAGCATCACCTCGCACAGAGAGGCGATCTGGTATTCAGGTCTCGCGGCCATGTGACCACGGCAGCGGTTCTTCTCGTAGATCCGGGCAAGGCTGTTGTCGCTGCTCCTTTATTAAGGATAAGGGTGACAAAGCTGGACAAGGTTTTGCCTGAGTATCTAAACTGGTACATCAGTCAGCGGGATGCGCAGATTTTCCTGACCAGCAGGGCCAAGGGCACGGTTCAGAAAATGATCAGCAAGCAGGCGATTGAAGATCTGGAAGTGGCGCTGCCAAGTCTAAAAAAACAGGAGAACATCTTAGAGCTGGCCACACTTATCGCGAGAGAACAAACCCTGCTTCATACGCTGGCCGATAAGCGGGAACAATACATTTCAACAGTACTAATGCAGCTTGCTAAAGGAGAATAAAACATGAGCAGTAAGATTGATCAGAAAGACATCAACAATGCAGCATGGGCGGCGTGTGACACCTTCCGGGGCGTTGTTGATCCGGCACAGTACAAAGACTACATCCTTGTGATGCTGTTTGTGAAGTACATCTCTGATGTATGGCAGGACCACTATGAAGAGTACCGGAAACAGTATGGCGATGACGATGTTCGTATCCGCCGAAAGCTGGAGCGTGAGCGTTTTGTTCTCCCGGTGGTGAAACTCGCCGAAAAGAATGACGAAACCGGCAAAGAAAAGGTTCTGGATGAGTTCCCCGCCACCTATTACAGCCTGTATGATCGCCGGTCAGCCGCCAATATCGGTGAGCTGATCAACATCGTGCTCGACCATATTGAAGAGAGCAACAAGAGCAAACTTGAAGGGGTATTCCGCAACATCGACTTCAACAGCGAGGCCAACCTCGGGCGGACAAAGGACCGCAATAAACGCCTTAAAACATTGCTGGAAGATTTTAACAAGCCCCAGCTAAGCATGAAACCCAGCCTCGTTTCCGAGGATGTCATCGGCAACACCTACATCTACTTGATTGAGCGCTTCGCCTCCGACTCCGGAAAGAAGGCCGGAGAGTTCTTTACCCCGCTGAAGGTGACCGAGCTGGTGGCCAAGCTGGCAGGCCCGAAACCGGGCGATCGTATCTGTGACCCGACCTGTGGTGCCGGTGGTTTATTGATCAAGGCCGCAGAAGAAGTCGCCAAGCAGGCTGGAGATGACAAACAAGCTGCTCGCAACTTTGCGCTCTTCGGACAGGAGTCCAACGGCAGCACATGGGCGCTCTGCCGCATGAACATGTTCCTGCACAGCTTTGACAGTGCCCGGGTTGAGTGGTGCGACACCCTGAACAGCCCGCTGCTGGTGGAAAATGACCGGCTGATGAAATTCAACTGCGTGGTGGCCAATCCGCCGTTCTCACTGGATAAATGGGGGGCGGAAAGCGCTGAGAGCGATCAGTACAACCGGTTCTGGCGCGGCGTCCCGCCCAAGAGCAAAGGTGACTGGGCCTTTATCAGCCACATGGTGGAAATCGCCCTTGAAAAGCAGGGCCGGGTCGCCGTGGTGGTTCCCCATGGCGTGTTGTTCCGAGGCGCAGCCGAAGGTCGCATTCGTGAAAAAATGATTGAAGAAAATCTGCTGGATGCCGTGATCGGTCTGCCGGGCAACCTGTTCCCAACCACCAACATTCCGGTGGCAATTCTGGTCTTTGACCGCTCCCGTGAAAAAGGCGGCGTTCGGGAAGAATGCAAAAACGTCTTCTTTGTCGATGCCAGCCGGGAATTTGTCTCCGGTAAAAACATGAACACCCTCTCGGAAGCCCATATCGACAAGATCATGAAAACCTACACCGCCCGGGCTGAAGAGGAAAAATACGCCCATGTGGCCGAGTTCGCCGAGATCAAGGAAAACGACTTTAATCTCAATATCCCCCGCTATGTGGACACCTTTGAAGAGGAAGAGGAAATCGACATCGATGGGGTGCAGAAGGAAATTGATGCATTGGAAAAGGAACTGACAGAAGTGCGGAAACAGATGGCGGAAAAATTACTGCAAATTCAGAGGTAAACACGAAAATAAGGAGGTAGCCTAATGGATAAAAATACGATTACAAAGCTGACGAGTTTATTTAACGCCATTGTACGGCAGATTCCTGATGAATCGATTGAATTCTGGTATGCCAGGGAAATTATGACAGCCCTTGGATATGATCGGTGGGAAAATTTCAGTAAAGTTATTCATAAAGCATCCATCGCCTGTGAAACCTCAGGTGGTGATGTCTCCAACCATTTTCGTGGCGTCACGAAAATGGTTTCCATTGGCTCAGGCGCTGAGCGTCCCGTCGAAGATGTCATGCTGACCCGTTATGCTTGTTACCTGATTGCCCAAAATGGCGATCCACGCAAAGAGACCATTGCTTTTGCCCAGACCTATTTTGCAGTGCAAACAAGGAAACAGGAACTCATCGAGGAGCGTCTATGTTTACAGGAACGTCTTCAAGCCAGGCAGAAGCTGACGGAATCGGAAACCGAACTTTCTCGAAACATCTACGAGCGTGGAGTGGACGATCAGGGATTCGGT
Source organism: Desulfobacterales bacterium (assembly GCA_031395015.1). Taxonomy (GTDB): domain Bacteria; phylum Desulfobacterota; class Desulfobacteria; order Desulfobacterales; family Desulfobacteraceae; genus Desulfobacula. The sequence goes on along the minus strand of JANNUH010000145.1, from coordinate 25,048 downwards.
AGAATTCGCTCCAAAGGTGATGCCGCACTCTTCGGTGGAAACACCACCGCTCAGATGAAAAACAAACTGAGTATGCCGTCAAATCGACCGCTGGCCGACTTTCTGCCGACTGTGACAATTGCCGCCAAAAATCTGGCTGCTGAGATCACCAATCACAATGTCCGTCAAAATGACTTGCAGGGCGAGTCTTCTATCACGGACGAACATGTTCAGAACAACACCAGTGTCCGAAATATGCTGGGAGAACGTGGGATCAAGCCGGAAGAACTGCCACCTGAAGAAGACATCAAGAAGCTGGAGCGGCGCGTAAAATCGGCTGAGAAAAAGCTGATTAAGGGAAGTGAGCTGCCAAAAGGAGGTAACCACGAATGAACACGAATCGACACGAATGGTTTATGGAACCACGAAAAGTGGTCGTATTCGACCACTTTAAACCTATCGAATTCAATAGGTTTAAATGATATGGAGGTATGTCATGAGCAATAAAGACATTGAAAAACGACATTACCAAACATTTGAGAATATCAAACAGCTTGGAAGCGATGGTACCGAATTTTGGATGGCCAGGCAGTTTGGGAAAATACTGAATTACGCGGAGTATCGAAATTTTCTGCCGGTAATTGAAAAGGCCAAGAGGGCATGTGCCCATAGCGGGCAGTTAGTAACTGATCATTTCGTGGAGATGCACGAGATGATCGAAATTGGAAAAGGCGGCAAAAGAGAAATGCCTTCCTACGCACTCTCCCGCTATGCCTGTTATCTGATTGTCCAGAATGGTGACCCTTCCAAGCCGGTCATTGCCAACGGGCAGACCTATTTCGCCATCCAGACACGGCGGCAGGAGCTGGCTGATGATGAAATGTTTCAACGGCTCAAAGAAGATGAAAAGCGCCTTTTCCTGCGCAATGAGATGAAGGAGCATAACAAAAAGCTGGTGGAATCGGCACAGCAGGCAGGCGTGGAATCCAATCTTGATTTTGCCATCTTCCAGAACCACGGTTACAAGGGGCTTTACGGCGGACTGGATGCCAAGGGTATTCACGCCCGCAAAGGGCTGAAAAAGAGCCAGCAGATTCTGGACAACATGGGCAGCACGGAGCTGGCCGCCAATCTCTTCCGTGCTACACAGACCGAAGAAAAGCTCCGCCGGGATAACGTTCAGGGCAAAACCAAAGCCAATACGACCCATTTCGAGGTTGGCAAAAAAGTGCGTCAGACCATTGAAGATCTGGGCGGCACCATGCCGGAAGATTTGCCAATTCCCGATGAGTATTTGAAGAAGCTGGAGAAACGGGCGAAGGCACAGAAGAAATTAGGAGGGAATACCAATGGCCAGTGATCAATATTCAAAAAATAATGAAAAAGAGCTGGCAGCGGTGCGGGTGAAGATGGTCGAGAAGCTTAAGGAGATTCAGCGATGAAGCAAGAGCAAGAATTGCCATCAGGCTGGAAAAAAACAACTTTAGGGAAAGTTGCAAAATTTGGAAGTGGTGCGACAAAACCTTTAGATATTTCAGAAAATAATGGTGATGGTAAGCATCCTGTTTATGGCGGTAATGGAATCATTGGCTATTCATCTGAATTCAACTCAGAAGGGCCTGAGGTAATCATTGGCCGTGTTGGTGAAAAATGCGGATGTGTCCATGTATCAGAGGTGTCCTGTTGGATAACTGATAATGCTCTCAGGATTAAAGATAGATATGCTGAAATTTATTATAATTTTTTTGCAGAGGCTTTAAAGAAAGCTCGCCTTGAAAATTTCAGGGCTAAAGGCGGCCAGCCACTTGTTACTCAAACAGGAATTAGTGGTGTACCAATAATTCTTCCCCCGCTCCCCGAGCAAAAGGCCATTGCCGATCTTCTGTCCACCTGGGATGAGGCCATCAAGAAAACCGAATGGCTGATTAAGGCGAAGGAAAAGCAATTAAGGCAGATGTCGAGGTGGATGCTTTTTGGTCACAAAAGATTTGGCAATCAAAAGAATGAATTGGCTGATGGACACTTCTTTAATTATCCATCTGACTGGGGGCTGGTCAAAATAGGAAAAGTTGCAAAGGAAGTTTCTGCGCGTAACGGGGAGTCCGAAGAGACTGTGCTGTCATGTTCAAAATATGATGGCTTTGTTAATTCACTGGATTACTTCGGGAAACAAGTCTTCAGCAGTGATACATCTAACTACAAGGTCGTTAAAAAAGGCCAGTTTGGATACCCTTCAAATCATGTTGAGGAAGGATCAATAGGCCTTCTTGAACACTGCGAGAAAGGGATTGTCAGTCCAATCTACGTCGTGTTTGAAGCTTCAAAAGAGAAGTTACATTCACCTTATTTGTACAAGCTGCTTAAAACGGATATTTATCGGCACATTTTTCAAGTCAGTACAAGTTCATCGGTCGATCGTCGCGGTAGTCTTCGCTGGGGTGATTTCTCGAAAATAAAGGTGCTGGTTCCATCTCTTGAGGAGCAACAGCAAATTTCGGAGACGCTGTCTTCTGCTCAGCATGAAATCGACCTGCTGAAACAGCTCGCAGAAAAATACAAAACCCAAAAGCGCGGCCTGATGCAGAAGATGCTCCCCGGCGAATGGCGGGTAAAATTGGATGTTGTGAAAACTTATGAGGAGGCTCGATGACTGTTTCAGAAATGTTTTCAGGGTTACTTGATAACCTGAAAGTTGATAACGCTGATCAGATCAGCTTGAGATATGGCGAAATCACTTCAAGTTTGAATAAGAAGTTCAGAGATACACAATCTAAGACTGAGAATACCTTGCAGGTTGGCTCCTATGGTCGATGGACAGCCATCAGGGGCATATCGGATTTAGATATGCTCTACATCATGCCTAAAGGAAAATGGGATACATACAAAAACGGAAAACAATCGCACCTTTTGACTGATGTAAAAGATGCCATTAATGCCCGCTATCCCAAAACAGATGTCCGCGTTGATAGGCTGGTTATAACTGTGACCTATACCAACTTTCATGTTGAAGTTCAGCCTGTTTTTGAGGAGTCGGATGACAATGGTGAAAGTTATTTCAATTATCCTGATACATATAATGGCGGTAGTTGGAAAGTTACCAAGCCGAGGCAAGAGATTGCCGCCATGAAAGAGTTTGTCGACCAGAAGAATAAAAATTTACGTAGATTGTGCAAAATGGCACGGGCCTGGAAAAACAAACATGGTGTAGCTATGGGCGGTCTTTTGATAGATACCTTGGCTTACAACTTCCTCAAGTCCAACTCTGACTATGATGACAAAAGATTCATGTATTATGACAGGATAAGTCGCGACTTTTTCAAATATCTCATGGATCAACCCAATCAGGATCACTACAAGGCTTTGGGAAGCGGTCAAAACGTCAAGGTTAAGAAAAAATTTCAGAAAAAAGCAAAAAAAGCATATGAACTTTGCTTGAAAGCTATAGATGCTGAGAAGGAGTCTGGTGTTCATAAAAGGTGGAAAAAGGTTTTTGGGCGGCCCTTCCCGGATGCTGTTGAACTTGCCAAAGAGGCGTCACAGAAATCGCTCTCCTATTCATGGGATAACACAGAAGAGTTCATTGAGGACAAATATCGTGTTGACATTCGACATCATCTCAAAATCGATTGTGATGTTCTCCAAAACGGCTTTAGGGAAAACACCCTTCGAAATATGATCCTGAATAAACTTCTATTATTTCCAAGTAAGAAGCTCACGTTCAAGGTAACAGAAATTGAAGTTCCATCTCCGTATCATATTGAATGGAAAGTATTAAATCGCGGTGAAGTTGCCCAAAGAAAGAATCAAATACGGGGGCAAATTGTGCGGGACGACGGACATCAACAGAAAATAGAGCACACCCGATTCCGAGGGGCGCATTTGGTTGAGTGTTATGCCATTAAAAATAGCGTCGTTGTAGCAAAGAGCAGAATAGATGTGCCAATAGCATCAGGAGATTAATATGAAAAAGGAAGATTTATTGAAACAAATCGCAGATGCAGCATATAACGTAGGCTTCGGAGCTAAGAAACACTTTGCGACCTATGACGTGGTTGAAAAAACTCCGGGGATTATTGCATTCAGTTCGATGGGTGTAGGAATATTCGGGTTAATCATAGATATACTGTCCACAAAGTTTTTTTCTGCGGGATTTTTGGTTGTTGGTATAGCGGGATTTTACATAGAACGATATAACCCAGATAAAGATAATTACGCTGAAAAAGGCACCATCCTCACCAAACTGTACAATGAACTTAAAGGCCTCTATTATAAGGTTAAAGTATCTGATTCCGAAGATTTAAGCAGTTATGAAGAAGAACTAAAAATCATCCTTGATCGTTATTATGAAAATTGTCTTCATAAACAGATATTGCTCAGCGATTGGTATGCTCATTACAAGTTCTTTTGGCAGCACCAGATCGACTGGATAGATGAGCAGAAACACTTCAAGTTCTGGCGAGACAAAATACCGTTGTCATTAACTATTTTTTTCTTAACATTACTTTTTGGGATAATAACCATAGGACTATGGTGGGGTTTGAAATGAGATCTAAACGAAACTACCTTCCGTGCATTTCCTTGGTTCAAAATTTGTGTCCATTCGTGGTTCCAACAGAATGATGAGGTATGAATTATGAATGATGAATTAAAAAACAACTCGGCACTGAGCACTCAGCATTCTGCACTCGCTAAAGGCGACTATGCTGTATGGCTGAAAAACCTGAAAACCCAGATTCGATTTGTTCAGCTTCGTGCGGCCTTGGCGGCCAACAGTGTATTGATCGAGTTTTATTTTGACCTGGGGCGGATGATTTCCGGTAAGGATGCTATTTGGGGCAGTAAATTTCTGGAACGCCTTTCGACAGACTTGAAAAAGGAATTCCCCGATATGCAGGGTTTTTCTGTAACCAATCTGAAGTACTGCCGCCTGTTTTTTGAGTATATCGAGATTAGTCCCCAAGTCGGGGACGAAAGCAAAGACCTAATCAGTCCCCAGACTGGGGACGAATTGGCATCAAGTTCAAAGAATCAGATGTACGCATTGATTAGGCAGCTTCCGTGGGGACATATCAAAATGCTGATTGGCAAGGTGAAAGATGACAAGACAGCGTTGTTCTACATACAGAAAACCATTACCAATGGCTGGAGCCGTGATGTGCTGGCCTTGCAGATCAAGTCTGACCTTTTTGCCAGACAGGGGAAAGCGATCAGTAATTTCAAAAACACCCTTCCCGTTCCACAGTCAGATCTTGCTCAACAGACGATCAAAGATCCTTATATCTTTGATTTTTTGACCATGACTCAGCCCTACAATGAGCGGGATATTGAGAAGAAGCTTGTCGAGCATATCACCAAGTTTCTGCTGGAACTAGGCAAAGGATTTGCGTTTGTGGGGCGGCAATATCATCTGGAAGTCGGAGCAAGCGATTATTATCTGGATCTGCTTTTCTATCATATCAAGCTGAAATGCTATGTGGTGATTGAACTCAAAAATACGAAATTTATTCCTGAATATGCCGGTAAACTGAATTTCTATCTTTCCTCGGTAGATAGCCTGCTCAAAGCCGAAGACGATAACCCGACCATCGGGATATTGCTTTGTCGGGACAAAAACAAGATAGAGACCGAATTCGCCCTCAGGGACATCAATAAGCCCATGGGCGTGAGTGAGTTTACGCTGACAGAAGTGTTGCCGGATGAATTAAAAGGCTCCCTTCCTACAGTCGAAGAGATCGAAGAAGACATGAAGCAATTGAATGATGAGGGTTGAGTTATGAATGATGAATTTAATATTCGTGTCCCTTGGTGTGCATTCGTGGTTCCAAACCTTTTGGTGCCTTCCGTGGTTAAAAATAGGAGACTCTAAAAATGATAAATTTCAATAAGCTTGATTCGTTAAAACAGAAACTTGATTCATTCCGCCCATTGCCACCAGAGATTGTCTCTAATCTTCATGAGGATCTGGTGCTTCGCTGGACTTACCATTCCAATGCCATTGAAGGGAATACGCTTACCCTGAAAGAAACCAAAGTTGCTCTGGAAGGTATCACCATTGGCGGGAAAACCATGCGGGAGCACTTTGAAGCGATCAACCACAGGGAAGCCATTTTTTTTGTTGAAGATCTTGTCAATAAAAATGAGCCTCTGTCTGAATGGCAGATTAAATCGATTCACCAATTGATCCTGAAAAATATTGATGACAAAAATGCGGGTGTTTATAGAAAAACAAATGTCATCATCTCAGGCGCCGATCATGTTCCGCCCGATGCCCTGCATGTAGAAAGTGACATGCAAAATTTTATCAACTGGTATCAAACAGATGGGGAGTCTCTCCATCCGGTAGAACGGGCTGCACGTGTTCATGCTGATTTTGTGAAAATCCATCCTTTTGTGGACGGCAATGGCAGAACATCACGGCTGCTGATGAACTTGGCGCTTATGAAAAGCGGGTTCCCGCCGGTTGTTCTTCCAGTGGAAAAGCGGTTGGAATATTACGAGACTCTGGATACAGCCCATACGAAAAATGATTATGAGCCATTTTTGATGCTTATGGCGAATATTGTGGAATTGGGATTCAGACCTTACTGGCATGCATTGGGGGTAACCCCATGAATACTTTTCAGATAAATGAAAAGCATCTTTCTCAAATCCCGGCTTTGCAGCTTTTGATTGGCCTGGGATTTGAATTTTTGACACCGGCAGAAACACTCCGCGAAAGGCAGGACAGAACATCCAATGTTTTATTGGAAACTATTCTGCGCAATCAGCTCAAAGAAATAAACCGCATTCGTTATAAAGGCGGTGAGTATCTCTTCAGCGAGGAAAATGTTCAGTCAGCTATCCAGAAGCTGAAAAACATCAAATACGACGGACTGCTGAAGACAAATGAGGCCATTTACGATCTGATCACTCTCGGGACGGCCATGGAACAGACCATTGAGGGTGATTCGAAAAGCTTCAACATGAACTATATCGACTGGCGAAATCCCGGCCGCAACACGTTTCACGTAACAGTTGAATACAGTGTTGAACGCTCACGTTCAACGGAAACCGCCCGGCCTGATATTGTTCTCTTCGTCAATGGTATTCCGTTTTGCGTGATTGAATGTAAAGCGCCGCAGGTTGAGATTGAACAGGCAGTTTCCCAGGTTATCAGAAATCAGAATGATGACTATATTTCCAAACTTTTCATCTACTGCCAGATGGTGCTGGCTCTGAATAAAAACAGCGCCATGTACGCAACAACGGGAACCGCTGCAAAATTCTGGGGTTTATGGAAAGAGCCTCAGATGGATAATGGTGAGAGCGAATATGAAAAACTTGCAGCTATAATCAACCAACCACTTTACGAGGATGTTATAGCCAGAATTTCATCTACCTTTGATGTTAAGCCGGATGCATTAACCGGCAACAGACTGGTAACCGAACAGGATAAGTCTCTCTTCTCCCTTTGCCGTCCGGAAAGGCTCTTGGAGTTGGCATGGAAGTTTACGGTGTTTGATGGTGGCACCAAAAAGATTGCCCGCTATCAGCAGTATTTCGTCATCAAGTCTACACTGAACCGGGTAAAGCATTTTGCCGGCACCGATTCACGTAAAGGCGGTGTGATCTGGCACACTCAGGGTTCAGGAAAGTCTCTGACAATGGTAATGCTGGCCCGAAACCTGGCCTTGGACCCTGAAATTTTGAATCCTCGAATTGTTCTTGTGACAGACCGTGATGACCTCGATAAGCAGCTGGGAAACACCTTTGCCGCCTGTGGCCTTGAGGCGAATCGGGCAACATCAGGGAGAAACCTGCTGGAGCTGGTCGCTGAGAAGAAATCGGGAATTATCACCACCCTCATTCATAAGTTCGACAAGGCGTATGCGGTAAAAAAATATCAGGATGCATCGCCGGACATTTTTATTCTGGTGGATGAAAGTCACCGTACCCAGTTCGGTTCTTTTTCAGCTCGAATGAGACAGATGTTTCCCCATGCCTGTTATTTAGGATTCACCGGCACGCCGCTTTTAAAGAAGGAAAAGAATAATTTCACCAAATTCGGTGAACTGGTGGAGCCCCATTATTCAATCACACAGGCTGTTGAAGACGGTGCGGTTGTTCCGCTTCTGTATGAGGGACGGCACGTAGAGATGACGCAAAACAGAGAAGCAGTTGATCTGTGGTTTGAGCGACACACACAAGGGTTGTCCAAGGAACAGCAGGCAGACCTTAAACGGAAGTATGCACGAGCGGAGATGCTGAACAAGGCCGATCAGGTCATATACATGAGAGCCTTTGACATCAGCGAGCACTTCCGCGCAGGCTGGCAGGGAACAGGATTCAAAGCACAGTTGGTGGCTCCAAATAAAGCATCCGCACTCAAGTACAACGCGTATCTGAATGAGATAGGCATTGTCAGTTCCGAGGTTGTTATCTCGCCGCCGGATATGCGTGAAGGCTATGAAGAAACCGATGACGAGACAACGGATGAGGTCGTAAAATTCTGGCAAAAGATGATGAAACGCTATGGCAGTGAAGAAGAATACACCAAGCAGCTCATCAACCAGTTTAAGCATGGCAGCGAACCTGAAATCCTTATTGTCGTTGATAAGCTGCTCACTGGTTTTGACGCACCACGAAACGCGGTCCTCTATTTATGCAGAGTACTTAGAGAGCACACGCTGCTTCAGGCAATTGCGCGGGTCAATCGTCTTCATGAAGGCAAGGAGTTCGGCTTTATTGTCGACTATGCAAGCGTCCTCGGTGAACTGGACAAAGCACTCACAATGTACAGCGCATTTGAAGGGTTCGATGAATCCGACCTTGTCGGCACTCTGACATCCATTAACAGCGAAATCGAAAAGCTGCCGGGCCGGTATTCCAATCTATGGGATCTGTTCAAAACGGTTAAGCATTCCTACGATGAAGAAGCCTATGAAGTGCTGCTTGCCGATGAGAGCTTAAGAGAAGAGTTTTACGGCCGCCTTTCGGAGTTCGGGAAAACTCTTGGTATTGCACTCTCTTCCGAAAAATTCCTGACCGAAACCGATGAGAGAACCTTGTCCAGATACAAGGCCGATTTGCGGAAGTTTCAGTCACTCAAGTCGTCTGCCAAGCTCCGATATGCAGAGGCCATTGATTACCGGGATTACGAGCCAAAAATCAAAAAGCTGTTGGATACTCACATTCAAGCCAATGAGGTTATTCAGCTAAATGAGCCAGTTAATATCTTCGACGATGAAGCATTCATGGTTGTGAAAGAGGAACAGGCGATCTATGGCACAAAGCCAAAAACTACGGCTTCAAAGGCTGATACGATAGCACATGGCACTAAGAAAGTTATTACCGAAAAGATGGATGAAGATCCTGCGTTTTACGAGAAGTTCTCAAAGCTGATCCAGCAGGCGATTGAAGATTTCCGGGCTAAGAGAATATCTGATCTGGATTATCTGAACAAAGTCGTGGATATCCGTAACAAGGTTGTCGGCAAGGTGCATGATGATATACCTGATAAACTTGCAGGCTTGGAAGATGCCATGGCCTATTTCGGGGTGCTTAAGCCTTTCCTTGAAAAACACGAATTAGGCGAAGAAAACCTTGAAACCGCTGCGGCTGATACGGCAATTGCTATTCATGGCATTTTGGAAAAACACAAGAAAGTTCACTTCTGGGATGATGAAGACGCTCAGAAACAGGCAGTTAACGAGATCGACGATTATCTCTATGATGAACTTAAGACGGAAAGAGGCATCGACTTGTCGCTTGATCAGATGGATGACATTATCGAGAAGGTGATGCAGGTGGCAAAGCACAGGAGCTATAAATAATGAAGGCATTGCTCCATAACAACAAACACTCGGTTGTTTACGGGCGAAAAACCATTTATTTCAGTCTGTTGTATTGTGGCCGAAAAACGATGGAAATTGCTGTTCATCCTGACAGTACCGTTATTGTCAAAGCGCCCGTGCAGTCCGACATCGATCTGATAGGAAAGAAGATAATTAAGAGGGCTCGTTGGATTCTCAGGCAGTTGAATTATTTCAAGCAGTTTAATCCAAAAACACCTGATCGCTGTTACGTGAACGGCGAGACCCACCTGTATCTTGGAAAGCAATACCGCTTGAAGTTAGCCGAAGGACCGGAAAACTCCGTTAAATTATCTCGCGGCTTTTTTCATATCACTTGCTGGAGCGAGCCGACTCCAAATGCTGCCAAGAAGCTTTTAAATCAATGGTATTCGGAAAAGGCACAGCTTCAATTTGCCGAGAGTATGGATCGCTGCTGGCAAAAATTCAACGGTCTTGGCATAAGCCAGCCTAAACTATCCATTAAGCGAATGCAAAAAAGATGGGGAAGCCTTTCAGACAAGGGCACAGTAACCCTCAATACAGACCTGATCAGAGCACCTAAAGAATGTATTGAATATGTTGTTACGCATGAACTGTGTCACCTGAAATATAATGATCATAGCCCGGAATTTTATAAGCTCCTCGACTCTGTCGTCCCGGGATGGGAGAAGATTAAACACAAACTTGAGGTAAGCATGTCATGAATTTAAAGGACTCAAGTATTATCCTAATCAAAACAATTTGAAAACCGTCAGATAGTCAATGATATTATCAATTAAAAAAGATATGCGTGATTTGGCCTGGTGAAAAGCCAAGGGGCTTATCCTGCACAGAAACATGCAACATTTCAGAAGAGGGCTTGCCCAATGAGAAAAGATAGAAAACAGAAACTGATGGATTTAGGCGCTGAAAACCTTGCAGACGCTCTGTTGGGCCTTGCCGAGCAGTCTGGTGCTGCTGATGATTTGGTGGAACGGCTGCTTGCAACACCTCAAGAAAATGTTCAGCGGTTTAAAGAGAAGCTGGCCGGGCTGAAACGATCCAGGCGGTTTATCGATTGGAGAAATGTCTCCGGGTTTGCCCAGGAAATTGCCATGTTGCTTCAGGATTTAAAGGCGGGGGTTACTGACCCGCAGACGGGTGTGGAACTGGTTGCAGCTTTTTATGAAGCAGATGATGATGTTTTGGGAAATTGTGATGACTCCGGCGGCCATGTGGGGGATGTGTTCCGCTTTGATGCCAGAGAGTTGTTTGTGGAGTATGCCTTGCGCTGTACCGACAAGGAAAAAGTGGCCGGCATCATACTGACGCTGAACCAAAAGAATGACTATGGAGTCCGGGATACGCTGATGGACTGTGCAGGTGAATGCCTGTCCGAGCCGGTAATCCGCATGATGATCACCCGGCTTCAGGAGCTTGCGGATAATGAAAAAAATGAAATCGGCAGACGCCGTCATCCGATGCTGATCGAATCTCTGGCCCGTCAGATCAAGGATGCCGAACTCTTTGAAAAGACCCGCATCGCATCATGTGGCAATCTGTCAACAGCGACGCTCATCGATATTGCCCGTGTGCATCTGGAAAGCGGAGATGTCGAGGTGGCTCATTCATGGTTAAAGAAAATTCCTGAAGAAGAAGCCTATCAGGCCTATGATCGAGACAAACTGCTACTGGAAATTTACAGGCGCCTGGGAGACATTGAAAAATTGAGCGGTCTTCTGTATCAAAAATTTCGATCCCTTTATTCCATTGACAGCCTTGATGCACTTTTGGATGTGATCGGCCATGAAAAGCGGGATGAATTTATCTTGGATGAAATTGCATTGATTCTTGAAAATAATGCATTGCGAACAGCGGATGTAAAATTTCTGATTGAAATCGGAAAAATTGATGAGGCCGAAGCATACCTCCTTAAACGGGCGGATCAACTGAATGGCGATTATTATGAAAGCCTTCTCCCATTGGCCGAAACGTTTGAATCGGAAAGTCGCTGGCTTGCAGCCAGCCTCATCTTTCGCAGCCTCTTGGTGTCAATCCTTGAGCGGGGATACACCAAAGCCTATCCATATGGCATCCAATATTTGAATAATCTGGATCAGCTTGCTGAATCGATAACAGACTGGAGGAATTTTCATCATCACGATGATTTCAAAAATCGGATATATCAGGATCATGGCCGGAAAAAAAGCTTCTGGTCGCAATATGAAATCTGGAAATGAGGATGAATCTGTATGGTTGACGCAAAAACTTATGGCCACCACCTGGGAAAAGTCTCCTGGCGGAAAAATTCTAAAAACCGATGTTGCCATTGCCAAGAACTACCTGAACAAAAATGAGCTGAATGTATTGGGGCGAATCGTTAACGCCTACCTCGAACTTGCGGAAGAACGGGCTTTAAGAAAACTTCCTATGACAATGGAAGACTGGGCAAAACGGCTGGATATGTTTATAGAATTTGCTGATCGGAAAATTCTGCCGGACAGCGGAACGGCCTCATCAGAGTTGGCAAAAGCACATGCTGAAAGCGAGTTTGAAAAATACCGCATCGTTCAGGACCGGCTGTTTGAAAGCGATTTTGATAAGGCGGTAAAGCGAATTGAAGCCTCCAAAAAAAAGGGGGCAAGCATGGCAAAGCGTAACCCCAGAGGCCCCAGACAACACTCAAGAGGATCATGAAAATAAGCACGTTCTTTTCATGACCAATGATCGTGACGGATACATCGACAAATTATTTGCCGGATTGCAGGGGATTTAGAAATAAAGTTTTAGTGGAACCAGCTATGAAGAGGCTGAGTATTTTACGAGTGCTTGTTATTACACTTCATTTGGTATGATTAATAAAATTGAAAAATTAACCTCGAAAATTTCAAGCGTCAGTTGATAATGAATACCAATGCAATGTAAAAAATGATAATGTTGGTTTTGAAAAGTTGTATGCTGAAACGGATTCAGGACAAGTGCTTTGGCAAAAAAATGAAATGCTATATTATCGCAGAACCAAATGGGGCTGGAAAAACAACATTCGCTGAAAAGTTTCTTCCGGTAGAAGCGGAGTGCCTTAATTTTATAAACGCCGATCTGATTGCCAAGGGGATCGCTCCCTTTAATCCGGAACGTGTTGCCTTGGAAGCCGGAAAGTTGTTTTTAAAAAGAATGGGTTCCATCGTTTCAAATAGAGAGTCCTTTGCTTTTGAAACAACATTAAGCGGTTTAAATTATATCGAAAGCATCAAAAATTGGAAAAAAATCGATTATGAAGTGATTTTATATTTTCTAAGCCTTTCCAATGAAGAAATGGCTGTGAAACGCGTTCAGTTGCGGGTTGCCCAAGGTGGACACAATGTCCCTGTTGATGTCATTAAAAGACGATATCACCGGGGTTGGGAAAATTTTCAAAATCACTATAAAGAACTGGTTGATACCTGGGTCATTTTTGATAATTCCGGAAATATTCCGGTGGTAGTAGAGGAAAAACCATGACAAAAGAATCATATTCAAAATTAGCGTTAAATGCGATGTACCGGGCAGCAAAAGAGGCGACTGAAAAAGCGGCAAGGTTTGATTTGCAAATGCCTGAATGGAAAGATGGTAAAATTATATTTGTCGACCCCAGGGAAAAATTGAAAAAAATGGGCTATATCAGGACTCAAGGATAATTATCCGAATCATTGTCTCACCAAAGCTGAAAAATCAGAATATTTTTTCCCGGATTTTTCAGAGCCTGGAAATAACGCCTGGCCCTTGCCGCAGATTGCTGTTTTAATGCCTATGCAGGCGGGGAGAATTTTTTAAATTTGTACCTGAAGGTATGGTGGTTCATGTGCAGGAGTCTTGCTGCTCGGCTTTCATTTCCCCTGGCCAGTGTCAGGGCATGGTTCATGTATTTTTTCTCAGTATCTTCCAATATTTTGGCAAGATTGATTCCCTGATCCGGAATAGTGAGATCTGAGGGATTAAAATCGTCTGTTTGAGCAGGTTGGGTATGTTTTGTGTTTTCAAGAAGCCCGAGATCCTCCGGTTTAATCGAGTCTGCCTGGGCAATGAGACAGGCCCGCTCCATGATGTTTTTCAATTCCCGGACATTTCCGGTAAATTCATGGGACAAGAGCAGTTGCAGGGCCTCATCGGAAATATGGGTCAGGTTTTTTTTAAATTTCTGATTGAATTCATATAAAAAATGCTTGGCCAGCGGCAGGATATCATCTTTTCTTTCGTTTAATGAAGGGATTTTGGCTTTCACCACACAGAGCCTGAAAAACAGGTCTATTCTGAAAAGTTCCTTATCCATCAGTTCTTCCAGGTTTTTATTGGTGGCTGAGACAATCCTTACCAAAACCATATGCTTTTTTGTGCTGCCGACCTTATAAAATTCTCCGCTTTCAAGAAACCGTAAGAGCTTGGCCTGGCCTGCAAGGCTCAAATCCGCCACTTCATCCAGGAAAAGGGTGCCGTTGTCCGCTTCTTCGATCAATCCTTTTTTACCTTGTTTTTTTGCACCGGAAAAGGCGCCTTCCTCGTACCCGAACAATTCACTTTCAATAAGTTCATCCGGAAAGGCCGAGCAGTTCACCGCAATAAAGGGTCCTTGAAATAAAGGGCTCCTGGCATGGATGGCCCTGGCGATCAGTTCTTTGCCGGTACCGGTTTCACCCATGATCATGATGGGGGTATCCGGGCTTTTGGCAACCATGTGAATGAAATCCATGATATCGTCAATCTGCCTGCTTTCACCGATAAAACAGGGCTCATGCTCGATGAGGAATTTTTCCTGGAGAAGCTGGACTTCTTTTCTTAAGGCAATGGAGGAGAGGGCTTTTTTGATGGTGAGTTCCAGAAGATCCGGATTCATGGGTTTCAGGATAAAATCAAAGGCCCCTCTTTTCATGGACCGGATCACCATATTGATGTCTTCAAAGGCCGTGATCATGATGACCGGAAGATCCGGAATTTTCTTTTTTGCAATATTCAGGGCTTCGATGCCGCTCATGACCGGCAGGCCGATATCCATGAGAACCAGATCCGGTGAGGATGTCTCCAGGGACAGAAGAAAGGATTCTGCATCACTAAAACAGAAAATGTCATAATCCTGGCTCAAGACAATCTGGAGACTGTCCCGGATGGTTTCTTCATCATCCACAATGGCGATGCTGTATCGGATCATGTTTGTCTTTCGTGCTGTTGAAGCGGCAGTTCAATAATAAACTGGGCCCCTTTTTTAAGACCGGAATTGAACCTAAGCGAACCGCCGTGGTCTGTGATGATCCTATGACAGATGCTGAGACCGATACCGGAGCTGTTGGTTTTGGTGGTATAAAAGGGATCAAAGATTTTGGATTGGCTTGACATGGGGATGCCGGGCCCTGAATCCTTTATGGAGATGGCAATGGCGTCGTTTTTCCGGTAGGTTTTCAACTCGATTGTTTTTTCACCCTCAATTTCTCTCATGGCTTCGGCAGCATTGGTAATCAGGTTCAGTACCACCTGCTCAATCAGATGGGGTTCATTCCAGCATTCCGGGATGGCCGGGTCCAGATTCTTTATAAAATTGATGCCGGTTTTGCGCAGGGTCACGGCAGTCAATTTTGTGATTTCATCAATGTTTTCATTAATATTGGTCATGATGAACCGGGGCTTGCCGGGCTTGGAAAAATCCATGACCCTTTTGATAATGGATTCTATTTTATTGGAAGCAAGCTCGATTTTTTCGATAATGGAAAGGACCGACCGGATATCGCCCATATTATTGTAAATGTTTTTCAGGGCTTTCAGATAAATATAAATCCCGGACAGGGGGTTACGGATTTCATGGGCAATACCGGCCGTCACCCGGCCAAGGGAGGTCATTTTATCCTGGATCTTTAAAAAATTTTCAACTTCCTTGGAATCCGTGATATCCATGGAATTGACAAGAATGGAGTCTATCCCCAGGTAATTGATCTTCCGGGCACTGACCAGGGCCCATCGGATATGTCCTTTGACTTCATCTTCCAGATCCTCGGGATAGTATCTGAAATCCGTATCAATATGCTTTATTTTCCCTGTTATCAGATCCGTATAAAATTTTTTAATTCTTTCCCGGTCTTCTTCATAGACATTTTCAAAATCCGGGGGTTCAAAGGCCCGTATAATAAGGCGGTGTATCTTTCGAAGGCCTGGGTTCAGATATGCTTTTTTATTGTCCTGGAGGATGGAAATACAGCTAAGAGAATTGTCGATGAGGGTCTGGAACCGTTTATTGCTTTCTTCCTGTTCTCTTTCCGCGGTTTTCCTTTTTTCTTCCAGATATATCCTGTAAAGGCCAAAGGCAATATCATCGGAAATTTCTTTTACAATGCATTTTTCAGTTTTATCCTGGGTCAGTTCCTGGGGGATGGACAGAACCAGGAACCCATAGTTTTTTTCTTTATGGGTCAGCCGCACCGCCATGGACCCCCGGCCGGAATAGTTTTTGGACAACATGCAGTCCGGGCATTCTTTAACCGGGTCTGCCACGGAAAACACATCTTCCGATTCAAGGGTTTTCTGAATGCACCGGGTAAATTGATTGTTTTCAAGCCGGCTGCGCATGAGATCAAAATGGCTGTTAAACCCAGTTTCAGCTATCATCCGGATGGCGCCGGTTTCATCCAGAAGGCCGATCCAGGCATTGTAATACCCTCTTTTTTCTACCAGGATGTTACAGATCCCGTCAATCAGCTTTTGTTTGTCATTCTGGGTCACCAGAAGCCTGCCGATGTCCCTGAAGGCACGCAATACAAGGTTTAACCGTTTGATTTTTTTTATTTCCAAGTCATCATTCACGAGTCACCCCGAAGCATGGTTTCCACATAAGGGCTTATTTAAAAGTTTTTTTGAACAATAACAAGGAAAAATATCTTTAAATTTCATCGGGTCCGGGAAACAAATGCGAGGTTTTCCCTGTCATATAGTATGCAAAAAGACCCATCCATTCGTAGGCGGCATTGTTTAATTTTGCAAGGTTACCGGAAAAATTCCAGGTGATTCGGAAAAGGGTCTCAGGGTTTGTATCGTGATCGACAGGATAGGGAATGACCTTCCACCCGGCTTTGTAAAATATGCCGACTGACCGCGGCATATGGGAAGCGCTGGTGATCAGGACCCATCTGCCGGACGGGTCGGGATTGACTATTCTCTTTGTCTTCACGGCATTTTCAAAGGTATTACGGGATTCAGATTCAAAGAGGATGGTTGAAACATCAACTCCCTGTTCCTGAAACAGTTTTTTTGCCACTTCAGAACCTTTATATTCCTGACGCAGGGGATCACCCGACCCGCCGGTATAGACATGAACGGCATGGGGGAATTCTCTTGCAAGTTTGATAAAGGCAAAAAATCTTTCCGAATGTTGGTTCAGTTCAACCTGCTGCCAGACAAATGAATTGTATATATTTTCAGATCCGCCCAGGATAATGATCCCATCAATGGGTGGAGATAAATGGACGACTGGTGGAAACCGTTTTTCAAGCGGATATAAAAGCCAGTCGCCGACGGGAAAAACCGAAATTATGAAAAATAAAATCGTCAAAAAAATGCTTAACACGGTTGCTTTTTTATAGGCTTTAATGAAAATGAGAAAAAAGCAGAAGAGCGTTACAATAATCAGCAATGATTCAGGAGAACAGAGCAGCCAGAAGGTTTTTGAAAGCGCAAAAAACATGATCAGCCCTGGACCCGGCCTGTGATGTTTACCCTGATCTGAATTCTTTGTGTCATCGTGTCCCGCTTAATCGGATATTCCATTTAATGTGGCTTTTTTGATGATATTACTGCCGAATTTTTCCAGTATTGAATCCACTGCCTTGTCCACGGAATCCCATTGTTTTTCAGGCAATTTCTCCTCTCGTATGAGTTGCATCTGGATGGGCCTGCCCTTGTCCTTCAGAGAGGTTACGCCGACTCCCACGAGTCTGATTTTCTTTTTTAATTCGATTTTCCGGTACAGGGCAAGGGCTTCATTGAAAATCCCGGCAGAGGAAGAAATCGGGGTATTCAGGGTTTTACTCCGGGTGATCTGGGAAAAATCTGAAAATTTTAATTTGATAACAACGGTTTCACTCAAAAGATTTTTTGCTCTCAATTCCTTTCCAACGTTCTGGGACCTGTCAAGGATGATCTCTTTAATGGTTTCAAAATCAGAGGTATCTTTTGCCAGAGTTGTTTCGCTGGATATGGATTTTCTGGTATGCCCGGTTTCGACCTTTGATAAATCAATGCCCTTTGAAAGCTCCAAAAGACGAAGGCCCATCTTGCCGAATTTCTGGGTAAGAATCTGAAGGGAATATTTTTTGATGTCAAAAAGGCATTGAATCTTCAATATATCCATCTGTTTCATGGCTGTATTTCCAACTCCCGGCACCTTCTGGATGGGCAGGGCCGCGAGAAAACCGGGAACCTCGGATCTGGTGATGATGGTTAATCCATCGGGTTTGTTCATGGCTGAGGCGATTTTGGACAAAAATTTAATGGGTGCAATGCCGATGGAGCTGGTCAGGGAAAGTTCGGCTTCAATCGTTTTTTTAATGGTGCGGGCCATGTCTTCAGGTGATCCGAAAAGTCTTTCACACCCAGTAATATCCACATAGGCCTCATCAATGGAAACCGGTTCCGTCAGGGGAGAAAACCGGGACAGGATGTCCATGATTTTTTTTGAATCACGCTTGTATTTTTTCATGTTTCCGGGAACGATAATGAGGTCGGCACATTTTTCCTTTGCCATAAATACCGGCATGGCGGAATGGATACCGAATTTTCTTGCTTCGTAACTGGCAGTGGATACCACGCTTCTCTCTGAATTTCCGGCCACGATGACGGGTTTATGTTTCAGGGCAGGGTTGTCTCTTTGTTCAACAGAGGCAAAAAAAGCATCCATGTCAATGTGCAAGATCATGTTTCTGCATCTCTAGAACATATTTATGGAGAAGCTCATGAAGTTCAAGGGAACATTGTTCAAAAATACAATGGCAGATGGAATCCGCATCAATGGTCAGGATTTTTAATTCAGCACAAAATAGATTATTTCCTCTATAATTCGGGATGTTCAGCGTGAATTGGATGGTATCGCTATCCAGAGGGTGAAACCCCTGGTTTTTAAATGACAGGCCGTCTGCACCGATATCAAGGAGAAGAACCTCTTTTCCCTTGAACCGGAAGACAAATCCCCGGCCTTTTTTAAAATTATACCGAAAAGCATGTCGAAGTTCATCCGGGTTATGAAGGATGATTTCAGTTTCGGGGGTCTTTTTTTTCCAGAACAAATTCCACCCTCCTGTTTTGTGTTCTGTTCTCTTCCGATGTATTGGGTACAAGCGGCATGACATCTCCATAGCCGGTGGCCGTAAGCTGCCTGGGGCTTATCCCTTTGGCTATGAGGTATTTCAAAACCGTTGTAGCCCGAACTGCGGATAATTCCCAGTTGGAAGGGAAAATGCCGGTGGTGATTGGGATATTATCCGTATGCCCTTTAATATTGATATTATAGTCGGGATACCCGGAAAGAATCTGAATGATTTCATCAAAAATCGGCACTGCAGAAGGGTTCAAAGATGCCGAACCTGAGTTAAACAATGCTTTTCCGGCAACATTGACGATGATTTTGCCTTCCTGAACCTGGGTTGAAAGGTTTTCTTTTTGGCTGTTAGAAGCTGCAAACCTGGCCAGGTCTTCAAACAAGGATTTGTTGCGTGATTTAAGGCCTGTAATATCCTCAATGGTGATCAGGGCATCCGGTTGTTTCTGAATTTCCATTAATTCCATAAGTCCTATGAGGTTTTCATTGCCTTTTATTTGAACCTTTATGGATTCAACGGTTTTTCTGTATTTTTCATGATCATTAAAAGAGAGGGTATAGAAAAGAACAAAAAAAACAAGAAGCAGGGTCATGAGGTCTGCATAGGTGATAAGCCATGGGGCACTGTCGTCATCGGTCATGAAGGTATTGAAGAAATTATTATCTTTCATTTTTTTTCTTTCAGATTCATTTGAGCCATGGGTTTTCGCAGCCTTGATGAAATAAAACTGGAAAGTTTTTCATAGATGATGACCGGGTTGTTGTTTTGAATGATGGAAATGGCACCTTCCAGTTTAATTTCAAGAATAATGGTTTCAATTACGGTTCTTGAGCGCAATTTACCTGCAATGGGAAGAAAAAATAAATTGGATAATAGAGCCCCGTAGAAGGTTGTCAAAAGGGCCACAGACATGGAAGGGCCGATTTTAGCCGGATCCTGAAGAAGGCTGAGCATCTGCACAAGGCCGATGACGGTTCCCATCAGGCCGAAAGCAGGCGCATAGATCGCCATCTTTCTGAATACATCCTGGACAATGAAATGCCTCATCTGAAGGGATTGAATTTCCGTGGTCAGGGCTGCCCGGATGACCTCTTCGGAGGACCCGTCGGATAGAAGGCCGCAGGCTTTTTTCAAAAAAAGGGAATCTGTCTTGATTTTGCTGAGTTCAAGAAGTCCATGGCGCCGGCTGAGCTGGCTGAGTTTGATCATGACGGCCACTGCTTCGTTGGGATCTTCCTTGTCTTTGGAAAAAACAAAATATGCCGCTTTAAATGCTGCCACTACATCCCTGAATTGAAAGGTGATCAGGGTGGTGGCAAGGGTGCCGCCGAAAACAATCATCAGGGCAGGGATATCAATAAAATTGTGAAGGGCACCGCCCAGATAAATCGCACTGAAGATTAATGAAAGGCCTGAAATGATGCCGATAAAAGATGCAATATCCATATCAAATTATCTTCCTCTTTTTTTGATTCAGGACAAGATAACTTACAAAAAAAGAGGAGGCAAGTTAATTATTTGATGGTTTATGAAATAGCATGAAAAAGACATGAATTTGTTCCGGGTATTGTAACCTTTATCTTCTTCTAATATATTCAGGATGTCGAAAACAAAGCAAAGGCATTGAAAAGGAGCAGACAGACCAATGAATATCGATCTTAAAGGGTTAAAGATTGCCATTATCGGGGGAAACAGCCCCTGTAAAAAGATTCTTGAAATATTAACGGGTCCCGGCTTAAAGGAACTTGCTCCTGAAGTCCTCATGGTAGCAGATACCCTGACCCGTACAGAAGGTGTCCTTTATGCAAGGGAAAAAGGAATCCGGGTGACTCAGGATTATGGTGATCTCTGCGCACTTCTGGGTATGGATGTCATCCTGAAACTGAAAAATGATGAAATATTGAGCTGCATATTGGAAAAAATAAATACCGGGCAAGTCAGTATTATCGATCTTGATACCCATAAGGCCCTGTCATTTATAAAATTTCTTGAGGCAGAGGAAGAAAAAACAAAGATAAAGAGGAAAATTCAGGCTGAAGAGATTGACAGAAAAGAAATTATGGATCTGTTTGATGCGTATTCAAGAAGAATAAAGGAGGATGCAGAAGAGGAAAACAAATATCTTGAGTCGGACAGGGAGGAGCATATTGAAATTGAAAAAGAAATCTCCCAGGTCATTCAGGGCAGTATGATCCCCACCTTTATCATCAACAATGAGCATATCATAACCCACTGGAATACAGCCTGTGAAGATCTGACCGGTCAAAGGGCCTATGAAATCGTGGGAACGGATCGGCAGTGGGTGCCGTTCCGGTCGGCCAAAAGACCTACCATGGCCGATGTCATTGTCGGCAAGATGTCGGAGGACGAGGTTTCAAAATATTATGGGTCTTCCTGGAGAAAATCCGTCCTGATCAAAGAAGCCTATGAAGCAGAAGAATTTTTTCCCCATTTAGGGGACGGCGGAAAATGGATATTTTTTACTGCTGCACCGATCAAATCACCGGATGGTAAGATCATCGGTGCCATTGAGACCTTAAGAGATCAGACAGAAGACAAAAAAGCAAAGGAGGAGCTGGAACTTCAGGACAAGGAGCTTTCCACCCTCTATGAAAAATATAAAAAATCAGAGGAAAAATACAGATCCCTGTTTAATAACAATCCCAATCCGATTTTTATTATTGACCGTCAGACACTTGAGATCCTGGATGTGAATCACCGGGTGGAAAATGAATATGGCTACAATAAATCAGAACTTCTCGGAAAATCTTTTTTTACTATCTGGGAAAAACCCGATGAAACCATTAGACAGGCGCTTGAAAAACTCCCGGAAAACAAAGCCATTCTTTTTACCAAGAAAAAACATTTCAAGAAAAATAAAACCTCTTTTTTCGTCAATGTCAAGGTTGTTGACGCCACATACAGCCATCGGGATGTTCTGATCGCTTCGGCCACCGATATCACGGAGAGCGTGGAAAAAGACACCCAGTTGATCCAGGCGGGCAAACTGGCAACTCTTGGCACCATGGCTGCCGGCATGGCCCATGAAATCAACCAGCCTTTGAATGTCATCCAGATCTGTGCAGATCTCATATTGAAAATGATCAATAAGGGAATTTCGATTCCTAACGAAGAACTTGTGATGATGGCCAAGGATATCATCGATAATGTCACGAGGGCTGCAGGCGTGATCAAACACGTCAGAGATTTTTCAAGGCAGTCGGAAAGAGATCTTAAAAAATTGATAATTAACGACCCCATTCAGGATGTTTTCAAGGTACTGGGCCATCAGATCACTGTTCATTCCATTCAGGTCATACTTGAACTTGATCCTGGGATTCCGGAAATCCAGGCTGAACATAACCGGTTGGAACAGGTGTTTATCAACCTTGTGACCAATGCTATCGATTCCATGGATGAAAATGCTGAAAAAGCTGTAAAAGAAGGGGGCAAAGCTGAAAAAACGCTGCGGATCAAAACCTATGCCAAAGACAATCAGGTGATTGCCGAGGTCTCTGATACAGGAATTGGGATGAATGAGGACGTCAAACGAAAGATTTTTGAACCTTTTTTTACTACAAAGGAGACTGGAAAGGGCACGGGGCTCGGTACCAGCATCAGTTTCGGTATCATCAAGGATTATGGCGGAACAATTGAGATAGAGAGTGAGTATGGCAGGGGCGCTACATTTATTATCAGATTTCCGTCCATTATATAAGGGAATGAATTATATGTCAGCCTTTAAAATATTAATCGTTGATGATGAAGAATTGATCGTCAGACTGCTTTCCATGTCGCTGCAAAGCGACGGATACCAGACGGTTTCCGCTTTCAGCGGGAAACAGGGCCTTGAAGTCTTTAAAGCTGAATCCCCGGATATTGTGATCACTGATATTAAGATGCCCGGAATGGATGGGCTTGAACTTCTAAAAAAGATCAAGGAAATTGATTCTGAAAAAGAAGTTATTATTGTAACAGGACATGGCGATATAGATTCCACCATCACGGCGCTTCAATACGGTGCCAGCGATTTCATCACCAAGCCGGTCCGGGATGCGGTTCTCTCCATTGCCATTGAAAGGGCAAAAACAAAGATTACCATCCGCAAAAAACTTGAAGACCATACAACCAACCTTGAAAATAAAATATTGGAAGCAACGGAAGAAATCCGGAGAAAATCGGATTTTCAGAAGCTTTTGATTAGAAGTTCCAATGATGCCATTGTGGCCTTTGGCAGTGACTGGAAGGTGGTCGTGTATAATCCTGAGGCGGCAAGAATATTTGGCGAGGCGGCAAAGGATGTCCGCAATAAAATGACCATTGACGAGCTTTATACCCCTAAAATTGCAAAAGTATTTCAAAGCCAGGTCAAGGGTGAAAAAGATCAAATCAATTTTCCATGGAAAGAACAGGTCATTCATGCCAAAGATGGCCGGCAGATTCCGGTTCGATATGCCGGCAATGTCCTGTTTGAGAACAATGAATTTGTCGGAACCGTGAATTTTTTTCAGGATCTGACTGAAATCAAACGGCTTGAAAAGGAACTGGTCCAGTCCGAGAGACTGGCAGCAGTGGGACAGACCGTCAGCGGACTTGCCCATTATGTGAAAAATATCCTCATCGGGCTCAAAGGCGGTTCCTATATCGTGGATGTGGGGATTCAGGAAAACGACACGGAAAAACTCAAATCCGGCTGGAAAATAATCAAGAAAAATATAAAAAGCATCGGAGACCTGACCCAGGACCTTCTAACCTATTCCAGGCAGAGGAAACCGGAAAAGGAAAATTGTTCCCCGAATGAAATCATCCATGAACTTGTGGAATTATTAAGGGAATTTGCGGCATCAAAAAACATTATTGTTTCAAAGGACCTGGATGCCGGTATCGGCCTGATTCAGGCTGATCCCAGAATCCTTCGCCGCTCTCTTTTAAATATTATAAATAATGCTGTCGGTGCCTGTATTGAAGATGAGGATATTTCGAAAAAGCATGAAGTCAATATCAAAACATTTATGGACAAGAACCATATGATCTGCTTTGAGGTCAGGGATAATGGATGTGGAATGGATGAGGATACGAGAAAAAAGCTGTTTTCGCCCATGTTCAGTTCCAAGGGAGGCAAGGGAACCGGACTCGGACTCCTGGTTACAGGCAAGCTGATTGAAGAACATAAAGGTATCATTGAGATTGAGACAAGCTCTGGGGTTGGAAGCATATTCAGGATCAGGCTTCCCTATGAAAAAGCAAAAACGGTTGATGGAACGGAGGATATATGAAACTTCTCTTTATAGATGATGAACAAACCTTTCTAAAATACCTTTCCAAGCGCCTTGTTCTGGAGGGTTTTTCAGTTAAGACCACTTTTTCCGGGGAAGAAGGCGTTGACGCCGCTTCCAGGGAAGATTTTGATGTGGCTGTGGTGGATCTGCAGATGCCGGGGATAGACGGCATTGAAGTCCAGAAAAGGCTGAAAGACCTTCAGCCGAATTTGCCCTGTATCATTCTGACAGGACACGGAAGCGTTGAAAAAGCAATTGAAAGCGGAAAATACAATGCGTTTAAATTCCTGTCAAAGCCCGTGGATATGGATACCCTCATTGAAACCATAAATGCAGCCCATGATTTGAGAATTCAACAGGAAAAATTATCCTCGGAAAAAAACGGCTCGGCAAAAGGGTCTGGAAAACATGGCCCCATTGCCAAACTGTATGGAAAATTTCGTAAACTCTATGGCAGGGAGTCCTAACAGCCATTTATTAAAAAACTGTCAATAAAAGAGAAAAACAGTTTATCTAACCCCCATGCCCAGGTGGGCACAACAAAGCATGAAACACTTGCAAAAATAAAGAGATGGTCATAACTATCAGATTTTTTATTTACGACAATAAAATGAAGGAGATAGCTATGACCAAGAGATTAGATACCACA
>JANNUH010000141.1:0-6087 GCA_031395015.1 Desulfobacterales bacterium | reverse complement strand
GATGGACCATATGAAAAAGGTGTCAAAATTTGCGGCCACGAAAAATTGGACCTTGAACAACGATTGAAACGGGCACCCGCTCTACACTGGTGGGATATAACAATCACCCCTATTATGGTAAATTTATAATTTCTATGTCCCTTATGCTATTATCTGGGAGAGAAATAATCCAGGTGCAAAGCGCAATAATTTGAGAATGACACATCTGACTCAAAAAGATCTTGATAGGGAGCAGAAGGTGATTGACTATGTGGGCGCTCACATTGCCGACTGGCAGGAAAAAGGCTACGTGCCGGATATGGTAATTGAAGCAGGAGATAAAACCGATGAGCCGATACGGACACGGGGCTGGACCCATTGGCACCATCTGTTTAATGCGCGGCAGTTGGTTTTGAATGCCATCATTAAAAAAAATATGGATGCTGATCTATCATTTGGTTTTAATCAGGTTTTGAATTGGAATAGTCGTTTAAGTCAATGGAATTGTGCTAAAACCAGAGGCTATGGAAATACAGCCCAAACCTTTTATAATCAGGCTTTGAATACATTTTATAATTACGGGTGCAGATCCGTTCGATCAGCACTTACTCTTTTTGATGCATCCTATAAACATTTTGAAATTATTGGCCAAAAAAAAATTGACTCCCACCCCGCCCATGCCCTCTCCACCTCAAACGACATCTACATTACCGACCCGCCTTACGGAGATGCCGTCAAATACGAAGAAATCACCGAGTTCTTCATCGCCTGGCTTCGCAAAAATCCGCCTCCCGAGTTTGCCCACTGGACCTGGGACAGCCGCCGCACCCTCGCCATTAAAGGTGAAGACGAAGGCTTCCGGCGGGGCATGATTGCGGCCTATCGTAAAATGGCGGAAAAAATGCCGGACAACGGCATCCAGGTACTCATGTTCACCCACCAGTCTGGAAACATCTGGGCTGATATGACCAACATCATCTGGGCCAGCGGTCTGCAGGTCACCGCGGCCTGGTATGTGGTCACGGAAACCGACAGCGCCCTGCGTCAAGGCGCCAATGTTACCGGTACGGTGATGCTGGTGCTGCGCAAGCGAACCAAACAGCTCGAAACCTTCCGTGACGACCTGGGCTGGGAAATCGAGGCGGCCGTCAAAGAACAGGTGGAATCCCTGATCGGCCTGGACAAAACAGTCCGGAAACAGCGATCGGAAGGGTTGTACACGGATGCGGATTTGCAGATGGCAGGTTATGCCGCAGCCCTCAAGGTACTCACCGCCTATTCAAAAATCGACGGTAAGGATATGGTCACTGAGTCCGAGGCCCCCCGTGTTCCGGGAAGAAAAACTTTTGTCGAGGATTTAATTGATTTTTCCGTGCAGACCGCGGTGCAGTTTCTTATTCCTGCGGGTTTTGATAAAAGCGAATGGCAAAAACTGGCCGCAGTGGAACGCTTCTACCTCAAGATGGCCGATATGGAGCATCAGGGGATGAAGACTCTGGATAACTATCAGAATTTTGCCAAGGCCTTCAAGGTACACCATTTTGATCAACTCATGAGCGACAAATCCAGGGCCAATGCCGCCCATCTCAAACTCTCCACAGATTTTAAAGGTGCGCTCATGTCGGGTGATGCCGAAATCGCTTTAACGCCGCTGCGGGCGCTGCTCTATGCGCTGTATGAAGTGACCAGAGAAATTGAAGTGGATGATGTTCTGCTTCACCTGATGCAGAATTGCACAAATTTTTTGCAGGTAAAACCGCTTATCATCAAAATGGCCGATTACCTTGCTGCAAAACGGCAAAACTTGAAACCCACCAAGACATACAGGCCTGACATCGAGGCAAGCGCGGCACGGATTATGGCGGAAGCGCTCCGGAATCAGAGGGTATAATTTATGGCACTCCGTCGATTTTCTTCCCGCACCGAACGGCTTGATACGGAATTTCTGGCAAAATCCCTCCAGGGCGCCACAAAATATTTCCGCATTGCGGGTTATTTCCGTAGTTCCATCTTTGAGCTGGTCGGTGAAGAAATTGCCCGGATACCCGAAGTAAAAATCATTTGTAACTCAGAACTCGATATGGCTGATTTTCAGGTTGCCACCAGCCGCAACACCGCCCTCAAGGAACGATGGAACAAAGTTGATGTGGCGGCAGAAGCCCTGCTCAAAAAAGACCGCTATCAGATTCTCGACAAATTGTTACACGCGGGTAATGTGGAAATCCGGGTAGTTCCCAGAGAACGGCTCTTTCTGCACGGGAAAGCGGGTTCCATTCATTATCCCGACGGCAGCCGCAAAGCGTTTATCGGCTCGGTCAACGAGACCAAAAGCGCTTTTTCCCACAATTATGAGCTGGTGTGGCAGGACGATGATACTGCAAGTGCAGACTGGGTGGAGGATGAATTCTGGGCGCTCTGGAAAGAAGGTGTACCGCTTCCCGAAACCATTTTAGCGGAAATTTCCCGTGTTGCCAATCGCCGTGAGGTGACCGTCGATGTCCTGAAGCCCACTGATGTTCCCGGTGCGGCCATGGCGGAAGCCCCCATCTATCGAGGCGGTGAACAATTGCAGCCATAGCAGCGTTCCTTTGTGACCCTGTTTCTGGAACATCGCGAAATTTATGGAAAAGCCCGTTTGCTTCTTGCCGATGAAGTCGGTGTGGGAAAGACCCTTTCCATGGCAACCAGCGCCCTGGTGAGTGCCCTGCTGAACGATGGCAATGTTTTGATTCTTGCACCCTCAACCCTTATATTTCAGTGGCAGATTGAGATGATGGACAGGCTGGGCATTCCCACAGCCGTCTGGTCTTCACAAAAAAAACTGTGGCTGGGCGTAAAGGGTCAGATACTTTCTCCCCGTGATAATTCAGTATCAATAAAAAAATGCCCCTATCGTATTGCCATTGTTTCCACAGGCCTTGTCATGCATCAGCGGGAAGATGGAGAATTTATCAGGGAGGCGGACCTGCTCCTGAAAAACAAATTTGGAACGGTTATTCTTGATGAAGCGCATAAGGCGCGGGCCAGAGGAGGCCTGGGCGAGAAAGCCGCAGTACCCAATAACCTGCTTGCCTTTATGCTTCAGATGGCAAAACGGACCAGGCACCTGATACTGGGGACCGCAACACCCATACAGACTAATGTCCGGGAACTCTGGGATCTTCTTAAAATATTGAGCAACGGGGCTGATTTTGTGCTGGGGGATGAACTGTCACTGTGGCGGAATTTCGAGAGTGCAATCCGGATTGTCACCGGTAAAGAACAACCCGCTGCCACAAGCGAGGTGTGGGAATTACTGCGCAATCCGCTTCCTCCGGCAAATGAACATGATGTCATTTCCCGTATTCGGGATAACCTGGGGATCGGACCTGCCGAGTTTTATTGCGCCCATAAGCATGACGACCTTGAATATCTTGTAAAGGATATGTGGCTTTCAGAATGTTTGAGTGATGGCTTCTTCCGGCAATATAATCCGGTGCTGCGTCATGTGGTGCTCCGCAAGCGTAAACAACTTGAGGATGACGGGCTTCTGGCGCGTATCGGAGTCAACACCCACCCCATGCAGGAAAAGCAGGCCCTCTATCAGTCACGATTTGTTGATCTCGGTATCAGAACCAACACTCCCTTTGAGGTGGCTTATGAGAAAGCCGAGGAATTCTCGCGGCTTTTACATCACCGCACGCCTTCGGCAGGGTTTATGAAAACCCTGATGCTCCAGCGCATTTGCTCCAGTTTTGCCTCTGGTTTGAAGACGGCCCGACGGATGTTGGAGCATACCATCTCCCATGAAGATGAAGATACCGTCGATTCTGTTGAACATATTTTATCGCAGATGACGCCGGAAGAGATTGCCTGTCTCAGGGAAATTGAAAGGCAATTATCAAGGCCGGCAGCAAAGGATTCAAAGCTTGACACGGTAAAGTGGTTTTTAAATGAATTTTGCTCCGATGGAAAAACCTGGCATGAACACGGCTGTATCATCTTCAGTCAATATTATGATACAGCGGAATGGATAGCGGGTGAGCTGGCAAAATCATTTAAGAATGAGGTAGTGGCTGTCTATGCGGGCGCAGGGAAAAGTGGTTTATATCGAAATGAGCAGTTCAATACGGTTGAGCGTGAAGTGATTAAAGCTGCTGTAAAAAACAGGGAAATTCTGCTTGTGGTGGCCACTGATGCCGCCTGTGAGGGGCTTAACCTCCAGGCACTGGGAACCCTTATTAATATCGATCTGCCCTGGAACCCCTCCCGGCTTGAGCAACGCCTTGGGCGCATCAAGCGCATCGGCCAGGCAAGGAAGTATGTCGATATGCTCAACCTGGTGTACCATGAAACCCAGGATGAAAAGGTCTATACCGTCCTTTCGGAAAGGCTTCAGGACACCTATGATATCTTCGGGAGCCTGCCGGATACAATAGAAGATGACTGGATTGAAAATGAAGAGAATTTGCGGGAAAGGATGGACAGCTACATCCATGAACGGGAAAACGCACAAAATGCATTCTCGATAAAATATCGCACCTCTCTTGACCCAGAATCCAACAAATGGGAACTATGTGCTGAAGTTCTGTCACGAAAGAATATTGTCGATGTCTTAAGTGAGCCGTGGGGTTAGGACTACACCCCGGCGACTCGGTGGCATTTGAAATTTTTGAATCAGGCAATAATAAAAAGGTCATGATCCGTAAAGCCACGCAAGTAGATGTTGAGTTTGCAAGAGCCATTGAGGGCACACTTTCCGAATGGTTGTCAACCAATGACGAAGAGGCTTATAGTGAATTATAAAATTTTTGATGTTGTCGTCGTCCCGTTTCCTTTTACAGATCAGAATAGCGAAAAACGAAGACCGTCGCTGGTATTAAAAAAATAGGCGGTCTTTCTGCCAAGGATCAGAAAACCGTAAAAGAAAGCCTTCGAAAATTAATGCTTCTTTAAGGGTATGAAAATACTGTAGCTAAAAGGAGGGCTCGGATATAATGCTATCTTTTATCCTTCCGCACAATTTCCTGGATGAAGCGTTCGATAAATTGCCGGATTTGACCCCTGACAGATAATACCACAAATACTCGTTAAAAAGTTAATTCGAAATTTATGTGTTGACTTTTCATTGATGGAGCTCCATAATGGCTATTATGGATATTGGATATCCATAATAGCCAAATAACAAAAACTTAAATGAGGAGCAAGTGTAATGAAAAATCAAAAAACAATCTTTGTAGCAGGAGCCGGCGGAGCTATTGGAAAAAGACTATGTCAAATATTGGTTAAGGATGGATGGTCCGTCGTCGGCACGACTCGACGTGCTGAAAAAACATCGATTCTTGAGAAAATGGGCGTAGAGCCAGTGGTCGTGGATGTTTTTGATGAAAAAAATCTGACGGATGCCATCCGGAAAGCCCAGCCGGAAATTGTCATTCACCAGCTTACAGATCTCCCTTTCGGACTCGACCCGGAGAAAATGGAAGAGGCATTAATCAGGAACGCACGCCTCAGAGAAATAGGTACTCGGAATCTGGTAACCGCTGCGATCCAAGCTGGTGTAACTCGCATGATTGCTCAAAGTATAGCATTCGTTTATGAACCCGGGCCGACACCTTATATGGAGGAATCTCCTCTATTAAACTTTGCAGACCCTGCCTATGGTATGACTTCCAAGGCTGTCGCAAGTCTTGAACAGCAAATACTGGAATCTTCTTTAGAGGGGATCGTTTTAAGATATGGGTTGCTTTATGGACCAGGGACAGGGTTTGATCAGGCAATCCCCGGTTTTCCCCCGGTACATGTTGATGCCGCTGCCATGGCAGCAGCGTTGGCGGTCGATCACGGAACGTCCGGCATTTACAACGTTGCAGAGGATACCGGGATAGTAAATAGCAAGAAGGCTGTTGATCTGCTTAAATGGGATGCCGGGTTTCGCCTTGAATAAAAATACTCATCAGAAATAAGGGTAGATCGTATCAATTTTCCTTTAACGATCTATCCTTATTTGATAGAAGAGATCCGGGTTGACAATGTTATTGTCGGTTTTGCACTTTTATATGAAACACCATAGCCCGGAAATTCATATCTCCACTTCTGCAATGTCTTTTTCAAGTTTTTTATCCGAAT
>JANNUH010000074.1:0-42706 GCA_031395015.1 Desulfobacterales bacterium | reverse complement strand
CCTGACCGGGAAGGAGAAGCCATTGCCTTTCATATCATGGACATCCTGAAATCCAAAACCAGAACCTTTCATCGTGTGCTGATCCATGAATTAACAAAAAAGGGCATTGAAGAAGCCCTTCAAAATACTCGGAAACCTGATGTTCATAAATATGATGCCCAACAGGCCAGAAGAAAGCTTGATCGACTGGTGGGATATCAGATTTCTCCACTTCTCTGGCAAAAAGTGCAAAGGGGATTAAGTGCCGGCAGGGTCCAATCCGTTGCAGTTAAAATAATCTGTGACAGGGAAAGAGAAATCCGAAAATTTATTCCGGAAGAATACTGGACCATTACAGCGGAGCTTCTGGCCCAGACGCCACCGGAATTTAATGCCGAACTTATTAAAATAAACAATAAAAAAGCAAAAGTGACCCATGAAGCACAAGCCCAGTCCATTTTTCAGGATCTTGAAAAAGCAGAATTTTTCGTCAGTGAAATAAAGGCCAAAACAGTTAAAAAAAATCCCCTTCCCCCTTTTATTACAAGCAAATTGCAGCAGGATTCCATTAATCGTCTTAAATTCTCTGCAAAAAAAACCATGGTGGTTGCCCAGCAGCTTTATGAAGGGATTGAAATCGGAACCGGAGGGCCGGAAGGTCTGATTACCTATATGCGAACCGATTCCACAAGGATATCTCTGGATGCTGCCAACGAGGCACATGTCTATATTTCACAAACTCTGGGCACTGATTATGCTTTAACTGCCCCCCGGTTTTTTAAAAACAGAAACAATGCCCAGGACGCCCATGAGGCCATTCGGCCCACATCGGTTTTTAATACCCCTGAAAAACTTAAAATCTTTCTCTCACCGGATCAGTTCAGACTCTATGATTTGATATGGAAACGGTTTGTTGCCTCTCAGATGGCACAGGCCCTGATTGATCAAAAAACCATCCTGATTCAGGCAACGCAAAAATATCTTTTTTCAGTCAGTGGATCAACTATCAAATTCCCTGGGTTTATGATGCTGTATTCACAGGCGGAAGACATAAAGGAACCCGATATCCAGAGCCTTCCGGAAGTGGAAGCCGGATCAGCCTTAAAGACCTTGCAGATCCTCCCGAAACAGCATTTTACAAAACCGCTGCCACGCTTCACAGAGGCTTCACTGGTTAAAGAACTGGAAAAAAACGGTATCGGCCGGCCCAGCACCTATGCATCCATCCTCACGGTTATCCGGGATAAAGGGTATGTCGAGCTTATTAACAAATGTTTTGTTCCAAGTGAGCTTGGCTTTATTGTCAATGATCTTCTGGTTTTATCGTTTCCCGGAGTCTTGAATATTTCCTTTACCGCCCTGATGGAAAACAATCTGGATGATGTTGAAAGTGGAAAATTGGAAGAGGTTCAGTTGTTAAAGGATTTTTATGTATCTTTTAAAAAAAATCTGGATATGGCAAGTGAACAGATGGTCAGCGTCAAAGGGGTCGGAATCGACACGACCCTGAGTTGCCCGTCCTGTTCTAAACAATTGAATATCAAAATCGGTCGGAATGGCCATTTCCTGGCATGTACCGGATATCCTGCCTGTTCTTTTACCAGCAATTATCTCAGGGATGAGAAAGGCAATATTTCAATCCAGGAAAAAATTGTTGACCATACAAAAGTCAAGGATTGCATAAAATGCGGGAAATCCATGGTTCAAAAAGAAGGTAAATTCGGTCTCTTCCTGGCCTGTACCGGATATCCCGACTGCAAGCATACGGAATCCATCAATGGTGAACAAAAAAATATCACTATCGGTGTGAAATGTCCTGAAAAAGAGTGTTCAGGAAATATTGTTGAAAAAAAATCAAAACGGGGAAAGATTTTTTATGGGTGTTCAAATTATCCGGATTGTAAATTTGCTTCCTGGGATAAGCCGGTG
The DNA here is from genome assembly GCA_031395015.1 of Desulfobacterales bacterium. Taxonomy (GTDB): domain Bacteria; phylum Desulfobacterota; class Desulfobacteria; order Desulfobacterales; family Desulfobacteraceae; genus Desulfobacula. The sequence goes on along the minus strand of JANNUH010000074.1, from coordinate 40,798 downwards.
AATAAATCCTGCCCGGATTGCGAGTCCCCGTATCTTGTTGAAAAGGAAAGCAAGCGGGAAGGAAAACTCCTGAAATGTTCGAACAAAGATTGTGCATTCAAGGAACATCAATGAAATGAGTCATTTTCTTTTTCCGGCCCAGTGCTGAATGGCCTGGAAAACAACATCCCGTTTAATGGGTTTGGTAAGAAAATCATCCATCCCTGCTTCAACACATTTTATTTTGAAATTATCCAGGACATTGGCCGTCAGTGCAAGGATTGGAATTTTCGAGATATTTTTATTTTTTTCTTCAAAGATTCGGATGAGCTTTGTCGCCTGAAATCCATCCATCTTCGGCATATTAATATCCATGAAAATCAGATCATAGGCTTCGGGTTTTGCAGTATATTTTTTAACGGCTTCCTTTCCGTCTGCGGCAATATCAATCATATAACCGGCTTTGGAAAGCATCAATTGAGTCATTTTCTGGTTAACGGGATTATCTTCAACAAGAAGGATGGATGCTGCATATTTTTTATTTTCAGAAAGCAGGTGAGCCGTAACAATTCCATCGGAATGGTCAGAGGAAAAGGGTTTTTCACCCTCCATTCCCATGATATAGGAAATCATTTCAAATAATTTATTTTTCGATACCGGATTCGGCAGATATCCTTTGAACCCGGCTTTGCTGAAAATATCCGCAATTCCCGGAACAGGAATGGAGCAGGCGATGAAATCAAATGGATACCGGTCGAGATGAAGACCGGCAATTTTGCTCTTGAAATCATTTGCTGCGATTTTGACAATTTTGCCAAAATCAATGATGGCAATATCATAGCGTTTTCCCGGATCTTTTTTCAATTCGGATTCAAGGCCCGGTAAAATGACATGGGTGACATTAATACCAGCGATTTCCAGCTCATGATGCAATATTTGACGGCTTTCATCTGAGGGGGTTGAAAGCAATACTTTTTTCCCATTCAACTGTGCAGGTCTGATCCGTTTTACCTTTTTATTTCCCGCAGTTTTATAGCAGGCCGTGAAATAAAAAGTCGACCCTTTATTGATTTTGCTTTCCGCCCATACGTCCCCTCCCATCTTTTTGGCAATATTCCTGCTGATGGCAAGCCCAAGGCCTGTTCCGCCATACCGGTTGGTGATATCATCTTCAGATTGAACAAAGGGGCTGAATATTTTTTCCAGTTCATTTTTTACAACACCGATCCCCGAGTCCGTGACACTGATAACCAATTTTATATGGTCCTCATCAATCTCTTCGGAATTCAGACAAACCTTAATGATACCTTCTTTTGTGAATTTTGCCGCATTGCTCAAGAGGTTGAGCAATACCTGCCGAAATCTGTGGGGATCACCCACGAGCTGACCCGGAACACTATCCGCAATGGAGCAAAGCAATTCAATTTTTGATTCATCCACCTTGGTCCTGACTACATCAATGGTATCAAAACAAAGTACTTCAGGATCAAAGCCAATATTTTCAAGGGTCAGTTTTCCCGCCTCAACCTTTGAAAAATCAAGGATGTCATTGACAACGGACAGAAGAGTTTCACAAGAAAATCTGGCATTTTTTAAAAAAGATTTTTGTTCATCATTCAAAGGTGTGTCCAGAAGCATATCCGTATAGCCGACAATCCCATTTAAGGGTGTTCTTATTTCATGACTCATACTTGCAAGGAAAAAAGTTTTGGCTTTGGATGCTTCCTTGGATTCTCTTGCAAGCATATTGGCCCGTTCTATGGCAATGCACAATTCCTGGTTTGTTTTCTTGAGATTAAGGATATTGTTTTTCTCTCTTGCAATTCTGTTGATTCTTGCCAGAGCGGAATTCATGCTGAAGGGTTTTGTCATATAGTCTGAAGCACCGGCATCCATAATATCGACATAGGAATAATCCGATGCATGACCGGTCATAATAATAAAATCGATTTCAGGGTGACTGGATTTTATTTTTTTAAGCAGCTCAATGCCATCCATCCCCGGCATCGATATATCGGAAATGACAAGATCAAAGGGTTCAGCCTCTATCATGGGTATTGCCGTTTCGCCGGTTTCAGCATCTCTGCAATAAAATCCGGCCTTTTCAAGGGCCTTGATCAAAACCATCCGAAGGCTTATTTCATCATCTACAATAAGGATTTTCCGGATTGGATAATCACTATCCTTTTGAATAAGATTAGACATTGACCCTTTCGACATATTCCCGGGTGCGGGTGTCAATCTTTACAACCTGTCCTTTTTCAACAAAGGGCGGAACCTGGACTTCAACCCCTGTTTCAAGGACAGCAGGTTTTGTGCTGCCCGTTGCCGTATCCCCCTTTGCCCAGGGTTCCGACTCCACCACTTTCAAGTTGATGAAATTCGGCAATGTTACGCCGATGGGGGCACCATTGAATAAAAGAATCGTACAAACGATATTGTCCTTTAAAAAATCTGTTACATCCCCCAATTGTTCTTTGGTCAAAAAATTCTGCTCATAATTGGACGAATTCATAAAACAGTACATGTCTTTATCTTTAAAAAGATATTCCATATCCTGTTCTTCAAGATCGGCTCTTTTAAATTTCTCACCTGACCGGTATGTCCGTTCAAACTGGGACCCGGTTATCATATTTTTCAATTTGCATTTATAAAGGGCCTGCCCTTTCCCTGGTTTTTTAAAATCAAAGTCAACAATCACATAGGGCTCTCCGTCTATTTCAAATTTCAAACCCTTTTTCAAATCACTTGATAAATACATGGAACACTCCTCGTTTAACTGATAAAAAAGAATACTGATTAAATCATTTCTTTCTTTAATCATATTAATTATCAAATGGCAACTATCGGCTAAAAACAACTTGCTTTTTTATCCGGTTTATAGGAAATATTATGGTTCGGAAAAATTATCAAACAGGAAGAATTTTATGATTATTGTTATTGATTTCGGGTCCCAGTTCAATCAGCTTATTGCCAGAAGAGTTCGCGAGCACAATGTCTATTGCCAGGTGGAGCCTTCTGATATCAGCGTTGCAAAAATCAGAAACCTTCGTCCGCAGGGAATCATCCTTTCCGGCGGCCCTTCCAGCATCTATGAAGACAACAGTCCGAGCATTGACAAATCACTTTTTGATTTGGGTGTTCCTATTCTAGGGATCTGTTATGGTATGCACTATATGGTCCATTCACTGGGTGGAAAAATCAAAAAAGCAGAAAAAAGGGAATATGGTTTTGCCAACCTGGATGTAATCAATTCCGATCCTTTGTTCAAGGAGATGGGAACCGGATTTCAATGTTGGATGAGTCATGGTGACTCAGCCATGGAACTGCCTGAAAATTTTACAATTACCGCTTCCACTGAAAACACGCCCATAGCCGCCATAGCCAATCATGAAAAAAAATTCTATGGTCTTCAATTTCATCCTGAAGTCGAGCATTCCATCAATGGTTCTAAAATGATCGGTCATTTTCTATTTGATATCTGCCGTTGCAGCAGGAACTGGACCATGAAATCATTTTGTGATGGTGCCATTGCCCAGATCAAAGATGCCGTGGGTGAAAAAAAAGTAATCATGGGGCTTTCCGGAGGTGTTGATTCTTCTGTTGCCGCTACCCTGATCCACAAAGCCATTGGGAAAAATCTTTTTTGTATCTTTGTTGATAATGGTCTCTTAAGAAAAAATGAAAAAGAAACCCTTGAAAAAAGCCTGATAAAAAACCTTGATCTGAATATCAGATTTGTAGATGCAAAAGAAAAATTTCTATCCGGATTAAAAGGTGTAACAGATCCTGAAAAAAAACGGAAAATCATCGGCAGCCTTTTCATTGATGTATTTGAAGCAGAAGCTGCAAAGATTGAGGGTGCAGAGTTTCTTGGACAGGGAACCCTTTACCCGGATATTATTGAATCCAAATCAGCCTTTGGCGGCCCTACTTCCATTATCAAATCCCACCATAATGTCGGCGGACTCCCTGAAAAAATGAAACTCAAACTGATAGAACCCTTGCAGCTCCTGTTCAAGGATGAGGTCAGAAAGCTTGGAGCAGAGCTTGGCATTAATGATGACCTGGTATGGCGGCAGCCTTTTCCAGGCCCTGGACTTGCCATCCGGATCATGGGTGAAATCACGGCCTTCCGTCTTGCAATATTGAGAGAGGCGGACGCCATATTACTTGAAGAAATACGAAAGGCCGGACTTTACAGGGAAGTGTGGCAGTCCTTTGCTGTTCTTCTTCCTGTAAAAAGCGTCGGTGTTATGGGAGATAAGCGAACCTTTGCCAACTGCATTGCCATCCGGGCCGTCACCAGCAATGATGCAATGACTGCAGATTGGGCAAAACTCCCCCATGACCTTCTGGGTAAAATATCCAATAGAATTATCAATGAGGTGGAAAATATCAACAGAGTTGTTTTTGATATCACATCAAAACCACCTGGGACAATTGAATGGGAATAACCGATCAAAAGAAAGCAGAGAAAAAATGAATTCAATGAATTTAAAAGATTTCAGACCCGACATACCTGATTTTAATGAGGATGAAGAGCTGTCAGATAACCAACCCGGCATCGAGACCTCTTCACACCATGGGGACATCAATCATCTCAAAATTGAAAAATTATCCAACAGAATAACCATTTTCTCCATTATCCTTCCCTGCATCATGGCTGTTATTATTATTTTTGCCTATCTGGATATGAGAGGAAAATTGGCTGATGCCGACCTGAACAAAAAAAACCAGGCAGATAAACTCTCTCAGCAATTTCAAGAACAGCTTGGTGCCATAGATGTCAAAATTGAAAAAAACCGGTTTGACCTGGAATCCATGGATAAAAAAACCGTTGGCATTGAAGGCCAAATTGCAAAATTAACCACATCAAAGGCTGACAATGCTGCCGTCAATGATAAATTAGCCAAACTTGATACACAAGTGATCAATAATACAAACCAGAATAAGCTGAATTTGCAGACCATTGAAAGGGTCAATAAAGAACTGGCATCTGCCCAGACCGGCATGCAAAGCGAACTGGACAAAAATATCAAGACCTCCAAAGATGAGATCTCTTCCTTTAAAAAAGATTTGGATGCAAAACTTGCAGGACTTGGGGAATTGCAAAGGGACTTGAGTTTGATGGATAAAAAGCTTAAAAAAATAGAGCAGGACAGCCTCTCTCAAACCAAACTTGATGAAAAAATAAAATTTTTAAGAGAAGAACTGAATGCCAATATCGCAAAGCTTGATAAACAGGTTCAGAATCTTGATCTAAAATTAATCACCAATGTATCAAGACTCCAGAAAGATATTGAAATGTTGAACAATTCTTCATCGCCCGGACCCCAGAAAACACCTGTATCCGAGCCGGCAAAACCAAAACCCCAGGTTAATATTGACTCATCTAATCCTGCAACTATCAAACAAAAACCATTAACAGATTAATATGCTGATATGAAATGCCTTGGTAGTCTCTTCAGAAACTAATAACAGCCGGATTCAGACGGAACTTCAGTTGTTAAATCAAAAGATGGATTTTTCTGCTGCTTATCTGGCTGTTCAATATCTTTTTCTTCACATCAAAAAATCATTGGATTCAATCCGGGATCAAACCATTGATGCCCTTTTTTCGGTTCTTCGATCACAGCTTTATGAGTCACAGAAACAAGCTTTTTTCCTTTACAAGGAAGCTGCAGACGCCCTGATTCATATATCAACCGATATTACACATCCTTTGTCGTTTTCTGTTCTTTCCAGCCTCCAGGATCTTCTGGTGTCGAGTGCTGGAAAAAAGCACCGCGCAGTCTCTGAAGCACTTGGCTCTTTACCGTTGAACATAATTTGTCCGGATATCGAAGAAAAACACAGTGCAGAGATCAGTTCAATATCTTTTGACTCATGCCTTGCCAGCCAGGGAATCCAGGATATTAAATCATGCCGATGGCAGGGCAGAACACTGATATATCAGTTAAAATGTGGAAAAATAGCCTGTATCAAATTTGCCAGAACAAGGGAAAATGTAAGGGAACTGATCAGTGAAGCAGATTGGCTTTCTTTCTTGAATGCCAATCCCCCCTGCCGGGAGACGGATTTTTTTGTTCCCATTCCTGTCTGTATTCACAATCATTATCTTTTCAAGCTGAATCAGGTACCGGATTTTATCCTGAACAATCAAGATATACATCCGGATTGTCTTGCGATCATGTTTATTGCAGAAAAAAATTATTTTCATTATGCAAACGAGCCTTGTCATTTTCAAGATCAAAGAGAAACAATAAAAGAAGTTTACCGACGGAATGCATGGCTGCTTGGCAAATTAACCTCGATGGGGATCATACATACGGCGATCATCCCCCTTTTTCACAATCGGGCTCAGCAATTCAGGCGTCAGGATCATGGCCTGTATATCTGGGAACAAGGCGGCCGGCTGGATAAATGGCTTGAGTCATGCCGGTACCCCAATTTTGCCAAATCCGGATTAAGGGATTTTGAACACCTGACACCCTTGAAGAAGACAAAAGAGCTGAGGCATTTCATAGGTGAACACCTGCTTGGATTTATTCTTGTTATGGGAAGCTTTTTCAGAAATAAAGCACCTGGGAAAAAAGGGTCTGACGAAAAAGGAAACCCTTTGGATTTACGGAATCTTTTTGACAAACCCCTTTTTATTGAATTGATCACCGAAGTTGTACAGTCTTATTATCACGGAATTACAGGCCTTTTGCCGAAAAACTTGCCAAAATTCTTAAACGAAAGCCTGATCGATAGTCTCATAGAAAATATGGGAATTGATCATCATATGGAAGAAATTCTGCGCATTCAGGATCAGATCAACATGAGTGATAACGATTTTCAAAAATTCTTATTATCCAGAGGATATGACAGACACCTCCTGGAAACCATCCATAAAGGTGAAAAAGACATAATTTTGAATACCGGCCCCCATCTTGGTGACTTTAACCAGCCCATATCGGTTCCTGAGCTGATTGAATTTCTGTTCTGCCTGTCCTCCCTGTGTGTCTCGGACAGATTTATCATGGAAAATGGGTTGAAAGCCTGCCGGAATTGAGGTATAAGTTACTCATTCTTTGGGGACATCATATAAAGGAATCAAAATGTCTAAACAATACCCGGAATGCCCTCTCTATAACCATGCAACCTGCAAAGAATTACACAATCACAAATTATGTGCCATCATAAGAGAAGATAAAATCTGTTTTAAAAAACAACAGAAACCGAAAAAAGAAAATGCGACTGACACCTCATCTGCTGCATAATCCCAAATTTTGACCTGCCTTTTTTGTAAATCGCCCCCACCTCCTTAGAAAAAATCAATTTCAAATTAAAATACGAGGCAAAAGATAAATCCGGTTCTTTTGATGTTTACCTTTGAAAAAAAAAGGCTTATATGACATAGTTTTAATAAAACTGTTCACCCTGCAAAAGAGAAGTATTAAAATATGACCATTCAGTGGTTTCCCGGACATATGCTTGAAACAGAAAATCTGCTGACAAAAGAAATACCCAAAACCGACGCTGTTCTGGAAATTTTAGATGCAAGGCTTCCCATCTCAAGCGCCAACCCGTTTGTGGATAAACTCTGTAAAGATAAATTCAGACTCAAGGTTTTAAATAAAGTTGATCTTGCAGATCCTGAACACACACTTTCATGGCTTGAATACTTTGAAAAAAGACAGATTCCGGCCATATCCACTTGTGGGACCCAGCCATCCCATCTGTTTTACGCATTAAATGATTGCGTTAACAAAACCAACAGAAATAAGGCCAGAAAATTAAAAATCATGGTTTTAGGTATTCCGAATACAGGGAAATCTACCATTTTAAATACCCTTTCCGGAAAAAAAATTGCCAAAACCGGAAATGCGCCCGCCATTACAAGACATCAGCAAAGAACCAGTTTGCCGAACAATATCGATATATATGATACACCAGGAATATTATCACCGGTCCTTGAGCCAAAGGAAAAAGCATATATTCTGGCTGCCAGCGGCGCAATATCAGACGCTGCCTTTGATTATGCCGATGTCGCATTTTTTGCAGCCGAGTTGTTGATCAGGAGATATCCGCATCTGTTGTTGGTACGGTATCCTTTTTTGGAAACTATCCCCGATGATCCGGCCATGCTGATTGAAAAAATCGGATCAGCAAGAGGTTGTTTAAAAAAAGGGGGCGTCATCGATTATCAAAAAGCTTCTGAAACATTGATCCGCGAGCTCAGAGCTGGTAAGATAGGAAAAATTAGTTTTGAAACCCCAAGGGATTATGAAAATGAAGCACCCCAGATCAAATCGTTTTAATATTTCAATTCTTATTAAATATCTTCTATCCATATTATTCATTCCGGCCCTCACGTCAGCGCTTTGGGCCGGGGCCCCTGATATTATCACTTCCAGGCCTGAATATTCGTCACAATGTATCAATATCATACAGTCACTGGAACGAAATCACTATTCCGAAAAAACATTGGACAATGAAATGTCCTCCATCATTCTGAATCGATATATCAAACAGCTTGACCCGATGAGACAGTTGTTCACGGTTTCCGATATCAATCAGTTTAATCAGTATCAATTTCGTTTTGATAATGAATTAAAAAAAGGAAATCTGGATATGGCTTTTGAAATATTTAATTTATATATGGCCAGATCCAAAGAAAAACTGGAATATATTTCATCATTGATTGAAACATGGGAAAAAGACCTTGATTTAACCCATGATGATTCCATCATCATGAATGACGATCTTCTGCAGTGGAAACCTGACAAATCATCACTCAATCTCTTGTGGAAGAACGATCTGAAAAACCACATCATTTCATTGGTTCTGGATAATCAGGACAGGGCATCCATTGCCGACACACTTAAAAAGACCTATTCAAACAGACTGAAGCATCTTTTACAAACCAATGCCGGTGATATTTTCCAGGTTTTCATGAACAGCGTCACAAACAGTTTTGATCCCCATACTCAATATTTTCCGCCCAATGCTTCAGAGGATTTCGACATTCATATGAGTCTGTCTCTTGAAGGTATTGGCGCCGTTCTTCAAAATGAATATGAATTTACAAAGGTTGTTCGGTTAATACCCAAAGGACCTGCCGACAAATCAAATCTGCTCATGCCGGGTGATAAAATCATCGGGGTGGGGCAAGGAGAAACAGGAGAGATAAAAGATGCCATTGGCCAACGGATTGACACTGTCGTAAAAATGATCCGCGGCCCTAAAAATACTTTTGTACGCTTAAAAGTCATCCCTGCTGAAAAAAACGATACAACCAAAACGATTCAGATAAAAAGAGAAAAAGTAAAATTGGAGGAACAGGCCGCCAAAAAAAATGTCATTACATTATCCCACTTGAATCAGCCCTTAAAGATCGGGATTATTGAAATTCCAACGTTTTATCTTGATTTTAATGCCTACAACAAGGGTGATCAGGACTATAAAAGCACTACAAAAGATGTCCAGAAGCTGCTTTTTGAACTGAAAGAAGAGAATATTGATGGCCTGATCATTGATTTGAGGGATAACGGAGGCGGTTCCCTGAAAGAAGCCAATGAACTGACCGGGCTTTTTTTGAAATCCGGCCCAACAGTTCAGATAAAGACAAAAAACAGGATTTCAAGACTCTACGATGAAGACCCGTCCATTGAATATACCGGCCCTCTTATTGTACTCATTAATCGAATGAGTGCCTCTGCCTCGGAAATTTTTGCAGGAGCGATTAAAGACTATCACAGGGGCGTCATCGTTGGGGAAAGAAGTTTTGGTAAAGGAACAGTCCAAGAATTACAACCCGTTGGCGATGGTAAACTTAAGATTACCAGTGCAAAGTTTTATCGGGTATCCGGAGAAAGCACCCAGAATCTTGGGGTTTTACCGGATCTGCAATATCCCCAGCTTTACAAGATTGAAGATACAGGAGAAAGCTCTCTGGATGGTGCCCTGCCCTGGGACCAGACCATGAAAACAAATTATAGCTCATATCCGCCGCTTGATGGGATTTACAAAAAGCTGTCAGAGCGGTATGAGGAGAGATCTTTGAAAGATCCGGGGCTGAACTATCTGAAAAAAAGAATTGAAATAGGCACGAAATTGAATTCAAAGGCACCGCTATCATTAAATCTGGAAGCACGGAAATTAAAGAAAAAACAAAATGAGAAGGCTGACCTTGATATCAAAAATGAATATTTAAAAGCCACGGGGAAAAAATTGATTGAAAAGACAAATCAGGAAGATACAGGAATTGAAGATGCTAAAACCATCCTGATGAACCAGACCCATCTTGTGATTGCGGATTTTATTAATCTTTCAAAGAATCTTGGGTTTTCATGGCAATAAAAACACGAAATGGATAACATCAATCCTGTGAATCGCTGTTTTATTAAACGAGGCGCCAACTGAAATACTTTTTAAATACAATAAAGAAAAAAATTTTCTTTTCTTTATTGTTATCAGCGCTCCTTCTCATATTGGTTTTTCCTTATCTCATTAATTTTACCATCAATACCTTTTATGTAAAAAATGAAATTTCTTCACTGACTCATAAAAAAACAGGTATCCATGTCGATCCATCCCGGCTTTCGTTAAGCCTGTTCCCAAAACCCGGGATTATTCTGGCGGATTTCAGCTTCAATCCGGATAAAAGGATATCTATCGATGCCCGTCAAATAAAATTTGATATGGATCTTCAAAACCTTTTGCTTGGCAGGATTGTTATCGGACGGATTTTCATCCAGAGCCCGAAGATAAATTCCCTCCCTCAGGATTCACAACAGAATGAATCCCCTTTGAAATTATCCATGCCTGAATTAAAAGAGGCATTTAATAAAATCTTTACATTTTTACCTGAAGATCAGGAGAATTTAGAATTAATTATCAAAAATGCAGTTTCACCCTATTTTAATCATATGGATGGATCTCTCTACCTATCAAGAGTAAAAAAAGACATTCTTTTCAACGCAGGCATAAAAGACCTTGAATTAAAAACTTCTGATTTACCCCAAATTTTTTTGAACCGGTATTTTGATCTGGATTCCATTCTCCTTAATCAATTAAAGCTTACCCTTAAGATCAATTCCGATTTTGAGATCCAGGGGAATTTCAATGGTCAAGGGATTAGCATCAGGTCAGAAAACAAGGATCTTGTCTTTGATTCGAATACCATTAATGCTTCTTTCAAATTTTCGGATAATATTTATCAACTGGATATCAACCCTTTTAAAATTGAGTATCCGGATGGAGTAGTGTCGGTCCATTTTTCTTCTGACCAGGCCAAGAAAAAATCTGAAATTCAGTTCACTGGGAAAAATATCCATATTGACCAGGCCAAAAAGATGTCTTTAAAGGTTTTTAAAAACAATAAGTTTGTAAATGATCTGTTTAATATTCTGCATAATGGAATTTCCCCGGAAATCGATGTATTTTTTCAGGCAGATAACCTGAATCTTCTTTTTAAAGCAGAGAATTTGGAACTGAAGGGTAAAATAAAGAACGGCGTGATAAAAATTCCAGGAACCGATTTAATCGCTTCCAACATAGAAGGAAAGGCGCAAGTTCACAACGGTATTCTTGATATCAATACAACCCGGGCCGCGATAGAGTCTTCCATAATTAATCAGGGACAGTTGAGCGTTGATCTTTTAGGTTTCAAGCATATTCCGTTTAACGGTGAATTTTTATTGAACGCCGACCTTTCCAGGGTTCCGGAAACCCTGGGGTCGCTTTTACCGGATACTCTTCTATCAAAAGAACTATCAAAGGTTCACAATGCCGTCGGCCGATCAAATGTCAAGCTAACCCTTTCAATTCCACGAGACTCACACGACCTTGATGTGAAGATCGATTCAGACGATTTTTCAGTAAAAGGAAATTATGATCGAGTACCAGGCACTATTTCTCTTGAAAGAATTAATTTCAAATATAATTCCAAGGTTGTGCATCTGAATCATATTAAAGGGACGATGAATGGTATAAACATCGAAGATCTCAATACCAGCCTTGATTTTAATGAAAAGCCGACAATTACTATTCGGTCCGGTTCCGGCCAAATCTTTCTTGATTCGGCAACCCCCTTTCTCATGGCCAACAATAAAATTCAAGGAATCCTGTCACCCATTATAAAAGGCAGCGGAAAAATTGATATTACCTCAATCCAGTTGTCCGGCCCTGTTCTAATACCTGAGAAATGGGCTTACGATATAACCGGTAAAGGGGACCATCTTAATTTGACAACGCAATTGAACCAAAAGGAAATTGAAAACCTCTCCTGTCAATATCATATGTCTGACAATGGTTTTTCTTTGGAAACAATTTCTGCAAAAATTGAAGGCCTTTCATGGCTGGAATTTTTTCTGGATAAAAAACATCTTGAAAGTATCCGGACACCCATCACCATTGAAAATGGTCATTTTCAAACCAATAAAAAAAAAGCACTGTTTAAAAGTGACCTTCATTTCCCCGAGGGGCAGAAATTGCAAATTGAAGTTGACGGAGATAGCCTTAATTCTTTGGCCTTAAAAAAAATAACGGTTCTGGACCCTGGATTTTCAAATGCCCTTATTGCTCTCAATCCCGGTACGGATAAAATTTTGTTTGATTTCAGCGGCATATTAAACACAAAAACGCTCCATAAATTATTGGTCCCTGAAAGCTATCTGGAAAAAAAAATAAATGATTTTACAGAAGGAGAATCTGTATTAATCCATACAGATAAGGATTCGACCATTAATATTATTACAAAAAAAATAAATCTAACCCCTTTTTTTTCATCTCAGAAATCTTTCTCAACAAAGAATCGCCTGTTTTCAAATAATATCGTCAAATTTAAAACTGAAACCCTCACCATAAAGAGTTGGACCATAAAAGACATTGACGCTGAAGTTTCCTTTAGAAATGATGATGCATATATCCGATTGAATAATGCCCTTTTATGTGATTTGGAGACAAAAGGATATATTAACCTTGAAAACGATCGGGTGGATGCCAAAATCCCATTCAAAGCCAATAACAAAGAAAATATTCAAAATCTTATGACTTGTCTGCTCAAGAAAAACGATTTTATGGATGGCCGCTACTCTTTAACGGGGGAAATCATATCAGATACCCTGAAACAAAATTTTCTAAACACATTGAATGGCTCAATTGTTTTCAAGGCTGAAGAGGGACGTGTCTATAAACTGACACTTCTTTCAAGAATTCTTTCAATACTGAATGTCTCCAGCTTTTTTAAAGGCAGTATCCCGGACATTACTCAAAAAGGGTTTGCCTATAAAACGATTTCCATTGAAGCAGGAATAAAGAACAGCATTATCCATATAAATAAAGCCATTGTTGACGGCAATGATTTGACCATTGTTTTCAACGGTCAAATCGATCTAATAAATGATTATATAGATTTGACCTGCCTTGTTGCCCCATTTAAAACCATTGATCTGATTATTGAAAAAATACCGATTGTCAGTACCCTTCTCAGTGGAAACCTTGTCTCTGTTCCTGTAAAAGCCACTGGTAAAATTTCTGATCCTGCGGTTATTCCCCTACACCCTTCAGCAGTGGGCGAGGGCCTCATAAACATGATGAAAAATATTTTAAAAACACCAGTAAAATTATTGGATAAGCTATCTAATGATGAAGACCCAAAAAACTGATCCACATCCGAAGGAAAAAAATAAAAAACCTCTGGATCTGGCACTAAAATATCTTACCCATCAACCCAGATCAATCCATGAAATTCATGGATATCTGACAAAAAAAGGAGTTGATGAAGACATTGTCAAGAGTTGCATTGAGATACTTCTGGAAAAGAAATACCTTGACGATAGAATTTTCACCAGAAGCTTTATTGAAAGCAGGGTGAATAATAAACCGAAATCAAAATTTGCCCTTGCATATGAGCTCAATAAAAAAGGAGTTGATCCTGTCGTAATCGCAGATGGTATAAAAGAATATGATGACCATGATCTCGCTTTAAAAGCACTTGAGCCAAAGATCAGAGTATGGAAACATCTTGATTATAAGAAATTGAAGAAAAGAACCTTAAATTTTCTTCAATACAGAGGCTTTAGTTATGATATTTCGATATCATTATTCAACAGGCTAAATCAATCAGAGCAGAGAAACTTAAAATTACAGGGTGAGGATGAAAATTAAATTTTTTGCTGTGGGTGGGACCATTGATAAGGTCTATTTTGACGCGCTGAGCAGATATGAGGTCGGAGATTCCAACATCGGCGATATCCTGAAAAATGCCAGAGTTAATTTTGATTATGAAATAGCATCCTTGCTAAAGAAAGATTCTCTTGACATGACGGAACAGGATCGGCTGATTGTTTTAAGGGCTGTGCAGGGCGAATTAAATGATAAAATCATTATTACCCACGGAACAGACACAATGATTGAAACGGCGGAAGCCCTCAGCCCCATTAAAGATAAGGTGATTGTGCTTACGGGAGCCATGGAGCCTGCCAAATTCAAGACCAGTGATGCTGTGTTCAACATAGGGTCTGCAGTTGCCGCAGTTCAGGTATTACCGGTCGGTATTTATCTTGCCATCAGCGGCAGGATTTTTACACCTGATAATGTTCAAAAAAATAGAGATCAAAAGCAATTTGAGGAAAAAATGTAATCTTTTGGGAAAATAAATGCCTAATATTATAAAAAAGTTTTCCACAAATCTGTCAAAACATAAGGGAAAAGAGCCTGAATATGTCATGTTTTTGACAGTTTATTAAAGAAACTATAAATAATATTCATGGGCCTTGATTTTATCTGTTTGATATTATATGGATTTTTAATTGTATTATTATATCAAGATGTCAAATTAATTTAGTGGCATGTTTTGTGCAATAGTTATATGCAATATAAATTAAATAATTTTTAATTTTGATAAGGAAATTACGTCCATGGTTGGCAGAAAAAGAACCGTTGAAAGAAGAAAGCATAAACGTTACAAAGCCGTTGAAGGAGCTTATGCCGCCATCAGTCCGAATTCCCATAAGCTGGGCCAGGTAATCGATATCAGTATGGGTGGGCTTTCATTCAAATATATTGATACAACCAGCGATGATGCAGATTTTGAACAACCTCCGGAAGAGACGATTTTCTTGAGCAGCATGGGATATTATGTGGGAGACCTACCGTTCAAAACCATTTCAGATTATGAAATAACAAATGCACCATCTTTCAGTTCCATGAAAATCAGAAAGAGACATGTGCAATTTGCAGATCTAAGTTTCAAACAGCTCTTTGACCTTGATTATTATCTTAGAAACAATGTGTCGGAACAGTTTGAAAAATTCACATAAAAGACCAAGCCTATTTCTAATGGCGGATATCCCATTAATTATAGCCGAATCAACCGAGCAATAAGTATTATTTCTTCTTTCCCTACTGACTTTGAATTGGTCTTATTTTAATCAAAGTACTTTTTTCAATTTGTAAGTATTTCTTTGCGAGTAAAAATAATTCTTCATTTGTTATGGAATTATAGTCTTTCATCAGATTTCCTGCCCATTCAAATTTTTGCGGGTAAATGTAAGAATTCACCATAACTGAATTCAGCCAATACTCGTTTGTTTTTACATATATTTCAAGGTGCTTGATAACAGGTTTTAACATTTTATACATGTCTTTTGTGGAAATCATTTCTAAAGTAAATGAATGAATGATCTCCACTATTTTCTGATAAACAAATTCATGCTTTTCCGGTTTTGCATTTACAACGACGTGCAGGATTCCATAATGATCAAAAATCAAAGAAGGCTCATTATAAACATATGGAGAATAAGTTTCGCCAAGTTCCTCTCGAATCAAAACCCGAAGTTTTTCTGAGATAACCTTGGATAGCAGGGAAAGTCTTCGGGTCTGGGCAATGTCCCAGAAATCATCTGTCAGAAATGCGACATGCACAACGCCGGTTTCAATTTTTGTATCAATTTTCAAATCAAGCTGCCCACCCTCTGGAAAGCCGATTTGTTTGAGATGGGTTATCTTATTGAATTCATATTCTCTTTTGTTCAATGTTCCAATATAGTTGCCGGCAAGGGAAATGATCTTGTCAGCGTTGATATCTCCAATAATAGAGACTTCAATCGGTGCATTTTTTAAGCAAGGGATCAACCAGTCCTTTACATCATCTAAAGAATATTGTTGGACCTTTTGGGGTTCAGGAAAGCCAAATCGAGGGTCATTTTCTGCAAGGAAAAGATTCCCTTTGATCTGCATGATTCCCTCAGGTTTTCTCATGAGGCTGTCATACATCTGCTGATAAAGTATTTTTGAAAGATCAAGGGCGTCATTTCTGAATCCTGGGTCTTTTAGATAATGATATATCAGTTGAAACACAAGTTCGATGTCTTCTGGGTCGCTGGAACCGGAAAAAGAAAAATAATTGTCGCTAATGTCAAAATAAATACTGATTTGATGTCCTGCCAGGGCTTCTTGCAATTGATCGGCATCAAGCTGTCCAAGACCACTTTTTTTTACGACTGACTCACTAATAAACGACAGCCCCGGTTTTGATGTGGGTTCTGATTTTTTCCCTTCCCCAAAACAAACCTTGAATAAAATTTCATTTTTCTTATATTCCGTGCGCTTTAAATTTAACCGGACATTATTATTAAAATCAATGGTTGTAATCCCGAGATTCCTGACATTGTCTTCTCTTTTTTTGATTGAGGATATAGAAGGCCCAGGTGTTTCAAGGTAAGGGAATGGTTTTGATTCAAAATCCCTGTATTTTGCAATCTTTTCCATGCTGCTTTTCTGGTAGACATCAAGAATTTGAGCTGAAGGGTCATTTGCCTTTAAATCGGCATTTCCTGTCACGATGATAAGTTTTGGCTCTTTGGACCAGAATTGAGTCAGTATCTCCTTTGTATCCTTAAGTGAAATCAACTTGATATAGGGCTCTAAAATGTCCTTTCTCTGCTTTGCAGATAAAAGCATTTCCTTTTGATTGATGATTGTCAAAATTTTATCAGCAATATCCGGACTTTTTTGTGTTTCCGACTGATTTATTTCCATCTCCAAATCAGATAAATACTCTGCCTTGACCCTGTCTAATTCATTTATTTCAAACCCGTCAATCAGTCCCTGTCGTAGCGTTGATTCAATATGTACAAGGCTTTCTTGCCATTTTTCCGGATCACAGATAGCATTAATGGCAGATATTGAAACATTATGCAGAAAACTGCCGGAAAAAACAGACGCATCTGAAAAACCACCGGTTTGATTATTAACCATTTTAAGCAGGCGATTTTGTAACATTGAATTCGATATTTCCATCAAGACTTTGGATTTAAAGGTTTCTATAGTTTCAGGCTCAAATTCTTTCCATGAAATTGTCTCAAGTGTGACACTGGTGCTGCCGGCTTCCGGCTCATGGTGATAGAAGGCTTTGGTTTTATCATGTTCCTTCCAGCGCGTTGAAAGGGGTGAACCAAAGCACAAGGTGCGGGGCGAAAGTTTTGAGAACCTGTCTATAATTAGCGGTTTTACAGTTTTTATATCAAAGTCGCCGACAATGATCAATGCCATATTGTCCGGGCGATACCATCTATCATAATAGGCTTTTATAAGTTTTTGGTCGGCATGATGGATAACAGAATCAATACCTATGGGGAATCTTTGACTGAGAACTGATTCCGGCAATTCGAATTCGAGAGTTTTTTTAAATGTCCGCTGAGAGACAGAATCTCTTTCACGTTTTTCAGCAAGAATAATGCCCCTTTCGCGATCAATCTCTCTGTCAAGAAGGATTGCCCCTTCTGCGTAATCCTCAATAACCGTGAAAGCATCTTCTAAATACCTTTGATCTCCTCCCGGCAGGGACAAATTATAAACCGTATTAAAGAAACCCGTATGTGCATTGGCATCTGAACCGAATTCCATGCCGATGGATTGAAAGTATTCAATCAATTCCCCGGGCTTAAAATGGTTTGATCCGTTGAATAACATGTGCTCAAGATAATGGGCAACCCCTTGTTGTTCTTCGGTTTCATTTAAAGAACCGGCAAATATGTTCAGATAAATGAAAACCCTGTCATCAGGGACAGGGTTTTTCATCAGCAGGTATTGAAATCCATTCGGAAGCATTCCGGATATAATCCCAGGATCAGTAGGGATGCCTGGTCCGGTCAAAATTACCGGATGCCTTGGCACACATGAAATGATCAGTAAAAAACAAAAAACAGCAGCGTTGGTAACAATGATCTTTTTATTCAAAGAGAATATCAATTCAAAATTTGTGGATCATAATGAATGGTATACTTTTTTTTCAATTCACTTATCCATGCCTGAAACAATTGATTTTGTTTTCTAATGGCGATTTGATTTTTAAGATTTTTCATATTTTCTGAAATCTCAGAATCTCCGGGTAATTTTTTCTCTTTAAATCCGATAAGATAATAACCCAACCCGGTTTCAACGATTTCAGGAAAAATTTTCTTATTCTCATTTAATGAAAAACCGGCCTGGATAAATTCAGATGAATTTCCTATGTCTTCAATCTTGCCGTTTCTGGAAAACAAAGGGGTAGCCTTGATCTCGAGGTTATTGTCTTTGGCCAGTTGAGGAAGTGTGTTTGCATCCTTTGCTTTTCCAAGATAAAATTGAGCATCTTCCTTTGCTTTAAGTTTTTGGAGATTTGCTGTGAGATCCTTTATTACGGTTTCTTTAACTTGATCAAGTTCCTGGACAACCGGTTCGATTTTCTTTACAAGTTTAATCAGATAATAAGATTCTCCAATTTGCTTAACATCACTGATATTTCCTGCTGTCAAATCAAAAGCGGTTTTTGCAAAATCTTTATTGTCCAACATATCAAGCCCTTTGCCACTGATATTGAATTCCCCTGTTTCGATAATTTTTTTGCCGGCGACACGTGCAACCTGCTCAAAATCATCCCCGTCAACTACAGCATCAAATGCTTCTCCTGCTTTTAAATAGGCTGAGTTTTGCATTTCCTGATGTTCAAGATTCTTTTTTATTTTTTCTGATACCTGAGTTAAG
Organism: Desulfobacterales bacterium; assembly: GCA_031395015.1. Lineage (GTDB taxonomy): Bacteria > Desulfobacterota > Desulfobacteria > Desulfobacterales > Desulfobacteraceae > Desulfobacula. The sequence goes on along the minus strand of JANNUH010000074.1, from coordinate 21,799 downwards.
GTCAATGTTGAAGCGTCCACTTTTGAGATAAGCTTTATGATGTGCCAACCAAACATCGTTCTCACAGGTTTGCTGATTTCTCCTGCTTTCATGGAAAATGCCTGGTCTGCAAACGGTTTCACCATCTGTTGTTTTTCAAATCTGCCCAGATATCCGCCATTGGCTTTTGAAGAATCTTCTGAATATTTTTTGGCAAGTGTTTCAAAAGATTCTCCCTTTTTTGCCATATCATAGATATCAAGGGCCCGTTTTTCAGTTTCTTTCACCACATTTTCTTCGGCATTTTCATCTATTTTTATCAGAATATGTCCGGCTTCAACGGTCTCAGGGATTTGAAATTCTTTTTGATGCTGTTCATAATAGTCTTTAACATGAGTTTCGGTAATGCTCACAAGGTCCTTATAATCGCTATACACAAAATTCAAATACAATGCTTTAGCCCTTGGTTCAGACTTATATTGATCCATATGTTCGGAATAATATTGTTTTATCTGTTCATCATCAGGATGAATATCTTTATATTTTTTTGGATCAAACCCTATATACTCCACTGCCATCTTTGTGTTTAAAAACTGATACCAGTTCCTGGCTTCAATGTCAGACACATTAATGGCACTCTGTATGATGGATCTGAGTTTTTCCTCCCGCATTGAGATCCTCTGGAGTTGTTCAAAGCTTTCAGGACTCAATGATTCTCTTTTTAAAACATTTTTATATTGATTCATGTCAAACACACCGTCTTTATGGAAGGCTTTGAATGAAATCAGAGAATCCTGAAGCTCTTTTGCAGACACTTTAATTTTAAGTTTATCTGCTTCAGAAAGAATCATCTTTTGATTGATCACTGAATCAAGCGCCTGCTGCTTAATATTGAGAGCCTTTAGGGTATTTTCATCCAACTCTCTTCCAAATTGGGCCCGGTACTGATCAACAATGGACTTATAGGTCTGCTGATATTCTTTTAAGGTGATCGGTTCATCATTAACCGTTGCGATTGAATTTCCTTTTTTTGATCCAAGAGATCCGACTCCCAAAAAGACAAATACAATGACAATAATTCCAAGAAATATCTTGATGATCCAGTTTCCGGTATTTTCCCGCAAATAACTCAGCATCACTTTCTCCTTAACTCTACTAAAAAAGGTAATTATAAAATAAACAAAACATAATATCTTTTCACGAAAGCCCGTGTCAATATTTTATTATTTGAAGCATAACCGCGTTGATCAATAAAAAGATTCAGAAGGATTTTTTTTGTTGACAGAGTACCTGCAATCTATTATTTAAGTACATCTTCCGATATGGGGCTGTAGCTCAGCTGGGAGAGCGCATGGCTGGCAGCCATGAGGTCAGGGGTTCGATCCCCCTCAGCTCCACCAAATCTATTTTAGTGTTTCCTTTGAGCCAAAACAAATCTTAAGAAAAATCCTCAATAGAATATAGAAAATGCATCAGGGGTGTTAAAAAAGCTTTGGGAATACTCTGAAACTCGGTTCCGATCGAAAGCTGCCCCTGCTCTCTTCTGACATTGCGAACGACCGCCAGGACTCCGGCTTCCTCGGACAGTCCGGGAAATTGACAATAAACTCTGATCTGGTCATCCTCTTTCAGCGTAGACATGTTTTGTTTATTGTCATTATATTTAAACCTGAGACCATTTTTACTGATATCAAAAACAACAATGGGAAATTCTATTTTTTTTGCCTCAACCCTTCCGGGAATAACAACGAAATTTCTTTTTACAATTCTGAGTTCCCTTTGCTGAACTACCTTGGGGTATTCTATGGCAAGCGCTCTGATGGGATTGGTTATGGTCTCGATGACGCTGGTTTGGAAAGCAAATACAGAACCATCAAATAAATATTTAACGATAATTGTATTCCCGGGGAAGAGTTTATTTTGTACACTTTTATATCTTTTAGGAAGCGTAACAATCATGAATTCATCTTTCAACATACCGATAAAAACACTGGTAACCGAAAAACTAACCCCCTCAATTTCAAGGTATATCTGAGTACCAATATCAATATAAATGCCTTCTGATTTATTAAGTTCCAGTATTCCTTCTAATTCTTCCATCTTCCTTTCCTTTTTATTTATAAACGCTCATTTGAAGGGCTGAAATCCAAGATAGCACCGTGATTCAGTCTGATTAAATTTAGTATTGTTTCACAATATTTTTGTCAAGCATTAAAAAAACGGCATCCTTTTCTCTGCGAAAAGGATGCCGTCGAATTTCTCTTGAAACTTCTATACTCAGGGCTTTTCGATACTGATAACAAATACCTGGCTATTACCCCTTCTGAATAGTAACTGAACCGCATCCCCTTTATTCAGCTTTTTCACATACTGCTGATATTCTTCCATGGTTTCGATTTTACGTCGATTTATTTCCAGCAGCAGATCACCGGGCCGGACAATGGAAGCTGAAGCCTTGCTGCCCTGTTTTACATCCAACAGAACAAGACCTTTGATAGTTTCCGGATATCCGAGTTTTTTTGCCATGTCTAAGTTCATCGGTTTCAGCTTGAGCCCGAAAATATCATAACCTTCATTTTGTGTCAGGATCTCAGGATCATCGGAAGGTCTTTTCCCAAGCTTGACTTTGATTGTTTTTTCGTTACCCTCCCGGATCAATTTTACATTTACGGTTTCACCAACAGAAATCCCGGCAACGGTTAATGTCAAATCCCTTGATGAATTAACGGCTTTATCATTTATCTGATAGATCACATCACCGATCAGGATACCGGCCTTCTCTGCAGGTTCTCCATCAAATACTTTGGCAACATAAACGCCTTTGATATCCTTAAGGCCGTAATATTTTGCGAGCTGCTCAGTTACTTCCTGAATGGCAACTCCCATCCAACCCCTTGAAACCGATTTTTGTTGAGTTAACTGGCTGATGATACCGGTTGCAAGATCGGAAGGAATGGCAAAGCCTATCCCCTGCCCTGATTTGATAATTGCAGTATTGATACCGATCACTTCACCGTCAAGGTTCAGCAGAGGCCCCCCTGAGTTCCCGGGGTTTATGGAAGCATCGGTCTGGATAAAATCATCATAGGGCCCTGAACCGATGATTCGGCCTTTGGCGCTGACGATTCCGGCAGTCACTGTCTGCTCCAGGCCAAAGGGGCTTCCGATGGCAACGACCCAAGACCCGACTTCGGCTTTTGAAGAACTGCCGAATTTTAAGGCCATCAGATTTTTAGCCTCAATTTTGATAAGGGCCAGATCCGTCATGGGATCAGTACCGACAACAGTGGCAGTATATTCTTTATTATCGTGTAATATGACCTTTACCTGATCTGCATCCTTAATGACATGATTATTGGTTACGATATATCCGTCTTCACTGATAATAAACCCTGAACCCAGGCTGCTTTCTTTTCTATTCTGGGGCTGCTGATTAAGGAAGGGAGCGAAAAATTCATCAAACTGATCCTGGTTTCCCCCATGGGGCGAGCCGAAAAAATGTCTGTATACCCTTCCTCCGCCTTCAATGGTTTTTTCTGTTTGAATATTGACAACACCAGGTTTTGCCTGCTTGGCAATTTCAGTGAAACCCGAGGGAACCATCTGAACCGCTGCATAACTGATATTTTCCAGAACCGGAAATGCCCACAGGCCCATAACAATTAAACTAATCCATATTTTTCCTATCTGTCTCATGATACCCTCCAATGTTATTGGTTTATACATAGTTGAAATTATAATACAGAAAAATGACGGTTAAATGATCTTGAGATTATTAATTGGTAATCTTACTTCAAATACCGAACCCATGTTTGGGTGACTCATAACATGAATATCCCCCTTATGCCGGCGGACAATGGTTCTCGCAAGACTTAACCCCAATCCGGTTCCTGAAGTTGTTCTTGAAGAATCAATCCTGTAAAATCTTTCAAAAATCTTTTCATGAAATTCATATGGGATGCCGATCCCTGTATCTGAAATCTTTATGATGACGGTTTGATCTTCTATGAATGCAGTGATATTAATTTCCCCATTCTCCGGTGTATATTTGATAGCATTATCCAATAAATTGGAAAAAGTTCTTTGAAGCAATCTGATATCTGCGACAACAAAGACAGGCTCTTTAATTTCATTGGAGAATGAAATATGTTTATCTTCGGCAAGGGGAGCAAACAAATCACAGGCTTCTCTTATCATGTTCGTAAGATTGATTGTCTGAAAAATGAAATCGCCTTCTCCGGCCTCGGCCTTTGAGATCATCAGCATGGTATTAATCATATCCAGAAGCCGGTCGGATTCCTCAATGGTGTTGGCAGCCATGATGCGGTAATCTTCAATATTGTCCTCCTGAACAAGAGCAAGTTCGGCAAACCCTCTGATTCTTGTAACCGGGCTTTTTAAATCATGGGCAATATTATCCGTAATTTCCCGGATACTTTTTACCAGTTCTTCTATTCTGTCCAGCATTGAATTGAAAGTGACAACAAGACGGTCCAGTTCATCTTTGTTCCCTGTTCCGTGAACGCGTGCCTCCAGGTTCGAGCCGGAAATATTTTGAGCGGTCTTTGTAATGGTCGCAACTCCCGACAATGCTTTTGTAACCAGAAGCCATCCTGAAACCGCAGAAAAAATAACAATGAACCCCATGGAACTGATAAAGACCAATTTAAAGGTAGCTAGAAATTTTGAGTAACCGTCCATGGCAACACCGGTTTGCAGGATGGCATTGGCAGCCACATAACTGTATAAAATTCTGGCTTTCTGATGAGTGGACGGTATCTCAATGGTTTCAAGAATAGTAGTTTTCTGAGTAGTTAATTTCTGTAAGGCGGATTGACTGACATGAATATCCTTCCAATAGGACATACGGGAAGAGGCAAAGACTTCCCCATTCGGATAAACAATTCTGAAAAAAATCAGCTTTTCTCCGGCTGCCTGGGCTTCCAGTACTGCAAGTTGTCTTGCCCCCATTAATCCGCTGGTATGGATAATGGCACTGAATTTGGAAGCATGGTCTGAAAGCTCCCGGTCGATCTGGTTTTGAATGGTCTGGGTGGCAAGATAATAAAATAATAGAAATACAAAGATAGAGCAGATTGTAAAAATGCCTGTAAACCAAAGCGTCATCCTGAAGGCAATGGTATTGAAAATTTTATGCTTCATTCTTTTTTCAGGACATATCCTGCACCGCGAACCGTATGAATCAATTTGGGTTCAAAATCTTTATCGATTTTATCTCTTAACCTGCAGATGCGTGCTTCAACCACATTGGTCATGGGATCAAAATTATAATTCCAGACATGCTCCATGATCATTGTTTTTGAAACCACCCTTTCCCTGTTCCGCAACAGATACTCAAGAAGAGAAAATTCCAGCGGCTGAAGCTCAATTATTTCATTTTTGCGTTTTACCTGCCGTTTCAGGATATCAATAGTTAAGTCTGCATAGGATAGCTTTACAGGATCTGTTACATTCCCGGCCCGCCTGATAAGAGCTTGCACTCTTGCAAGGAGTTCGGAAAAAGCAAAAGGTTTCGTCAGATAGTCATCGGCACCGGCATGAAGGCCGTTTACCCTGTCATCCACCCTGTCCCGTGCACTCAGGATGATAATCGGGGTATTGTTCATTTCCTTGCGAATCGTTTTGATCAGAGAAATGCCATCCATTTCAGGCAGCATAATATCCACAATCATTGCATCATAGGGATTATCAAATGCCATTTCAAATCCCATTGTTCCTGTATCGGCATGGTCAACAGCAAACCCGGATGATTTAAGGCCTTTTTGAATAAATTCTGCAATCTTGATATCATCTTCAACAACAAGAATTCTCATGATAGAAACATTCTCCGATCATCTAAAAAAAACTTCAAGAAAAAATTATTCTGGATTTTTCCTGCTAAAAAAGCATTATAATATCTTGGCAATACAAATCAATGGCTTAATCTATCGATTTGATTTTTAGACCGTTATACTGTAGACATTGACCAAAACTCTAAACCATATTTAAAAGAGCGCATTATGAGCCTGATTTTCAGCCTGAAAAATATTTCAAAAACCTATGGGGATGACACCCTGTTCCAGGATCTTTCCTTTGATTTCAAATTAAACGAGAAACAAGGCCTTATCGGTATGAATGGTTCCGGCAAATCCACGCTGTTAAAACTCATAGCCGGGGAAGTTAAGCCGGATACGGGTGAACTGATCACCAAGACAGGATTAAGATTTGTTTATCTTCCCCAGGAAGACCATCTTGATCCCGACAAAACAATTGAAGATCATTTATATAACTGCTTAAAAGATAGCCCCTTTGATGAAAAAGAGCGGCACCGGATTGTTCAGAAAGCATTGGGGAAAACCGGATTTCCAGATCCGAATCTTACGGCTTCGGATTTATCCGGAGGCTGGAAAAAAAAGCTTTCCATTACCCGGGCACTCTGTTGCCGGCCAGACCTTCTTTTATTGGATGAACCTACCAATCATCTTGATATTAATGGGATTTTGTGGCTGGAGGATGTCTTAAAATCAGCCAGGTTTTCATTTATTGTTGTCAGCCATGACCGATCGTTTCTTGAGAATGTCTGCTTAAATATCATGGAAATCGGACAATACTATCCATCCGGATATTTTAAAATCCAGGGACAATATAAAAAATTTGAAAAGGAAAGACAAAATTTTCTCCTATCACAGGAAAAGCAACAAATTTCCCTGGCCGGCAAGATGAGAAGGGAAGATGAATGGCTTAAACAAGGAGCAAAGGCAAGAAGCACAAAGGCAAAATACAGAATTGAGCAGGCCGAGAATCTCAAGATGGAATTATATGCCCTGAAAGAAAGAAACAAAGCCACGGCAAAACTTGATATTGATTTTGATTCAACGGGCAGACAGACAAAATCTCTTTTAAGAGCCTATCATTTAAAAAAAGTCATGAATGGCAAACCTTTATTTTCAGATATTACATTTGAACTCAGGCCGGGATTTGTCCTGGGCGTTGTGGGTGAAAACGGTACGGGGAAGTCTACTTTTTTATCCATACTTGAAAAAAAAATTCAACCGGATGAAGGAAAAATCGAATGGGTTCAGGATTTGAAACTTGCAGTGTTTGATCAAAACCGATCAAAACTGAATCCTGACTCAACACTAAAAGATGCGCTGAATCCGGCAGGGGGTGACAGCGTGAATTATAAGGGCAGCAGCATCCATATTGTCACCTGGGCCAAGCGATTCCTGTTTATGCCGGATCAACTGGATATGCCTGTTAAAAAGCTCTCGGGTGGAGAAAAAGCACGGATTCTTCTTGCAAATATCATGCTGACCCCCTGCGATGTTCTCCTTCTGGATGAACCCACCAATGATCTTGATATCCTGTCTCTTGAAGTTCTTGAGGAGAGCATCCGGCAATTTGCAGGGGCCATTGTTATCGTATCCCATGACCGTTATCTCATGGATAAGGTCTGTCATAGGATACTTTATTTAGATCCGATTTCAGATGCTCATTTTTTTGCAAATTTTGATCAGGTGATCAAGCATCGGCAAACTCTTTTGGAAAAGCCTGAAAAAACAAAAAAGGTTGAGAAAAAAAAACAGTGCCGGGTCGTCAATTTTTCCTTTAAAGATAAATTTGAACTGGATCATATTGAAGAGAAAATCCTGGCAGCGGAAAAGGAAGTTGAAAAACTTTCTGCAAAAATACAGGAAATTGAAATCATGAAGAATATAGATAAAATGAATCATTGTTGTTCTCAGTTGAAAGATGCGCAGGAGCAGGTTCATGCCTTTTATGAAAGATGGGAATATCTTGAGGCCAAAAAGGAAAGTGCCGGGTTATCGATTTTTTAAACTATCCCAAGATCAATGGCCTTGATCACCTGCTTTGCCTCATCAAACCCAGGATCTTTTTCCAGAGCCCTTTTGAAAAACTCTTTGGCTTTTTTTGTTTCTTTCATATCCAGATGAAGCCTCCCGATATTATAGTAAATATAGGGTTCATCCGGATGTACTTTCAATGCTTTCTGATAATGGGAAAGGGCCATTACGGGGTCTCCTTTTTTCCGATACAGGACTCCCAGCGTATTAAACACATTAAGGGAGTTTGTGCCGGATTTAAGAATCTCATCCAGAATTTCTTCGGCTTCCCCAATTTTATCCGCATCCATATAAATTTCCGCTGCCAGCCGCATATACTCCTCTGCCTTTACAAGATCCCCTAAAAGCTTATACACCCTTCCCATTTCTTCATAGGCCCTGGCAAACAGTCTGTCTAATTTTGTCGCCATGGAAAAGGCTTCAATGGCTTCGCTGTGCTTTCCCTGGGATGCTTTGATATAGCCGATATTAAAATAATATTCAGGGTTCTCTCTTTGATTAATGAGGTTTGTAAATACCTGAAGCGCCTTTTCATATTCTTTTTTTTCAATCAGGCGTAACCCGCTTTCCATTGTTTTCAATGCCCTGTGGATTACCGGGTCTTCCTTGTTTTCAAGGGTCAGGGAAAATTTCCTGGCCATTCCTTTTTCATTATAGGGTATCACAAACAGTCCGGTTACACCTGCTTGGCCGGCCCGAAGCACTTTAACCGTTGTAAAGGCATTATCCGTCAGAAAGAACGGGGTGTCGGAATTAAGGTTTTCCTGCCTGATAATCTTCAGAAGTACAAGACCTGACATTTCTTTCATTTCATAGGCACTGATGATACAATCCATTTTCTTTGATTTCAGAGTGACCCGGGCGCTCTCACCCCCATCCGCCAAAGCAACCTGACTAAAGCCCAAGGTTTTTATAACTGCACATAATCGGGTCAATTCATTTTTGTCATCATTGACCAGAAGAATCTGTTTATGCTCCATTTTATACCCTATAACCTGTCCAGATATGGTTTTTTTTGTGACTCTAATATATCCTGAACTTCAAATGCAATACGGCTGTAAGCTTTTTTAAGTTCATAAACAATTTCCGGATCATGGCAATCTGAATATTGATAAATATAGAGTCTTAGGTTTTTATGTGAATATCCTGCCATCAATTCTGCCATTTCCCGGCATTGTTCATTTCTTGAACTCTGAGAAGGGAAACTGATTTTATCAAAAAAAAGCTCGCCCCATGTATTGGAAATCAAAAATTCAGCATTGCTGATAAAAGTTTTTTGTCCCAACCGATGATACAAAATAAGGACAAGTATTTTTTCAACAAGAAGGTCTTGTTCAAAATTTTTATCCGAAAGGGGTTTTAACGGCTGAAAGGCCAGATACAATTTGTCAGGATCAACCGGGTCATTAACGGATTCGAAGAGATTCAAGTCGGATTCTATGGTCATGGTTGCCATATGCCGATTATAAAGGTGGTTTTCCAGAATCCATCCCAGCACCCCCAATAAATTTGAATGCTGATACAAATTATCTATATCCTGCCCAGACTCCAACCTTACATTGAGTTCCCAGAAGTCCTTTCTTTTTATTATCCTGTGATGTGAATATCGTCTCCGTTTCATATAGGTGGAACATTCAGGAATTTTGCCCGGATTTTTGTTGAGACGTGCCCTGGTTTTATTCTTCAACATGATCCAGTTTCTTTTTTCTTTTCCGAAATCAAGGATGGTTTTTTGTCTTTCCGTCTCCTTGAGGGCATGATTATACATCTGGGCCAGTCGCTGAATTAAAGCTTTTTCCAGTAGAAGCTTTTCAGATTCCGACCATGATGGATAGGATAAAAGCTTTCCCACCTGATTCTGATTTAATTTCCACAGCCGGATATATTTTTCAAGCAGATTTCTCTTGGGAGTGCCCTGCTCCGGTATTATGACATCAGGGTATTCGCATAATCTGAAAAAAATAGCATTTTTAATCAGGTTGAGCCCTCTTGGATCTTTTGTAGCCTGGAATTCAAGTATCTGATCAAATAAAAGTTTATAAGGATCCACAGAAAAATCATCAATCCCGGCTTTTTCATATCCTTCTTTAATTTTATCACATAACAGCCTCCTATGATTTCCATCGCCAAAACCATAGCTGAATATCATCGTAGCTTTGATTATGGCTTTGACAGGATCATATTCAGACTTGCAAATATGCCATAAAAGTCCCTTAAGCACATCTTCCATGGGGATGGCTGATATCCGGCCAAGATCCATCAGATCATCATACATGGATAACACCTGTGCGGTTATGCCGTCCATATTCATGCCTTGATTTTTTTCAATATCATGAAAATCAGGCAATACACACCAGAGGGGGATTTTACCGGCTATCATCAGAAAGGTCCGATAAAATTCTTCTTTTAAAAAAATTCTAGGGGCGTCAAGTGTTTCCTGATCGTCAAACAAAGAATAGCAGTTATTCCTGATATCTTTCTGATCCATGACATAAAAGGTCACTTCTTGTTGATAGGCCTCCCGGCAATATTTCAAAATGGCGTCCAGCCGATTTTCAAAACAATCAAATCTTTTTTTTGGAAATTTCTTTTTATCAATCATGATCCAGAAATCAAAATCAGATCCCTTTGACTGGGTGAAGGTCCCCAGGCTCCCGATATGATAAAGGCCGAGAATGGAGGGGGTATCTTGTCCAGCAGTCTCAATGATGGATTTTGGGAAAAGGCTTGTATTTGCAGCTTCTTTATAAAACCCTGAGTTTTCAAAATTCCAGATTCCGTGGGAGGAGATGTCAGGTTCTGTATATCCTGGATATTCAGGAGAATTAATATGCAGGAGAAAAGGAATTTTAATAAAAATTTCAAGCTTTTCAGGTGTTAAATATCGTATGGCCTCCCTCATCCTGACCATATTGGAATTTGAAAAAGATAATCGATTTTTTTCAACCCTGTTTTTCAATTCAAGGAATATGTCTTTTGTTTTTTCGATATGGCCACCCTTTTATGAACCTTTTATAAACCACTTTTTATAAACCAATTGAAGAGAAAAGAAAAAAAGACTATCATGATTGTATTATAGTGTTGATTAAAAAGGTTTTTCAAGTTTTGTTTTTTATTGTGGAGAAATAATGACGACTTCTGTGACACCCCATGCAGGTATTGAATTGGACCGGATTGATTTTGCCTCAGAAAACGGGCCGGCTCCATTTCCGGAACATGGGGATTCTTATGAAAACAAGATCGACCATAAAGATTTTATACAGACACTTTATGGCAATATCATGAAAGATGGTCCATTTTTATCCTTTGCACACCAGATAAGGGATGTGAATCAGATCTTAATGATGAAATATTCTTCGGCAAGCGACATAGCCGATGTGATATTAAAAGACATGGCACTGACAACCAAACTGCTTAAACTTGCAAACTCTTCATTTTACGGACAATTTTCAAATAAGGGGATCACAACCATTTCCGAGGCAATTTTTATCCTTGGAACTGAAGAGATAAAACTTGCTGCGGCAAGCCTGAAAATTTATGAAATCATGAAGGGTATCGCCAATACTCAAATTTTAAAGGACAAGGCCCAAAAATCACTTCAGCGAAGCATTATTGCCCGTGAGTTTGCAATTGACAAGAAGATAAAAGATGCTGAAGCCGTTCAGATTATTGCCATGCTCTATGATATTGGTGAATACCTGGTAGCCCTTTTTTCGCCTATTGTGTACATTGATATTGAGATTATAATTGATGAAAAAAAAATATCAAGGGAACTGGCTTCAAAATCCATCATTGGAATGACTTACAGTGAGCTTGGAAGATATTTTGTATCCGGATGGAATCTTCCTCAATCCATTGTTTCCGGCATGAAGCCCATCTCAAATTTTGATCTTTTAAAAAACAAACTGACTGCCGAGGACGTGCAACGGCTTATTTGTTCTTTTTCAGATGAATTGTGTAATATTGATTTTTCCATGGCAGGCGATACTATTGGGAAGAAAATTCTGATAATATCAGAAAAATACAGGCCCTGTCTGGATATCACAGCCTCAAAATCAATTGATCTTTTAAAAATGTCCTACAGCAAGATCACAAAGCACGCTTCAATTTTAAAAACATCTTGAACTGTGATCCATGGATTAATGCCCCAGTTGACTGTCAATTTTAATCTTTGACAATAAATTCTTCCAGTTTATCAAAGAGCGCTTCCGGCCATTCCTCAGCATACAGGAAGAGTTGTTTTTCTTCTTCTGTCATGGCTTCTCTGATACTTGGCGGCAGGCTGTCATAGGACAATTGTCGTTCCATATCGATTTTCTTTTCATTTTTCATAGAATTGTTTCCTTTTATATTTATTCCAACCGTTATTTCTCGTCCGTAAATTTACGCCAGAAAGAAGATTCAAGAGCCTGATCATGAAAATAATCTGGAGATCAGAAAGGTTACGGCCGTTTCCACCTTTAATATTCTGGGTCCGATATGACATGATAAAAAACCCTGTTTTTCAAGGGTTTCGATCTCAATATCAATAAAACCGCCTTCAGGGCCGATGACCAGGGTTGTTTCTTTATTAATGCTTATTGGGCAGATATTACCCGCTTTTGGATGGGCAGTAATCCGGGTGCTGTTTTTTGAAATCAGGGGGAGTTCTTCTGTTACAAATTTTGTAAAAAACCGTTTTTGAACAATTTTGGGCATCATCGTATCCCGGCTTTGTTCCAAACCCAGGATCATCTGCTTTTCCAGGGCATTCATGTCAAGCAGCGGACTTTGCCAGAAACTTTTTTCCACCCGCCATGAATTGATCAGATAAATATGCTTGACACCAAGTGTTGTGACGGTCTCGATGATCCGTTTCAGCATCTTTGGCCTCGGCAGGGCCAGCACAAGGGTTAAAGGCAGAGATTCAGGAGGGTCCTGATCAAGTTCAACCGTCATCTCAAGAAAAGATTCAGATCGTTTTTCGACCACGGCGGTTCCGATCTTACCATTTAAAAGACCGCAAACCAGACTGTCCTTTTCATTTACTTTGTTTACGGATAATAGATGTTTTAATCGTCGACCTTTCAGTACAACGGTCTTGGGGTCGCTAAAATCCGTATTGTTTAAAAGCACCAGGTTCACAATAAACCTTATTATAAAAAGACCCCTTGAAAATATGGAAAAAATTCAAGGGGTCTTAAGCGTTATCGCTATAGATTAAACGTTGTCATGCTGATGACAAGGGGTAATGATTCAATTTCTTTTATGACTTCAGGAGGAACCGGAGTATCCGTGCTCAGGAAGATAATATTTCTATCTCCTTCATCTTCTCTCCCCACAGTCATCCTTGCAATATTGATACTGTGTTTTCCCAGAGTAACTCCCATGGAGCCGATGGAGCCGGGCTTATCCACATTATGGATCAGGGCCAGGTGCCCTTCGGGAATAACTTCCAACCGGAATTTATTGATTCTTACAATTCTTGCATCATCCTTTCCGAAAATTGTTCCTTCAAGGATATTGGTCTGTTCATCGGAGACCAGGGTGATCCGGATAAGGTTCAAAAAATTGCCGGCTTCCTTTGAAGTGGATTCGGAAATTTTAATTCCAAGCCCATTGGCAAAAGATATGGCATTTACGGAATTGACTTCATGCTGGACAAATTGTGAAAGCAGTCCTTTGATGGCTGTTATGGTGATGGGTTTCAGATCAAGGTCGGGGAATTGGCCGATATATTCAATATCAACGGATTTGATTCCGCCCTTTGTCAACTGCCCCTGCATGATGCCCATTTTTTCTGCAAGATATAAAAAGGGTTTCAACTGTTTCAGGACTTCGCCGGTGACAGAGGGAACATTGACCGCATTAATAATTGTATCATGAAGTAAATAAGCAATAATCTGGTTGGCTGCCGCAACCGCCACATTGGTCTGGGCTTCTTTGGTGGAAGCTCCAAGATGAGGGGTTGCAATCACCTGGTCAAGCGTAAGCAGAGGATGATCTCCCGGAGGTTCGGTGGCAAATACATCAAGGGCTGCCCCTCCCACTTTGCCTGATTTTATGGCATCATACAAGGCAGGCTCATGAATGATTCCTCCCCTGGCACAATTGATGACCATGACCCCATCTTTCATCTTTGCAAAGGCTTTGGCATCGAGAAGATTAACAGTGGCATCCATTTTAGGAACATGGATGGTGATATAATCAGAGCGTTTGAATAAGTCATCCAGGGTAACAAACTCAAATCCTGCCTTTTCAATATGCTCTGAAGAAATATTGGGATCAAAGACAATCACCCTCATTTTCAACCCTTTTCCAAGGGTTGCCACAATGGAACCGATATTTCCGAATCCGAGTACTCCCAGTATTTTATTGCTGATCTCCCTTCCTTCCAGATTTTTTTTCTCCCAGCGCCCTTCTTTCATGGACTGGGTACCCCGGGGGATATTTCTTGTCAATGCCATCATCATGGCAATGGCATGTTCGGCCGTTGTCACGGTATTGCCACCAGGGGTGTTCATTACGGCCACCCCTTTTTTAGTGGCTTCCGGGATATCCACATTATCAAGTCCGATCCCGGCCCTTGCAATCACCTTAAGGTTGGTGGCGGCATCCAGGATATCCCTGGTCACTTTGGTTGCACTCCGGATGGCAAGCCCGTCATATCGGCCTATGATTTCCTTTAATTCATCCGGCTTCAACCCTGTTATAACATCCAGTTCAATGCCTTCCTGGTTTCTGAATATATCAATGCCTTCTTGATCCATTGTATCGCTGACAAGAACTTTCATTTTTTGTTCTCCTTTTCAAATAAATCCATAAACTGAACCAATGCCTTTATGCTTTCCATGCTTGCTGCGTTATAGATAGAAGCCCTGCACCCCCCCACGGACCGGTGACCCTTAAGCCCGCCAAAGCCTTTTTCAGTGGCCTGTAAAATAAATTTTTTCTCCAGATCTTCTGTGGGCAGCCTGAAGGTCACATTCATCAGGGACCGTGAATATTTTTCTGCCGTGGGTCTGTAAAAACTGCCGGAATCCATGAAATCATAAAGAACATCGGCCTTCTTGACATTATGTTCTTCCATTTTTTCAAGACCGCCGATTTCCTCTTCAATCCATTTCAATACAAGATCAATGGTATATATTCCAAAACAGGGAGGAGTATTGTACATGGAATTTTTTGATGCATGGGTTGAGTATCTCAGCATGGTGGGCAGATCCTCATTTTCCATATCCAGCATATCCTGACGGATAATCACCATGCAGGTTCCGGACGGCCCGAGATTTTTCTGGGCTCCGGCATAAATCAAGCCGAATTTTTCCATATCAAGGGGTCGTGATAAAATATCTGAAGACATATCACAGACAATGGGAATCCCCTTTGTGTCCGGAAATTGATTATACTGGGTGCCCTTGATGGTATTATTGGATGTCAGATGAACAAATTTCGTATCTGCTGAAAATTGAATATCCCTTGGGATATATGAAAAATCCTTGTCTTCTGAAGATGCTACTACCCTATGATTTTTTTTTAAAACCTTTGCTTCTTTTATGGCATTTGTTGCCCATGTCCCGGTATTGACATAGTCTGCCGAATCATTCCCCTTTAAAAAATTCATGGGAACCATGGCAAACTGAAGGGAAGCCCCACCCTGCAAAAACAGCACATGATACCGGTCATCCAGTTTTAAAAGCCGTTTGGTCCGCTCCACCGCATCATTGATCACTTTATCAAAATATGAAGACCTATGACTGATTTCCGTGATGGACATACCGGAGTGATCAAAATTTAAAAAATTAGCCTGTATTTCTTCCAGAACCTGCAACGGCAATACAGCAGGCCCGGCGTTGAAATTGTGAATTCGTTGTTCTGCCATTTATTTTTTCCTTTAAAAATACTGTTATGTTAACGATACATATAGATTTGTTGCAATCCTGTTATGGATTAAAATATCCTGCAATCAAATTTTTAGAGTGGAAAGTTAACAATATTTGAAAGGTTTATCAACATAAAAAAATAAAAAAACCTGAATAAACAATGATTACAATAAATTACAGACAAAAAAAGAATTTAGGTTTTCCTCAATTGCCCGTAAAAAAATTGTTCAGTTCTCAATTTATTTTTACATGTTCCTGTTCTGTTAATCACTGATCCCTCAGTTATATTCCCTTGTCTTATGAAATTTAATAAGGGGCCAGTCCTCCATGGCAAATCCGAGCTGGTATTCACTGGTGGTCAAAAAAGTCAGCCAACCTTCGGAATCTATTGCCAATCGGGATTCATTTTTCCTTTTAAATTCCTTGAAAACCTTTTCATCCTCACAGGTGACCCATCTGGCAATGGACAGATCAATGGTTTCATAGGTGGCATTCACTGCATATTCAGCCTTGAGTCTTGCCATGGTGACTTCAAACTGAAGCACTCCCACGGCCCCGATAACATACATATTTCCGGTCAGGGGTCGGAATACCTGGATGGTGCCCTCTTCTGCCAGTTGAACCAGGCCCTTTTGCAAGGCCTTGGCCTTTAACGGATCTTTTAAGATCACCCGCCTGAAATGCTCGGGTGCAAAATTGGGAATGCCTAAAAATTTCAAAGGCTCCCGGCTGGTAAAAGTATCCCCGATTTTAATAGTACCGTGGTTATGGATACCGATGATATCTCCGGGCCAGGCTTCCTCAATATTATTTCGTTCCTGGGCCATGAAAATGGTGGCATTGGAAATCTTTATTTCTTTTCCAATCCTGTGATGCCTGACCTTCATGCCCTTGGTGAATTTTCCTGAGCATATCCTGAAAAACGCAATTCTGTCCCGGTGTTCCGGGTCCATATTGGCCTGGATTTTAAAGGTGAATCCTGAAAAATCGGTTTCATGGGGCTCCACTGCTCTTGTGGCAGCCTGGCGCTTTCCCGGAGGCGGGGCGATTCTGACAAAAGCGTCCAGCATTTCTCTGATCCCGAAATTGTTGATGGCCGACCCGAAAAAAACAGGGGTCTGGGTTCCGTTAAGATACAGATTCATATCAAAGGGTTCACAGGCACCTGAAATTAAATCCACATCATTTCTGAGCTGACCAGCCTGGCTTTCTGAAATCAGATCATCCAGCCTTGGGTCTGAAAGATCATCAATGAAAATCCCGTCATCGTCTTTAGGTGTGTAACCGGGAGAAAATAGGCCGAATTCTTTTTTTTCAAGATTATAAACCCCTTTAAAGCGCTTGCCCATACCGATGGGCCAGGTCAAGGGAATGCACTCTATCTGGAGTTTATTTTCAATATCCTCGAAAATATCCAGGGGTTCCAGGCCTTCTCTGTCCAGCTTATTTATAAAGGTAATGATGGGAGTATTTCTCATGCGGCAGACTTCCATGAGCTTTTCAGTCTGGGGTTCCACTCCCTTTGCATTGTCAATGATCATGATGGCGCAATCGACGGCCGTCAGCACCCGATATGTATCTTCGGAAAAATCCTTATGCCCCGGCGTATCAAGAAGGTTGATCTCATATCCTTTATAATTAAATTTCATGACAGAAGAAGAAACGCTGATGCCCCTTTCCTGCTCAATGGCCAGAAAATCGCTGGTGGCTGCCTTTGTAATTTTCTTGGATTTGACTGCCCCAGCTTGTTGTATGGCCCCGCCAAATAAGAGGAGCTTTTCCGTAAGCGTGGTTTTCCCTGCATCGGGATGACTGATGATGGCAAAGGTTCTGCGTTTTTGTATCTCTTTTAAAAGGGTCTTATCCATTTATTTATTTTCTGCTTCTTTTTTCTGTTTTTTCCTGAGTTTAAAAAAATCATAAATCCCCCAGGGAAGCAGGATGGCGCTCAATACCCGGTTAAAATTAGCATGTTTCAACATTTCAGGGTCCGTCGTCAGCCAACCGTCCCAGAAGCACCATAACCCAAAACCCAGCAACAGGATTGTAAAAATGTATGGGCTCATAACAGGCGGGCTTAATTTATTTTTGGTCTCATTTTCCATTTTATTGTCAACCTTTTGATAAAAAATTGCTCAAGCGTTAAATTAAAATCTTTCCTGTTGGTAGCATAATTATACAATATTTGGAAGCATTTGCCGCAGGTGCTTTGGCAAGGGTGATTTTTCCATGTCTTTTTCTTACCCTTTCAGCGGCAGCCGCACAATGAATTTTGTTCCGAGAAAAGGCCTTGATTCAACGCTGATCTCACCGCCATGGTCTTTGGTAATGATAAAATATGACACGCTCAAGCCAAGACCTGTCCCGACACCCACCGGTTTTGTTGTGAAAAAGGGCTCAAAAATTCTTTTCTGTGTTTTTTCATCCATACCCGGACCATTGTCTTCTATCTCTGCAAAAACCATGTTTCTCTGGGGGTCAAACCCTGTCCGCAATATGAATAAAGGATGCAGGACCCCTGCCGCCTGCATGGCCTGGGCTCCATTATTCAATAAGTTCAAAAAGACCTGCTGTATTTTTCCCGCTTCACAGGGAAAAAGGGGCACCCCTTCTTCATACTCTTTTTTTATTTCGATTCTTTTAAAATCATAATGTTTTTTAAGATCAAAATCCGTTCCGGCAAGTTCCAGGGTTTTATCCAGAAGCTCGGAAATTGAATGGGAGGATACCTGCCGGGCATCGCTTTTACGAGAAAAACCAAGCATATTTTTAACAATATCCGCCATTCGGATGCCGGATGCTTTGATGGCATCCGCCATATCCGGCACCCCTCGTTTTTCCATATAAATTCTTAAGGCATCCATATCAAGGCCTGTTTCTTCTGCAACCACCCGGTTGGCCGGCAGTTGTGCATCTGTCAGGCGCCGGATCATGAGCTCGGCATTCTGCATCATCCCGGCCAGGGGATTGTTGATCTCATGGGCCATACCGGCTGAAAGCCCGCCGATGGAAAACATCTTGTCCGACTGAATCATTATTTCCTGGGCCTGTTTTAAATCGGAAATATCCCGTGTCACGGACAGAATTACATTTTCACCTTTGATGCAAAGGACACGGGCGGACATTAGGCCGATCCCTGCATCCCCATTTTTCCGGACAAATCGGGCCTCCAGGTTTTTTACATGGCCTCTTTTCATCAAACCGTCCACCAGGTGCTTCCGATCTTCAGGATTTTCCCAGATATTGATGTCCAGCGAACTTTTCCCCATGACCTCATCGCGGGTATATCCGGTGAGTTCTGTAAATCCCTCGTTGATGTCAATAAACCCGCCGTCGGACACCCGGTTCAGATTGATGGAATCCGGGCTGGTATGGAATGCCAGCCGAAACCGCTCTTCACTTTCTCGCAAGGCTTCGTCGGCAATCTTTAGCTCGCTGATATCACGGATTATGCCTTGAACACCCAGAATTTTCCCTTCCCTGTTCCTGAAAAAATATGCGTTTGAGGATGCCCACCATATGGAGCCGTCCTTTCGTTTCAACCGGGCTTCAAAATTGCTTACCTGTTCTTTTTCATGAAGGGCTGAAAGAAAACTTTCCCGTTCTTCAGGATAAAGATAAATCTCGTCCGCCATTTTCATTCCAATGGCTTCTTCAACCGTATACCCGGACAATGGGTAAACTGAAGGGGAAATATAAGAAATCCGGCCTTCCCTGTCGGTCCGGTAAAAAAGAAGCGGACTGTTATCAATAAAGGCCCGGTAAATTTCCAGGGTTTCTTCGGAATCATTCATCTTTTTACATTCGTCTCCAGGAGACGGTTTAAGTGTCATCTTTCTGAAATCAGAGTTTAAACTGGCCCACCATCTGGTTCAATTTTTCGGCAAGCTTTGACAATTCCACGGCACTTTCGTTCACCTGACGGCTGCCGGCACTGGTTTCATCTGCTGCCTGACTGACGTCCGTAATATTCCGGGTAATCTCCCCGGTCACGGCAGATATCTGATTCATATTGTCATTGACCTCCTGAATTCCTGAGACGGCCTGGGAAACATTGCCGGAAATTTCCCGTGTTGTGGCCGACTGCTCTTCAATTGCTGCGGCAACCGAGGTGACGATTTCATCAATCTCATTGATGATGCCGACAATGGCCTCAATGGCTCCTGCTGCTTCCTTTGATGTGTCCTGGACCCCGGAAATTTTCTCATTAATTTCACTGGTGGCCTGGGCTGTCTGCTGGGCCAGGACCTTTATTTCTCCTGCAACAACGGCAAATCCTTTGCCGGCCTCGCCTGCCCTTGCCGCTTCAATTGTGGCATTCAGGGCCAGAAGATTGGTCTGTTCGGAAATATCTGAAATGGTTTCCGTCACTTTGGTGATTTCTTTTGCCGCCCTGCCGAGCCTTTCCACCTTTCCCGACGCCTCACGGGCATTCTTAACAGCATTTTGTGTGATCTGACTTCCCTTTGCCGTGTTCTTTGAAATTTCCTGGATGGTGGCCGTCATCTCTTCGGCAGCCGATACAATCATCTGAAAATTAACCGTGGCCTGTTCGGTTGCGGCTGCCACGCTGTTCAGATTGGCACTCATTTCTTCAGCCGCAGCAGAAACAGTATTGGATTTTTCTGCAGTTTTCTCGGAATTTGATGTGATTTGATCGGAAACAGCAGATAGTTCCGTGGAGGAAGACGCCAATGTTCCCACACCCTCTTTAACATCCTTGAACATCTTCTGTAATTTTTCAGACATGAGGTTCAGGGATTTGACAAGGGTCCCGATCTCATCCTTCTGATCCATATCTATCCGATGGGTAAGATCTCCAGCGGCAACCCGGCCTGCAAACTCATTGGCCAGGGCAATGGGTTTTGTGATCAACCGGGTGATGAAAAGTCCGAGCAGAACAGATAAGACAATACCCACAATACTGATAATAATCATCAGGTTGATCTGAAAGCTGGTTGTATCCGAAGTTTTTTTCTGGGCCATCTGAATCTCTTGTCTTGCAACATCCTCGACAGTACCGATCAGTTTCATGGTTTTTTCACCGACATCATCGGCTTCAACATCCAGCTTGCTCATATATCCAGGGTCAATGTCGGCTCCTGAAATTTTTCTGGCCTGAAGGTCATAGATTTTTTTTATCCTGGGTTGAAATTCATTGTTATGAAATTCATCAGCCGTTTTGACGGTATCTCTTAGTTTTTCATCCTTGGCAGGATAAATCATGCCTTCTTCTGTTTTTGCCCCTTCCAGCATGGCCTTTGCAAAGGTATCAAAGTGTTCGGCAAAGGCTTCATGTTTTTTCCAGGTCTTATCCAGGTCTTCCTTTGATTGGGAAGCCAGAAGCTCCATGATCATCTGCATGTCCCTTGCCACGGAAAGCTTCATTTCCATGGCCGCATCAATGAGCGGTGCAGATTCTATGGCACCTTGAAAATGAGTCCTGATTGAGTTTAACCCAAAAATTCCAACTAAGGAAACCATGATGGTTATAGCACTTACCAGAAAAAACCCAGCCATCTGTTTTTTCCCTAAACTTAAATCTTTCAGCATCCTCTTCTCCTGATAAATTATAAATTATGCGAAGGCCTTCAAAACGATGACGCATCCGGACTATAACGCAGATATACATTTTAAAAAAGTAAAATTTTCAGAGCCCTTCATCTTATCAATGTCCCGGCCGGAATGGGGCAGGATGATTATCCCTGAAAAAAGTTTAACTGGATATTTGCCATAAGAATCATATTTTCCAACCAATTTACGCCAATACCCGTTCCGGTCTGATCACCTTGCACTCCATAGTGCCTGAACGATTTTTTAAAGTTCAGAAAGGCAATCAAACCTCCACTGGAAATCCCCCGAATCCCAAACAAAGAATAAATTCCACCAATGATAGTGTTTGTTTATCACTCTGACATGGATTGGGTTTTCAGGTGATCTTGCAAAAAAGCAATTAGGAACTTGCGACATCTTCCAGTGCAAGGGTGATTGCCTTACGGGAGCATTATGGATTTTTGCTTACAAATTCTTGATTACCGTAGCGGTTAAGCCGCCATGCTGTTTGAGCGAAGAATGAGCGAGTTCATGGCGGTC